>CAIUSO010000092.1 GCA_903901875.1 uncultured Geobacteraceae bacterium | reverse complement strand
GGTGCGATATCCGGTTTAAAAGATAGCTCTAATGCAGAGGGTGATTCCGGTACTTCCCATACCGACTTTATTACCAAGCTAGCAAATTTACAATTTAAAGGTACTGCCGATGCAGGAGCTACCGTTACGTTAACTCTCACTCCGAATGGTGGAAGTGCCGTTTCGCTGGGCAGCGTTACCTCTGATGGTAGTGGCAATTGGATAAAGGATTATACTGGTACGACGTTAGCGGAAGGCACCTACACACTCAGTATTCTGGTCGAGGATGTTGCTGGCAATACTGCAACTGATAATAAGATTATTGTGATTGACACAACGGCAAACGCACCGACCGGTCTTGCTTTGGACTCTGCCGATGATAGTGGACTCTACAATAATGATAGAGTAACTAAAAATACGAGCGGACTCACGATTACAGGCTACGGTGAAAACGGAGCTACGGTTACAATTTTTGATGATGTTGACAGTAGTGGAACTTTCAATGCGGGTGATACTTCTCTTGGAACTACAACAGTAAGTGGTGGCAGTTTTAGTGTAGATATCGCTTTGTCTACTGAAGGAGTGCACCATGTCAGATCTTTTCAAACCGATGTAGCGGACAATATAAGCACTGCCAGTTCACCTCTGAATATAACGATAGATACAAGTAGCCCGACTATATCTTTAGCGAGTGTATCCGGTGGTTATGTTAATAAATCAGAAGCTGACTCAATTGTACAAATCAGTGGAACCACAACGAATGTGGAAAACGGTCAGACTGTTACAGTCCATTTAAACAGTATTGATTACACTGCAACTGTAAACAATAATGCATTCTCAGTAAATGTCTCATCAGCAGCTATAAAGGCCCTATCTGCTGGTAACCACACAGTCACAGCTGACGTAAGCGACCTTGCCGGTAACTCTGCGGTTTCACAAGCCAGTATTGATTTTGTCTATGATCCTAATCCACCAACCACGACCATATCTGCTATTGGTATAAGTGATGATAGCGGTAATTCCGGGACGGATTTTCTCACAAAAACTGCTATTCAAACTATTTCTGCAACGTTGAGTGGTTCTCTTGGTGGTGACTTTCTCTATGGGTCAACAGACGGAGGTACCAGTTGGACAGACATAACGAGTAAAGTAAGTAGTACGTTGGTTACTTGGGATAATGCCACATTGTCAGGTACCAATGTTATTAAATTCAAAGTAACAGATGCTGCTGGAAATGATGGCCCTACGGCAAGCCAAAACTATACCCTTGATATCACGAAACCGAATGCTCCTGGGGCTGCGCCGACTGTTTCTGAGAATGTTACAAACTCCAGTATCAACGCCAGTGAAGCGTCAGATGGCACTCCGGTAATCGTTAGTCTTACGAGTACCGGAGCATTAGCGGGAGACGTTCTTACTATTAATTGGGGTAGTCATACTGTTACCTATGCCCTTCAAGCGTCCGATATTTCGGGTAACAGTGCTTCTGTGACGGTTCCGTATGGGACAATTACCGCGCAAGGTAATGGAACTTTTAACGTATCGGCTTTTGTAACTGATGCTGCGGGAAATGTTGGTGATGCATCCAGTACTACGTCGGTTAGTGTGGATATGGTTGCGCCTTCCGCACCGACCGTTACGCTTGGTAGTGGCGTAACCGATGGTGCGACATCGGCAGAGGCCACTCAAGGTACGGGAGTTGTCACTGTATCGGGAGAAACTGGAGCGAACATATCGGTAACGTTCAGCCGTGGCAGCAATACAGTGACGAAGAGCGTGACGGGCACCGGTTCAGCGCAAGCGGTAACACTTTCGTCCGGCGATTTGACAACACTTGGTGATGGCACAATAAGTGTGAGTGCGACGCAGACAGATGCCGCTGGCAATGTGCAGAGTGCAGCCGCTTCCACGGCGAGCTTTGTTCTTGACACAG
>CAIUSO010000091.1 GCA_903901875.1 uncultured Geobacteraceae bacterium | reverse complement strand
GACACACTCTCGACACTGGCCGGAATCAGCGGAACGGTGGCCGCATTCCCACCGGAATGGTGGCCGCCAAACCGTCAGTGTCACCGGACGGTTTCACCGGAATACGCATCCGGGTGAATTATGGAGAAAATGATTGAAGCATCTTCACGTACCTGTTCGGGCGATACCCCATAGATTTCCTTAATGGCATCACTTGCATAGGGAAAGCATGACCTTCCATCGGGAAAACGTTGGCACTGATAAATCATTCCGGGAACTTGGCGAGAGAGTGCCTGTAGAAGATTATGACTCTGTTGCAATTTCTCTTCTAAGGATTTTTGTCCGGTTATATCTGTAAGAATCCAGATAGTACCATCAAACAGATTTTCCGGGTTGACAGCTTTGCCTGTTAATAGTGCGTGAAACGTCGAGCCGTCTCTTCGGGGCATTTGCAGGCTCTTGGTAAATGCTTCACCAGATGTCAACACAGGATACGCCTCACTGGTAAACTGATTATACTCCTCTGGTGACTGGAAATATGTGCTGGTACTGGAATCTTCCATCTCATTCGGCTTGAATCCGAGTATGTTGGCAAAGTTGGTGTTGGTCCATTTATGGTGACGATTCTTAACAAATGAGATTCCAATCCCTGCCGTCTCGAGGACAATTTTCTGTTCATTAAAGAGCTGCTGCCTCTCGGCTTCCAACTGCTTTCGTTCACTGATTTCGCGTAAGCTGCAGAAAACCAACGTCTGTTCATCCAGAGTCATAACTGAAAGTGTTACTTCCGCCCAGAAATCTGAACCGTCTAAACGTCGATGCAGCCACTCAAATCGATTTACCCCATCGTTAATTGATGCTGCGATCTTTTCGGCTGCGGACTCTGCCGATCTTCTCCCGTCTGGCTGGAATTCGGGTGAAATACTGTCTGGCGTGCTTCCGAGAATCTGTAGTCGATCCCCTCCAAACATTGCTTCAGTAGCTTTATTACAATCAATGAAAACGCCCTCACTAAGCAGAAAATATGCATCGGGGGATTTATTAAGTAACTGTTGGAAGCGTGCTTCGCTCTTTTGAAGTTTTTCTTCTGACTTTTCTATTAATTTTTTATCAGCTTGCACCAACCGGAACACCATGAAACCGATACCAAGAAAAATAAAAATGAGCACCGATGAGGAAATGGTAAAAAATCTGATATTTGCGGTATACTCCTTCTGGGCAAAGCTCCGGTGTTCAGCCATGATCGCGCTTATATCGTCAATATAGTTGCCGGTACCGACAACCCACCCCCACGGTTTGAATTCCAGAGAATAGCCCCGCTTGGGGAGATGCGTTTTGTTACCGGCTTTGGGAAACCAGTAATCGGTGTAGCCACCACCCACCATGCGTCCCTGTCTGATGATCTCTCTTATGAATAATTTTCCATGGTTATCCTTTAGATCGATTCTGTTTTTTCCTTCGCTTGATGAGCCAAGGAGCACGACATTGGTGCCTTCAACGGTATCAACCCAGAAGTAACCCTCTTTCTGGAAGCGGAGTTGCCGTACCAGATCGGCACCTAGTTTTCGAGCATTGACGTGTGATATTTCGCCCTTGACAGTTCGTGCCTCAAGCGTTGCAAGCAAGCTGACAACTGACTGCACCTGAGCTTTAATCATCAGGTCATAGTCATTCAGGAGCGCTTTATTCTCAATGGCAAGCGCAGATTCGGAAAGCAGATGCATGCGGTTAACAGCTATACCGGAAAGTGCAGACAGTGCGACTAATGACGCTATAAACAGTGTCAACAATAGCTTCGTTTTGAAATTAATTTGGTGCCGCTTCAAATTCACCACGTCACACTCCTTTGGAGGTGCTATCTACTTGTAGTCGAGATTATGCGCTCATACATCGACGCTATGCGTGTGTTGTTTCAGAACCAGGAGGCGGGGTGGGTGGGAGGGGGATAGGCACGCAATCCCCTCCAAGGGCATTGTATGCATTTCAGGAGTCGTGGTTCCCAGGGTTTGCCTTTTTCGAAGAGAAACATATTTCTTTGAATATATGTGCCTATTAGCTATTATGTCAAGGCTTATTGCAGGGTATTCCCTGCCTATTCTCCCCACCAAAAATACAAATCACTTTTTTCTGACATGTGATAAAATGAAAAGTTGGAATCTTGTTAACTCTACAAGGGGACTTAGCATGGAAAGAAAAAAATCGAACGCTTCCGCAGAACTGAGAAAGAAAGCTGAAGCAATAGTTGCTTCAGGTCATGGTATGCTCTCGGCAGAATTGGAAGACAGGCGTTTGTTGCATGAGCTTCAGGTGCATCAAGTGGAATTGGAAATGCAGAACGAAGAGCTTCGACGCGCCAACTCGCAGTTGAAACGGCTGAGTTCAGAGCTTGCACGTTCAGAAGCACTCTATCGCTCACTTGTTGAGGCATCACAGGATCTGATATGGCAATGCAATACAGAGGGACGATTTACGTTCCTCAACCCGGCCTGGGAGCAGGTATACGGGTATACACTATCTGAAATGCTCGGAAAGAAATTTACGGATTTTCAATCTGCCGATGTGGGTGAAGGTGACTACGAAGTTCATAGCCACTTATTGGCGGGTACCCCGGTAACCGGCTATGAGACGACACATATCGGAAAACGGGGTAATGAGATAAAGTTGGTATTCAATGCCAGATGTATCGAGGATATCCATGGCACCGTCATCGGTGCAAGCGGTTCGGCATATGATATAACCGAACAGTGGAAGAAGCTTGAGGCGGAAGCGGTTACTAATGACAAGAAGGATCGATTGCTTTCCCTCTTTGTCCAGAATTACCGTGAGGTATTAAACCCGACTGCTCACAGTGGCAATAAAATGGATCTCAATCTGGATCAGTTGTCCGCTGTTTTACAAAATGATGAGACAATCATCAGAAATAAAAAGCTTACCAAACGGGAACGAGAAATATTGATACTGGTTGGTCAAGGCTTTACTTCAAAAAATATTACCGCACATCTTGGTATTCGTGAGAAGACCGTTGAAATGCACCGCACAAATCTGATGAAAAAGCTGGGGACAGTGAATGCAGCTACCCTTGGTCGTTGGGCGACAATCGCGGCACAAATGACTTTTTCTTCTCCAAAAGAGTCAATGAAACAGTGATTATTTTAATAGATTTTCCTGTTCCCGTTCGTTCAAACCTCTCTACTGATCGGATGAAAATAACTATTGACACGATATTTCAGTATGTTACAGATCCTGTTCAATCTCTGTGCAAACCGATAAAATGCTAGTGTTTCCGTTACATTTTTGAAACATATCCACTTCGTCCACAGGGTTATCCACATTTTTTGTGGATAGTTTTCTGCTGCCGGAATAACAGCTAGTTAGTCGAAGCAAGTGCCTTTCTGTTTACCACGATATCATGCCGGACTCAGATGTCCCGGAGAAAATGTGTTACAGGCTAACCACCTTTCCCATGAAGAGTATTAAACCGGTAGTACGGTCACGGATCAGGAAAATAAAGGGATTTTTGATTGTTACTGCCAGTGCTTCAGAGGGATTGAGTATTGCCGTGGTCGTAATTTCAATGGCAGTTGCCGCTGCCGCTTCAGTCCCCTGCTCATCCACACCTATTACCGCCTGGTGAAACACATTTCCCACACTGAGATTACGGGTGCCGTCAATACCCGAAAGGTCGGCAGTGGCAGGATCGAACGCATCGCTCATGCCGAGTGATTTCAGCAGGACGTTAAGATTTGACTTCTGCGTTACGTTGAATTTTGGCAGGGCAAGATCCACATACGTAGTGGTCAGGTTTGTCGTAATATGAGTCAATGTTGCCGGTGTCAGGCTGGCAATAAAGGCGTCGATGGTGCCCGGCTTGGGCATGATGACAAGCAGGGACAACGCGTTGCCGACGTAGGGAATATCAACTGCCTGAAAGTCGGAGGTCTGGACGTATGGCACCGTGAATTTCTTGGCCATGAACGGAATTGTTGACGGTGATGTATCCCGGTTGTCAAACGTCCTGTCTGTTGTAGCGGATTGGAGAAATGGCGTTGACCAGCCGGATTTGAACCAGACGGCATTTGTCAACACCAGTCGTGTCGCCGAAGTAATACCGCCGGTCGGAATCAGGTCAAGAATTTTATTGTTGGTGGATTGTGCCGCCCAGTTATTTATGGTTTGTCGTGAACTTTCCAGGGCTTGTGCAAAGTCAACGGTATATACTCCCGCACCATAATTCAGTGCCAGGGTGTCAAGATAGGGGGAGAGGATGGAAAAACCCTTTTGTGCCCAGACGGCGTTGGCAGCACTGAACTTCGGCGATGCAACTCCACTTGGCAGAAGGGTGCCGGTAGCGTTACCGGCAAGAATCGTTTCAAGTCTGTTTAATGCCGGATTGAATCGGCTTTGTGGCAGAGGAAACGACAATGCCTCCTCTATGCCGCTCAACGTCGTTCCCGCCGTTCCGGGTGCCAGCAGGGCAAACGCCATGGTGATGCTATAGGGGGAGAAAAAACTGTTGCTATCCAGCGGATCTTTACTGAGGGTCTTCACGGCAAAGATTGTATTACCCTGGACAACTGATGCCACATCGGTGTCGCTGGCCTGGCTCGTGTCACGGACAAGGCCTGATGTGACAGTCGTGAAGTTCCCGATATCACCGGTGCCGCCCGATGCGACATCGGTACTCTGGAAATTGCTGCAGCCTGTCATGATGCCCATGATGACAATAACCGCTACGATCACCAGCCAACGTGCTCTGAATACTGAGAAAGATACTTTTTTCATGGAGTTCACCCCTTTGTGATAGCGTGGTACTACAATATGTTGAGCGGATTTTTTACCTCTGCCGTGAAATCCTGAATGTTGATGCTGTTCCCCGTGTACTGCAAGGTGCTGTTGTAGATTATGCTGCTGTCAGGTGTCAGGCTATTGCCTCCCCGTTCCTTATCGTACAGATACACCTGCGTACTTGTAATGGTGAAAGCCTTCGTTATTAACGGGTTGAAGTTGTAGGCCGCACTTGAAGGGGAAACCAGGTAACAACCGGCCTTAGTGCCGTTAAACGTATAGCTGCCATCGGCCTCTGTTGTCGTGGTAACCGGACTTACCCGCGACGAGCCGGTGACGGTTGTCAGGTCGACCACCGTACCGCCGGAGAGACCATCCGTAGTAACGATATCCACCCGTGCCCCATTGAGGCTTACGGCAATCCCTGCCAACGGAGTACCACCCTTGGTGATTTTACCGGTTAAGGTATAGACCGGAAAAACGGTGGTTATTGCTGGTGCGGTTGCATTTCTACCGTTTATCGTAACTGCGAATGGTGTAAATCCCCAGGTGCTATCGGCTGGATTAACCATGTAGGAACCGTTTGTGGCCTGTAACCGGTAGGTTCCCGTAGCATCCGTTGTCCCGGCCGAAACTGCAGAGTCGGAGGAGGTCAGTTTGACGGCGACTCCGGTAAGCGGAGTACCACCATTAGTGATAGTGCCGGTTATGGTATAAAGCACCGGTGGTGATTCACTGCCGCCGCCACAGCCGAACAGTGACAGCATGAGTACAAGAAGAGTTGCTTTCCACCAGAATGAAACTACAGTAGTATTGTTCACTACAATCTCCTTTGCTTAAGATCTGCCAACCTCGCAGGTGGGTTACGCCTTTTCCGAATAGGTGTACATACCGATACGTACCCGCTGGTCCTGTGTCCGGCCAGCCAGACGATCCGCTTCGATGAGTGCCTCAATCTGCCGCACCATGTCATTCCGTAATGCTTTCCAGTGGGCAGTTACCAGGGGGCGCAATGCGTTGACCGACTCTACGGATAGTTCATCGGCAAAGACAGCCATTTCCAGGTGACGGTGGTTGTCGTGCAGTACATTGTCAACGGCCGCACTCAGATGATCGCCAACATTATCACCCATCAGAGTATACATTTGTGATGAGTCGCCGGACGGGATATAGTTGCCGGTAATGAGGCTTACGCAATCATTATTCCCATCGAGTGTCACAACCCCCAATCGTAGCAGCTCATCGAGCATTCTTCGGGGATGGACATCTCGCGTTATTGACTGGGCCAACGTCTCGAAACTGGGTGCCGAACCCTGCCGTTTCAGGGTGAGTGGCACACCGGAATGATCATGGAATGCGGGATCAGACACCCAGCGGGTGAATAATTTTGACGCCAGGGGAGGCTTGGTCGATCGTACGGCTTTTTCGGCATTAGTCAGGCGGGTTACCTCCCGACGGTGAAGACCGGTGACGGTGCTGATCCGGCTGATGGTGCCGTAGGCTGGTGCATCAGGTTCAAGGGCGGCAGCCTCTTGCACGAAAGTCCGTTTCAGGGATTCTTCTATTGACGAAAACGTTACCCCAATAGCCAGGCAAATACGTGCCAGCGGGCGGAACAACCGCTCCAGTGTTACATTCAGCAACGCACCGGAACGGTTGAAGTTTGTGTTGATCGTGCCAGTGGTAGTATTGGTTGGCGATGGTATCATATAACACCTTTTGTTTGTTGATGTATATAGTTGTGCATTTTGCACATCTATTATGGCAATGTCAATGTTAATTTTCAAAGTCCCTAAAACTGATGAGTCGCAGCTGCTCCCTTTCTTATAATAGCCATATTATCTAGCGGTTTATTCACTGTTTAATCATTATTGTAATATTCATTTAACTGGTTCACTGTTGGAGACGCAGCGTGGCCTCCGGTTTAGTGAACCAGGCAGGTCAAAATATCGATAATTAAAAGGAGATTACTGTGATAGCAACTTGCCCGAATATGGTAGCAGGTATAAAAACGGTGGCACTTGGAAACGGAGCGGGAGCAGGGATGGGGTATGGAGGCGGCTATGGTGCCGGTTACGGAGCTGGATGTGGTGCTGGCGGTGGTATGGGAATGCATGCCATTGCCGGTGGCTGTAAAGCTGCCTGTGGCTCTCTGTTTGGCGTTGGGTTCCTTCCGCTTGCCCTGGTTGCAGCCGTCGGGTATCTCGGTTACAAGGTTTACACAATTTCAAAAAATGACTCCGCTGTTGCGGCGAACTGAGCAGTCATATAGGTACCAGGCAGAGCTTTTCGTGCATTTTTTGAAAAAAAAGTGGGGTTCGACAAATTACTGCCTGACTTTTTCTTGCTGTTGTGCTATGAAGCCAAGCTAAGAGGTTTTTCAACGCAATGAGTAACAAAACAACAAAGGGAGAAGTTATGACAAAAACAGAATTCGTTGCAAAAGTGGCTGAAGCACTGGAAGTTCCCAAGACGGTTGCAGCCGAGACGGTGGAAGCTTTTTTGAAGGTCACAACGGACCTTTTGAAAGCTGGAGACAAGGTTACTTTCCCCGGCTTTGGTACATTTGAGGTGTCTGAACGTGCAGCCCGTAAAGGGCGGAATCCGCAAACCGGTGCCGAGTTGGACATTGCTGCATCAAAGAGTGGTAAGTTCTCAGCTGGCAAGAACCTCAAAAATCTTTAAACAAGACCAAACAGGCGGATCAATCTGGCATCATCTGATGTTCAGGTTGTATCCGCCTGGCATTTCACAATTACCCACCAGACCCCTTAATCATTCTGCTCCACAACAATACTGACCAACAGCCACTCACCGTTGGAATCGTAGAGAAGTGTCAGCGTATCTTCGATGGCACCGGAAGTAAACATATATTCCTTGCCGGTGATGATGGTTGGTGTTGAGAGCCGTACTTCCTGCCCATTCTGTGCAAGATGATGTTTAAACGAACCGGCGATCATGTTTGCGATCTCCCCGAGTGCGTCATGGACATCATCATTTATTTCGGTGACCTCCATGCCAAGCATGGATGAGGTGAAGAGCAGTGCCAGATTTTCAGGGACGTGCAGGCTCAAAATGCCGTTGAAAAGTCCCGCAAAACCGACCATTGAGGTGATGCAATCGGCAAAGTGAGAGCGGGGGTCCACCTGAATAGGCAGATGCATCAAGTCATCAATTCCGACCATGGTGGTGAAAATGTCCTGAATTTCCTTATGAAACTTCTGTATGAGCGCATCTTGCGTCGTATTCAGCAGTTCAAAAATGTGCGAATTCATGTCAGGTCTCCCTTTTCTGAAAAAAATTGAATCGGTCTGAAATTTCAGGCCGATGGTGTGGCTACTGTTATCCAAATGTGAAAACAGGCAGCCGTCAGGATTGATTGGAGTATCCGATACGAATTGCTCCCCAATGCTTGCCATTAATAATAAGGGGATGGGACATATCATTCATCACTTCACCGGTATCCCGCATATAGGTCTGGAGCAGGAAACCCTCTTCATTTTTTGCAGAACGAATGCCGGTTTTATCGTTAAAGATCCGTTTTGAGCGATCGCCACGTTTGTTGTGGGAGGGACAGTAGCCGTTACGGTCCACACAGATAACAAACGCCAGTTTGCTCTCTTTTTGAAGAACAGCTTCCTGAAATGGCGAAACAACCGTGTCAAACAAGCGGTCAAATTCGGTCGTAAACTTTTGTGGCATTGTATTCGGTACCAGTTTGTAATCCGTGCTGAAGAGGGCATTCTGGCTGATGCTACCTGCTTTCACGGCCTTTTCCAGTGCGGTAACCACGTTCCTGTTCAGGTCGTTTGACAGTTCCTTCACCACGTCATGGAAGTTGCCGACCTTGAACTTCCCGACGGTATTATAGATCTGTTCCGCAGTATTAGCCAGCTCTTCAAAGGTTGTTAAGGATTTATCCATCTGAAGCTGAATCTCTCCGGTAGATTCGGAAATCTGGTGAATCTTGCTGGAAATATCCAGAGTAGTGGCACTCTGTTCTTCCGTCGCTATGGCAATAGAGTTTATCATGTCGGCAGACTCTGAGGCCAGTCCCAGAATGCTGATGATCTGATTGCTGGCCCGTGATGAGTTTTCAACCCCATGGGCAACACGCCCCTTCTCTTCATCTATTGAAGACATCGCTTCCTTGATGTCCTTCTGGATGGCCTTGATGATGGCTGCTATTTGCTGGGTCGATGCCGATGTCTTACCGGAAAGAATTTTTACTTCATCCGCCACAACGGCAAAGCCGCGACCTGCTTCACCGGCCCGTGCCGCCTCAATGGCGGCGTTAAGGGCAAGCAGGTTGGTCTGGTCGGCCACATCTTCAATCATGCCGATAATTTCACCGATCTGGCCCGATGAAAGTTCCAGCCGTCCCATAACGCTCAGCGTTTTTTCAACACCCACCTGGATCAGATCGATGCTTTCGGCCGTTTCACCCACCACCCCCTGTCCCTCCTTGGCCGCATCGTCAACCTGCTGGGAAAGGATGGAGGCCCGTGATGTGGTTGAGGCAACATCGTTGAGGGTCGCTGCCATTTCCTCCGATGCCACTGCCACCGATGCTGACAGTTCCTTTGATTCAAATACCGATGCCGCCAGGCGCTCAATACTGACCATGGTGCAACACGAGGTAATTGCCACATGTTCGGCTTGACTGTATATTTCGGTCACAATGTTGTTGAGCCGCTTGATCAGGTCGTTGACCCCCTGGGCCAGCACACCGATTTCATCGCTGGTTTTCACCGGCAACAAAACCGTCAGATCCCCCGCTCCTTGGGAAAAGGTATTGATGCTTTGAGAAATGCTGATAATATTTTCAACAATGGTGTAACGGAAGAAAAAGAACATACTGGCTACTATCAGGATAAAGCAGGTTCCACCGAGGGCCACGAGTGTAATTACCAGTTTTTTTGAACTGGCATAGGCATCCTCCAGCGAGGTTGTCAGCATGATGGCACCAGTAAAACCGTCTTCGGGGTGGCACCCTTTGCAGCGGGCTTCATTGGGCATTGGAATGACAGAGGTAACGGTATGAATTCCATTGATTTCGCGGTTGAATGTTCGCGATTTCCCGTCTTTAAGGGCTTCAAGCACTTGTGGTTCGGCTGCCCCGCCCGAGGAGAGTGAACCGTTTTTTTTGTAGATTCCCAGGTCTATAACGGCTTTATTGTCTTTCATCTGCTTGACGTATTTATTCACGGCCTCTTGATTGCCGAGCACCATGAATTCACTTACCGACTGTCGAACCGAAGTGGCCAACTCCCGTGAGGCTGATACCTTAAGATCCATGGTAGAACTGATGCTCAGCCAGAGTGCGGTACAGCCAAGGATCGTGAAGCCGATAAACAGGGTTATACCGATGATGGAGAAGACCTTGGTTGCCAGTTTCAGTTTCA
This sequence comes from uncultured Geobacteraceae bacterium, assembly GCA_903901875.1. GTDB lineage: Bacteria > Desulfobacterota > Desulfuromonadia > Geobacterales > Pseudopelobacteraceae > JACRCG01. Next base: position 73,542 of record CAIUSO010000091.1, on the reverse strand, counting down.
TGATAACTCCAGGAACAGGGACGTGAAATGAAGTAACGATCTGTCGTAAAATAAATTATGCACGCTATAATGGTATGTTGGACGCAAAAAAACCCTCCATCCAGATGAGTAAAGGGTTTTGATAACCCACTTTTGACAACCCGACTATCCAGATACTAAGGACTCGTGGCTTTGCGTCCCCAAGTTACCTTGAGTTTGCCTTTTCCAGAGAGGAACAGTGTTTTGCGAAATAATATAGCTGGCTGTGGTGCTTCATGTCAAGGGTTAATGGGCGTAATGACCATATGTGTACAGAAAGCTGGTGCTAACGGTTTGATTCCTGGGATAGTCTCTCCGTACATACCAACCCTTATTTGCATCAGACGGAGATAGCCACATAAAAAAATGTAGAATTGTCCGTCACCCCATGATATTTTAGTATTTGATACATTATACGTTAAATTAATTCGAATGTTTTAATAATGTTAGAGGAGGATGATTTTGAAAAGCTCAAGCGTAACCATAGGTGTGCGTCTCGGTACTGCGTTTGCGGTAATCGTAGGTTTGTTAATCATTGTTGGTGGCTATTCAATCCAGCGTTTTGGCTTGCTGGATGAGAAGGTCGGGATACTGGTCCGTGATAAATGGCCGAAAACGGTGATGCTCAATGATACAAAGGGGCAGGTAAACGTTATAGCCCGTGCTCTCCGGAACATGGTGATTACGACCGATCCGGATGTTGCCGGGAAAGAGGGCAAGCGGGTAGTTGAGGCGAGGGAGGCTATTGCAAAGCGCCTTGACCAACTGACCACGGTGGTCAAGGACGATAAAGGCATTGTTCTGCTCAAAACGATCAGTGAGGGGCGTCTGGCTTATATAGAGTCGCAAAAACTGATCCTGTCCCTTATCGAACAGGGACAAAAGGAGAGGGCCGGCGTCGAGTTGATGACCAGTGTGCGTAAGACCCAGAGTGCCTACCTTGATTCACTTGAGAAGATGATCGAGTACCAGGGGAAAGAGATGGAGATGCTGGGTTCTGAAGCTGACCACCTGGTGTCCCAGGCACGGATTGTCGTCATCGTGATGCTGCTGATGGCAATCGCCCTCTCGGCACTGTTGGCGGTTTTTATTGTTCGGAGTATTACCCTGCCGATTGCAGAGCTTGTCAGAATCAACGAGAAGCTGGCTGAGGGCGATCTGACGGTGACAATTACCTTGACGGGAGATGATGAAATAGGGCATCTCGCCGAAGCTTCCCGCAAGGTTATCAACAATCTGCGTACCATATTACTTGATGTTACCGAAACCTCCCATCAGGTTGCTTCGGCTTCCAGCCAGCTTCAATCAACCGCCGTGCAGATAGCCACCGGGGCCGAAGAGGTTGCGGCCCAGTCATCAACGGTAGCCACCGCCGGTGAAGAGATGTCCGCCACCTCGGGCGATATTGCCCAGAACTGCCAAATGGCTGCCGAAGGTGCCCAGCGGGCATCGTTTTCGGCCCAAAGTGGCGTTGCCGTTGTGGCTAGAACCGTTACGGTGATGGGGCAGATAGCCGACAGGGTTCAGGAATCCGCCCGAACGGTTGCCAGTCTTGGGGAGCGTTCGGACCAGATCGGTGCCATCATCGGTACCATTGAAGATATTGCCGATCAGACCAACTTGCTGGCCTTGAATGCCGCCATCGAAGCGGCCCGTGCCGGTGAACAGGGGAGGGGCTTTGCCGTCGTTGCCGATGAAGTCCGTGCTCTTGCCGAACGGACTACACGGGCAACACGGGAAATAGGTGAAATGATCAAGGCTATCCAGAGCGAGACCAAGGGTGCCGTCGCCGCCATGGAGCAGGGGGTGAGCCAGGTTGAAGCGGGAACGGTGGAGGCAGAGAAGTCGGGCCATGCCCTGAAGGATATTTTACAGCAGATCAGTGACGTGGCAACCCAGGTCAATCAGATTGCCACTGCCGCCGAAGAACAAACTGCAACCACCAGCGAAATTTCTTCCAATATGCACCAGATCACCGATGTGGTGATGCAAACGTCCCATGGTGCCCAGGAATCCGCCACCGCTGCAACACAGCTCCATGGCAATGCGGAAGTACTGAAGAAGCTTGTGGGGCAGTTCAGGCTTTAGGCTCACACGGATGACAGAGCACTTTCTCCTGAATTTCTTCTACCAGTCGATCCAGCTCCACTGAAAATGTGTGGAGCTGGATCGATGAAATGATTTCAGCGGGCACATCGTCGTTGATAGCCGTTTCAAGTGCTTGAGCCCGTAATTCCAACTCTCCGGCACCGATGGTTCCGGCACTGCCCTTGATTGAATGGGCGTGACGGGATGCCAGTTCCCTCTCTCCCCTCTGCAGTGCTTCCTCTATGGCCGGTGTAATGCCCCCCCAATTCGTGACAAATGAGCGGAGGAGCTTGTCATAGAGCTTGACTTTCCCGCTTAATCGTAACAGTGCTTCGGTAACGTTTAATCCGGGGATGTCTGAATAGGGCATATTCTGAGAGTCGCTGCTGACCGTCGGTGTGGTCGCGTGCATGGTCGCTGCGGGTTCCTGGTGTTCCTGATTACTGCCGACGGGAGATGTGGTGGGTGTCTGCCTGTTGAGAAACAGGTCCATGACCCGCAGAAGGTTCGCAATGTCAATTGGTTTGGATATATGAACATCCATACCGGCCTGGAGGATTCTGTGCTGCTCCTCTTCCATGGCGTGGGCTGTCATGGCAATGATCGGCAGGGTGCCAAAGCGACCATCCTGTCTGATCTGGCGGGTCGCTTCAAAGCCGTCCATAATCGGCATCTGGATATCCATCAAGACCAGATCAAACGGGAGGGGGCTGCCACAGATTTTGGTCACCGCTTCCTGACCGTTCCCGGCAACCTCAATCTCTATGCCTGTTTCTTTCAGTAATTCGATGGCAAGCATCTGGTTGGTCTGGTTGTCTTCCACCAGCAGCACCCGACGTCCCGTGAAGTCATACGAGGAGCATATATCCACTGTGAACAGGGTGCCGTCAACGGTAAACGGATCTACATTACCGGCTTTTCCGATGCCAAACCAGGCGGTAAAACTGAAGGTGCTTCCCACTCCCTCCGTGCTTTCACACCAGATCGTACCGCCCATCAACTCCACCAACTGCTTGGAAATTGACAATCCAAGGCCGGTACCGCCAAAATTCCGGGTGGTGCTGTCATCTGCCTGGGTAAAGGGGAGGAACAGTTTGCCCCGCTGCTCTGGCGAAAGCCCGATTCCGGTATCCCGTATGGAAAACTGCAGCTGCTGGCGTTCGCCCTGTTGCTGTAGCAACTGTGCCGTAAGCACAATTTCACCTTGTAAGGTGAATTTGACCGCGTTACTCAGCAGATTGGCAAGAATCTGTGCCAGGCGATGGGGGTCTCCGACCAGGCAGGACGCAATTGCAGCCCCACTATCCGCCCGAACGGAAAGCCCTTTTTCACGGGAGTTCTGTTGCACCATGCCAAGAACATTGTCGATAACGACAGCGGTCTTGAAGGTGGTCTGCTCAAGGGTAAGATTGCCGGACTCGATTTTTGAAAAATCGAGAATATCATTGACAATGTTAAGTAACAGCTTGCCGGATGTGTGGATCTTACCCAGGTAGTCCCGCTGGAGCGGGGGATGGGGGTGATTCAGCATCAGGGCCGAATAGCCGATAACGGCGTTGAGCGGGGTTCGGATCTCATGGCTCATGTTAGAGAGAAAGAGGCTCTTGGCACGGTTTGCCGCCTCTGCCGCCGTCAGGGCCTTTTGCAAATCCAGCTCCATCTGTTTTCGGACGGTGATATCCTGGTTATACCCATAGACGCCCATGACCTTGTTCTGACCGTCACGCTCGACGTTCACCCGTGTTACCGCATTATGAATGATACCGGCACGGGAAATAACCCGGTGATCGATTTCCACCTGGGTAATGGAGCTGCCGGGGGCAAAAACTTGTTCGATATGCTGTTGAATGAGGTGAGCATCATCCGGATGGCTGAATTCCCGGATAAAAGTCTCAGCCGGCATGGTATACCCCCCCTCCTGTTCGGCGGTGGTGTCGTAGAGAGTGTAAAACTGGTCATTGAAGATAAATTCGAGCCGGGTCACGTCCAGTTCCCAGGGGACTATTTTAGCCAGGTGGGTGGCCATGGCCAGCTGACTGTTCTTACGTTGCAGTTCCATTTCCAACTGTTTCTGCTCGGTGATGTCGATGGTGTAACCGGCCAGCAGGGTTTTTCCCCCCTGCTCAATGGGGAACTTGATGCTGTAGTAGACATTTCCGTTAAAACTCTCAACCAATTTCGATACCTTGCCACTACGGATAACTTCCCAGTTATCGGAGATTATTTTTGTCGCCAGTTCGGGGGGGAACATTTCCGAGATCGATTTGCCGACCATCTCCGAACCGGGTATGCCCAGCAGTTGCTGGTAGTTTTCGCTGGAGAGCAACACGCGGCTGTCTTCGGCAGATGATTCCTGAATAAAGGTGTAGACCGGGGAATACTTCATGAAGAGCTGGAGCAGTACGTTGGCACTTTCTATCTCAGCGGTCCGTTTTGTTACCTGATCCTCAAGGGAGGAGTTTATCAGGCTTATTTCGGCTAACTGTTCACGTATCCGGGCTTCACTTCGCTTCAGGCGACGGGAAGTGAGTACCAATCGGCCGACTATCACGATGAGGACAAGGGCCAGCAGTGCGGAGGCGGTCCGGTAGATCAGGGCCCTGCCATGGTCCGGGTTGGGGTCAAAGATGAAGTTCTGGAGATTGACATTTTTCGGTAACATACCCAGATCAGCATAGATCTCGGCAATATGTCGCCAACGCCCCGGGTTGCTGTAGCCTATTTCTATCAGGTCGGGCTGCATCAGTTGCCGTATCTGGCGGGCTTCGTACTTCAAATGGTCACGATCGGCTTTTGGTGAGTACCGGGCGATGATCAGATCAATAATCTCATCACTGTGGTCCAGTGCGTAGTGCCACCCTTTCAGGCTCGCTTCCCGGAAGGCCCTGGCCCTGGCAGGGTGATCCTTCAGCTCTTTTTCGGTGGTAAACAGGTTGTCGCCGTAGAAATCGATGCCGGCGGAGCGGGGAGAATAGGCATGGTAGTGAAAGCCGGCCCGGTCAAGGATGTCGGGATCGTCTGTTGCATAGCCCGATATGACGTCTACCTTGCCATCAATTAAATCGTGGATGTTGAAGCTGTGCGGAAGCATCCGCATCTTTTCAAGGGGTAATCCCTCGTTTTTCAGGTATGCCACCACTTCATCGGCCTGATGCTCCAGCATCAGGCGCTTGCCGACGAGGGAATGGATGGTCTGGTTCCCGGAGATTTCTCCGGTCAAGAGCAGATAGGGGGAGTGTTGCAGAATGACCGCCAGGGTCACGACCGGCTTTCCCGCATTGCGGAGCAGCAGCAGACTGCTGGTTCCTACACCGTATTGGGCTTTGCCGTCAATGACCGAACTGGTCGGATCCTCGCCCGGTGTGGCGGGGAGGATGGTCACATCCAGCCCGGCATCCCGATAGTAACCCTGGGCAACCGCTGCATAATATCCGGCAAACTGGAATTGGTGAATCCACTTGAGCTGGAGAGTAACTTTTTCAGCAGCCGAGGCACCGGGAACGGAGCAGAGCAGGCACAGGGTAAGGGAGAGGAGAACAGTGAAAAATGAAGTTCGGGGTGGCGGTTTCATTAGAACATACCCCGTCGCGTCAGCTGCCAAGAATGTCACGGACCGTTGTCCGCAGTTCATCCAAATCAAGGGGTTTCCCGATGACCTTCTCCACATGCATGGCTTTGGCAATACTGGTTATCAGGCTCTTGTCAAGCTTCTGGGATCCCCCGGTCATGGCGATTATTTTTACGTCAGGGCTTCTTCTCTTGATTTCTGTAATGACCTCAATACCATCCATGTTCGGCATGATAATATCCGTAATAATTATCTCGTACCGGACTTTTTCGGTCATCCCCAGGCCGATCATTCCATCATCGGCGCAATCGACAACATGGCCATCTTCGGTGAGGACCTCATCCAGTATCAGATGAATATCCTGGTTGTCATCTATTACCAGTATGCGTGCCATGGGTACCTCCTCGCCAATGCGGGATAATTAAGTATGCTATTCCTGCCTGTTGCGTGGTCAGGATACGCGGAATCTGCCAATGATAGACTGTAATTGCTGGGCCTGCCTGGCCAGCAGAGATGCTGCCTCCGCTGTCTCTTCAGCACCACGGGCGGTCTGGTGAACGATGTCGATAACATGCTGAATGTTGTTGGTGACTTCACTGGTGGTCGCGGTCTGCTCTTCGGCGGCGGTGGCAATCTGGTTGATCTGCGTAGTAACCTCGCTGATGCGGATCCGTATCTCTTCAAGGGCATTGCCTGACTGCTGGGATGACTTGGCCCCCTTTTCAACCTCATTGACCCCTTCTTCCATGGCATTAACTGCCGATCTGGTCTCATTTTGGATGGCCTTGATCATTTCACCGATCTCTTTGGTCGCCTTGGTGGTTCGCTCGGCAAGGGCACGAACTTCGTCTGCAACCACGGCAAAGCCTCTCCCCTGTTCACCTGCCCGCGCCGCCTCAATGGCAGCGTTCAGGGCAAGCAGGTTGGTCTGGTCGGCAATGTCCTCAATGGTACCGATGATGGCACCAATCTGCTCTGAGCGGGTTCCCAGCGCCTCAATGGTTACCGATGTCTGGCGAACCCGGTCCGCAATAACGCTCATGCCGCCGATGGTCTCGCTCACCACCCGTGCTCCGGCATCGGCGGAATCGGTTGTCTGGTGGGATGCTTGCGCTGCCATTGAGCAGTTACGGGCAATCTCGCCACTGGTGGCGGACATTTCCTCGCTGGCGGTTGCCAGGGTTGATGTCTGGTTGGCAACTTCCTCTGCGCCCGTCGCTATCTGGCTTGACGTTGCATGGAGCTGGTTGGAGGCAGAGGCGATATTATTGGAAACATCCATGGTGTTGGTAATCAGTTCCCGTAAAAAAACGGTCATGGTGGATAGACTCAGAAGCAGTACTTTGATGGAGCCGTTTCCTCCGTCAGGGACGGTCACCGTCAGGTTACCATGGGCGATGGCATCGGTAATGCCTGCACAGGTGGTAATGGTTTTATGGATACTGCGTATTACCGCCACCGAGATAATAGCTGATAAAATTAACACCACCAGTACCACGGCGAACATGAGCCAGTTGTATGAGCTGAGGAGGGTGGCGGTTTCCTTTTCAATCTTGTCATTATGGGCGTTACTGATGGTGACGATCTTGTCAATTGCCGCACGGTGCCGGGAGTAGAGGGGGGTTAGCACGTCATGCTGGATGGTGCGGGCTGTGGCAATATCACCTTTTTTCAATGCGGGAAAGAAATCCTTTTCGGCGGAGGTGAAAAAATCACGTGCCGTCTGGGCAGCCACGCCGGTCAGGAGTGCCTTTGCTTCGCCATCGGACAAATCTTTTTTCCAGTAATCCTGGCGTTCCTCGAACTCCTTGCGGAGCCGGGTAAAATTCTTGATATGTTCGTCGATCTTGGCACCATCTGTCTCCTCCAGGGCCTGGAATGTTCCCAGGTAGGACTCAATGACATATTCGGGTGGGGGAAGGATGTCGGCAACCAGATCTTTACCCTGAACAATTTTAGCGTACACCGGGCCATTGACGGAGGCTTTGGCAATAACGAACGTCGACAAAGCAATGAATATGGCAAACCCGGCCAGAAATAGTCCGGCCAGAAACGATACCTGCTGGGTGATGCTGAAACGTGAAATGTGATTGTCTTGCGACATCTCGACCTCCTTGTCAGATGATTGACTCGAAATTAAATAAAAACCCCTCGCCGCTGGACCGAAGGGTTTACAGGCATTCTTTTCGGTAACCCGACTATCCAAGTAATGGTGGACTCGTGGCTTTGCGTCCCCAGGTTGCCCAGGGTTTGCGTTTTTCAGAGAGAATATTTTGATTTTGTTAATATATATGTTTAATAAAACAAGTCAATGGAAAAATGCACTGTAGCAATACTTAGACAGTTAAAAAAGAGAAATTACTGTTTTTACATTTTATGCTATACTCCAAATTGGCATGAACTTTTCTTCGACTCGGCTCAGGGAACGGATCGAGTCGAAGCCCGGTGTGCAATTTTAATGAGAGAGGACGTAATGACATTGGATACACCAGTAAACTGCACCAGTAGCGAACATTCCGGGCATCTCTGCGAACTGGAAAGTCGGCAGGAGTGGGATGTCATCGGGCAGATCACCAGTAACCCGACTGTCGTATGTGAAAATTGTGGCAACAGGGCGAATTGTGCCGCCCACGTCTGCATGCCGGCCGATTTACCGGTACCTTCCTCTGTGCGGATTGTTTGAGGCGAGTGTTTGAAACGTATTGCCAAACAGCTCATATTGGAAGATAATCGGTGCCTCAATCCCCACTTATAAAGAGAAAATTCATGACAAACCGTGGTTTTATTGCCAGACTGTCTGCTATCGTGCTTCTGGCAAACCTTTTTATTTGTTCACTCTCATTTTTTTTCCTTATGCAGAGTAAGCAGCAGTATGTTCGAAAGACAGAGATCCAACTGCAGAATCTGGTAACAGCCCTTGAACTTACCATGTCCGGCATTATCAATAAGACGAATCTGGTGCTGCTTGCCGCCACCGATGAAGCAGAGCGAGGGGGAAGCCGGGGGGGAATAGATTGGGTTGCCTTATGTGAATATATGGCTCGACAATATTCACGGGTCCCCGAAGTGGCCGGTTTTCAAGTGGTTCGGGCAAATGGTGATCTCATTGTTTCTGAAAACGGTGCTTTGAAGGTTCTCACCAATATTTCCGATCGAAGCCACTTTATGACGCTTAAGGGAAAACCGGATGCGGGGTTGGTTTTTTCCAAGCCGGTTTATGGTCGTCTGACCAATAAATGGCTGTTTATCGCCGGAAAACGCTTGAATAATCGAGATGGTTCATTCGCTGGTGTTGTTCAGGCGACCATTTCAATCGATAATCTGGTTACTACGTTTGCAACATTTGATCTGGGAAAAAACGGGGTAATCACCCTGCGTGATTTTGATCTCGATATTATCGCTCGCTATCCGGAGAACCAGAATGGCAGTAGTACCATCGGCAGTAAGACGGTTTCACCGCAATTACGGCAGATGGTTACCAGTGGAAAATATGCCGGTACCTACATAAATTCAGCGAGCGTGGATACTCACCGGCGTTTTTTCGCGTACCAGAAACTTTCCCGCTATCCTTTTTATATCAATGCGGGACGTTCGGTCAGTGAACAACTGGCGGGGTGGTACGGAGAAGTAGGGAAAATTGTAGTCCTCTGTGTTCTTTTTGCCCTCTGCTCCTTCTGTGCTGCCTGGTTTATGTATCAGAAATGGAGAGCCATTCAACTTTCCAAGGCTGCTCTTCAACAGTATAACGAGCAGCTTGAAGGTGAAATAGGAAAGAGAACGTCCGAACTGAATGTTTCGAATCATCAATTGCGGCTCGAACTTGCCGAACGGAGAAGGGTTGAGGACGACCTGCTTGAAAAGGCTACTCAACTGGAGCATGAGATAGGAGAACGACAGAAGATTCAGGATGCATTGCAGGAAAAAACCATTGAGCTGGAAGAGGAAATTGAAGAGAGGGAAATGGTCCAGGCCAGTCTTGAGGAACAGACTATTTCTCTTGAAACGGAAATTGCCGAAAAAACCAGAGTTGTTGAAGAACACTCCCACCTCCAGGATCAATTGCTGCAGGCCCATAAAATGGAGGCCATCGGCCTTCTTGCCGGTGGTGTGGCCCATGATTTTAATAATCTGCTCTCCGTGATTATGGGGTACGGAGATATGCTCATGCGGGAGTTACCCGATGGAAAGTCCCATGAACACGTTTCCCATATCTTGCAGGCTACCACACGGGCGGCAGAACTTACCAGGGGGTTGCTGGCCTTTAGCAGAAAACAGAGCTTCAATCTGGAACGTACCGATATCGAGTGGCTGATTACCGATAATTGTAATTTTCTTCGGAGGGTTATCGGTGAAGATATCGAACTTGTGACCGCTTTTCCCGCGTCACCATTATTTGTGACGGTTGATCGTCTCCAAATTCAGCAGGTTCTCATGAATCTGGCCACCAATGCGCGGGATGCCATGCCATCAGGGGGGACGCTGCGTATTACAGTTTCTTCTAAAAATCTGGATGGCCGCTTCATGGCACCGTTTGGCTATGGGCAGCCTGGGTATCATGCTGTGATTCAGGTTACTGATAGCGGTATGGGCATGGAAAAGGAAACGATTGACCGGATTTTTGAACCCTTCTTTACCACAAAGGAGGAGGGGAGAGGAACCGGCCTCGGTCTTTCAATGATCCATGGGATTATAGCTCAGCACAACGGATTTATTCGCTGTGTCAGTGAACCGGCAAAGGGGACCACCTTCTTCATCTACCTGCCGTTGAGTGACCCGGGAGCTCCCGGAACGGTGTATGGTGCGGAACGGGGAGTGGATGCCCCCCGGGGCAGTGAAACCATTTTGCTGGCGGAGGACGATGTGTCACTGATGGAGTTGACCACCAGTTTTCTTGAACAGAACGGATATACGGTTCTTCAGGCTTTTGACGGTGCCGAGGCGGTTGAACTGTTTTCCCGGAAGGGAGAGGATATCGATATGGTGCTCCTTGATGCAATTATGCCGAAAATGAGTGGAAAACAGGTGTGGGACAGCGTCAGTACTCTGCGCCCCGGAATCAAAGGGTGCTTTGTCAGTGGCTACACCCATGACATTATCAGCGGTAAGATTGGTATTGACTACGGAGTCCCTTTTGTCGCAAAACCGGTCCTGCCGGGGGTGCTTTTGCAGAAAATTCGTGATATTCTTGACGGGAAGTCATAGAATCGCCACACGGCCATTTCCCGTCGGCACCGTCGGCACCGTTGGCCGGTTGACCGGAGGTGCAGGAATGGCGTGCGGTGTTTGTTCTCTATTAACGAAGACGAGGTACAGTTTCAATATATGTCAAATCATTCTCGCATCAGCGACTACTGTCGTTACTTTGCCTTGCGACAGAGAGTCTATCTGGTCAATATGTCTGAGGAGCGGAACAGGGATGTGTATGAGTCACTGAGCGGTACTGTTACGGCCAGTGGTCAGGACGAACTGGAGTTGCTGATGGTGCATGGTGGTCACGGAGTTAAGGTGGGGCAGGGGGGAGTGGTTACCTATAAGCTGACCAGTGAGGCCCTGGGGAGCGGTATTCAGGTGCTGGCCGATCTGATTGATGTTTCCGCGGAGAATGTGTTCAGGTTCCGTATGCATGGCACCTTGGAACTGTTTCAACGCCGTATGGACTCCCGTGCCCTTTTGACGGTACCGATATTTCATCTGTGCAGAAGCCTGCCCCTTGACCATTTTCGCCGGGAGTGGCAGCGGGTCATTGACTACCAGAAACAGAGCACCGTCCTGCCGGGGCTTACCCTGGTGAAAACGGAGATAGACCTGAGTGCCGGTGGTGCCGGGCTGTTGTGCAAACCTGAGAAGAAGCCGACTCCCCTTTCCATGTTTTTCATCGGCCTGGAAGAGCATGGGGGACCAATTTGTGCCTTGGCTGAAACAGTGTGGGAAAAGCAGGATACCGAAGGGGTCCGGTGCGGATTTCGCTTTATACAAATTCTTAAGGCTGACCAGGAGCGGATTGATAAGCAGGTCACCGATGTGATCAGAAGAGATGGGGGCACGCCCCTCGGGTACAAGCGGAACTGGGTATTGATGGACAAGATGGTCTCTGATCAGTCACCTCCCTTGGGAACCAAGGGGAACTAATTCCCTGTTGCAATCAAGCCGACACCTATTTGGCAAACCAATGGTCGTCCTATCGGGGCGTATGGCATAAGGGCGTATGGCCATACGCCCCTACGTCAGGATTTTAAATGTCATTTTGATTGCAACAGAGAAGAGGGGGGATTACGAAAGCTTGTTATCTACGCAGTTCCTGCCCCACGGGACTCTTCAAACTCGGCACGGGCTCTCTGCATCTCTTCAACCTCACGCAGTTTCTCTCCCATCCAGGCATGAAATTCACGGGCGTTTTCATAACTCATGACAACACCGGTATCGATATATCGAACCATGCTGCTGGCAAGATCGGTCGGTTCGGCGGCGGTTTCACGGCCGATGGCCCCATCGGGGGTGATTTCATAGGCAATGCTGTTCGGCAGTGGCTGGCGCTCAAGATAAAAATTGATCACCATTTCCCCCCGGGGAGAGAAACCTCCCTGGGCCCCGTTGACGTAGGTGGGGTTATAGGCATAATTAAATACGTACTTGAATTTGATTCCCGGTTTCTGGTTGCTCATCCGTGCTTTCTCCTTTGCTGTTCTGAGTAGTGTGTGAAATATAAGGTTCTTCCTTCCTACCATAAGAGAGAGAATAAGGAAAAGGGGTTTCTTGCATTTACTCTCCCGGATGCCGGTTAATTATTGACTTTTTAACGGGATACCTGCTATTCGTTTCCAGGGTATGTGTGGCAAGGAGTTGTAATGAAACCGCTTTTTTTGAATCCACCCACATTTGAGGATTTCGATGGCGGAGCCGGGGCACGTTACCAGGCTTCCCGTGAAGTGACCTCCTTCTGGTACCCGACCTGGCTCTGTTATCCCGCGGGTCTGATCCAGGGAAGCCGGGTGGTTGATGCTCCGGTGCAGAAATTCGATTTAGTGCATTGCCTCGCTATTGCCCGTGATTTCGATATGGTGGTGATGTACACCTCCACACCGACGCTCCTTCTTGATATTGAAACGGCCCGTCGTTTCAAGGAACAGAAGCCGGATATGGTGACGGTGCTGACCGGTCCCCATGTGTCCGTGTTGGCGGAGGAATCGCTCCGGTCCGGCGGGGGGGCAATTGATATCGTCTGCCGGGGAGAGTTTGATTACTCTGTGAAAGAACTGTGCGAAGGACGTTCCTGGCACCGGGTTGACGGGATCAGCTTCATCAGGGAGGGGCAGATTATTCATACTCCTGATCGCCTCCCGATCAGCAATCTCGATGAGCTGCCATTTGTTGCGCCGATCTATAAGCGGGATCTGCCCATTACAGAATATGTTATTCCCCACTTTAAAAATCCCTATGTTTCCCTTTATTCCAGCCGTGGCTGCCCTTCCCATTGCAGCTATTGCCTCTGGCCCCAGACCATTTCCGGCCGGACCATGCGGGTCCGTTCACCACAAAATGTTTTTGAGGAAGTGCGGTGGATCGTGGACAATATACCGGAGATGCGGGAACTCTCCTTTTACGATGATACCTTTACCGCCAACCGGAGCCATGCCGGTGAAATAGCCCGGTTGATCAAGCCCCTTGGCATCTCCTGGACCATTAACGCCCGTGCCAATACCGACGCTGCCACCTTGAAGCTGCTCAGGGATGCCGGCTTACGTCATGTGGTGGTCGGTTTTGAAAGCGGCAATGACCAGATTTTGAAAAATGTTAAAAAAGGGGTGACGGTGGCCCAGGCGATTCAGTTCGTCAGGGAGTGCAAAAAACTGGGACTTTCGATCCATGGTGCCTTCATCATGGGGCTGCCGGGGGAGACGGTGGAGACCATCGCTCAGACCATTGAATTTGCCAAGCGGCTTGACCTTGACTCAATTCAGGCCTCCCTCGCCTCTCCCTATCCGGGAACTGAATTCTACGCGCTCTGCCGGGAAAACGGCTGGATGACGACCACTGATTTTATTGATTCCCGTGGTCATCAGAAGTGTGTTGTCAGTTATCCGAATCTATCCTCCGCTGAAATTTTTAATTCAGTTGATGAGTTCTATCGTAAATTTTATTTCCGCCCCTCGTATATTGCCCGCAGTATTGGCCGGATGCTGGTTAACGGTGATGAACGGCGCAAACTCCTGAAAGAGGGGAAACAGTATCTGGCCCATATGCGGAAGCGGAGAGAAACCGGACCATGAAACGGCTGATTATTACCGCTGACGATTTCGGATTGTCCCCCGGTGTCAACCGGGCGGTTGAAAAGGCCTGGCGTGACGGAATTCTCACCGGCGCATCTCTCATGGCCGGGGGAGCCGCTTTTGACGAGGCGGTTGCAATCGGTCGGCGCAATCCGGCACTGCAGATCGGCTTGCATCTGACGCTGGTGCAGGGGAGGGGGGTGCTGCCGCCGAAGGAAATTCCCGAGCTGGTGAATGACGCCGGAGACTTTTCACCGAACCCGGTGAGGAGCGGTTTCCGCTATTTTATGGATCGTGGACTCTACTGTCAGCTGAAACGGGAGATCGAGGCGCAGATACTCCGGGTGCGTACTGCGGGGATCGATCTGACCCATATTGATGGACATCTCAACATCCATCTCCACCCAACGGTGTTTCGAATTCTCCAGGAACTGATGCCACGCTACGGAATCAAAACATTTCGTCTCTCCCGTGAACGTTTGGGCCATAATCTCCGTTGCGATCCGGAGCGGAAGGGGGGTAAGATGCTCGAACGACTGATCTTCGGTTTTTTATCGGACCATGTCTCTGCCGGTCTGAATCAGGATGGCATTGGCTATGCCGGAGAGGTAAAAGGGGTGCTGAATTCGGGGAGGATGACCGAGTCGTATCTACTGAAAATTCTCGATGGATTGCAGGATGGTGTGACAGAGCTCTATTTTCACCCCGGAATGCTTCCCGATGCAGAGCTCAGTCGCCTGATGCCGGATTATCGTCATGGGGATGAGTTGGCCGCTCTCCTCAGTCCCCGTATCAGAGAACGGTTGGCAGAACGGGGAATGCAGGTGCAGAATTACCGTGGAGAGGTGAAATGCTGAAAACGGTGGTTGTCATGCTGGTGGCACTCATGGCCGGGGCGGTTGGTGATATCCTGCTGACCCAGGGAATGAAAGTCGTTGGAGATGTTTCGACAATGAAACCAGGCCAGTTGTGTGCCACGGTTTGTCGGGCGGTAAGCAATTGGCGACTGGTGGCGGGAACCGCACTCCAGGCGGTCTATTTCGGTCTTTGGCTGGCGGTGTTGTCATGGGAAGACCTTTCCGTGGCCCTGCCGCTGCAGGCTCTCAGTTACCTGGTCGTTGCCTTTCTGGCCCAGTGGTATCTGGGAGAACAGGTAAGTGGTATGCGCTGGGCCGGCATCAGCCTGATCTGTGTTGGAGTTGCCCTGGTTGCCAGAAGCAGTGTGGTTTCATAACTAATACTATCTATTTTATGTCTATACTCAAGGAGGAATGGGACGATGAATATTCGGAAAATCAGCTTTATCGGTGGCGGTAATATGGCCGAGGCTATCATGCGCGGTCTGTTGCGTGAGGATGTGGGGGTAGGCATTACGGTCGCAGAAATCACCCCCCGGCGGAGAGACGAACTGACGGCCAAGTTTCCCAACGTGCGGGTCGTGACCGACGCCGCCGAAGCGGCCCAGTGGGGCGAAGTTGTCATACTGGCGGTCAAGCCCCAGCAGGCCGAAGGGGTGCTTGATTTGATCGAGCCGGTAATCACGGCTCAAAAGCTGATTATTTCAATTATGGCCGGTATTCCGAGTGCCAAAATCGAGGCAAACCTGGTTCCCGGATGCCGGGTTGTCCGGGCCATGCCCAACACTCCGGCCTTGATCGGCAGCGGTGCAACCGCCGTCAGTGCCGGTCGCAAAGCGACGGCCAATGATCTTGATATAGCTCGTCAGATTTTTGCCCTGGTTGGTACGGCTGTCGCGGTAGAGGAAAAGCTCATGGATGCGGTCACCGGATTGTCGGGAAGCGGCCCGGCCTATGTGTTTTCCTTCATTGAGGCGCTTGCCGATGCCGGTGTCAAAAATGGTCTGCCCCGGGATGTTGCCGCCCAGTTGGCATGCCAGACCGTATTTGGAGCAGCGCGGATGCTTGTTGAAACCGGTGAACATCCGGCTCTGCTGAAGGAAAAGGTGACGTCACCGGGGGGGACCACAATTGCTGGACTTCATGCACTTGAAAACGGCTGTTTTCGCGGAGTGACCATGAATGCGGTAGATGCCGCCTGCAACAGGTCCCGAGAACTTGCCGGAAAATAATGCTCCCTCCGTCGGGGAAGTGGTGAATGGGAGACACATCGGGAGGGTAACATGTTTGAATCCGCCGAATTGGGTCACAAAGTGGGTAAAGATGTCTGGAAAAAAGATATTCCTCTCCTGCGGGAAGGGCTGTTGGAAGCCCAGTTGGACCTGTGCCAGTCAAAGAAATTCTCCGTCATTATACTCATTGCCGGTGTGGACTGTGCCGGAAAGGGGGAAACGGTAAACCTCCTGAATGAGTGGATGGACCCGCGCCACATCGAAACCCATGCGGTCCGTGATCTGACCGACGAAGAACTGGAACGTCCCCCCATGTGGCGGTACTGGCGGGTACTTCCCCCGCGAGGGAAAATCGGTGTTTTTATCGGCACCTGGTATTCGGCACCATTACTGGAAAATGTGTCTGGTGTCATCGAAAATGCCGAGCTTGATCAACGGCTGGAACGGATTATCCGCTTTGAAAAAATGCTCTGTGACGAAGGGGCACTGGTCCTTAAGTTCTGGCTGCATCTCTCCAAAGATGAACAAAAAAAACGGCTGAAACTCCTGGAAAAGGATCCGAATACCCGCTGGCGGGTTACGGACACCGACTGGGAGCATTATCGCCGCTACGACAAATTTCGCAAAGTCTCTGAACGGATGCTCCGCTCCACCAGTACTGCTGAGTCCCCCTGGACAATAGTGGAGGGAACGGATCCCTTCTACCGCTACCTGACCATCGGTCAGGCAATCCTTGGTTCAATACGGGCACGTCTTGATGCTCCCGAACCGCCGAAACATGAAGAACCCATTCCACCAATGTTACCGGCCATTGATGATCTGCTGATTCTTAATACCCTTGACATGTCCCGTACGCTGAAGAAGTCCGAGTATGAACGGGAACTGGAAAAATATCAGGGGAAGCTGAACCTTTTGACGCGGAATCCCGGATTCAGAAAACTTTCGGTGGTGATAGCATTTGAAGGGAATGATGCCGCCGGTAAGGGGGGGAGTATCCGGCGTATTATTCAGGCACTTGATGCTCGCCAGTATCGGGTTATTCCGGTTGCTGCCCCCACTGAAGAGGAACGGGCCCAACCTTATTTGTGGCGTTTCTGGCGCAATATTCCCCGCAAGAGCCGCTTTGCCATCTTTGATCGTACCTGGTACGGGAGGGTATTGGTGGAGCGGGTTGAGGGGTATTGTGAACGGAAGGACTGGATGCGGGCCTATGGCGAAATTAATGATTTCGAAGAGCAGATGGTTCGGAACAAAACCGTCGTGGTGAAATTTTGGCTTTCAATAACCAAGGAAGAGCAGCTGAAACGATTCAAAGATCGGGAGTCAGTTGGTTTCAAACGCTACAAGATCACCGATGATGACTGGCGTAACCGTGAAAAGTGGAACGAATATGAGGGGGTAGTCTGTGATATGATTGATCGGACCAGTACCGAGATTGCCCCCTGGACCCTGGTTGAGGCTAACGATAAATATTATGCCCGAATCAAGGTTCTGAAGACCCTCTGTGAACGTATCGAGCTTGCGTTGGGGAACAAGTCGTAACAGCTGTGGAGGCCGGGGGGGGATATGACTGCTCAAACAAAGAAACTGCTGCTGGTATTTCCCCCCTTAACCGTGCCCACATCTCCTCCCCTCGGTGTACGATACGGTTGGCTCCTCTTTGATGCCAGACCGGCGTGTTTTTCCGCATATTCTGTACCCCGATGGAAGCGAGCTACGATCATCTCCAATTGCAAAGTGAGTGAATTAATTTGACAGAAGTTGCCAGGGGATTGTGCAAAAACTCAACTGATGCGGAACGATTCGTGTGGAAACATCTGAGAGCCAAGAAATTATAATAAGACAATAATAATCCTTTATGTTTTTCAGAAGATACCGATATGAGAGGTAACGGTAATTACACCAATGGAGGGTATCTCTATGTCAGTTTCAGGAATTTCATCAAGTAATGTGGCAGCCACGTACACTCCACCCGCTCCACAGTCTCAGCCTGCAAAGGCTCCGCAGCAGGCACCCCAGGCAGATACGGTGTCTCTGTCGAAACAGGCCCAGCAGTTAGCCAAAGATGGCGATACCCAGGCCCAGGAATCAGCAGAAAGTGGAGCCGAAAAGTCATCGGAAAAAATAAGAGGCAAGGCATAATCTTTGATAGGTGAAAAAAGTGGGAGTCAGTCATGAGCGTGAATTCGATTGCAGATGGTTCAGCTTCGTTCAAGCCAACAACAGTTGCACATGCCGCTTCTGTAAAACAATCGGTAGCGTATGCAGCAACGGCAGTTGATTCTGCCAAAAATCAGGTACCTCCGCTAAAGGTTACTGATGGAAAGCTGCTCGTGCCGGCAAATGGTGCTGTTCAAAAAACGGCACGGGGGATGAGTCATATGGTTGAATCCTATGATTCTAATGGTAAGGTGCTTACAAAATATGTTGACAGCAGCAACAATGTTATCTACCAAACCCCTTCGGAAATGGTGCAGAAAACCCAGGAGTTGATGACAAAAACAGAGGCTAATGCAGCAGATGTAAAAGGTTAGCCACGGTTGGGTGGGGCCGTAATCGAAAGGGCATGGGGAAGAGTCTCCATGCCCTTTTTTTAATAATCCCGCCTCGAACCACTTCAGTTAAATCACCCACGGCCCACTGGTACTCGCCCTACTTCATTTTGTATCCTCTACCAACACATAAATGGACGAGTCGGAGGGGTCAAGCCCGAAGTGTCCCCTCACGGAAGCAATTATGACTGGATCAAGGAGCATGCCTCTACTGAAAACCGCACGCCCGGCAGAATTATACAGGTTTCTGGCAAGTACCATGCCGGGGCGAAGCCCATCGGGTCCCAGTTTTTTCTCCACGGTTTTGGGGCCTTCTGCAACAGGCGTCATATGGTAACAATAGCGGACCACCTTTTTAAACACTTTATGAAGGGCCGGATCGAGGCCATTACCAACCATACCACTTACCCTTGTCAGTGCCTGCTCAGCGATATCACCCACACACATCATGGCCGTCTTGTCAATCTGGTCTGCAAAAGCAATGATCCGGGAACCAAGGGGAATATCCTCTCCCGAGAGTTTGTCGGGATAGCCGGTGCCATCCATATTTTCATGGTGATGACGAATGAGCTCTGAAACTGACCGGAGTTCATCTATAGTATCCAACAGCAATTGGGCACGCACCGGATGCTGGCTATACTCCCTGAACTCATCAAATTTCATGACTTCCGGTGCGGTCATAAGCAGCCGTTCCGAAATGCCTATTTCTCCAATGTCATGCAACAGTGCCGCGACCCTGATAGTTTCTGTCGTTGTTTCGTCCAACCCCATCTCTTTTGCCGCACTCTCCGCAAGTTGTGCAACATTGTGTGCATGTTTGTAGGCACGCGTACCGCGGAGGTCAACAAGAGTACATAACGACTGAATAAAACCCTGGACGCTGGAATCGCTCTCGCGTACACGTTCCAGGGCAGCCTGCAGCTCTTCACTTTTTTTTCTGAACGCAGTGGTCTGCTGGAGCACCCTGCTTTTCAAATTGTTGTTCCATTCTTCAAGCTCTTCTTTCTGCTTATGGACTAATGCATTCAGTAGCTTGTTTTCTTGTATTATTTTATAACGGTCAACGCCTTCGCGGACGCTGTTTAATAACTCTGTATCATCCCATGGCTTGGAGAGGTACCTCCACGCCTTTCCTTTGTTAATCGCGTCAATTGCCGCAGATGTATCTGCATAGCCGGTCATAATAATACGGGTAGCATCCGGTGCCTTATCAATCGCTTTTTCGAGAAAAACTGCTCCGTTCATACCCGGCATTCTCTGGTCGGTTACGATTAATCCCACATTGGTAAGTTCGTCAAGTTGCTTCAGTCCTTCTTCTCCCGACGTTGCGGTTACAATTTTCAACTGTTTATCATGTAACAACAGACGTTTTAACGAATTCAGAATGTTGACTTCGTCATCCACGAGCAGCACACAAACCTTTTCACTCTGATCAACCTCAGCCATGAGACAAACCTTCCCTTTCTTCAGAACTGTACAAGTTACAATTACGTAGTGCAATATCAGAAATAAGCGTAATTTATAACGTTAATTTAATAGTGTATACAATCGCCGGTAATAAGTACAGCAAGAATTATCTGTCAGAACAGGGTGCTGAATTGTAGGAGTACGTACGTTGTGTGGGTCCCAAAATGTTTTACTGCGTCTGATAAAGTTATACTAATGCCCTTGTCAGTTGTCGGCTATTGAGCTAGAATACAAGGAGCGTCAGGATTGATTCATGACCGTTCAGTTGAGCTATACATTCGGCTAAGGAAATCAGAAGTTACATGGGGTGAGGCAAAATGAATAAACGAATCACAACTATCTTTACGGTCACTGTGGCAGCCGTACTTTTCAGCAGCGTTGCCTATGCAGCAAAAAAAAAGCTGCAGCCAAAATCGGAACCAAAACCTCAGGATGTATCTGAAGCAGACCTTGCGGCGGTGTTGACGGATACAAGAGGTGGTCAGAAACAGAGGATAGTCACCGTGCCGGACGTTACACAAAAAGAGGATGAAAAGGCTAAAGAGTTGATGCTCGCCACGATAACCGGAAAATAACGTCCGTAATGATTTTCTATCCACCTCGAAAAGTCATTGGTGCGTTTGGTGTTGTTTTCTGCTTTTTATTCCTGTTTGCCTTGTATCGGTATAGCCAGGCCCATAAGCCTGCGTATCTTTACATTGCGCTTTTGTCGCTCAGCATATCGGTGTATCATTTACTGCCGGTGGCACGGAATCAGATTGTTGAAATTGTTTCGAATGGCATTATAATCAGTACCTTTGGTCACAAAATTCTCCTTACCCCGATTGATTTACACATCATTGAGTACCGTAATAACTGCATCGCATCCTATCAATTCAGGCAGGGAAGCCGGTACTATCAAGTAACCCCGATAGCATACAAACAGGGATTTGAGATGTTACAAGAGTTTCAACGACTTTTCGGCCGTTGAAAAAGGGGGGGGCTGTTCAGACACCCGCTATTGCCCGTAGAGATTGAATATGCGAGGAGTTCTTCTGTCACGGGCTGGCTTTGCATGTATTTAATTCTCCGAAGTCAGCTTACCGGAACCATTCTACATCATTTATTACGCTAAAGCTCGGACAAATTTTTTAATCCTTGACCCATTTGTGACACTGTAATTATAAAATACATTTAAGTAATTTACATATATTAAAAACTCTAATATAAGGGGGTGAGAAAATATATCGAGAGAAGAGCAAGCGTTCAACCGTGGCCTGACTGAATAATGGATAGTATGAAACAATGGAGCCTCGCCATACTTTTTGTCTGCTGTATCGTTGTCACCATGGTTTCGGCTGAGGAGATCAGGTCCATCGGAACAACTGCGGTCTATTTTTCACCGAGGGGCGGTGCATCTGAGGCGGTTATCAGGGAAATAGAGGCTTCCAAAAGTGAAATCAGGGTCCAGGCGTATTCTTTCACCAGTGCTCCCATTGCCAATGCATTGATCTCTGCATTGAAAAGAGGGGTCAGGATTGAGATCGTTCTGGACAAGTCCCAACGGCGAGAAAAATACACCGCAGCTGATTTTGTGACCCACGCCGGTATTCCTACCTTTATCGATGACAGGCACGCCATTGCACACAACAAAGTGATCATCATAGACCAGCGTGTTCTGGTCACCGGAAGCTTTAACTTTACCAAAGCGGCTGAAGAAAAAAATGCCGAGAACTTACTTGTTATCAAGGGTAACAGGGGACTTGTCGATAAATATCTGAATAATTTTGATGAGCATAAAGCACATTCTGAACCATATTACAGGACAGCGTATGAACATTGATCCGGCGACAATTGAATCATGCAATAATATGTCTCTTCTTAAGACTCTCAATATTCGTCTTCAGGAGATCGGCGACTCATTTGCCATTATGGAGGTGCTGGTAAGTGAGATTCACCAGAATTATTATGGTGGTGCCCACGGTGGATTAATTGCAACCCTCATTGATACCGTTTCATTCTTTCCCCGGCCACTGCTCCCCTCGGGGGTGATGTGTACGACTGTTAACCTTACGGTGAACTATGTCAGGCCGGCCGCCGTGGGAGAACGTCTGATCGCACGTTCGGATATTGTACATCTCGGGAGAAAGACGGCATCCCTCACGGTAAAAATTGTCAATGAGGAGGGAAAACCGGTGGCCCACGGCACAACTACGCTTATGATGCTGTAGCCGACTTACGGGGAACCCATTATTTTCATGGGCTTCATCAAGTGTTCATCATCGGTGAGCATAATCTCGGTAAACCAGTGTGACGGCATTACGGTCTGGGCCGATGAAAAGACTATTCCGGTATTGATATCCATTGCCCGGGCATTGACAACAACGTTACCGTCAACGATTGAATAGGTGCCCGCTACGATTCCTCCGATTTTATACATTTCCTTCAGTTTTGTAATGTCACGGCTTAAGGAAAACTCACCACTTTCATTAATGAGAATGTTGTTTGCAAGTCGTATTTCATAAACCTGCCATTTTCTCACTTGTAATTCATGCATGAGGCTTTCGGCGACGAGGCGTCCGAATCCTGTCGTCTGGGTTATTTTGTTTAAATCGGTGAAGCTCGATATGATAACCGTATTTGCCAGACTTTTACGATCAGCATTCCGTTCCAGTTGATCGGCAAGGAATGCCATTCTGGCATTAAAGCGACCCACTGTTGAGTTGTTGTCGAGTGTTATGGGAGGCTCATTGGCTACATATCGCTGATTGGTATTCAGTGTGTCAATAGTGTTGCTATGTTGCTCGTTATTGTTAGCTGGAGACACCACCTGGTCGGGACTGGGGCTTTTTTTACCGCTGAACAGATTTGAAAGGGTAGTGCAGCCAGAAATGGCCAGCAGTGACGTTACGATAACAAGGGCTTTAAATAATGGCTGCATATGGATTCCTTCAGTCTGTCGGATTAAATTCAGTTGCCCTGTTAATGCACTGCCCGTTCGCAGGCATCCCAGAAACAAAAGCTGTAACTATACTATCGACAATAATAACTGTTTCTGAAGATGTTCTTCAATAAATATCCGTTAACTTCGCAGTTTCAGTTGCTCTTCTTCTCAGGAGTACTGTTTTTTACCCCCAGTACCGTGAGGGTTTGAAGAGCCGTTTCGTTTCCCTGGTCAGCTGCTTTCTGAAACCATTTTATCGCCTCTGTTTTGTCTTCAGCTACTCCGTCCCCATTTAAATATCTAATGCCAAGCAGCGCCTGGGCATCTGAATTTCCCTGTTCGGCTGATTTTTTGATCCATTTAACCGATTCGGCTTTGTTTTTGGTGACGCCTACACCCTTGTTGTACATCTGTCCCAATTTCAACTGGGCCATTTCGTCGCCCTGTCCTGCCCATTGTATTGTTTCCTCAACACTCTCAGCGTGGGCGGGGATTGATGCCCCCATCAGGCAGACAAAAAGAAAAGCAAGCGATAATCGTGAGTTGTTGTACATGGTGTTTCCTCCAGAGTGTTTTTTACTGCCGTATGCAGTCTTAATAGTAGTAACAGGGTGAACAAAAAAGCACCTGCGGGCGGCCTGAAATGACCATTCAGGAACAACAGGAGAGGGCCCCTGTCTTGTATACGTCCAGGAAAGCCTCCACCACTGCCGGGTCGAATTGCCTGCCACTGCAGGTCACCAGTTCCTGTAATGCTGTCTCGTGGCTCAGAGCCGTGCGATAAGGACGGGTGGAAGTCATGGCATCAAAGGAATCTGCCACAGCGATAATCCGGCCCGTGAGAGGAATTTCCTCCGCTTTCTTTTTATCCGGATAGCCGGTACCGTCAAATTTCTCATGGTGATTGCGGACCCCGCCGAGCATGGGGCGCAATGACTTGACATGCTCAAGAATTTCCGAACCGATCACCGGATGAAGATTCATTTCGGCAAACTCTTCAGGCTCAAGTTTGCCCGGTTTCTGAAGTACCCGGTCGGGCACGCCAATTTTACCAATATCGTGAAGAATGGCCGATAGCCGGATCTCTTCGAGCATTTCTTCAGGGAGACTGAGATGACGTGCAATCGCCAGACTGTATTCACACACTCTTCTGGTGTGACCTCCCGTGTAGGTATCTCGTTTTTCAAGGGCCTCGGCAAATGCCATGGTGATTCCTAAAAAGGTCTCACGCTGTTCCTGATAGAGAAGGGCATTTTCGATGGCGGTTCCAACTTGATGTGCCAGTGTTTCAAGTATGTCCAGGTCATCGGTGGAAAAATCACCAACCTTTTTGTTGACGGCCTGGAGTACGCCTACCATACGCTCTTTACTGGCAACCGGTACTGCCAGTATGTTCCGTGTCGTGTATCCGGTTGCCCGATCAACGTCAGCGTTAAAACGCTTGTCCTTCCCGGCATCATCAATGATGAGAGCGCCACCCCTCAGGGCGACCCATCCGGCGATTCCCTGACCCGGTTTCA
Source organism: uncultured Geobacteraceae bacterium (assembly GCA_903901875.1). Classification (GTDB taxonomy): domain Bacteria; phylum Desulfobacterota; class Desulfuromonadia; order Geobacterales; family Pseudopelobacteraceae; genus JACRCG01. The sequence continues at coordinate 49,050 of CAIUSO010000091.1, read as the reverse complement.
GCCGAATCTCTCTGAGCTGATTGCCTTTTTCGCCGGTCGTTGCCTCAAAATATAATTCGCGGGTTTCAAAGTCCAGCAGTAACAGGCTGGCGGCATCGGCTTCAACACAACTGGTGGCGGTTTCCACGGCAAGTCGTTTGATCTCTCCCAGGTTAAGTGACGAGTTAATAAGTGCTGCCACTTCCATAAGCAGATGCAGTTTCCTTTTCTCATTGGAGCTGACGGAAAAAGTGGTAGTCATGGTTACCTCATAAGCATTTTCAAAGCACGTTTCAGAAGCTCTTCTACCCCAACCCCGCTTCCTGCATCCAGGTTTGCCACGGCTTTTCGAACAACCGGTTCCTTGTATCCCAGGTTGAGCAGTGCCGATATGACATCTTCCGTTACATGGTCATCCGGGATGTCACGTCGCTCAGTGGTTGGCAAGGTGCCGATATCAAGTTTCGCCACCTTGTCTTTCAGTTCAAGGACCAATCGCTCCGCCGTTTTTTTGCCGATGCCCGGGATGGTTGACAGCTTGTGAATGTCACCCTGGGCCAGGGCCTGAGCCAAGTGGCCCGGCTGGATATTGGAAAGAATGTCCCTTGCAAGCTTTGGTCCCACACCGGATACCCCAATCAATAATTGAAAAAACGACTTTTCCAGCAGGGTGCGAAAGCCATAGAGCAAGATGGCATCTTCGCGCACCGACGTGTGAATGTGGAGGGACGTGCTTCCCCCCGCTTCGGGAAGTTCATAGTAGGTGGAAAAGGGGATATGAACCCGGTAGCCGACCCCCCCAACGTCCAGTACGATGTGGTCGGGACTCTTCTGGGCAATCAGGCCGGTAAGCAGGGCGATCATGGTTTTATATCCCTCCAGGATGATTTTTTACGGTTATCGGTGCCCCGGTAGGCAGATATATGCCTGAGTCCGTGTGAATTAATATGACAGATCGCCACTGCCAGGGCATCGGCGGCATCGGCTTGAGGTACTTCCGGCAAGCCCAGCAGCACCTTGAGCATTTTCTGAACCTGCCCCTTTTCTGCCCGTCCCTGTCCAACCACCGCCTGTTTGACCTGGAGAGCACTGTATTCGGAAACCGGCAGGCCGCTGTGGACCGCTGCCACGATGGCCGCACCCCGCGCCTGTCCCAGTTTGAGGGCACTCTGGGCATTGGTGGAAAAAAAGATATTCTCAATGGCAACCTGATCGGGACCAAACTCGGCAATAATTTCGAGAAGTCCGTCAAAAATTGTTTTGAGTCGCCCGGCGAAATCAGTTGCAGAGTCGGTGAATATGGCACCGTTGTCAACATGAATCAGACGATTGCCGGACATTTTGACAATGCCATACCCGGTGATGCGTGATCCGGGGTCGATGCCGAGAACAATCATGGTCTGCTCCTGGAACCAAAAAAATCAGGCGCCCGATGCACTGGACGCCCGATTGGGAGTAATCTCAACGGAGTCAATTACTTGCGCAGCACCTTGATGACGGCAGAAAAATCTTCTTCCCCCAGACCGGCATCGACGCCAGCCTGGTAGACCTTGCTTGCCGATTCGGCGGCAGGCAGGGTTAGACCAACCAGTCGGGCGGCATTCATGACCATATGCAACTGGTCGTTGACATATTTAAGGGCCAGACTGCGCGAGAAATCGCCCCGTGCCATGGCCCGACCCTTCTGGTGGAAGAGGGGAGATGCCACGCCTCGGGTATCCAGCACTTCAAGGATCTTGTCTGCATTGAAGCCCATTTTCTCACCAAAGACCAGGCCCTCAGCCAGAACCTGCACCAGTTCTGCCTGTACCAGGTTGACGATGAACTTCATCTTGGTTGCGTCGCCGATCTGTCCCACGTGGATAGTGTTAAGCCCGAAAAATGAGAACGGTTCCCGACATTTACCGGCTAATGCCGGGTCCCCGGCGGTTATGATGGTCATGAGCCCGTTGACGGCATGGTCCTTACTCCCCCACACCGGCGCATCGAGGAACTGAACGTTTTTCCGGGCACACTCTTCATTCAGTTTCATGGTCGTTTCCAGTGAGTGGGAGCCCATATCCGCAAGGATGGCACCACTTTCGATGCCGGCCAGGATCCCTTCTTCACCGAAAAAGAGCGGCCCCAGTTCGTCACCTTCCGGAAGTATGGCGATGACCAGATCACGCCCCTTGGCAGCCTCATAGGCCGACCCGGCGGCATGGGCCCCGGCAGCGGCAACTTCCTCTACAACCGCGCGCTCCGTATCAAAAACCGTCAATTCGTAGTTTCCCTTGGCCAGATTGGCGGCCATATGGCGCCCGACAGTTCCCAATCCGATAAAACCTATTTTCTGTAACATGCGATACCTCCTACAGGTGGGTATATAATATAATAATGTTCCAATTTATATGAGTTTTTGTTGTCATGCAATAATCAAATACAGTGGACTGCGCTTTTTATCAGGATAATGGATTATCGCGATACGGTGACGCCGATCCGGTTGCAGATATCGGCGACTTTACAGGTAGAGCAGCGCGGTGAAACCGGATGGCAGTGGTTCTGGCCGAATGCCACCAGCAGATCGTTTATTTCAATCCAGTATTCCGGTGGGAGCTGAAGCCGCAGCATTTTTTCGGTCTCGTCCGGATTTTTTGTCGAGACATAGCCGAGTCGGTTGCATATTCTATGAACATGGGTATCGACGCAAATGCCCGGTTTTCCAAATCCAAGGGTCATCACCAGATTGGCCGTTTTTCGTCCTACCCCTTTAAAACGGAGCAGGGTGTCTATTGTGTCGGGTACCGTTCCTCCGTACTGGTCCATCAATTGATGGGACAGGAGGGAGATCTGTGCCGCCTTGGTGTGATAAAATCCGGCCGGATAAATGAGCCGGGCAATTTCTTCCGGGGAAATCTGGGTCATGAGCTCCGGTGTCGAGGCCACGGCAAAGATCCGGGCCGATGCGGCGGCGGTAACTTCATCCTTGGTCCTCAGCGATATGATACAGGAGACAAGCACCTTGTACGGGCTGCCGTTGCATTGGGCAACGATGGTGACCGCCGGAGTCTGCCAGTGGGTGTATTCCTGACGCAGTGCCATGATGCAGGTGTGAATATTGATAGATTTCATGGCCGGATTCTAGCCTATGCTGTTGCCATCTGCAATAGTACCTTTTTACTTTTTGTACCTTTACTTTTCTGTCAGGTCACGTAGTATGCATTCTATGAAAATTGATCTGCACATACATTCAAATTTTTCAGATGGTGCATACTCCCCTTCAGAGCTTATAGCCTTGGCCAAAGATAATGATGTCCAGGTGGTTGCACTGGCTGACCATGACTCGGTTTCCGGGATTAGCGGGGCAACCGCTGCCGGTGTGGCTGTGGGGATTGACGTCATTCCGGCCGTCGAACTTTCAGTTCAGTTCAACGAATGGCGTGACGTGCATCTGCTGGGATATGGCATTGACCACTCTGATACACTGTTTTTGCGGAACCTTGACGGATTCAGCCATCGTCGGGAGGGGCGAAATGATCAGATCCTTGAAAAGGTGAACGATGCTCTTCTTGCCGAGGGACGAACTCCGATAGAGCGGAATCGGGTGATCTCCTTTGCCCAGGGAGTCATGGGACGTCCACATATTGCCAGGGCTCTGCTGGAGCGTGGCTATGTTGACAATGTGGAGGATGCGTTTCGCCGCTACCTGATTCCGTGTAACGTCCCGAAAAGCTACTGGCTGATACACGAAGCCATTGCCGAAATTCACCGGATCGGGGGAGTTGCCGTGCTTGCCCATCCCACCAGCATTACCAAGGATTTGAACCTGCTGGCGATCATTATTTCAGATCTTCAGCAGGTGGGGCTTGACGGTATAGAGGTGTTTAACAATATGGGGTGGCCCCAGGAGATAGAGTTCTTGCGACGCTTGGCATTGGCGAATGGTCTGCTTATGACCGCCGGCTCCGATTATCATGGTATTGAAGAAGGACTGGAAATAGGAAGGGGGCGGGATGGGATGCAGTTTGACAGTTCCCTTCTCGCCCCCCTCTCTGAACGGATAACACGTATACGGAGTAGCGTACCCGCCTCTTAAAAATGTTCCTTGTAGGACTTGTAGTCCACTACCTGTATATTATCTTCAACGGAGGTAACTCCCTTGACCGATTTGACAATTGTGATGGCGGCATTTTTTTGCGCTTCGGTGATGATATACCCGCTGATGGACACTGCACCTTTATCGATTTCAATGGTAAAGGGGCGATAATCTTCCAGGACGGGGGAGTTCAGGAGGGCGGTTTCAATTTTCTTTGACAAGATGACACTGTCAATGATAGCTGCTCCCGATTTATCAGATTCCTTGAAGGATGGTTCACGGGTGGTTGCAATAATACATTCGACTATGGTTGCTTCCGACAGGCGGGAGGTGTTGAAAACAAGGTCGTAGTTGTTAGATTCTCGCCAGTCACGGTCAAAGTAGAAGTGAATGAAGCCGCCACGCTGGTGATCGCTCCGGCGAATGAGGGAACGGGCCATGTCGGGATCAATCCACTCCCGTTCGGCAAAACGCTCAACCCGCTCTTCAAAATCGGCAATAAACCGGAGGCGGAGAATATTCCTGCAATCCTTCAGCAGATCCTGTCCCCCCCTGCCGTAGATGACCACATTTCCCTTGCGGGCAAGTTCCAAAATGATCAGCTCGATTGAGTTAAGGGCCGCTGCCCGTTTCCGATCTTCTGCGGTAACGTAAGAGGGGGGCTTTTCATCGACAAGCTCCAGCATCTCCGGAGTGAGGCCATATTTTACCGCGAGGGACTTGATGCGCGGTCCGTCGATAAGGGTGTACTTGAGTCTCTGGGCCACCTCAGAAGCTATCTGATATGCTCCGGTGCCCATTTCGCGGGACACGGTTATAATTGCCATTACTCACCCTCCATTTGAGAGAATCTTACCGCCCATCTATAGCATGATATGGGCCCGTATACAAGCCGATCATGGCAGATGGCCCAATAATTGACGGTCTGGGATCCGGCAGACTTCTCTGAGCCTTTTACTGCTGATCCAGCTCAACGGTAACAGAAACAACCACTCTGCGGAGATCACTTCCCCGGCCGATCTCCAGAGGAATGCGAATTTCCCTCCCGGAACAGACGATATCCTGGGACTGGACAACAAGAGGCGGTAACTCCTCACGTGCGGTAGAAGGGGGAACCGGAGAAAAGAGGTGGTGAGGAAGGTCATCGGCTACCATCATTTGTTCTGGGGAGGGAACTACGGCGTTATGTGGGGCAACTGGTCCCGGTTCTGCCGTCGTGGCCTTTTCAATGATGGTGCGGGACAGGGTTGTCAGTGCGGCAACCACACCTTCACCGCTGGCGGCAGAGGTGTGGCTGACCGGCAGTGACGGGAGGTCAAGTTCTACCAGATGGTCACTCCCGGTGGTAGCCAGAGTGCCGGTGTGGACACTGTTAAGCTGGAGAATGGCCGGTGTTTCGTGGAGCCCCTTGCCGTAAGCCGCCAGAAAGTCACGAAGCCGCAAGACAGAGTCACGGGCCTCAGGGATACGTTCCGGGGCCGGATCGGCCACTATGATGATACCATCACTCCCCTTGAGAATCATCTTCCAGGTGGCCGGGTTTGTTACCAATCCGGTCAGTGTATAGATGTGGAGCCGGAAATGATACCCATTGGGGAGCGGAGCTTCAAACGGACTGAAGTCAAAGAAAAGCAGATTGTCGGAACCGGCAGGAGTGGCCCGTAACTCACCCCGCAACGATGGTTTGATCCGTGTGTAGATGTAATTCAGTATGGTACCCTTACCACTGTGCGGAGGACCATAGTAGACAATTTTCGCATTGATTTCTTTTTTAGCATGATTAACCAGTGCCATACCGTCTCCGGAAACTATCTTTTCTTGTTGAGCAGAAGCCGCTTCGCCATGGTGGCAATAACCGTGGGAATATTTTTACTTTTGGCGTAGGAAGCAAGATCTTTATCCCCCATGGTTGCCAGATACTTGAGGGCGTTCTGAACCGGGGTTCTGCTGTTTTCGATGAGTGCTTTTCGTATCTTGTAAATCTTGACCCATTCTTTGTTTGCACAGATCAGACGCATGATTTCATCATTCTGGATGCCACCTTTGGCAATGGTTATCACCTCTGCCTCGGTGATGCGCGGATTTTTGATGACACTACCCGAAATGAGTTTATTGGCGTCTTTAATGAGAATTGACCGCCACTCCTTGTCACCCGATAGTGCCATCTTGATCTTTTCTGCAATCCCCATGGTCTGGACCATTTTGTATTTACTCTTAAAGGCTTCTCCCTCTTCATCGACCGCACCATCATCCTCTTCCTGCTGCGAATCAAGTTCGTCGGGGTCGTCAATGAGGTCGGTTTCGATGACAGATTCCACCGTATCCTGAGGGGGGGGCGGCAGGGGGAAGTTGGAGCAGAAATGGGAGAGGGCCTTGATAACCAGAGGGTTCGAATCGTCTCTGGCCAGATACTCCGTAATGATATCTTTCGGTATTTCCTTGAGAGAGGAGAGGGCGATTTCGCGAATGGCCGGTTCAGAATCTTTTACCAGACAGAGGAGCAGAATCAGTCGATCCGCTGCGGAGAGGGAAACAGTGCCGGTACAGGCGGCCCGTTTCTGCTCGGCAGTGGTCCCCGGTCTGACATAGGCTGCCACGACCGGGGAGATGATTACCGTAACCTTTTCAGCCATTGTGGCTATTTCTGAACCTTTATCACTTTAATTCCCAATTTCTTCACGGTTTCAAGGGCCTTATCCGCATCCTGGCTCTTGGCAAAGGGGCCAATGATCATGTTTTGCGTCGGAATGGCAATGTCAACACGGGTGACGGTTGTGGTCACTCCGGCAAGCTTCAGACGATCCCTCTCCACATGTGCCGCCTCTGTCTGGAGATATGAACCGGCATAGACCACAAATTTGCCCCCCTGTTCAATGACGAAGGCATCGGATGTTATCCGTTTCAGTCGTTGTAATGCGGACTGGGACTCGGCACGGGTGGTGCATTCAGCCACCCGCAACCGGTTCATGGGAGCGATCTTGTGGGGTGCCGGTTTAATGGCTGGCGTAAGTCCGGCTTTGCGGAGTAAGCCCAGATCGTCGGCCAATTTTTCTTCCAAAACATAATTCTCGGCAACGAGGGACCATTGGGTCGCTTGGGGGCTCCGCTCCCGAGTCGGTGGCGCCGGTGCATGTTTTTTAACCATTTTCTTTGCCGGAACCACGGGCGTCAGAGGTTTCTTGCGGAGAATATTTGAAGCCGGTTCGATCTTGACCGACTCACCTTTCAGCGTGACAGGTGGTTGTCGGGGGGCCGCTTTTACCGGTGGAGCCGGTGTTGCAACAACGGGTGCCGGCTTAGCAGGTGCTGCAACAATGGGTGCCGGTTTAGCAGGTGATGCAACAACGGGTGCCGGTTTTGCCGGAGCTATGGCAACGGGGGTTGGTTTAACCGGAGCTACGGCAACGGGAGATGGTGCTGCTGCCACCGTTACCGCTTTCGCTCCTCCACCCGCAGCAGGCTTGGTCTCCGGCTTTTCGGGGCCACTGTTGCGGGGAGGGAGCGGCCTGCGCACTATCTGCTGAGTGGGAGGAGGAGCGACGGCAGTTATGGGCACTTCTTCGGGCTTTAACAAACCGGTAAAAAAATAGAGGTACGCAAAACCGCCGACCAGCAGGAGAAGAAGAGCAAGCTTGATCGTTTGGCTCTTCTTTCCGGCGGGCGCACCCTGCGGTTCCGTGATACTCGAATCTTTACCCAATTTAAAATTCATACGTTCCCTCGATGTTAATGGTGGTTGTGAACTTCCTTCTTTTCCGCCAGGCATTCGGTAATGATCTTCTGTGAAAGATGGGACGGCACCTCTTCATAATGTGAAAACTCCACGCTGAACAGACCCCGGTCGCTGGTCATTGATTTCAGATCATTTGAATAGGCCAGAACCTCGGACATCGGTACCACGGCCCTGATAATCTGGGAATTGGCCTTTGGTTCGACCCCCACAACCTTACCGCGCCGTGAGTTGAGATCGCCAATCACATCCCCCATATTTTCATCGGGTACGGTGATTTTCATATTTACAATCGGCTCAAGCAGTACCGGCTTGCAGAGTTCCATGGCCTTTTTGAACGCCATGGAGCCAGCTACCTTGAAGGCCATTTCCGACGAGTCCACCGTATGGAACGAACCATCATAGAGGGATACCTTGAAATCAACGACCGGATAGCCGGCAAGGAACCCGTCAAGACAGGCATCCTGAATTCCCTTGTCAACGGCCGGTATGTACTGGCGGGGAATGACCCCTCCCACAACCTTGTCCTCGAAGATGTACCCTTCGCCCCGCCCGGTGGGGCACATTTCAATCCAGCAGTCGCCATACTGGCCACGTCCGCCTGATTGCTTCTTGTATTTCCCCTGAACTTTTGCGGTGCCGCGAATCGTTTCGAAGTAGGGTACCTTGGGCGTTTTCAGTAGCACCTCGACGCCGAATTTTCGTTTCATTTTTTCGACAATGACTTCCAGATGGACCTGCCCCATGCCGGAAATGATAAACTCCTTGGTCTGGGTGTCCCGGTGGGATTCAAGGGTCGGCTCTTCTTCAATCATGCGGTGGAGCGCATTGTGGATTTTGTCTTCGTCGGCCTTTGTTTTCGGCTCAATGGCGTAGGAGATGACCGGAAGCAGTTGCCTGGCCGGTTCATAGACAATCTGACGTGCCGGATCACAGAGGGTGTCACCGGTAACGGTTTCTTTTAATTTTGCTACGGCAACGATATCGCCGGCCACCGCCTGCTTGATCGGATGCTGCTTTTTCCCCTCCAGTTCGTAAATCTGGCCGATTCTCTCTTCAACCCCCTTGGTGGAGTTAAAGATGACCGAGTCCGAGTTAAGCACGCCGGAATAGATCCTGAAGATGGTGATTTTACCGGTATAGGGATCGGAGGTTGTTTTGAAAACCAGTGCCGAAAATGGTTCCTTTTCATCGGGAACCCGCTCGATAACCTCTTCGGTTTTGGGGTTGATACCGACCGCCTTGGTCCGGTCCAGAGGGGAGGGGAGGTAGGCACAGACGGCATCCAGCAGGTGGGGCACACCGATGTTGGCGGTTGCGGATCCGCAGAGTACGGCGGTAAAGGTGTTACGCATGGTGCCGACCCGCAGGCCGTCGATAATATCTTCACGGGAGAGTTCGCCGTTTTCCAGGTACTTTTCCGTGAGTTCGTCATAGGCCTCGGCCACGGTTTCAACCATGCGCTCCCGGTGGCGGGTGGCCTCGTCGAGGTAGTCCGCCGGAATGGCCCCCTCCGTATATTTTCCCGAACCGTCCTTACTGTAGAAGAACGCCTTCATGGTAACAAGGTCGATAATCCCTTCAAAATCCGCTTCCAGGCCGATCGGCAGCTGGATGGCTATGCCCCGGGCGCCGAGCATTTTTTCCATATCGTCGATGGCCCGCAGGAAGCTGGCCCGTTCCCGGTCCAATTTGTTGACAATGGCGATACGGGGAATTTCAAATTCGTTGGCCCAACTCCAGATCTCTTCGGTCTGTGCCTTGACCCCGGAAATGGCCGAGAGAATGATGACGGCGCAGTCCAGCGTTCGCATACAGGCACGGGTGTCGGCAATGAAGTTGCCGTATCCGGGTGTGTCGACAATATGGATGGAATGTCCCTTCCATTCACAATGGTCAAGGGCCGATGTGATGGAAATCTTGCGTTTGATCTCCTCAGGTTCAAAATCCATGGTGGAGGTGCCGTCATCCACCCGGCCGAGGCGATCGACCATGCCGGTATCAAACAGAATTGCCTCTGAAAGCGACGTCTTGCCGGCACCACCATGTGCGATGATACCCAAGTTGCGGATCTTGCTGGTTTCAAACTGTCCCATAGAACTGCCTCCTTGTGTGCAAAATGAATTTCATGGTACTGCAATTTCCTGCTTAAACTCCGGCAAAAAAGACCGGTCAGCGATTTCGTTCGTAGAGAATACGTAACCCGTCGAGGGTCAGATTTTCGTCCACTTCATCAATGGTCTTTGAGTCAGGAGCAATGAGGGATGCCAGACCTCCGGTGGCAATCACCCGGAATTCCTCGTGGGATTCAGCACCTATCCGCTCAACGATGCCATCAACCAGCCCCACATAGCCGAAATAAATGCCGGACTGCATGGAGTTGACGGTGTTCTTGGCGATGACGTGGGGGGGCTTGGCGATGTCGATCCGGGGCAATTTACTGGCCCGTTGGAACAGCGCTTCAATGGAAATTGCCAGCCCGGGGGCGATGGCCCCGCCGCAGTATTCCCCCTTGCCGTTAACGTAGTCAAAGGTGGTTGCCGTGCCGAAGTCAACGATCACCAGGGGGCATTTATGTTTTTCAAAACCGGCCACCGCATTGACAATGCGGTCCGCACCGACCTCCCGGGGGTTGTCGTAATGGATCGGCATGCCGGTCTTTATGCCGGGGCCCACGATGAACGGCGTCAGTTTGAAAAAATCGTGGGAAATGGCTTCCATGATTCCGGTCAGAGGGGGGACTACCGAGGAGATGATGGACGCCTTGATGGCTGAAAATGCCAGTCCGGCCTGGTCAAACAGGCTGTGAAGCAGTACCCCGTACTCATCGGAGGTGCGGGATTTGTCGGTGGACAGCCGCCAGCTCCGCAGCAGGCTTGCCCCGTCGTAAACCCCCAACACAATGTTGCTGTTGCCAACGTCAATTACCAGTAGCATTCTATAGTATCCTCACATCTCCACAGGTAACCCGGTGAAGTTTGGTATGTCCGGTGTCAAGAAGCAATGCACCATCGCCATCAATGCCGGCAAAAATTCCGCTTATGGGCTCGGTGCCGGAGTCGGTTACCTGCAGCCGGTGACCGTTTGCATTGCAGCGCCGCTGCCACTCTTCGCGAATCGGACCAAATCCCCGCCTGCGGAATTCGTCATACAGCCGGTCCAGCTCATGGAGCATGACCCCGGCAAAATGGGAGCGATTAACCGGCAGTCCCGATTCCAGCATAAGCGATGTTGCCGGGTAGGACAAATCCGCGGGAAACTGGTCCCCGGTCATGTTGATATTAACGCCGATACCGAGAATGACAAAATTGACACCATCGGTCTCCGCGCTCATTTCGTTGAGCAGGCCAGCAACCTTTTTCCCTGAAATCAGCAGATCATTGGGCCACTTGATTTCCGGCACCAGCGGTGTCGTTAATTCAATGGCTCGCGCCACAGCAACCGCCGAGAGGAACGTTAACTGTGGTGCACCCTGGGGCATGATGGAGGGCCTGAGGATGACGGAACAGTAAAGATTCACCTGGGGAGGGGAGCTCCAGATGCGACCACGGCGCCCTTTTCCCCCGCTCTGGGAGTCGGCAATGACGACAGTCCCTTCGGCCGCCCCCTCCTCGGCCAGCCGAAAAGCATCCGCGTTGGTCGAAGTGGTTTGTTCTCGTATTTCCAGCCGTTTCCCCATGAGGCAGCCAGCCAGGCCGGCCCCTATGCCGTGGGAATCCATAACATCGGGTGCAGCAAGCAGGCGATACCCCCGGGAAGGGATCGCTTCAATGGAGTAGCCGCTCTTTCTCAATGCGGATATATGTTTCCAGACAGCTGCCCGGGAAACGCCCAGCTCTCTGCTGAGATGTTCACCGGAGATAAATCCGTTTTCCTGACGGAAGAGATGCACAATTTTGCCGGCTCTTTGATGCATCTAGGGTTACCTCGAAAAAGAGAGGGTTTTTATTGAAATTAATCCAGCAACATGGAAATATCCATGGCCCGGGGAGAGTGGGTCAAGGCACCCACTGAAATTATATCCACACCGGTTTCTGCTATGGCCCGGACCCGCTCAAGATTTACCCCTCCCGACGCCTCAACCAGGGCACGACCGCCGATGGTTGTGACGGCTGTTCTCATCTCGTCAAGCCCCATATTGTCAAGCATGATAATGTCCGCACCGGCAGCAAGTGCTTCATCCACCTGGTCAAGTGACTCGGTTTCAATCTCGATTTTCAGGGTATGGGGAATATAGGCACGGGCCCGCCGAATGGCTTCGGTAATTCCCCCGGCAGCAGCGATGTGGTTTTCTTTGATCAAGACACCGTCGTAGAGGCCGGTACGGTGGTTGATGCCACCACCGACCCGCACGGCATATTTTTCAAGCTGGCGGAGTCCCGGAGTGGTTTTGCGGGTGTCGACAATGCGGGTGCCCGTGCCGGAAACCGCCTCGACAAAGCTGGCCGTCAGTGTTGAAATGCCGCACATCCGCTGGAGCAGGTTGAGGGCCACCCGTTCTCCCATGAGAAGATGGGACGCTTCGCCCTGTACCGTGGCCAGGACGGTTCCTTTCTCCACCCGGACACCATCTTGAACCAATTCGGTAAAGCCGGCTGACGGGTCCAGTTTGCTGAAAACCCGTGCTGCGATGGCAAGGCCGGACACCACCATGCCTTCTTTGGCAATGAGTCGAGCCGATGCGGGCCGGCTGCCGGGCACAACTGCGCTGGTCGTGATGTCACCGGTATGGATATCTTCGAGGAGGGCCTGCTCAATCAGTCGATCTATCATAATCATATGTGGTCACCGGAAAATTGAAGTTACCAGAATTTATATCACAGCAGATGATGGGTATCAACCGCTATGACAACTATTACACCCATGGCGGGGAGGATGTTGGTCGATCAGCTCTCCGTCATCTCGTTGCAGAAATTTTTTACCTCAACCAGTTTGTTCTCAACTTCATTAATCAGTTCCTCCAGAACAGATTCATTCAGATTGAGAGTGGACCAGGCCAGTTCCTGCACAGGGGGGACAAACTCATCACCACCGCTGCCAAAACCGCTCGCCTTGATGATCACGTCGGCGATGTGGACGACGGCGGTTTTTACCCGATGTTGTTCCGACTTGGCAACGTCGTGGTGGCAGGTGATGGGCTCGCTCAGCTTTTCGGGCAGGTACCAGTAGTGGGCCAGCCAACCGCCAACCTCTGCGTGATCAGTGTCAATGATGGACCGCTCCCCTTCCATAATATACAAGCTGCGGCTCCGGACCAGTTCCAGTATCTCCTGTTCCGCCTCCGGGCATTTGAGAGAGACGATAACCTTGCCGATATCGTGCAGGAGACCGGCCGTTGCAATCTCCTCGCATTCGGGCAGGTTCAGTTTGCGGGCCAGCAGGTTGGCCGCAACGCCGACCCCGAGGGAATGTTCCCATAGACCGATGCTCTCTGCCTTTATGTGGGAAAACATGGAAGAGGAGAGGGCCAGTCCCTTGACCACATTTACCCCCAGCAGAATCATGGCGTTAGCGATGGTTGAGACCCGGTAGAACCCATAGGAAGGGGAGTTTGCCAAGCGGAGTATACGGGCGGAAAGGACTTGGTCGGAAGAAACGATCCGTGCCATTTCCTGAATAGATGATTTGTCGTTTTCGGAAAGCGAATTCAGCCTCTGGATAACAGAGGGGAGAGTGGGCAAGGTCTTTGTATCCATGATGATTTGCTTCAGACGATTACTCTGTGCGCTCACTGCCGTCACCTCCGGTCGCTTTAATAAGGTGTGCCCGGTAGATGGCGTACAGCATGGCGTTGAGCGGTTCATCAATGGTTTTGCTGAAGCGGTGGTCCAACTCCTGCACAAGCTCACGGGAGGACTTCCCCCCGCCGTTCCAGGCGGGATTACCCTCCACATAGAGCGAGGTGACCCCCATGTCTTTAAAGCGTGAGAGCAGCGAATCGGTCAACTCCGCCCCCTTACCGCAGAGCGGTAAGCCGGTCGGTACGTCTCCGCGAAAGACGTCACGCCCCAGAAACATACCGACCGTCGCCTGAGCTAATTCAATTTTTTGCATGATAGCGTTGACCTTAGTGAGTGGTTACCTGCGGGTAACCATAGTACCGAATGGCGTCATCTGTCAATTGATTACGAAATATTGTACGGCGGGTTAACGGGCGAGGGGATAAAAAACAAAAAGCCCGTGAATATCAGGAGCATTAGAGTGGTTTTAGCAGGTGTGATTTTGGTTTATGGAGGCGCGTGTCGGATTCGAACTGTTAACGCAACTACCAACTATTATTTAAATATTTGAAATGTTATTTTGTTTTAAACGCCAACAACACTGTCAAAAGCGTGGTTTCGGCGGTTCTATTCCGGTTAATTTATCACTGCTCCTAGTTCATATTTTCTTGACATTTGCACGGTTTCGTCTATAGCAAATTATATGGTAATTTCAATGTCTACAACTGATGCCTTGACAGCACTCAATATTATTGTTGCCATCATTGGGGTTCTTTTTGTCATGTTTGCGGCATATGAGGTATTCTCGCTGCGACAGCTTAAAAAAGATTTCCATCTCTTCAGAAGCGAACTTGCAGCAGAGCATTACAAACATCAACAAGCGGCCCACAAGATTATCGCTTCATACGGAATCAAAGATCCCTCTTCCAGAATCACACTTATTACCCAGGCTGTATCAATCGACCCTTCCGTGTACAATGGTTTCAATTCTCTAGGTTATGCTTTCATTGAAAGCGGTGATTTGCTGAAAGCAACTGATGCCTTTCAAAAAGCCATTCAGTACCACCCTGAGGACAAAGCCGGATATTTTGACCTTGCCTTTGCTTACCTCCAGCTTGAAGACAAAAATCTATGTAAGCAGTACCTGTTGAAAGCCATTGAAATTGATCCATCATCAAAAGATGACATAGATACTGACACACGTTTTTCAAGTATCATTTAGCCTTTACATATCCCCTCACTCTCATCCCCCCCCCAGCACGAACCGAATTCACCTCTCATAGGGGAAATTTGCGGGTAATACTATGTCTCGTATGCCTCTTTTTGTTGATCCCTATCGGAGTACGTGGCTCCCGGTAGTTCATGGCAGTGCTACCAGTGGCGGTATAATAACGCTTGCGTGGACGAGAAGCACCTCCCGAAATTTCCTCTTCATCGAATATAACCTCTTTTTCTTTCGTCAACTTTGCCAGCACTTCATAAGCTTCCGATATCGGAGAATCAACCAGCAACTCAATTGCGTCCTTAACGGCCCTCTGGTGGGCCTTTGGAAGTTTATTGATCCTATCCAGGACGCCAATTATTTCAACATTTGTTGGGTCGATAGGTTGTTTGATGACGGAAACGATATCTGCGGGAGTGTCCTGTTCAATACCTCGCGAAGCAAATTCTTCTATGGCGAAAGCCAGTAAATCGCTTGCAATCCTCTCTCCCTTTTCTATTTTTTGTACATGACCTGTTGATATTCTTAGCTTTTCAGCAACCTGTTTCAAAGTCATTTTACGCATCTTCCGAGCACTGAATAGCATATTACCTATTTTATTTTCTTCCATGACGAATTTCTCCTTGACATTTTCTTCTCAGAAGAATTATAACCAATCCATAAGCACCGATTGAAAGAATTGTACCAGAAAAACCAGAAAGCACACAAAAAATAAAAGGGGGAAAACAGACATGGCACTAGCAATCGCAAAGAAACCGAGAAAAACAGATGTGAAGCTTCACGTTGTAGAAAGCGGAATCCCGTTGCCCACTACATTATTCAGGTACCCGTTTAAAGAAATGAAGGTGGGGGACAGCTTCGCATTTGTACCGGGGAAAGAAATCACTCTGCGGGGATGTGCCCACTTATATAGCTCAAGGCACGAGGGAGTAAAGTTCACGATATCTAAGGCTGCTTGTCGCTGCTGGCGGACGGCATAAAAAAACAACAGCACGAAATAGAAAGGGGGTGAGACAGTGGGAGATACAGAGTTTTTAACTACGACGGAAGTGCAGGAGCGTTACCGAATGTCAAGAACGGCGGTTATCAGAAATATCCGTGAGGGGAAGTTCAAGGGCTTCAAGGTCGGTGGGTCGTGGCGGTTGTATGCGGATCAGTTCAAGGAGATGGAGAAGGCAGCTTAAAACGGAGGAATATAGTTATGGCACCTGAGAACTTTAACGAAAAGCTCTATCTGTCGGACAAATCTGTCGCATCACTGCTGGACGTCTGCAAAGACCAGGTGTGGAAATGCTTCAGAGATGGCAGGCTGCCGCCACCGATAAAGCTCGGAAGTATGACCCGCTGGCGTCGGAATGACATTATTAGCTGGATAGAATCCAGACAAGAAGGAGAAGAGGCATGATTCAAGATTTTATGACACCAGCGGAACGGCTGGAAGCGTTTGCCCCGGCCACTGAACCGGACTACTGCACCAACTGTGCGGCAAATTGGGGATGGTTTGTTTCTTCCATCGCCTTCGTCTCTGGCTTCGTGCTCGGAATGTTGATGCTGGCCCTCATCGAGCGGTGCGACATCAATGACCCGCCGTCACCGGGTCTACGTCACGCAGGGTCCGAATACGCTATTGCTGGGATGTATTAGGTATGTGCTTTTCTAATTGTCCGTATGAAAAGAGCGGAAACCCTTCGACAGCGGGAGATTGTGCTCGGCCCGGCATGCAGGGCACAGAACGCGCCCACTGTTATGAGCCGCCAGAATGTGAATGTGGTGAGATGATGGTGAGAATAGTAGTGGGGCCGGTTGACGCGTGGATATGCCGGAAGTGCGGAGGAGAGATTGACGATGACAACTAACTGCCTAATGGGACGCAGTTTTACGGAAGCACTTAATAGAAACGCCGCTCTGCAAAGCGGCGAATCCGAAACAATTAAACCACAAGGAGAAAGTATCATGAAAAAATCAGAATTTCTAGCAAAGTTTGGAATCACTGTTTCCGCAACACTCACCCTCACCGGTAATGCAGCCCTGAAAGCCGTTGAATCTGACGGAGATGCCCTGAGGTACGTCAAGGAACAGACCGAGCCTATCTGCCTGAAAGCCGTTGAAAGAAACGGAGATGCCCTTCAGTACGTCAAGGAACAGACCGAGCCTATCTGCCTGAAAGCCGTTGAATCTGACGGATATGCCCTTAGGTACGTCAAGGAACAGACCGAGCCTATCTGCCTGAAAGCCGTTGAATCTGACGGAGATGCCCTTAGGTACGTTGATATTGACACTTTTGAAGAAGACGGGGAATAGCCGTGAACATCCGGGCCTCCATGCTTCCTTCATATCCCGACTGCCCGCGCCGCGCCGTGGCAAAGCAGTACCGGCGTAAGTTTCAAAAACTCGGCTATACGTTCCGTGAGCTTCCCCCTTCAGTGGGGGCGGCTGCCGGGACTGCGGTGCATGCCTCGACCGCTGAGATGGACCGGGCGTTATGGCGTGGGGAACCTGCCAACGTGAATTCAGCTATTGATATGGCGGTTTCCGGATTCAACGATGAAATCGCCACCGGCTGCATCTGGGATGAAACGACTCCTAACCTCAACGTGGCGCATCAGCAGATCAGGAAGATGACACTGGCGTACGTGCCCCGCATGCCGCTGACCATCAACGGCGAACCGGCCGTGGAAATCGGCGGCGAGCATGGCCTAAGAGCAAACTGCGGCGATGGGTGGGAACTGACCGGACACCCTGACCTGATTGATACTCTGAGGTTCATCCGCGACAAGAAAACCGGCGCCCTGGTGCGTCCCTATCATGGCCAGCTCGGGGGGTATTCCCTCCTGGTGCGCAGTAATAAAATATGCGAACCGGCAGGGCTCGGTATGGACTACATCCCTCGCACACCAAAGACCAAAGACCAGAAGCCACCAATCATTACCGAGTATCCGGTGGCGGCATGCGAGCGCAATGCCATGGGGATCATCCGCCGGATCAAGGCCGATATGACCGTTTTTGATTCGACCAGTGACCTGGAGCGTGCGTTTCAGGTGAATCTCATGTCGCTCATGTGTTCAGACAAGTACTGTCCGGCTTGGGGTACTTCATTCTGTGAACTGACGGGGAAATGACAATGACTGATATTGAAGAGTTCTTGGCCAACCAGAAGCGGTTCCGCTGTGAACGGTTACACGCTGTAATTACCGAGCAACAATGCAACATTAATAAAAAATCAGGCCGGATTATTTCCTGTGGTGGATGTCCCGGCTTGTCAAAGGAGCCTGTAAAAATGAAAAAGAAATGTAATGAGCCCGATTGCTTAAACATCAACTGGAAGTCTGGTAAATGTTACCGCCATCACCCTGAGAATATTTCCAAAAAGAATTCAGTAGCGGTGCCGGTAATCCGTAGCACTCCAACTGATTCAGACAAACTGGCTGAAGTGATGAAACCTGTAAAAACGCCGCCTATCCCTGCCACTGAAACCAAGATTTCTGATGCTGAAATTCATATTGTCAACTTAATTTACGTGTTCAAACAGAAGCAAGAAGCAGAGTTGACCGCTTTTTCTGAGCATCTGTCCAACATCACCGACCCTGTCGAAAAGCTGTTGTTCACGCTGAAGGCAGTACAAATTTAAACTTTTGGAGGACACGATAATGAGTAACGAAATCGTTGTACAAGAAACCACCACCGCCGTTGCCAAGATCGATAATGGTAAACCAGCCCTCTATAACCCCGCCGCATTTGACCAGATATGGAGAGCATCTAAGTTGTTCAGCTCGTCAGATCTTGTGCCAGCCGCGTACAAAGGCAAGCCCGAAAACTGCTTTATCGCTATTGAAATGGCCGACCGCATGGGTATCAGTCCGTTTGCCATGTTGCAATCGTTGGTGATCATCCAAGGGAAGCCGTCCATGGAGGCCAAGCTGATTGTCGCCTTGGTGAATGACTCCGGCATTTTTGCTGATCCGCTGGAATACGAAATCTTTGGTGATGATCCTTATGCCAAAAATTATAAAGTGCGCTGTTTCGCCACGATTAAGAAAACCGGTAAGGTTTGCCTTGGTCCCTGGATCACTTATCAGATGGTAGAGGGTGAAGGCTGGCTGAGTAAGCAAGGATCCAAATGGAAAACCATGCCGTCAATCATGTTTATGTACCGCGCAGCTTCTTATTTTGCAAAGGTCTATTGCCCGAATATCACTATGGGGATGCAGACCCGCGAAGAGCTGGAAGATATCAAACCTATAAATATCACTCCGGATCGGAAAGAAGCCCCTGCTCTAGTGGAACCTGCTGAAACCCCAAAGACAGTGGTAATAGACTCCGACCCCGCCTCTGAAAAATCGCCCACCTTGGTCGCCCCCACTGTCGAAATCGTTGACGAACAGACTGGCGAGGTTATCAAACAGCCGACCGTCGAGACAGCAGAACAGAAACAGACACGCAACCGCCGCACCAGGGCCCAGATAGAGGCCGACAAGCAGGCAGCTCAGCAAGATGACGGACCACCGGCGCATATTCTGGATTCAAACGAAGACGATTTCCCGGATCCTCCAGGAGGCATTCCTGAAGAACCGCCTCACCCGGCTGCCGCATCCAACGAACCGGCTGAATCCGAACCGATGGGAGACCTATTCTAATGTCAAAACATACACTTTGGAAAAACCTCTCCTGTGATCTGACCCAGGACGAGATATCCACCTACAGCCAGGAACTGGCCCGGATCACCGGCGATCAGTCCGAGATCGAGGCCGAGAAAAAAGAGGTCATGTCGAATTTTGCCGCCAAGCTGAATAAGTGCGTTGCCGATGGGCGAGCACTGGCCCGCAAGATTATCACCAAGAAGGAAGATCGACAGGTTGAATGTGATCTTGATTTCGACTACTCAAAAGGCATGGTCTACACAGTCAGAACAGACACTGGCGTAACCATTGACCAGCGCAAAATGTCGGACGACGAAAAGCAGAAAAAGTTTGATTTTGATGGTGAGAAGGACCGGAGAGATGAAGCACAAGACCGGCGTGAAGAGCGGGACAACGTTATTGAAGGCGAAATCCTTCAGATTGAGCACAAGCTGGACATAGATGATGTCGACGAACCAGCCGCCATGATCTGCGCAAATGATAACTGCCTCAAGTATGACGTCTGCTGCCCGAATGGGTGCAATGAGCTTGAATATGTTGAAGAGTGTGAAGAGGCAGTTAGCAAGGAAATTCCTGCTGAGTGTGTTCGTTGTCACGAATCGACACGGTGCGCTATGTGCTGCACAACCTGCACAGAAATTTGTAACGTACAGCAGTTGTGTTTGATCGAAGAGACCGAGAATCAGCGACGTGATTCAATCTGTAAGATTTGGACAGAGTGCCAGCACAAGGGCATCTGCTTCACCCCCGCGAATGAAGAGGCCGGAATCTGTTTCATAGGTGAACCCAGCAGGCTGCCATCCCCCACAACTATCCAGCTCACTTTCAACGAGCTCATGGGATGGGGATACAAACGCAATGAAGCCAAGATTCTCGCCGCAGGTTTCCAGCTTGTTAAATATGATCGTTATGAAAAACAGTTGAGTGTAACTGCCGTTGATCCAAGAGCCGGATGGCTGCACTTGCTAGCTCGTGAGACATTCTCAGCAGCAGAACGTGACCTTGAAACGATGATCACTGATGGAATGATCTATATTTCCGGGAATATTATAGCCGCGGTACCAAGCCACAAGTGCATCTCCGCTCTTCGTGACAAGGGCTTTGAGTTCTACCGCAAAGAAGATCTCCGCATCAAATACGGTTCCGGCTGGCGAACCTGGAAGAAGTTCAGCACCCCTGAAGAGTGCACAACCGCATGGGACACCCTCATGACAACCCACCCATACGCATTGGAGGATTAAACCATGAACGTATCTATACAAAACTATAGAGGGCTGGCTTCGGCCAGCCTCGACCTCTCCCGCATCTGTCTACTGGCTGGCCCTAATGAGGCTGGCAAGACTTCCGCATCACAGGCCGTGGCATCCGCACTTACCGGAGAGCCGGTACCGATCAAGGGCGTAAAGAAAACCGAGGCCGGTCTGCTGGTCCGCGCCGGTACCGCTAACGGCAGCGTCGATCTGGTTGGCCCGAACGGATCCACTAACATCACCTGGCCTTCTGCCAAAGTTAAGACCGAAGGTCAAGCCCCGTTTGCTTCTCACTTTGCTACAGGCCTGCAGAGCATCGTCAACCTGGACGACAAAGAGCGGGTAAAGGTGTTGACCGAATACCTCAAAGCCGTCCCGACTCGCGCCGATCTGGATGCACAACTGGCCAGTCTGAAATTGCCGGTCAAGCACCTTGAACAACTCTGGCAACTCATCGAAACAGCAGGATGGGACGGTGCGTGCGCTCAGATCAAGGATAAAGGCGCACGCCTCAAAGGCCAGTGGGAAAACGTTACTGCTGATCGTTACGGTAGCAAGAAAGGCGAGAGCTGGATCCCGGGAGGCTACTCGGATGAATTGATGGGCCAGAGCGAGGATAAACTTGCCGCTGTCGTCACCGATGCACGGGACGCGCTGGAAGCTGCCATTGCCGCTGATGCCGTTGACGACTCCAAGCGCGCCGGCCTTGAGGAACTGGCAGCACTGTTGCCCGGTAGAAAAATTGATGCTCTTGCCGCTGAGGCTGACACGGTGGGTCCTGCGCTCAACAACCAACTGAATGAGTGCAACGGGTTTATTGCCGAAATCGCTAAAACTCGGGAAGAGATGAATGCACAAATGACCGCCCTTCCGTCTGCGAATCAAGCGGCCGGGATGCCCTGCCCCGATTGCGGTACGGTATTACAGGTCAGGGGGGGGGCTCTGCATATTGCCGGGGTGTTGTCGGCAGATGAAATAAGCAGCAGAAAAACCGCAATTGACGAGCTGCAAGCAAAGATCGATAGCGCACAAAAAGCCATCAACAAACACATGGAGGCTGCGGCCAGAATCAAGGGCCAGATCAACGATGCCGAGGCTTCCCGCCTGCAAAAGATTACCGAGTGCAAACGCCTGGTCAAAGAATCGGAGGCCGCAGCAAAAGAGCTTGAGAAACCGGTGTCGGCTGCATCGCCAATATCAGTGGATGATTGCCGCACTACCCTGTCTCAGGCAGAAACCAGGCTGAAAGCGTTCAAGGCAAAATATGAAGCCGACCGGTTGCATGTCGCTATCGGGAAGAATGCTGAGTTGTTGGCCAAGATCGCACCGGAAGGTATCCGTGGTGACGTGCTGGTGAAATCGCTGAAAAAATTCAACGAGTCACTGGCACCTCTCTCCAAGGCAGCCGGCTGGCGCGCCGTAACACTGGAATCTGATTTCATGCCTACATATGGCGGGACGATTTACTTGCTGTTGTCTGAGTCGGCCAAGTTCCGGGTGCGTACCATCCTGCAGATGGGTATGGCCCTAATCGATAAGTCACAGGCCATTATCATCGATGCAGCTGACATCCTGGACAAGGGCGGCCGCAACGGATTATTCAAGGCCGTCAAGGCGGCGGGGCTCCCTGCAATGGTGGCGATGACAATAGATGATAAATCACTGGTGCCGAATCTGGCCAAGGCCGGTCAGGGTGTTTCATACTGGCTGAATGGTGATGCTGTGGCGGAGGCAATAGCGTGAAATTTGAACTTCGCGACTATCAACAAACTGGCGTTCAAGCCCTCCGGGAGCGATTCCGGAGGGGTGACCGCAACGTCCTTTACCAACTCCCCACAGGCGGCGGCAAGACCGTCGTGTTTTCCTACATCACCGAGGGTGCCAGCAAGAGAGGTAACCGCGTCCTTATCCTGGTACACCGGCAGGAGCTCATCAGACAGACTTCTGCTTCATTGCAGGAGATCGGTGTCGAGCACGGCATCATCGCACCAGGTTACACACCCACATGGGATAACGTCCAGGTGGCCAGCGTGCAGACGCTTGTGAAGCGGCTGACTAAGATTCACACTCCACAGCTGATCATCTCCGATGAGTGTCAT
The DNA here is from genome assembly GCA_903901875.1 of uncultured Geobacteraceae bacterium. Lineage (GTDB taxonomy): Bacteria > Desulfobacterota > Desulfuromonadia > Geobacterales > Pseudopelobacteraceae > JACRCG01. The sequence continues at coordinate 26,338 of CAIUSO010000091.1, read as the reverse complement.
CATGCCGGTGCCGCGTCCTGGGCAAAGATTTTCGCTCATTTCTCGCAAGCCAACATCCTGGGAGTGACTGCCACTCCTGTACGGCTTGACGGGAAAGGTCTCGGTCGATCCTCCGGCGGGTTCTTTGATTCAATGGTGAATGGCCCTACTGTTTCCGCACTGATCAAGCAGGGTTTTCTGGCAGAGCCGAAAATCTACGCCCCGCCGATCGGAGCGGATCTGTCGAACCTCCGCAAAAAATACGGAGAATTCGTAACGGCTGAATCGGCCGCGGCACTCGATAAACCAGTCATTACCGGCTGCGCGGTGAAGCATTACCAGAAGTTGGCCAACGGGATCCCGGCGATCGCGTTTTGTTCGTCGGTGGCCCATGCCGAGCACGTAGCCGAACAGTTTCGGGCAGCCGGTTTTCAGGCGGCAAGTATCGACGGTACCATGCACGACAACGACCGCAAGGCCCGTATCAGCGCCCTGGGGAATGGTGGTCTGCATGTTCTCACCAGCTGCGACATTATCAGCGAGGGCACTGACATCCCGATCGTAGGTGCGGCGATCCTTCTGAGGCCTACCGCATCGATGGGTCTGTATCTCCAGCAGGTAGGGCGGTCGCTCCGGATGTATTCCGGCAAAAAATACGCCATCATCCTGGACCATGTCGGCAACGTCATGCGGCACGGTATGCCGGACGAGGATAGGGAATGGACGCTGGATGGCGATAACAAGAGCACCAAGAAGAAAAACGACGAGCAAAATATTAAAGTCAAGCAGTGTGAACAGTGTTACGCCGTGCACGTTCCCGCGCCGCGCTGTCCATTCTGTGGTTATGTGTATGAGGTTACCGCCCGGGAGATAGAGCAGGCTGAGGGTGAGCTGCAGGAGCTGGACGCAAAGCGGTTGGCCGAGATTGAAGCAGACCGCAAGAAAATGTTCCAGCGCAGGGAAGAGGGGCAGTGCCGCACATTGCAGGATTTCCAAGCACTGGCAGAGCGTCGCGGGTATGCGCCGGGCTGGGCATATCATCGGTACCGGGCACGACAGCAGCGCGGCGGCTCTCCGTCGCTGGCATATGCGTCATGACCGAAAACAACATTCAAAAACAGATTATGCTCGCAGCCAGTCAGACCGGCGCCACTGTATTCCGGAACAACACCGGCAACGGCGTCCTGGGCCAGGTAGTCAAGCAGGAGGGTGGCCAGTACCATATCGTCAACGGGCGGCGGGTGCAGTTCGGTTTGTGCGTCGGATCCTCTGACCTTGTGGGGTGGCGTTCAATAACGGTCACTCCGGACATGGTAGGCAAGCCCGTCGCGTTATTTCTCGCCTTGGAGGTAAAGACCCCCTCGGGCAAACCCACCATGGAGCAGATTAATTTCATAAATGCCGTTCGCCGTGCCGGAGGCCTGGCCGGAGTGGTCCGGTCAGTTGATGAAGCTCTGGGTGTTTGTAATCCGCTGTTGTAATTATTCCTAAAAAAATTCCGAGGGTGCAATGATAAATGCTATGCGTGAGGCGGGGTTGGACGCACCCGATACATTACTAGACGATGGCAAGCTGCACCGGTACGCCGGGCCGTCCGACAAACCGCAGAACAAAAAGAACTGGTATATCCTCTATCCCGCCGATAACGGCTTACAGTCTGGCGCATTTGGTCGATGGGTAGGCAACAGTAACGGGGCAATCAAGTGGTGTAGCCGCGACACCAAAGAACTGACCGACGAAGAAAAGAAAGAATATCGCAAGCGGCAAGAAGACCTTCGGCGCAGACAGGCTGAAGACCGCAAGCAGGCCGCGGAAGAGTGCGTTGAAAAATGTAAAACAATATGGTCTGCAGCTGCACCGGCTACAGATGATCACCTATATCTGCAACGTAAGCAGGTCAAGGCCTTTGGCCTCCGTCTGATGGGTGACGCGCTCCTGGTGCCGATTAAATCTCTTAAAAATGAGTTGCGCGGCTTGCAGTTTATCAAGCCTGATGGGACGAAGGTTTTCAAGACCGGAGTTGATATTTCCGGAGCTGTCCATATGATCGGTAAGCCGGTCGATAACACGTTGATTATCACTGAAGGTTATGCAACGGGTGCATCGATCCACCAGGCAACCGGTCATGCTGTATTAATTGCGTTCGTGGCAGGAAACTTGAAGGCCGTTGCTGAGGCTGCAAGGGCAAAGCGCCCTGACTGGAATTATATTATTGCTGGTGATGATGACCGCTGGGCAAAAGAAACGAAAGAAGATGGCTCAATTGTTTATCATGAGGTTCCGTGCGAATTGAACGGCGGGAAGCGGATTAATACTGGGAGGGTCAAGGCTGAAGAAGCTGCCTGTTCTATCACAGCAGCGGTCCGATTTCCAAGATTCGTTGATACATCGTCACACCCGACAGATTTTAACGATTTGTACAACCTGGTTAACCTGGATGCAGTTAGAGTCTGTCTGTTTCCACCTCCGATGGAAGAATACAATCCTGACTACGAACCTTGCCCTGAAGATTTTATAGATCCGTACGACTGCGACAAAGCCCCGAACCCATTCCATTCCCTACCATTTAAATTACTCGGGTACAATCATGGCGATTATTTCTATCTGCCACATGGTACACGGCAAGTAAAGGTATTGCGTGCTCCGGAACATACCAGGTCTCACTTGATGGAGTTGGCTCCGCTGCAACGTTGGGAAGCTTCTGATTTCAACGGTGGTAAAAACGGCGGAATGGATGTTGATAAAGCGGCCAACGCAATGATTCAAATCAATCAGTCGATCGGTGTGTACGATTCAAATAAAATCAGGGGGCGCGGTGCATGGTTCGACGCAGATAGATCCGTTGTCCACGTTGGCAATGAATTGATCGTTAATGGATCCCCGGTCAAAATTGAGAAACTGGACTCAGAATTCATCTATGAGCGATCAATTAAAATGAAGTTCGATATCGGGAAAGACACCCTTCCGAATAGAGAGGCTATTAAGTTGGAAAAACTCTGTGACGCATTGTCATGGCAGCGTGGCGATATAAGCGGAAAGCTGCTTGCCGGGTGGTGCGCTCTGTCTGCTATATGTGGAGCTCTTTCCTGGAGACCACATATTCAAATCACGGGCGGGGCTGGATGTGGCAAGTCATGGATTATTGACAATATCGTTAGACCGGTTTCCGGTCCTGGTGCGCTCATAGTCCAGGGTGCAACGTCAGAGGCGGGGATCAGGCAGGCACTAGGTGCCGATGCCAGGCCGGTTATTTTTGACGAGGCTGAGGGGGAAGACCAGAAGGCGCATCAACGCATGCAGCAGATATTAGAACTTGCACGGCAGGCGTCCAGCGAATCTGGCGGCAGTATTTACAAGGGTACTATGGGCGGACGGGCCCAGGCATTCAGGATTCGTTCTATGTTCTGTTTCGCATCAATTGGCATATCTCAGACGCAACAGGCGGATCAGTCCCGAATATCGGTACTGACACTCAGAAACAAGAACGATGGTGGCAAGCATTTTCAGGAAGTAATTATTCCACTCTGGAAAGATACCATAACGGATGATTTTTGCTCTGCACTTCGTGCCCGAATGGTTAAAAATATCCCGGTAATTGTACAGAATGCTCTTATTTTTTCTGATGCTGTGGGGTTAGTTATGGAGAATAAACGCGCTGGCGACCAGATAGGGGCCATGCTTGCGGGTGATTGGGCCCTCCGATCAACAGGAGTGATAAACAAGGATGATGCTATGAGGTTTGTGCAGTCGATTGATTGGACTGAGCATAAAATAACGCAGGAACAGACCGACGAGCTGCGCTGCTTAGCGGCAATGCTTGAACACCTGGTACGCATGCCGTCAGGAGATAATGTCAGTATTGCGGAGTTGATTCGCACAGTTTCGGCAACGATGTTTATTGATGAAAATAGTCCGGCTCAAACAGCACTCAAAAATCATGGTTTCAGGGTTGTACAGGGCGGCTTCTGTATTGCAAATCAGCACGGAGAGCTTAAGAAAATCATGGAGCGCACAACGTGGCCAGCGAACTGGGCGCAGATCATCGGTCGCTTGCCTGGCGCAGTAACTTCGGATAAACCGACATGGTTTTCAGGCGGAGCGGTGCGTACTAAGATGCTGCCGTTATCATATGTTACGGAGGGAGCATGATACTATTACCGCGCCTCAAATACGCTGATACTAACGGTAAATATGAGCAAATAAAATACATCTCTGGAGAGCTGGAAGAACTATATCAGGCATATTATCATGAGCCAAATATCAGTAGAGTGGCAGAGGAAGCAGCCGACGTGATGCAGGCCGCCATGACGTTATTATGGATTATTGAGCGTGAATATGGACTGCATCCGCTCGAAGTGATCACAAGAATGATCCAGAAAAACAAAAATAGAGGGTACGAATCGACTCGTGCACAAGTTGTGCACGATCTGTGCAGCCAACAATAAAAAGCCGCGCACGAGCTGATTTCATTACAACATTACGATTCCATTACAGGAAAAAAGACAAAATGTCTAACTATATCGAACACCTTACGAAATTACATTACAATCAGAAAAATAACCCCACACACGCATACATGTGCGTACACGTACACGTACACGCACGCGCGTATAGTGTATATATTATATATTACTGTAATGTATTGTTATTTATAGAGGGTTTGTTATTTGTAATCAATAACTTAGAGCATTACATTTTCATTACATCGCATTACAAACCGACCATTTTAGCCTAAAAAGCCTTGCAACATACTGATTTATAAGCATTACATTTGTAATGAGGAGGATTTGACACCAATGACAAGGTACAGCAAAACACCGCACGGAAAGAGGATGGTACGCTGCGGGTGTAACGATAGCTTCGATGCTTTGGATGAGGATACGGATTGCTTCGAGGAAGGCCAGGTAGCAGAGAAGTGTCCAGGCTGCGGGTATTTCCCCTGGTACAACATTTCGGAGGTTTTGGGCGGGAGCAACAGATTAGCGTTAAAACACAAAAGGGGGTCAGTATGAACGAGGAAGTTTTAGAGGAAGTTTTACCGGAAGGATTGACGGAAGATATGGTGAAGGAAGCGGCTGACTACCTCCGCTCAGTGGCGGATCAGGCTAACATCGTCCCTGCATTCGCTGGGATTGAAGCGAAGTACTTTGACAAAGATACCCTGATCAATCTGCTGGTGTTCATTGAAGTGGATCGCGTGTTCAGGGAAAAGCAGGAAGTCAAAGAGAAGTCTTTCGCGGATAGCCTGGCGATTGTGGGGAGAATCCCAGGGTGAAAAACGTTCGCCCTTTGACAGGGACGATATTGTTGTTGTAATTCTGGATTATTGATAACAGCCAAGTGCTCGCAGTCGCGAGGGAACTATGAAAAAGAAAGCTCCACATATCACTGAAGGGCCCGGCGTTTTACGCTTCGGGCCCTTTTGACTTTTTAAAGGGGGAAGCCATGGCAAAGAAAAAAGGCGGTAAAGGCTGCTGATATGAGCAAGCTCACCTCAAAACAGCAGAAGTTCGTTGAGGAGTATCTCATTGATCTGAACGCTACTGCGGCAGCGGGGAGAGCTGGGTACAAAGACGCAAATATCGGACGGCAGTTGATAACGAAAAATAACGTTGCTGCTGCAATCGAAAAAGCAGTTTCAGAACGTTCTAAAAAATTAAATCTGAGCGCGGATAATGTCCTCCAGTCCATTATCGATATCAGGACAAGGGCTATGCAAGCGGGAAAACTAAACGAAGCTCTCAAGGCAAATGAGTTGCTCGGGCGTCACCTCAAAATGTTCACCGACAAGATCGAAGTTGCTGGCGTAATCGACTGTACCAAAATCATGGGGGCTGCCGCTCGTGCCGGAATTAAATAGCGAACAAATGCTGATGGAGCACATGGGTCGTTTCTACGACGATCCCTTGGGCTTTGTCATTTACGCTTACGAGTGGGACACCGACCCGGCCCTTTCGATGGTGGAACTGGAAGAGCCGTATGCTTCCGGTTTCAAGTGCAAGTATGGGCCTGACCTCTGGGCCTGCCAGTTCCTTGACGAGCTGGGCAAGAAAGTCAGGGAGCGCGGTTTCGACGGCCAGCATTCAGTGGAGCCGATCCGCGAGGCGATATCATCAGGCCACGGCATAGGCAAGTCGGCAATGGTTGCCTGGCTCACCAACTGGATCATGTCCACCCGACCTTTTGCCCGTGGCATTATCACGGCGAATACTGCGCCTCAGCTTGAGACGAAGACGTGGGCCCAAGTGGCAACATGGACAAAGCGATGCATCACCGGCCATTGGTTTCAGGTGTCAACCGGAAAGGGCTCGATGAAGATGGTCCACAAGGATTATCCCGAGTCATGGCGTTGTGACGCCCAGACGTGCCGAGAGGAAAACAGCGAGGCTTTTGCCGGTCTGCATGCCGCTAACTCGACACCATTCTACATCTTTGACGAAGGCTCAGCGGTACCGGACCCTATCTTCGAGGTTGCCGAAGGTGGTTTGACCGACGGTGAACCGATGATGTTCGTTTTCGGGAACCCTACCAGAAACAGCGGCAAGTTCCACCAGTGTTTCGGGAAGCTCCGGCACCGGTGGGGAGTCAGGCAGATTGACAGCCGATCCGTCAAGATCACCAACAAGAAACTCATCCAGCAGTGGATTGACGATTATGGCATTGATTCAGATTTTGTGAAGGTGAGGGTGCGAGGGATATTCCCTTCGTCATCCTCAAAACAGTTTATCCCTACCGACCTGGTCGATGCTGCGCGGAGGCGAACCGTCACCGAGCGTGACGTTGCCCATGCTGCAGTCATCATCACTCTCGACCCTGCCTGGTCTGGTGGTGACGAGTACGTTATTGGCATGCGCCGTGGCCTTCACTTCGTTGTCCTCTGGACCGGTTACCAAATTGAGGACGACGTGTGGTTGGCCCAGAAGCTGGCGCAACTGGAAGACGAGCACAAGGCTGATGCGGTGTTCATAGACTTTGGGTATGGCACTGGTGTCAAGTCTGTGGGGGCTTCATGGGGTAGACGTTGGCAGCTGGTGAGCTTTGGCGGAGCTTCCAACGATCCGGCCTATCTCAACAAGCGTGGTGAGATCTGGGGAGCAACCAAGAAGTGGCTGGCCGAAGGTGGATCAATCCCTGAGAACGACCAGATGCTTGCTGATGACCTTATCGGCCCTGAGTACGATGTCAGGCTTGACGGAAAGATAGTGCTAGAGAGCAAGGAAGATATGAAGCGTCGTTCCCTCGGCTCTCCGAACCGTGGTGATGCTCTGGCTCTCTCCTTCGCCTTTCCCGTATCGCCCACAGGGTTCAGGCACAGTAAAGGTAATCATGTGAGTTCGTATGACCCCTTTGCAGAAGGGGCAAAAGAGATACAGCGGCTTTCATCATCGAACCATGTTTCAGATTATGACCCATTCAAGTAGGAGGATAAATTATGTGTGGTAGTTCCGCTCCTTCAGCACCAGCAGCACCGATTCCACCGCCTGAACAACAGGACCCCGGCGTAACAGCGGCACGGGACGCCGAGCGTATGAGACGCAGAACTTCGGCAAGCAACACCATCTTGACCGGTCCCCAGGGCGTCACAGGTGCAGCACCATTACAGACAAAAACATTATTGGGGCAATGAGATGAACGAATCAGTCGGCACATGCCTGGAGAGACGGAGGTCCGAACTAAAACAGGAGCGTAACACCTTCATCGCCCATTGGCGTGAGCTGGGTGATTATCTTGCCCCACGTACGTCAAAGTTCCTGACTATCGACAAGAATCAGGGGCAGAAGGCAAACGACAAGATCATTAACTCTACCGGCACCACCGCACACCGTACGCTCAAGAACGGCATGATGGCAGGTGTCACCTCTCCTGCACGTCCGTGGTTCCGTCTGACGACCCCTGACGCTGCACTGATGGAATCGGCAGCGGTCAAGCAGTGGCTGTTCGAGGTTGAAAGCAAGATGAGGGTGGTCTTCGCTCGATCAAACTTTTACAACACTCTCCCACCCGTCTATGGTTCCCTGGGTGGTTACGGCACGGCAGCCATGGCAATCACTGAGGACGATGATACGGTGATCCGCTGTGAGTCGTTTCCGGTGGGTTCCTTCTGCATCGCACTCGATGAGACCGGCCGTGCTGATACCTTTCTGCAAGAATTCAGCATGACCGTGCGTCAACTGGTTTCCATGTTTGGCATGGATAACTGTTCTGACCAGGTGCAGCAGTCCTGCAAGAGTGGCAAGCTGGAGCAGCAGATTGAAGTTATCTATCTGGTGGAGAAGAACCTTGACCGCGATTGCTGCAAGCTGGACTCAAAGAACAAACCCTTCCGGTCTGTCTACTGGGAGAGTGGCAAGGCAAACGAGAAGTTGCTCCGTGAAAGCGGTTATGACGAATTCCCTGTGATGGCCCCGCGCTGGGATGTCTTCGACAACAACGACGTGTACGGATATTCACCAGGGATGGACGCCCTCGGGGACATCAAACAACTACAGTTGATGGAGCGACGGAAGGCTGAGGCAATTGATAAGCTGGTACGCCCTCCAATGTTGGCCGATGCTTCCCTTCGTACTGAACGCACATCCATTCTGGCGGGAGATGTCACGTATATTGACGGCCTTGCCGCACAGTCCCACGCCGGTTTCCGTGCCGCCTATGAAATCAATCCGCGTATCGATGAACTGATGCAGGAGATTGCCAAGGTTGAGGCGCGGATCCGTCACTGCTTCTTTGAAGACTTGATGCAGATGTTCGCTTCTTCTGACGACCCGAGCATGACGGCCCGTGAAGTTGAAGAACGTCACCAGGAGAAGTTACTCATCCTCGGGCCGGTTCTCGAACGTCTGAACTGTGAACTGCTCGATCCGGCCATTGATCGTACCTTTGCAATCATGATGCGCAAGGGACTTATCCCTAAACCTCCCCAGGAGCTGGAAGGTCAGAACCTCAAAGTCGAGTATATCTCCATCATGGCGCAAGCCCAGAAGTTGATCGGCGTTGCCAATATGCAGCAGTTCTTCGGCTTCGTCGGCAATCTGGCACAGCTCAAGGGACCGTCAGTACTCGACAAGGTGGATTTTGACGAAGCGATTGACGCCTTTGCCAGTATGCAGGGCATTCCACCGACCATCATCGTGGCAGAGGATCAGGTGCAGGCGTCAAGGGCGGCGGCCGCAAAAGCACAGCAAGCTCAGCAGATGCAACAGGCGATGCCCGCAATAGCTCAAGGGGCAACGGCGGCAAAGACACTGAGTGAAACCCCCATTGGAAACACTACTGCTCTCCAGCGTCTTCTTGGGGGTGCTTGATGCAAGTTGCAGAAGAGGAATACCGCAAGCGATTGAAGGATATCAGCGACCTGATGGACACACCCCATGGACGCCGTATTGCCCACCGTATTCTTGCGAGCAGCGGTTGTCTGGCCCGGCCGGCAAACTTCATTGATCCGGCCCAGATATCGTACTCGGAAGGCAAGCGGAGCATCGGCTTTGACATCTACGCGGACATTATGGATGCAGTGCCGAAGAAGTTTCAAATCATGATCTTGGAAGCACACGAGAGGCAGGAAAAAATCAATTTAAGATTACTGAAAGAACAAGGGGAGATGAACAATGAGTGAACAAGTGACCGCAGGAGCGGAAGGTGAAGCAGGGGGAGCACCAGTAGCAGGGGAGACCATCCTTGGAGCGGGAGAAGTTGCCCCAGGAGCAGAGGCAGAAGCAACGGCAGCAGCTGAAGCGGCACGGGTCGCAGCACTAACACCGGAAGAAAAGGCAGCAGAAGAAGCAGCGGCAGCAAAGGCTGAACTCGATGCCAAGGGGGCACCGGAGAAGTACGAGGAGTTCAAGACTCCGGAGAACACAAAGCTTGACCCGGCAATCATGGACACGTTCAGCACCAAAGCACGAGAGTTGAATCTAACTCAGGATAAGGCCCAGGCTCTTCTCGACTGGTACGCGAAAGAGATCCTGCCCAACAGTGCTGCACAACAACAGGAACAGTGGAGTAACACTCTCAGCGCATGGAAGGACGCGTCAAAGAGTGACAAGGAGTTCGGCGGGGACAAGTTCGACGCGAACATTGCCCTGGCACAACGGGCACTCAATACGTTCGCGACTCCCGAGCTCGGAAAGTATGTCGTAGATTCAGGGCTGGGCAACCATCCCGAATTTATCCGGCTCATGGTTCGAGTCGGTCAGAGTATGTCAGAGGACAAGTTTATCAAGAGTAATTCGTCTGCACCGTCCGGTGAGAAGACCGAGCTGGACGTACAAAAAGCAATGTATCCCACGATGTTCAAATAAACCCGTTTCCGTAGCGAAACGAAAGGAGCAACACACATGAGTACTATTGGAGCAACGTTCCCCACCCTGGTCGATTTTGCCAAGCGGCTCGACCCTAACGGCAGCATCGCAACCGTTGCAGAAGTCCTCTCCAAAGCAAACCCGATCCTCCAGGATATGGTGTTTCAGGAAGGCAACCTGCCAACTGGTCATCGATTTACCGCGCGTATGGCCCTTCCTTCCGTAACCTGGAGAAAGCTCAATCAGGGTCTTGATTCCAGCAAGTCCGTCACCGATCAGGTCGATGAGACGTGCGGTATCCTCGAAGCACACAGCAAGATAGACGTGGATCTCGCGGCCCTGAACGGAAACGAGGCAGCATTCCGGCAGTCTGAAGATCTGGCCTTCGCCCAGGGACTCAACATCGAAGTAGCAAACGGTCTGTTCTATCACTCCGTTGCAGCAAACCCCGAGCGGTTCCAGGGACTCTCTGCCCGTCTCGCCACCACTACCAACAACATCGCTTCCGGTCAGATCGTCAAATGGGGCGGCTCTTCTTCCGGTAACGATCAGACTTCCGTCTGGTTGATCGGTTGGGCTCCTGACAAGGTATTCGGCATCTTCCCAAAAGGATCGAAAGCCGGTCTGTCTCAGGAAGACCTCGGGCGTCAGCTTGTTCCAGACTCCAACAACAAGCAGTTCCTGGCTTATGTTACCCGCTGGCAGTGGAAAATCGGCCTCTGCGTACGCGATTACCGTTATGTCGTGCGCGGCTGCAACATCGACACTTCGGCCTGGACCGCAACTGACGGCTTCCTGATCACTCAGCTGTTCGACATGGTTGCTGCAATGTACTCGTTGCAGGACTGCAAGCCGGTTTTCTACATGAACCGTCAGACGTTCTCCATGCTCAACAAGCAACTGATGAACAAGCAGGCCAACTTCCTGGAGTGGATCGACGGCTCCGGCGCAGATCAGCCAGGCAAGGGCGGCGTTCGTATTCCCGTGTTCCTCGGTATCCCGATCAAGATCGTTGATGCTATTACGATCACCGAGTCCGTCATTTCGTAATTAACCCTAACGAGCGGGGCTCCGGTCCCGCTATTCCTTCAAGGAGGATCAACCATGTACCTCGATATGCAAACTCAGCTTTCTGCTTCTCAGGCAATCAGCGGAAACTTCGGAACCGCGATTCCTTCCACTAACACCTATGACAACGGCTCGGCCAATGCCGATTTGGGAACCGGCGAACCGGTTTACGCTTATGTCCAGTGCGACACGACCGTTGTGGGCGGTTCTGGTGGCGTCAAGATCGACCTGATCCAGTCCGCCAACACTAACCTTTCGTCGCCCGATATTCTGGCATCAATCACCACTGCCGCAACTCCGGCAGGCGGGACCGAGCTCATGAAGCTCATCGTTCCCCCGACGTCAAAGCGGTACATCGGTTTTCAGTACACGCCGCTAACCAGCAATACCACTGCCGGTAACTTCACTGCGTATCTGGTGAAAAATACCCAGAATCCAATGTACTAAGGGGGAGGGACCTACTCATGGCTAGATACCTGATCAAAGCAAACGCTCTTGTGGGTAATCAGTTCTTCCCTGCTGATCCTACTAACCCGCAGGAAATTACCCTCGACGATTCTGTCGATCCTTCCCGCACATGGACACCACTTGACAAGGGAGCGAAAGCTGCCCTGGCACGGTTGGGAGTGAAGAAGGCCGTCGTCGCTGCTCCGGTTGCTGTTGAACCTGACCCCGCTGCTGACACTCTTTCAGGGGCACAGGAAGACAGCAAAGAACCACAACAGATTAAAGTCGAAGCGTAACAACAAGGGGGAGGGTCCGCTCTCCCCCTACTTCTCCGAGGTGATCAATGGGCAAGTCAGTAGTGGAACTTTGCAACACGTCGCTGGGCCGTCTGGGAATCTCTCAGTTCATAGCAACACTGGACGAGCAGAGTAATGAGGCGAGAGTATGCCGGGTGTTCTACGAGAACGCGCGGGATCGTGTGCTCGCAGATATGCCATGGAACTTTGCCAAGCGCACAGCTGACCTGCAAGACATCGGCTCGCCTCCCCGTGGCTGGTCATACCGATTTAGGTACCCGAATGACTGCCTGAAAGTGAGATCAGTATTCTCCGCAGACATCACCGGATACCCGACGCAATACCTCTATCCCGGTGACATCAACTATACCAACGATCCACAAATACCCTATGAGGTGGTTGAAGATGAAGCTTCCGGTGGTCTGGCTATCGTGTGCAACCTGTCACCGGTATCGCTGGTGTACACGGCACAGATTACGAATCTTATGCTCTTTTCTTCACTGGCCTTCGACACCCTGGGGTGGGCGTTGGCGTCTGATATTGCCGCTCCTCTCTCCGCTGCTCCGAACATGGCCCAGTCTGCTGCCAATGCATATACATCGGCGTTGCTTAGAGCTGGGGCATCGATGATGAATGAGTCACGGCCGGCAGTCGAACCAACATCTGAATTGATACTGGCGAGGCAATAAATGGGCTCTGGAATCGTACAGGCAAGTTTCACCTCGGGAGAACTGGCACCGTCTCTGTATGGTCGGGTTGATTTCGCCTCCTACTACACCGGCCTCAAAACGTGCCGCAACTTCATCGTGCGTCCCTTCGGTGGGGTGACCAACCGCCCAGGTACTCAGTTCATCACGGAGATACTTGATTCAACCAGAAAGGCGCGACTGATCCCGTTCGAGTTCTCCACGACTCAGGCTTATATTCTGGTATTCGGCCATTACACCATGCAGGTCATCATGAACGGTGGCGTGGTGATGAACGGCTCCGTACCGGTGCAGGTTGCAACCATCTGGGGGGAGAACGATCTTCCGCTGTTGAAGTTCACGCAATCTGCCGATGTAATGACGATCTGCCACCCACTCTATCCACCACAACAGCTTTCTCGTACGTCTCACACAGCATGGACGTTATCGGCGTTCAACAATGTCAACGGCCCTTTCCAGGATATCAATATCGACACCAGCATGACCTTGAGTGTCAGCGCGATGACCGGCTCCGTGACAATTACCTCTGTCAACGATCTGTTTCTTGCCGGTCACGTTGGTATGATGATGTATCTCGAAGCTGCCCCCGATGACCGAGTGCTCAAGTGGGAAGTACAAAAGGCAATAATGGTCAACGATATCAGACGGGGTGGTTCAAGCTACTATCAAGCTCTGAACTCGGGAACGACCGGAACCGTCCGGCCAACTTGCATGGAGGGGAGCGAGTCAGACGGAGACCCCGGCGTTAAATGGTCATACCTGCATTCAGGGAGCGGAATTATCCTTATTACCGGTGTCACGTCGAGCAAGATTGCCACCGGTACAGTACTCTCCAGGCTTCCGGATTCAACCGTTACCGGAACCATGTCGAGAACCATTACTGGCGCAACGGCTGGCTATCCTCCGGTGGATGATGGAACGGGCACCGGTACCTATTCATTGCCGGTCAATGCCAAGATCGTATGTCCGGCCCACGGTTTCAGTACCGGTGATTCTGTGACCATATCGGGTATCGTGGGTATGTCAGGCATCAATGGTACCGCCCAGATCATCGCTGACGATGTGAACAACTTTGAACTGTCCGGAGTGTATGGCAGTGGGAGTTATGGGGGTGGTGGCGTTGCGGCAAAGACGCTCACGGCACAACCCACGTATAAATGGGCTTTCGAGTCGTGGGGCATTGTCCCTGCGTATCCTGGGTCGGTGGCCTACATCCAACAGCGTCAATGCTTCGCTGGTTCTCCAACAAAGCCACAATCATTCTGGATGAGTCGTTCAGCAGGCTTCACGGACTTTGGCACCAGCGTCCCTCTTCTGGACGATGACGCACTCTCTGTGACTCTCAACTCCCGCAAGGCAAATGAGATACGTCATTTCGTCGAGCTCACCGACTTGATCCTGCTCACTTCCGACGGCCCATTTCGTGTGTCTGGAGGCACTGATGGTGTCCTCGCACCGGGAAAAACCATCTGCAAAAAGCAGGGTGCAAGTGGCTGTTCACACGTCCCTCCTATCGTCATCAACAATGTGGCCCTCTATATTCAGGAAAAGGGCTCACAAGTACGTTCTCTCGGCTACTCCTGGCAGGCTGACAGCTTCGTTGGTCAGGATCTTACTCTGATGTCAAGTCACCTCTTCTACCAGCACACAATCAAAGAGTGGTGCTTTCAGGCGGTGCCGTTCTCCTGCGCGTGGGCTGTGCGTGAAGATGGTGCCCTGCTCGGTTTTACCTATATGCCTGACCAACAGGTAGCAGGGTGGCATCGTCACGATACCGATGGACTCTTTGAGTCGGTGGCCTGCATCTCAGAAGGGAATGAGGACGTGGTGTACTTCCTCGTAAACCGGACCATCAACGGAGTTTCAAAGCGGTATGTGGAGCGGATGAATACCCGATACTTTGAAACCATGGCAGATGCTTACTTCGTTGATTGCGGTCTGAGTTATGACGGTCGGAATGCCGGCACAACAACGATATCAATCACAGGCGGGGTCAACTGGGACGAGAAGGAAACGCTGACGTTGGTTTCCTCTTCTGCTCTGTTTCAAGCGGGTGACCTCGGGGATCTCATCGCCTTCACCTACGGTGACAAGGTATACCGCCTCAAGATCATCGTCTTTACCGACACTCAGCACGTGCAGGTGATAGCGAACTGCATGCTCCCGACAGCATACCAAGATACCGCACGGACTGATTGGGCCTTTGCTCGTAATACCATGGCCGGGCTTAATCATCTGGAAGGCAATACGGTTGATATCCTGGCCGATGGGTTCGCACTGGGGCAACAGGTCGTTACCGGTGGCGTAGTCACTCTCCCCTATCCAGGGGCTGTTGTTCACATTGGCCTGCCGATTGTCTCCGATTTCGAGACTCTTGATATTGCTTCCAGTCAAAACGACATCCGCGACAAGAAGAAGCTTATCAACCACATCTCACTGATCGTTGAGGAGTCAATGGGAGTATTGGCCGGCCCTGACGTTAATCATCTCACTGAGTACAAGCAGGAACGCCTCTCGTACGATCAGGTGGCAACGTCTGCGTCTGGCATCATGGACATGAGAGTCCAGGCAACATGGAACAAAGCAGGGCGTATGTTCGTCCGGCAAGCAAGGCCCCTTCCGATTACCATCTTGACGGTGATCCCCGAGGTATCAGCAGGCGGAAGTTAAATAAAGGAGGATACCAGTGACACAACATGCAACCCCTTTAGAATGTGCCCAGGCAACAAAGATTGACAGCTTTGGGAAGTCTATTGCTCGGCTTGATCTGCATATCAACAGTGTGAACTTACACATGGAGCGGTCAGAAGAGCATATGAGGCGGACGGCTATCGCTCTTGAAAACTTGGCGGCTCAAGGCGTCCTTATCAGTACCCATGAAAACAGGCTTGGCCGGCACGACACTCATATTGAAGAGATCTTTGGACGGCTCAGGACTATCGAGACGATACACGCAAAAGATGAAGTCATTGAGCAGGTAGAATCGAATAAGGAAAAGTTCTGGTCTGAAGTGAAACTCAAGTTTGCATCTCCTGCAACGTTACTATGGATGTTCTTCATATTGTGGGTTTTGGATAGGTCGGAATTCTTCGTAAAGTTGCTGGCCCTATGGAAAGAGTTCAAATGAAAGCCGAGATAGTCACCGCACAGGTGGGACATATCATTTCAATTTCTGATCACGTCCGTGATGCGGACCGTCAGGAGTTTTGGGCAGCAACCTACTCGTCACCGGCTGAAGTTATGGTACGTGGCCTGAGAATATCAGACAAGGCATGGACAGGATTAATTGATGATGTGCCGGTCTGCATGTTCGGTGTGGCGTCGGCTGGATTGCTCGGTGGAGTTGGCCGGCCATGGATGGTAGGCACTGATCATCTGGATCGTCATGCGCTGTTATTCCTGAAACGGTGCCGGAAGGTGGTAGCTGGAATGCTCGCCCTTTTCCCTATTCTTGAAAATTATGTAGACTGTCGCAACGTAAGAGCTATCCAGTGGTTAAAGTGGCTCGGCTTCGAGATGCACGAAGTGACCACGGTCGGAGTGTTGAGTGTGCCATTTATCAGGTTTGAGATGAGGAGATAAGCGATGTGTGAACCGGCAACTTTGGCAATAATAGCATCAGTGGCAGCAACGGCAAGCGCAGGCGTCGGGGCTTATGCTGCTTATTCAAGTGGTCAGTCTCAGAAACAGGCAGCTGATTATAACGCTACTGTGATGAGGAATAACGCTCTCTCTGCCGAACAGCAGGGGGCAGTCTCCGCTGCCGAACATCAGCAGAAGGTCAAGCAGCTTGAGTCAACTCAGATTACCCAAGGCGCGGCTTCTGGTGTCAACACGGCAACAGGTACGGCCTTGGAGCTCTCCACTGAAACGGCGGGATCTGGAGAACTCGATGCATTGCGTATCCTCAACAACGCGCAGAGGACGGCAAGCGGTTTGAACTCTCAGGCTGATATAGAACAGTACAAGGGCAATGCCGCTGCCACTGGTGGAGCTCTTACTGCTGCCGGGACTCTGATAGGTGGGGCTGGTAGTGCTGCACAAGGATATTATAACGCAAAATATAAGTAAGGGGGGTCGTAATGCCGCAAGTCCCACGCTATACAGATCCAACAGTTCAAACCATCGCACCTTCATCCCCTCAGATGCAGGGACTCTCTCCAGATGCTTTCGGGGCGGGGCTCGGGCAGGGGCTGACTAATGCTTCCGGTGCTATGTTCGGAATTGCACACGATGAACGATTGAAAGTGGATCGGGCTTCACTGCTCAATGCCACCAGCGACGGAAGCACCATAGTCAATACACTGCTTGATGAAGCTAAACAGGTAAAAGGCCAAGCAGCTATTAACCAACCTCAGAAGACTCTTGAGGAGTTTGATAAGAATATTTCCGATGTCCGTGCAACGTTGAATAGCCCAAGTGTTTTAAGCTCTTTTGATGAGTTCGCTAAACAGCAACGTACACAGTTGGAATCCGGAGTCTTGACCCATAGCAGGGATGAATCGAACAAGTGGTTCGCTGAATCTGATTCCAACGCTATTAATGGGCAGTTGGCGACAATACGCAATTTTGTAGGTCAGCCTCAAGTAGTGGCCGACTCGATCAAAAATATTCGTGCCATTGCCATGACCGGGCTGAGTGCTTCAAACAGTCATCTCGATCCGGACAGTGAAGAGGCGAGAATCAAGGGTGCAAATGCCGAGAGTGCTGCACATATAGCGGTTGCTCAAGCGATGATGGACAGTCAGCAACCAATAGCTGCGAAGAAGTATTTTGACGAACAGGTTGCGTTAAATAAAATTACCGGGACTGATGCGGCAACCTTTTACAAACACATCGCTCCGGTAGCAGAGGCTCAGGAGGTGTCAATCTCCGCCAATAAATATTATACGCCTGGTCAAATTATCGATCTGCCAAAAACGTATGCGGATGTAAATAAGGATTATGCGGATAATCCGGTCAAAGCCAACCATATAATCGCCCAGGTATTGAATAACCAGGCGCAATACAACGGTATGGTGGTCACAACTGTTAATAATGCGAAGAACAGTATCGCCAAGTTTGTCAACGATGCTGCCGATGCTGGGGAGCCAACTCCAACATGGGATCAGATCGCATTAGCCAAGAAAGATGAAGTGGGGCAAATTGGCATATATGACGCAGCTACTCTGAAATCATTACAAGATGTATTCACTAAAAATGTTAACGACACTACGGCCAATAATCTCCTCAATGCTATCGACACCAAACTGTTTGATCTTCATTCCAGTGGCAAATATCCAAATGCTAAAAACGCTGAGTCGTTAATTCCGGAGTTGGGTGTACTGAAAACTCTTGATTCCGGTAAAGCACTTTTATCCCTCGATCATATCGAACAGGTTTATCAAGGCAATGTCCATTGGAAACAGTCTCTTGCTACGTTAGCGGCACAAAGACAAGCTGCTGAACAACAAGTCAAACAACAGCAAAACTTTGTCAATGAACTGAAAAAAGGCGGTTATCTGTCTACAGGTTCTGCCGTATTGAGAGCCACTGGAACGATAAGCGCCGAACAGGCAAGCATGCTGGATGCCCTCAAGAAACAAAACGATGAACTGGCAAAGGGACATCCGGTATCGTGGTCACAAGATCAGCTTAAAGCAACCGTCAAGGATCTTCTCGGGATAGCAGGTACGCTCAGCCCTAATAATGCAAGGACCACTGATAATGCAGTGGCAGATCTTGGAATGTACATTTTTAGGGAAGAAAAAGCGAACGGTGCGCCATTGAATCCGACTCAGGTTCAAGTAGCGGCTCAAAAATGGGCAAAGCAACCCAATCTGGTTGAATCACTGGTTACAGCTTCACCAAAAGAGGTAAGCACCTTAGATGCATTCAAGCTCGATCCATCCAGACTATTGATCCGCAATCCTGACTATGCCGGACTGTATCAGGCGGTACAGCGTAAAAATAACGGGGCAGCTCCTACTCTTACCCAAATGTCAGAAGCATGGACTCAATTCAATAAAAGGAAAAAATAATAATGTCCATATACGATGATATAGCTGGAGATGTTGTTTCCCGAATTCCTCCCGTAAAGACATCATTGGATGTCTCCGGCAAGTTGCCAATTGTCCTGTCTCAAGCAGCACAGACCGGTATTACTACTGATCAGGAGGCTGAATGGCAAAAGTTGTCTCAGCAGAGCGGTATCCCGCTCGGATTAGTCCGAAATGGTGCTCCGGTTAAATTGCAGCAGTTGCAGCAGCAAGCCCAGACACTGCCGTACACTAATCCTGCTACAGCCGAATTTGTATCCAAGCAGTCCAATGCCGCGCTGGCACATGATTCTATCAATGAACTCTCCTACATCGAAGAATTCATAAAAAAGCCTCTTCAATCTGTTGGAGCCACCATTGGGCAGGCAATAGGCCTTGGTATGATGCCTATTGCGAAGGCTCTCGATTATATGTCTGGTGACACCACTGAGACCGATTCGTTGATTAAGCAGATGTCCGAATATCATCAGTACAGCAAGGATGCTGCTGTTGATCCTCGACTCGGGACGGTAGGCCATGTCGGTAGGGCAGTTGCTGAAATAGCACCGTATTTATTGATGGGGCCTACAGGAGTTGCCGCCATGACTGGCGGGGCAACCATGGATAAGATCCAGAGCAACGCTGACGATGGTGTTGATGACGGTACTAACTGGATATCCTCATGGGCAACCGGCCTTGGTGCGTATGGCATGACCAAGCTGCCTTTTGGGGCAAAAACCAAGCTGGGAAGTATAGGTCGGGGGGTGGGGCTAAATACCGGCTTCGGTGTTGCTTCTCGCGCCATCGACAGCGCCATCCTTTCTCGTGGTGGATACGATGATCTTGCGGATAAAATTAATCCGCTCGATCCGGATTCCATGATTCATGATGCCGTTATGGGTGCACTATTCGGCGGTCATGCTGCATATGATATCTATGCCAAGGAAAAGGTTGATCGTGCTGAGGCACAACAGGCCAGAGACTTCGTCACACAACTCGGAACCGAAGTCACCGACAACAAGGTAACCAAAAGATTTGAACCTGCCATGCAGGAATTTTTGCGCCTAGCGAAACAGGATGGCCCTGTCCAGGACGTCTATATGCCTGTTCAGGAATGGAACACACTCTGGCAGGGTGGCAAGGAAGCTCCTGACGAAGCTGCCAGGCGTGTGCTCGGTACCGATGACGGTTATCATGAGTCCCTGGTACTCGGCGACGACATGAAAATCCCCCTGGAAACATTCCTGACTGAGTTCGGCAAGCGTAAGGACTTTGCTGACCTGGCAGGTAAGATCAAGGTGCGGCCTGACGGAATATCTGCCGACGAGGCAAAGAGCCGCGGCGAGTTGGATGCCGGGAGAATGGCGGAACTAGACAGGCTCATCAAAGAACAGGACGAACAGAGTGCTACAGATGCTACCCATGAAACTGCACCGGCTCTCAAGGTGTACAACGATATCTATGGTCAGATTGCCGGACTCGGACGGTTCGACCGTAAAACGGCGGAGGACAACGCCAAGATTGCAACGGCTCATGTGTTGCGTATGGCTGATGACTTCAAGCAGGACCCGTGGCAGTTCTGGCAGAATGATGATCTCTCCGGAAGGGTTTCATTCACCAACAGAGTTGACCATGTGGCAACCCGGCAGAAGATCGATATGGCAACCGACCCGATGCTTGATACCTTACGTGCAGAGTCGGTATCAGGTAACCCGACATTCAAGGAGGGTGATCTTCATACGGCTCCGTCACTTCTGTCTTTTATCCGTGAGCATGGTATTTCTGATGACCGGGGCGATATTCGGGATATGGAGGTGGACCGTAACAGGCTGCCAGGGCAGAAGAACACTCTCAGAGCTGATGGTATGGCACTGGACAATGTGCGCGGGCTGGCAATAGAAAACGGTTATTTGCCGGAAGGGTCAACCATAGATGACCTAAAGCAAGCTGTGCATGGTGAATTACAGGACAGGCCCGTCTATCCTGCTGGGAGTGAGAATACAGCCAACCAGGAGAAACAAACTCGGCTTTCCCAGATGCGACAGTTACTCGATGCACATGGTGTTGATCTGAAAACCATGAGTAACGAGGATGTGAGGAAGTTGCTCAACGGTGGGCAGAGTAAGGAACTGTTTCAAGAAACATCTGGACATTTGGCTAAAGAGGTAGAAAAAGGACTTGCGGCAGTAGATGAAATGTTGATTCAACATAATGATGTTCCGGCAGCTATGACACGCCCTATGCTTGGCGATATCACTTTTATTTGGGGAGAGCCGGGGAGATTAAACACCAAAGGCAGGCTTATTGAGGGCAAGGGATTATCTCATTTAATTGAACAACGCAAGCTTGAGGGGGATGATGGTGCAAACGTCGCCAAAATGATGCCTTCGGTTATTGCTTATGGACGTGTAGTAGCCGTGCAAGGAGAAGGTACAAAAGGAGAAAGAGTCCGCATAGAATATCAAGGACATACTGCCGTGCTTTCTTTATTTAAAGAGGGCAATCGTGAAACATGGTTACTAACTGGGTGGGAAAACAAAGATGGCGCGAAAGGGGTTAACCCTAATCGCGCCTACTCACCTGATGATCCCGGTATCTCACAGCAGGCGGGAGCTTTATCTGAATATATTATTTCACTTAACAGCCATCTTGTCAATAGAGACAATTTTTACCAGGGTGAAAATGTCAAGCGTGGTTTCTTCCGTACTTCTCCTGATTCCCCTCTCCGTGAAATAGGTATCCTCAAGGACGCCAATGCCACCACCTTTGTGCACGAGGTCGGTCACTGGGTTCTTGACGATCTGCAACGCCTCTCATCTCATCCAGATGCACCAGAACAGGTAAAGGCTGACTGGGAAACGGTCAGCAAGTGGCTCAAATCAGAAGATGGAACACTCTCCACTGACCAACATGAGAAGTTTGCCGATGGCATGATCACGTTCTTCCGTGAAGGCAAGGCACCTTCCGAGGGGCTGCGCGGTGCATTCGAACGCCTGTCCACCTGGATCAATGGCATCTTTCAGAAACTGTCGGATAGTGGTGTAAAGATCAATGATGATGTTCGTGAGGTCATGGGGCGCATGTTCGCTACTGACAGCGAGATTGCCCGTGCCAGAGAACAGGTTGATCAGAAGCCGCTCTTCGCTACTGCCGCAGATATGGGCATGAGTGATAAAGAGTTCGCTGCATATAAGCGTGTTGGTGAACAGGCCGGTGAAGCGGCTCGAGAAAAGCTGCGTGCTGCATCTCTGAAGGAATTCCGCCGGCAACATCTTGAGTGGTGGAAAGAGGAACAAGCCAAGATCAACGATCAGGTCGCCAAGGAAGCACAGGCAGAACCGGTATACCAGGCTATTCAGGAGTTGCAGAAAGGCAAGGACTTTGCCGGTAATGAAGTTACTCCCATGAAAATTGACAGATCGCTCCTGGTCGACAGGTACGGTGAAGAATTCGTCAAGCGTCTGCCCAAAGGTGTGACGGGTAAAGATGGGGTGCATCCGGACATAGTTGCTGAACGATTTGGTTTCGATTCTGCTGATACCATGATCAAGAGGATGATAGAGACTCCATCATATAAAAGCTATGTCGCTCAGGAAACCGCGGCACGGATGAACGAACAACATGGCGCCATGCACCTGGACGGTTCTATCGTTGATGAGGCAACGGTGGCAGTCCACAACGAGCAATGGTCAAAGGTACTGGAGGCTGAAATCAAGGCACTCAGAGCCAAAGCCAACCAGGTTAAACCGTTTATCAATGCAGCGGATCGTGCTGCTGCCGAGCAACGCAGAGAGTCTGCTACTAAAATACCGACTTATGCAGAATTCCGTGAAACTGCATGGCGTCATATCGGTGAGCAGGATGCCAAAGGTATCAGCCCATATAAGTACCTGGTAGCAGAACGGCAGTCAGCTCGTGATGCCTTCAAGCTGAATGGTGAGGGTAAATATGATCTGGCTGCGGATGCACGTACGCGCCAGCTGCTCAATCACTTCATGTTCCTTGAAGCTTCCCGAGCCAAGGCAGAAGTGAAGAAGATCGGCGACTATATCGGCATAGTCAGTAAGCGGAAACTCGGAGATATTGGGAAAGCTGATCAGGAGATGCTGGGGCAGGTGCAGGGGATTCTGGAACGGTTCGGAGTGGTCCCGCCTGACAATACTACCATACGTCAGCCCTTCCGTGATTGGTTGGCAGGGTTTGAGGAACGCGCCGGAACTCCGCTCCCTATCGATACCAGCTTTATCGAGAACCCCGGCAAGCAGCTCGACCAGCTAAAGATGAATGAGCTCCGTTCTGTACGTGACACACTCAAGATGATTGAAACTGCTGCGCGTGATATGAACAAGGTTCGTGTCAATGGCGAGATGGTGGATCGTCAGCTTATGGCTGGCAAGATGTCTCGGTCAGTTTACTCTGCAGTCAAGGAGAGTAAAAAAGCAGATACCAAAGCATCACAGGATCTGTTTGAGAAATATGCGAATTATCCGCTCGATCTGGTGCTGAAACGCCGCGAGTTCATCTTTCGCCGTTTGGACAACTACAAAGATATTGGCCCGTGGCATGACGCGCTGATGAACAGCTATAATGATGCAGCTGACCATCAGATACGTCTGATGCAGATGGTGTATCCGGATATCATGGAAATAGTCAGGAACAAGGGGTTTGAGGGTCGTACTGACCGTTTCAATCGTCCTATTACCCACCGGATAGAGTCAATTGGTGCGAGCCTCGCCAAAAACGATATCATTGCCATAGCCCTTAACTGCGGCAATGAATCGAATATGAATAAACTAATGCGGAATGGTTTGAAACTTGAGGGCCGAGATATGTCTCTGGAGTTGAATCACGACCAGCTTCAGGAAATATTGTCCCATTTGACAGCAAAGGATATCACTTCTATTAACGCTATATGGAAAACCATCGAGAAGTTGAAACCGGAAGCTGCCG
This sequence comes from uncultured Geobacteraceae bacterium, assembly GCA_903901875.1. Taxonomy (GTDB): domain Bacteria; phylum Desulfobacterota; class Desulfuromonadia; order Geobacterales; family Pseudopelobacteraceae; genus JACRCG01. The sequence continues at coordinate 2,576 of CAIUSO010000091.1, read as the reverse complement.
CACTTGCTCGCAGGCGATTAGGAGTCGAGCCGAAGTGGATTGAAGCGCAGCCGATGGATGTTGCAAATGGGACTCTGGAAGGCGGTTACTTCCCGCTAAAGTATGATGCTCGGTGGTCGAAGGCCGGTAAGTTACAAGAAGATACCTCAACGATCAACGATCTGTTTACCTACAAAGGGAGCAATACCAAGCAAGGCTACATGAAGGAGCGCAACGAGAAAGCAGCACTACCCCTCGACCTCAATTGGTCAGGTATTGTTACCAGGCACCTGAATGATGTCATCCTTGATATCTCACATTGGCAGTTCGCCAGGGATGCCCGACGGCTACTCAACGACGAACAGGTTAACCAGGCGTTGCAGGACCGACTGGGAGAAAAGTATGCCAATAACCTCAAGGGGTGGATTGATCAGACTATCACCTCTGACCGGTTCAGTGAAGACATAGAGGGATTTGTCGGGCAATTGAACTCTCTATTCCGCCGTAATATGTCTACTTCGTTACTGGGATTGAGAATAGGGAACGCGATATCGGAAGTGGGTACTCAGGCTGTTACGGTATTCAAGGAATGTTCCGCATCATCCGTAAGGGACGCTGTCGTTGCGTATGGCAGAAACAGGAACAATGCTGTCAACTTTGCAGAATCTACCAGCCCTTTCCTGAAAAACCTTTCCCATGAAATAGACCGCGACTTTGTAGAAGCACTGAATGATCTCTCCGGCAGACATTCAGTGGCAAACGACATTAAAAAGTTCGGCATGATGACAAAGATGTTTTTCTACCGTGAATCTGCGGCACTCGGATGGTTGTCAGGCTATCAGGAAGGGCAGAATCGTGGATATACGGAAGAGCAGTCACGTAGGTTTGCGGACTCGGTTGTGAGGATAACACAGGTTTCCGGTCGGAAGGGTGACCTGTCGGCAATAGAGGGGCAGAGCAATCAGTGGGTGAGGAGTTTGACCCAGTTCATCGGGCCTTCGCTGGTAGCTTACAATCATTATTCCGAAGCGGCAACCATGATCAAGGATAAGGGCTTGACCAAGGATTCAACTATGAACGCTGTGAAGACGTTAGTGTTCATGTATTTGCCACAGGCAATAATGTTTGATCTGATACGAGGCAAGTATCCTGATGATCCGGAGAAAATACCTAAATGGTTGTTGGCACGGTTGACGTTCGGTTTTGCAGATGGGATCCCGATAATAAGAGATTTTGCCAAAAAGACAGAGGCTGCGATTACAGGAGAACATTACACGCTTCGTCCCATGCCTATCTACAGTGGGTTAGAGTCTTTATATGACGTGACTAACGCTGTAACTAAAGATGATTGGAGCGAGGCCAATTTGGGCAAGAAGGCCGCGGGGGCCGTTGGCATGGTTACCGGTCTACCTACAGCCCAGGCAACGGTAACCGGTGAATTATTCCACGATATCCTTGATGGTAGTTACGACCCGAAGCACACATGGTCACCTGTTACCGATGTATTCAACTACCATAAAAAGAGCCATTAACGTCGCCCGCGACAGATATTTTTTATTCGCGTAAAAAGCACTAAAGGGGGGTCAAAGACATGACCGTATCAACGAACGTCAACAAGGCAACATTCAACGGCAGCGGAAGCACCGGGCCATTCACCTTCAATTTCCGATTCTACATTAACACGGAGATTTCGGTGCTACGGGTGGCGGCAGATGGTACTGACACACTCCTGACAGAAGGCACCGACTACACCCTGAGCGGTGCAGGCTCTTACGGTGGCGGTCTGGTAACACTGTCAACAGCTCTGTCAGTTGGACAACAACTGGTTATCATGCGCTTGGTAGACCTGCTGCAATCAACTGAGGTCCGCAACCTGGGTACATTCTTTCCCGAGATCCACGAGGATGCTTTTGACAGAATGGTGATGATGATCCAGCAGATAGCGGAGATGGCCGAGCGTGCAATCAAGTTACCTTCCACTCAGACAGGAAACTTTGAACTCCCCGCCCAGTCTCTCGCAAACACTCTTGTCGGGTTCGACATCAACGGTAACCTGACGCTTAAAACTGCGAGTTACTCGGTATCTGTCACGGCGGGGGCTGGTGCAGCTCCAACGGTCACTTATGCCGACGCTTCGGTGGGGCAGGTAATAGCGAACCTCCCCGCAAGTGGTGAGGTGATCATCATCAAAACCGATGCAACAGCTAATCCGGTGTCAGTGACCGGAACGGGCGGAAAGACCGTTCTCCGTCAGACATCTATCGATCTGACCGTACAGGATGAATCCATTCACCTGGTCATGAACGGGACAAACTGGTACCGCATATGAGATGGATACTATTTATCATGCTGGCGTCCGTTGCCGTATCGTTTGCTGATGATCAACTGATCCAGCAGGCCATGAAGAACAATGCCCTGATGGTCACCAAGACGGATGTTGTTCGGTTTACCAACTACTCTTCCAAGACTCAGTTGAAGTTGAATGGAAAGGTCTCAGTTGTAAGGTTTACAACTCTTTCCTCCGCCACGCAAAGCAAGCTTAACGGGAAAGTAGATAAGACCACTACGGTCAACGGTCAGCCATTGAGCGGGAATGT
>CAIUSO010000090.1 GCA_903901875.1 uncultured Geobacteraceae bacterium | reverse complement strand
GGGGGGGGGGGGGGGGGGGTAATGCGGGAACAGGTTCAGAACTCAAATTTATGCGTCCTGTGGAGGGAGATAATCCACTATATTTAGGAAGGCTACCTGTCATACTATCTCCTTGCCTTTTAGCCGTCATGGTGCCTCTTTCGATTGTGAAATTCAAGTTTTTTCTAAGACACCGCCCTGATGAGGGCCGCATTAAGCTCTTTTTTTGTAAAAGGTTTCGGAAGTGTGGCTTCTGCACCAGCTATTTCAGCAAGGTTAAGATTGTCTACCATGCTTATGTGGCGGCTTCCTCCTGAAACAGCCACAATCGGAATATCATCTCGAATCTGCTTCATCGTTTTAATCAACTGGAGCCCCTCAAGTGTAGGCATGATAATATCGGCCAATACCAAGTCGGGAGGGTCCTCCCGGAATAATCGCAAGCCTTCTGCTCCGTCAAGTGCGGTGGTAACCCGATGTCCGTCATTCTCCAACATTTTGGTAACCATGACGCGGATCAACACATCATCATCTACCACGAGAATATGTGCCATTATTCTGCTCCCCTATGCGATGCTCGACAGACTCCGATATTTTACTTATTCTGTATTGCAATCAAGATGACATTAAAACATTGGTGTACATATGACATACACCCCAATGTGGCGAACGCAAAAGGCGGGCGTATGGCCATACGCCCCTACGAGTGGTTTCATCTTGATTGCAACAGGGAATTACCATCAATACCTTCATTGCTCGCTATCACTTGTGACTGCAACTGCATTTGTGATTTCTTTTTGATCAGTTATATCACAAATAAAACCATGCCAAAGGATACTGCCGTCTCTCATCTGTTCTGGCTGTGCTCTGCCTGAAAGCCAGCGGACTCCTCTCTGAGCAGGTATAATCCGGAATTCATGCACCCAGGGACGTAATGTTTCCGCTGACTCAGATGTTGAATCAATAACGGCATCGTAGTCTTCTGGATGCAGCACCGAAAATAGCACGGTAGCATCTTCTTGAACCTGCTCTGGTGTAATGCCATAGATGTCTTTGATGGCATCGCTTGAATAGGGCATACAGGATGTACCGTCCGGAAAGATTCTGAACTGGTAAAGCATTCCCGGAATCTGCCGGCTTAAAGCCATGAGCAAGGAGTGGCTCTGTTTAAGCTGTGCTTCCAGCTGCCTTTCAGCTCTCAACCGATGAGCACATGAGAGTAAACTCTCAAATAACTTCTTTATACGAACAGGTTTCAACACATATTTGTCAATAGTAGCATGCGTCACTTTCTCTTCTATTATGACAATGCCACAACGATTGCCTGCATCAACTCAGAACGGGTAAAGGGCTTTGGCAAGACGGCCTTCGCACCGAATAATTCCGAAACATGCAGGATGACGTCGCGACGACAATGATGCCCACCACCAGACATTGCCAGAATGGGAACGTTGTCATTGTTTTTTTTAATTCTATTTATTACTTCCAGGCCTTCAAGCTCTGGCATAATCAAGTCGGTGATAATCAGGTCTGGCCTCTCCTGCTGGAACAGGCGCAACCCTTCTGCACCATTACTGGCTGTGGTGACCATATGACCATCCGTCTCAAGCATTCTTGTGACCAACTGACGAATCTGGAATTCATCATCTATGACAAGTATATGGGCCATCGACTAACTAACCTCCATGATTATGTGCCTTATAAAGTGAGCATTTCTTTTGGCAGCTCGTGCCTCTCTTATCCTTATCAACAAACGGCAGGATTATTCTAAAGTCAGTACCATTATTGCCACCCGTTGTCCTGCTTTCAACCAAGATACGTCCACCCAAATCTTCTACCATCCTGTGGACGACAGATAGTCCCAGTCCGGTACCTTTGCCAGGCTCTTTCGTGGTAAAAAACGGGTTGAAGATCTGTTCTTGAACCTCTGGTGGTATCCCTGTGCCTTGGTCAGAAATGGTTATACAAATTGCCGACTCCCCCACACCGGTCAAACACTCATCTGAAGTCGTGCTTTCAATATTAATATCAATCGTACCGCAATGTTCCATTGCGTCAGCAGCATTGATGCACAGATTTAATATGATTTGTTGAATCTGCCCAGGCTTTGCAGTTATAAACGCATTAGGTACGCCAGAGCTAAAATTAATCTCTAACTTTTTCTCTCGCACATCAACAAGCTTTATTACACTATTTATTTCAGAAATAAGATCAATTTCTTCGGAGGGTAAGCCACTATTTTTTCTTGCCAACTGTAGCATTGTGGATACCAAATCACGGGCCCGAAGACTGGCAACGAGGACTTGTTGAATTGATTCTTTTGCGGGTTCTTCATCAGAAAGTCCTTCAAAAGCCAGCTCTGAGAATCCTATAATGCTACAGAGGAGATTATTGAATTCATGGGCAATGCCGGCGGCCAATGTTCCAACTGCCTCCAGTCGATGAGATTCCTGCAAGCGTTTATCCAACAGTGCCCGATACTGTTTTTCCAGTTGTTCACGGAATGACATTCCATATGCCATCGACATTTCGATCAGCGGTAAGGTAAGGAGATCGACAACATCGCACAGCTTCATATCAGGATTTTTTTGCGAAAAACAGAGGATCGCATTGTGATGAATTGCCACCAGTTCATCAGGTGGGATAGCATCTTGACTGAGTGCCCCCCTGCCAAGCTCAAAGGCCTCTGCTAAAAACTCCTCCCGAGCATTCAGGTTCGGTGCAAAGATTACCTGCTGAAGTAATGTGCTATAGCGCTGTTCAGTTGTTACGTGCAACCCTGGCATATTGATTTCCTGCTTCATATATGGATTTTACTCATAGTTTTTTCCTTATGAGATCAAAGCTTACTCGTGTGAGTCCCGGACGAGATTCAATAGTGAATCGGTCTACCAGTCTACGTGTGCCGGGGAGACCGGCTCCCAAACCACCACCGGTGCTATACCCGTCTTGCAAGGCAGCATCTATGTTATCAATGCCAGGGCCATGATCTTCAATTGTAATTTTCATATGTAATTCATCCGCATTGGAGCAGTCGCTTATCGACACTGAAGTCTCACCGCATCTGTGTCGGAAAGATCTGTTTGGAGAGAAATCAGAAGAATTCTTCCAAGGCGAATAATAGGGACTCTCATTTTTGTGCAACACCATTAATGGCTTCAATCCGGCGACCAACCATTTTCAATGCCTCCGCCACTCCTGCTCGTAGGAAAACTCGGCTAATCACATTCGAAAAACTAATATTCAGCTGGGTTAACATCTGGGCTCCTTCGGGACACAACAATAGTGTGTGATAATAACACGCATTATCAGCGTATCAGCATCAGCAACTACCTCTAAAGCATATTCTGTGCCACTTTGCGAACATACCGTAGACAGCAGTTATTTAACGATATTTTAAATACTAACGGGAGAGATGTGTTCGCTTTCCGAACATTTTGGCGGGTGTGCGTTCGTATTACGAACGTTTTTTTGTAGCGTGGCCGTCATTAACTATAGTATGCGGTACGACCTATTTTTAAAGTTTTAGCGGCCAATGTTTTATTGCCATTACAGCGCTCAAGCGTGACAGACATTATTAGTTCGTCAAGAGACTTCAATGAAAGTTTATCTCTGGAGATAGTAAGGTTGTATTGAACTGCTCCCTCACAAGGGACGGGCTCAATTTCACCTTCAACAGAATCCAGCAATATATGTTGCAGACATATAACACGCCCAGAAGATATTATAATTGCTCGTTCAAGACAATTGCGCAACTCTCTAATGTTTCCCGGCCAATGATAGTTCAATAATCGCTGAGTGGCACTGGCTGAAAGCTTGATTACAGGTCGCCCCATTTGCAGGCAAACGTCCTTAAGTATATTTTCACAAAGAAGGGGCAGATCATCTTTGCGGTCTCTTAAAGGTGGTACCGTGAGAGGAAAAACATTAATTCTATGAAAAAGATCATCCCGAAAGCTTCCACTTGCTACCATCTCAGGAAGGTTCCGATTGGTTGCAACAATAATTCTGCATTCGACCGCTTCCGTTTTATTAGATCCTACTTTTTCAAACGTACGCTCTTCGATAACGCGTAACAGCTTCGACTGAAACGATAAGGATATTTCACCTATTTCATCCAGAAAGATGGTACCATTCTTGGCGACACTGAACTTACCATCACGATCACTCTCCGCCCCGGTAAAAGCCCCCCTTTTGTGTCCAAACAGCTCACTTTCCAGCAAGTTATCAGGGATAGCGGCACAATTGACCACGACAAAACGACCAGACGACCTCCCATTGTTTACTGAATGAATAGCACGGGCAAGCATCCCCTTGCCACAGCCACTTTCACCATACAATGCAACGGTTGTGTTCCTGGATTCAGCCACCAGTGCAGCGAGCTGTTCAACAGTATCCACAGGGTTGTCCACTTTTATTGTGGAAAGATCCTATCCTCCTGTAGTTGTTGAAATGACCGTTTTTCTTTAAATTACCGCACAGGGATTTCTTATCTACGATTCTGCAGAAACTCTATCAAAAGTCGCACACCAACTCCTGATGCCCCTTTAGGGCAGTAAGGGCGAGCTTTGCCACCCCAAGCGGTGCCGGCAATGTCCAAATGAGCCCAAGGAGTTTTTCCAACAAACTGTTTTAAGAACCAGCCGGCGGTGATACTGCCTCCATCTCTACTACCTGCATTCTTCAGATCGGCAATATCACTCTTCATGACCTCTCCGTACTCGTCCCAAAGTGGCAGCGGCCAGAGCCGCTCTCCACTGCGCTCCCCTGCTCCCTTCAGGGCATCCACAAGGCGTTGATTATTGCCCATGAGTCCGCTGGCTTCATGCCCGAGCGCAACGACACAGGCACCGGTCAGGGTAGCCAGGTCAATCAAAACAGTCGGCTTGTATTTTAGTGCAAAATGCAGAGCGTCGCACAAAATGAGACGCCCCTCGGCATCGGTATTGGTAATTTCTATGGTGGTACCAGACATGGAGGTCAGTACGTCACCAGGCTTAAATGCCTTGCCGTCAGGCATGTTCTCTGCGGAAGGAATGATTCCTATCAGATTAACGGGCAATTTCAGTCTGGCCGCAGCGGCCATTGTACCAAGCACTGCCGCACCGCCGGCCATATCGGTCTTCATCTCCTCCATGCCTGCACCAGGCTTGATGGAGATGCCTCCAGAATCGAAGGTAAGTCCCTTTCCGACCAGCACCACCGGGCGTCCTTTGGCATCTGCACCGTGGTACTCCAGAACAATCAGCCGAGGTGGCTCAGCAGCACCCTTGCCTACTCCCACCAAGGCGTTCATCCCCAACGTCTCCATTTCGGCCTGCTCGTAGACACGGCAATCCAGACCGTGTTTACCGGCCAGTTCTTTTGCCGTATCGGCCAGATAGCCCGGGGTAACAACGTTACCCGGGTGCGATACCAGATCGCGGGCAAGACGGACACCCTGGCAGATAATTTCAGTGGAGTTAATCCTGAGTTGCACCGCCTTAGTATTTGTGTCTTTGGCCAGCAGCAAAGTCATTCCTTCAAAATTGAAGAGTTCGTCTTTGTCCTTAGTCTTGTACTGATCGAAAGTGTAACTGCCCAAGAGCGTTCCCGAAGTGACAGCGTCAATAGCTGTTTCAGTACTTCCGGCCAAGTGCAACGCCGTAGCGAACGTGGCGATCCGTGCTCCCCGAAGTACCTGCACGGCCTTACCTGCCGCCTGTCGAAGACGTTCATCATTCAAATCGACCTTTTTTCCAAGTCCCACCAGCAGCAGGCGTTCTGACGGCAGCTTACCAAGTGTGTGAATCAGGTGAGTACTGTTAGCTTTACCCCTAAACTCTTTGCTGGCTATCAAGCGTTCCAAACAGCCGTCAAGTGCGGCGTTACACTTAGTAAACATTTCGTCTTTTATGTCTTCAAGGCAGCCGATAACCAAGGCAGGAGTAGTATGTTTGAGCGGGTTGGTAGTACTAATGTCGATCTTCATTGGAATGCCTCGTAAAGAGTTTTTTTGATATGGGCGTGGTTATCTGTCCCTTAAACTAAAGTCATATGCAGTTAGTGCTGCTTCTAAATCACAAAAAAGCCTTCGGATATTTTCAAACTACCCTGAAGGCTTTTTACTTTTACGTTTTTTGAGATGCAACAATCTTCATCTCTTCCTCTGAGAGCACTCCTTCCATAGAGTTAATGCATCATCAACCGGGTTACCCCCAGCACAAGTCCACTCTGGGGACCGGCAAGCAGCTGGACACCAATCTGGAGAAAAGGGGAGATAATGAAATTAAACACATTAGTGAAAAAGACCAGTGCAATTATGATCATCATTCCATAGGGTTCAACACGGGAAAGTGCTTCCGCCTGCCGATACGGAAGCAGCCCGACCAGCACCCTCCCCCCGTCCAGAGGCGGGACCGGAATCATATTGAAGATTGCCAGGAGCAGGTTGATGTAAACCGAGAAGGCAAGCATAAGCACGATCGGTTCCAGCAGCATGGCCGAGGGCGAACCGGATTCGGCCGGGTTAGCCACGGCAACAAGGCACCGCAGCAACAGCGCAGAAACAATTGCCAGAGTAATGTTGGTAATCGGACCGGCAGCGGCGACCCAGATCATATCCCGCTTCGGGTTACGCAAATTACTGAATACCACCGGCACCGGCTTGGCCCAGCCAATACCAATAAAAAAGATCATCAATGTCCCGATAATATCAAAATGCTTGAGCGGATTGAGAGTCAAGCGCCCGAGCATACGCGCAGTCGGATCGCCAAAACGCCAGGCAACATACCCATGGGAAACTTCATGACAGACGATTGCCAGCATGCCGGGAACCAGCATGACTGAAAGTTTAAGAAAGAAGCTTTCCATATAATTTATTTCCCTCGTTGTAACTTTTTAGCAATATAAACTATGTCCTGGGGACCGTCCACTATTTCCTTTAGTCGGATGGGACTACCTTTCAAATCGATAACTTCCCATTTCAGATTTCTAACTTCATTCCGGCGTAAACCGGTGAATAGCATCAAGCCGAATAATTCCAGGCGAGATCAGAAACGCCTCAATCTCTTTCCACTTATTCCATGTTGCAATCAAGATGACACCACTCGTAGGGGCGTATGACCATACGCCCGCCTTTTGCTGTTCGCCACATTGGGGTGTATGTCATATGTACACCAATGTATTTTTCTGTTGACATATGCACCATGTCGTTTGATAAGCTGAGTCACCAACCGTGCAATAACGGTCACTACTACATCGGTTTTAAAGGGGTAATGTATGACAAAAATGAAGTTACTGATGATTGGACTGCTCTCAACGGCACTTTTCGCCTGTAACAGCGGCTCGAAGTCTGCCGGGACATCCGGCACCAGCGGTAGCAACTCTCCATCAGCGACGGTAACGCAGTATTATACTCTCATCGCAAGTGGAAAGGCTGCCGATGCCTATGCCTTGGGCACGAAGCAATTACAGAAAGAGCTGGACACCTATGGTGGTGCCGCAGAACTTACCAAACCGCTCAAATCTGACACCAAACATGGCGGCAGGACCGGCTTCGCAATAACCAGTGAAGAGATCAAAGGCGACCATGCGGTGGTTATGGTACGCATAAACGTTAAAGACGGATTTGGCTGGGAGAAGGACGAGCAGTTGGTAAAGGAAAATGGAACCTGGAAAATAGCGGCACGGTAGGAAACATCATTTTCCCGTAACAAAAAAACTCCTGAATACTCAGGAGTTTTTTTGTTACGGGTCCGGTACCGCCACAAAAGGCTTCCACCCCCTCTGGCGACACCGGCTTGACACCCATATTAAATATCGTAGTACAGTTCAAACTCAAGGGGAACCGGACGCATACGGACCGGATTTACTTCGGCTTCGGTCTTGTACTCAATCCATTTTTCGATGACGTCAGGAGTAAATACATCACCCTTCAACAGGAACTCATGGTCCTCACTGAGGCATCTGAGTGCTTCTTCAAGGGTACCCGGTGCTGACGGAATATCCTTGAGTTCTTCAGGGGTAAGTCCGTAGATATCCTTATCCAGCGGCTGGCCCGGATCAATCTTGTTTTCGATACCGTCAAGACCGGCCATCAACATGGCGGCAAATGCCAGATAGCCATTGCATGACGGATCGGGCGTACGGTATTCAACGCGCTTTGCTTTGGGGTTGCTGGAGAACATCGGGATACGGATCGATGCAGAACGGTTACGTGCCGAGTAGGCCATATTAACCGGAGCTTCAAAACCGGGAACCAGACGTTTGTAGGAGTTGGTGGTAGGGTTGGTGAACGCACAGAGAGCTTTGGCGTGTTTAATGATACCACCGATGTACCAGAGAGCCTGTTGGGAAAGCCCGCCGTATTTGTCACCGGCAAACAGGTTGACGCCGTCTTTCCAGATGGACTGGTGACAGTGCATACCGGAACCGTTGTCGCCATACAGTGGCTTCGGCATAAAGGTAACTGTCTTACCGTTACGATTGGCGACATTTTTTATGACATATTTGAACCACTGCAGATCATCAGCCATATCAACCAGTGAGTTGAAACGCATATCGATTTCTGCCTGGCCACCGGTTGCAACTTCATGGTGCTGACACTCAACACGAATGCCAACATTCTGAAGTTCCTGAACCATCTCGTTGCGAAGATCATTCTGGGAATCGGTCGGAGCGACGGGGAAATAGCCTTCTTTATGGCGTGGTTTGTAGCCCAGGTTAGGGAATTCTTCACGGCCGGTATTCCAGGCTCCCTCAACGGAATCAACTGCATAGAAAGACTGGTTAGCCGATGAGCTGTAACGGACGTCGTCAAAAATAAAGAATTCAGCTTCAGGGCCGAAGAAAGCGGTGTCGCCAATGCCGGTCGATTTAAGATACGACTCAGCCTTAAGCGCGATGTTACGCGGATCGCGGCTATACCCTTCCTTGGTGATCGGATCGAAAATATTACAGATCAGGGAGAGGGTCGGAACCTGCACAAACGGATCCATTTTGGCTGTTTTTGGATCGGGAACGATAATCATGTCAGAAGCATGGATCGGCTGCCAGCCACGGATGGAAGAACCGTCGAAACCCTGACCTTCTTCAAAGGTGTCCTCGCCAAACTCGCTCATTGGCACAGAAAAATGCTGCCAGATACCAACAAAATCCATAAATTTGAAATCAACCATCTTCGCGCCATTCTCAATGGCAAACTCAACTACCTGTTTCGGGGTCATCTGTTACTCCTTTCGAAATTAGTTTTTACTACAGCGCATCTTCTCCGGTTTCGCCCGTCCTGATACGAATTACCTCTTCCACATTGGTCACGAAAATCTTACCATCACCAATTCTGCCGGTTTTGGCAGATTTTTCAATTGCTTCAACAACTTGAGCAAGAATTGAATCGCCGACAATGATTTCTATCTTAATTTTGGGGATAAAATCAACCACATATTCCGCACCACGGTATAATTCGGTGTGTCCCTTTTGACGACCAAAACCCTTTACCTCACTGATGGTGATACCCTGAATGCCGATTTCATTCAAAGATTCCTTCACTTCATCCAGCTTGAACGGTTTTATAATTGCTTCAACTTTCTTCACGATGTCTTCCTCCCATCACTTGAGATATGTGTGCATGAAACAAGAAAACCGGTTACGGATACTCCCGGCCAAGTAAAAGCAAGCTTCTTGCCAATTATTCTCACAAACATTTAGGCTGCATATTTGAGCAGTTATAAAATCGGACGACATCTCCCGGCCAGTTCGCCCACCATTATTGCCGGTTATTTAAGCACAATGCACACCATTATGCACGGAATTTAACCACACAGAGTATGGCAGGGGAACTCACAGATTAATTTCTTTCAGTTCCTTGATTATCTCAACCTGACGTTGATTGATAAAGTAGGCCATTAGTTGCTGTGTATTTTTGTTGGTTGAGAACTCCATGACGCAGCTATTAACCCCGTTCTCGCCGTCAACCTTGATTATCTTGGCTGCCAGAGTAACTTCGCGCTCGGCACCACCATTGTTATCGGGAAGTTTGAAGAGCAGGTCAAGCTCCTGGCCCGGCTGCAGGTCAAGGGTCGAGCTGAAATCAATGGCCGCCCCCCCCAATGAGATATCCTGAACCAAGCCGTCAATAACCCCGTCACGGGAAAGGATCTGTACTCCAACCCTGTTTTCAAGGAGGACCCGCACAAAGCGGCGGTTAGTGGAATGAATCCGTGCGTAACCGAAATTACAGAGGATAACCCTTTTTTTTGCCGAATTTACGTAGAACACTTCACCAACCATATCCTCGGGGAAAGGGCTGAGATCATGGGCGTAGATAATCGTCTTTTTTTCGTTGTTTATGGTTTTGGCTTGATATTCATGGACGGCAAACTCAGCCATCTCCCGTTCGACACTCAGCAAAATTGCATCGTATGAAACGGGAATTTCTTTAAAGTAATTCAAAAAAGAAAATTTCTGGCCGACCATCCCCTGAAAAAACTGAAGGATCACCAGTGTATCTTCCCGTGCCGTGCCTCGAATGACATTTTCATAATATGAAGACAACCAGAACGCTCCACTATTGTTGAATTGAAGTTTTACTTCATTCGGTCTATAACCGAGCAATGAAATTAACTATCAGAAAATGCAACGAACAACAAGCAGAATTGCTACCTCTCAAAAAAGTATCCCCATGGGGCTGCAATTTGCTCCATCCTCGCCTGGTAATGACGCTGACATGCTTCATGCTGCTGGTCGTTTCTACCGCACATGCCGACATCTACCGTTTTGTCACCATTGACGGAGTCGAAACCTTCACTGATGCCCCCCGGGAAAAAGGTGCCACCGTCGTCATGAAAGAGCGTAATCCGGCATCCGGCAGTAAACGGGGGGCTACTGCGGGAGTGAAACGGCCCGAAACGGCCGAAACCATTATAACAGAACAACCATCATACCCGGGGGAACTGGATTTTGAACCACGATTGCCGGCCGTTGGCGGCCTTATCACCTCCCGGGTCGGCATGCGAATTGATCCCATTGATGGTGTCTGGCGCCGACATAACGGCATTGATATTGCTATTCCTACCGGAACGGCAATCAAACCGGTGGCAGCCGGCATCGTTGTGTACAGTGGCAAACGCTCCGGTTACGGCAACACTATCATTATTGAACATGACGGCGGTGTAATCACTCTCTATGGGCACAACAGCCGCCTGCTGGCAGAACAGGGGCAAACGGTCACACCTGACAGCACAGTGGCACTTTCCGGCTCAACCGGCCGTTCGACCGGCCCCCACCTGCACTTTGAGGCATGGCAAAAAGGGGTAAACATCTCAGAAACATGTATCACCGGCGGCCAGTCATCCACCCCGTCACGCATCGCCAGTAGTCGCCCGTCTCCACGTTTCAGGAGCGAAACACTTTCCGACGGGTCAATTCTTTTTACCAATATTCCCGAGGGGCGTCACTGATGCGTACCCAGATACGTAAATATTTTGCAAAACTGGTGGGGGACGATTCTGCCGGGGAGCATACCATCGGCTTCGCGGCACAAGATGACGTCATGATTACCGAAGGTGATCCGGCTCTGGCCTCTCTGGCCGGTGCAACCCTTTCCCGGCTCACCTGCCTTGCCCTTATCGTTGCAAAGCCGGGTCTCCCGTTCAGTGACTTTCTCATCGCACGGAGCGGACTTGACGAGCAGGAGATTCTCCCCCAGGACACAGAGACCCGCACCTTTCTCCACGACATACCGATCATACGCAGAGAAGAGATCGGCCCGGATCTTGCGTTCAGAATAGCGGCTCTGCTCGGTTCTCGCAAAGGCATCGTGGTTGAGGGGCTTGGCATTGTCGCAGCAGGAGCACTGACGGTCGAGCAGGCCTATATCAACTGGTGCTCGGTATTCCACTCAACCTACATAAAATACCTGCAGGACCTGTTGGAAAACGGCTTCAAAATTTCCGGAGAAGAAGAGGCTTTTGAACATTTTCGCCAAAAATCACTCCCCCCCCTGTCAATGGAGGGGCTGGTGTTCCAGGCGGGACCGATGACAGAGCGACAGGTGATACTTGAAGAGATGGCCCGGGTCGGCCGCTACACCGTACAACAACGGCTCGTTGACTCGTTCTTCGGCAACATTTCCTGCGTCAGCGAAGGACGTATCTACATTTCCCAAACCGCGTCCAGCCTCGACGAACTGGCGGGCTGCATCGACCCGGTGCCCTTTGAAAACAGTTCCACCGTGGCTATCACGGCATCAAGTGAGCTGGTGGCCCATCGGGCCATTTTCCTGACGACCGGATGCCGGACCATCCTCCACGGTCACCCCCGCTTTGCCGTGATCATGAGCATGCTCTGCAGTGAAAAAGCCACCTGCCATGTCACCAACTGCTGGAGGGATTGTGAAAAAGTCCGCTTCATCGGCACGACTCCGGTGGTTGCCGGAGAGATCGGTGCCGGGGGTATCGCCAAAAAAGTACCGCCGGTGATCGCTGCCACCGGCTCAGCCATTGTGTACGGACATGGCATATTCTGCATCGGCATGACGGATTTCCGTCAGGCATTCCAGGCCATGATCGACATCGAAAACCGGTGCCGGGAGGAATATTTTACCCTGATTGACCGGAAGAAAACCGGGACAGATCGCTGAAGCGGATCACGACCACTGCCACGACATCATCCCCTAATCCGCCGGGCCACCTCAAACAGTGCGATGCCACCGGCAACCGATGCATTCAGGGAACTGACGCCACCAAACTGCGGAATGGATAAGACGACGTCACACTGCTTCCGCACCAACGGCCTCACCCCTTCCCCTTCGTTCCCGATAACCAATGCCACATTGCCGGAAAACTCCGTGCCATAGACTGACTGCCGTGCCGTTCCATCCAGTCCATATATCCAGAATCCCCGTTTTTTCAGTACTTCCAGGGTCTGGGCGATATTGGTAACCATGGCCACCGGCACGGTTTCAACGGCTCCGGCTGAAGTTTTTTCAGCGGCAGCGGTAATTCCACAGGCCCGGTCACGGGGGATAATGACGCCATCTACCCCCGCGCAGGCTGCCGAACGGATCAGTGCGCCAAGATTATGGGGGTCCTGAATGGCATCAAGTACCAGCAGAAAGCCGTTGGCTGCCGACTCACCGATACTCGCCAGCAATTCGTCACAATCGGCGTACACAAACGGCTGCACCTCCAGGGCGATTCCCTGATGATGGGAAGAAGCGCACATCCTGGTGAGATCGTTTTTGTCCCGGCGATGGACCGGCACCCCCCGTTCCTCAGCCAGCCGGATGATTTTTTCCACCCGGTGATCGGTGGCACTGAGCTGAACGTAGAGGTTGTAGGCGCTGCGGCTTCCCTGTAACGACTCCTTGACCGGATTGACCCCGAATATCAGTTCCCCTTTCATAGGGCACCAGCGGCTATTTCTTCGGCGATACAGACCGCTGCTGCGGCCGGATCGTCGGCTTTTGCAATCGGCCTGCCGATCACCAGGTAATCGGCACCCGCCGCCACCGCCTCCCCCGGTGCCATGATCCGTTTCTGATCGTCAACGGCGGCAAAGGAGGGGCGAACACCCGGAGTGACAATCAAAAAGTCGGGGCCGCAGGCATCCCTGATCACCCCTATTTCCAAGGGAGAGGCAACAACACCGTCCATGCCCGAATCCCGGGCCAGACGCGCCAGGCGTACCACCATTTCCTGAACCGGAAGGTCAATCCCAACCTGCCGTAACGTCTCTGCCGTCGATGAAGTCAAGATGGTTACCGCCAGCAACCGGGGACGGTCTGAACCGCCATACGCCTTATGAACGGCAGTTGCCGCCGCCTCCATCATGGCACCACCACCAAGAGCATGCAGATTGGCCAACTGCACCCCCAGACCGGCAGCCTCAACCATGGCACTGGCCACGGTGTTGGGAATATCGTGATATTTAAGGTCGAGAAATACCTGTCCACCATGCCGCTGTACGGCCTTTACCGCCGCCGGTCCCCAGGAGGTAAACAGCTCCTTGCCGACTTTGAACATGCCGACCTTCCCCGCAAGCATCTCGGCATACCGGTCGATATCTTCCAGCCCATGTACATCCAGGGCAAATATAATTTTTTTGCGCGCTTCTTCTAATGTCATAGTAACCTCATTTCATAAATTCCAGTACCGCCGAGGTAATTCCCTCGGCATCAATACCGGTTATTTTTCGTAATTGGGCCTGACTCCCCTGTTCAATAAAGTGATCGGGCAGGCCGAGTCGCCGAATGTTAACATCCTGCAACCCACTGTCATACAACAGCTCCAGCACCGCACTGCCAAAGCCGCCCTGAAGGGCGTTCTCCTCCACCGTAACAATTCTTCCGCTCTGCCGTGCAGCCCACCGTATCAGTTCACTATCAAGGGGCTTCACAAAACGGGCATTTATCACACCGGCAGAAATTCCCCGTCCGGCAAGTAATTCGGCGGCGTGGAGTGCCGGGTATACGGTGGATCCTATGGCTATGAGGGTCACGTCCGTCCCCTCCCTCAGCAGCTCCCCCGTACCTATTTTAATGGTTTTCACCTCGGAATCCATGGCAACTCCATACCCTGGCCCCCTCGGATAACGCAGGGCGATCGGCACGTCCGAATATATGGCCGTTTTCAGGAGATGGCGCAGCTCATTTTCATCCTTGGGGGCCATCACCGTAAGGTCAGGCAAATGGCGCAGATAGGAGATATCAAATGCTCCGTGGTGGGTCGGTCCGTCGTCCCCCACCAACCCGGCACGGTCCATGGCAATGGTCACCGGCAGTTTTTGCAGACATATATCGTGGAACACCTGATCATAGGCACGCTGAACAAAGGTTGAGTAGATGGCGGTTACCGGCCGGTACCCCCCGGCGGCAAGCCCCGCTGCGAAGGTCATGGCATGCTGTTCGGCAATACCAACGTCGAAAAAGCGCAGGGGAAATCGTTTGGCAAAGGGGGTAAGACCGGTACCGTCCGGCATTGCGGCGGTGATCGCGATGATCTTCGGGTCTGCTTCCGCCAGTTCGATCATCGTTTCGCCGAACAGATCCGTATAGGATTTGAGAGCCGGCTTGTCAGCCCCCTTACCGGTGGCCAGATTGAAAGTACCGACACCATGATATTTGGACGGAGTATCTTCGGCAGGCTTGTACCCTTTCCCCTTGGTAGTCATAACGTGCAGCAGCAGGGGACCGTCCAGCTCTTTTATGTTCCTGAATACCTCAACCAGTTGGGGGATGTTATGACCATCAAGGGGGCCAAGATAGTCAAAGCCAAGGGCCTCGAACAGTGCTCCCGGCGTCAGAAAACCCTTGAGTGAATTTTCCGCACGACGGGCAAATTGCAAAATATCAGTACCAAAGGCTGGCACATGCTTGAGTAAAACCTGCATCTCTTTTTTGAGATCACGGTAATAACGGCCGGTCATTTTTCGGGAGATAAAGGCGGAAAAAGCACCGACATTTTTGGAAATTGACATTTCATTGTCATTGAGAATGACAATGAGGTTCTTCTTGAGATGGCCCGCCTGATTGAGTGCCTCAAAGGCCATGCCACCGGTCAGGGAACCGTCGCCGATAACCGCTATGACGTGGTTCCGTTTCCCGTCTAGTCCATCGGCAGCAGCCATTCCAAGACCGGCGGAAATGGAGGTGGAGGCGTGCCCCACTCCAAAGGCGTCATGGATCGACTCACTCCGCTTCGGAAAGCCGGAGATCCCCTGATACTGCCGCTGGGTATGAAAACGGTCACGGCGACCGGTCAGGATCTTATGGGTATATGCCTGATGCCCCACATCCCAGATTATCTTGTCCTCGGGAGAGTCAAAACAGTAGTGGAGCGCAATGGAAAGCTCCACCGTCCCGAGATTTGATCCAAGGTGTCCACCGGTTGTGGAAACTGTTTCCAGCAGGAAACGGCGCAGCTCTCCGGAAAGCTCCGAGAGCTGCTCCAACGTCAGTTTTTTCAATTCCCCCGGTGAGTCTATCCCTTCAAGCAACATACGCAATAACCTCTTAATATTTAAACGTACCGATTGGCACGAAACCACTCAACCGCCCGTTCAAGTGCAGGAAATACCGGTGTCTGGGGGAGACCCAGCTCACGAACGGCCCGTCCCGAATCAAAATACATGTGCCGGGAGGCCATGCGGACCCCCGCAAGGGGGATACGTGGGGCGATGCCGGTCAGGCGGGAAAACCCCTCATTGAGCAGTGCGGCAACCAATACCGGCCCGTAGGGGAGTCTGATCCGGGGGGCGGATATGCCGGTAATTTCCTGAAGCATCAGGAAAATATCCCGCAGGGAAAGATTGGTCGTACCCAAAATATATTTCCGGCCGACAATCCCCTTCCGTTCGGCGAGGAGATGGCCCCGGGCGCACTCTTCAACGCCGATCAGATTCAGACCGGTATCAAGATAGGCCGGCATCCTTCTTTTGAGAAAATCGACGATAATCCCACCGGTGGGGGTCGGCTTTACATCCCCCGGCCCCACCGGTGTCGAGGGATTGACTATCACCAGCGGTAAGCCGAGAGATACAAACCGCTCCGCTTCACGCTCCGCCAAAAACTTACTCTTCTTGTAGTGACCAACCATGTCGGCAAAGGTAACCGCCGTATCCTCAGTGGCCGGAACCGCCCCCCCCTGGCCACCGAGAGTGCCAACGCTGCTGGTATAGACAACCCGTTTAACGCCATGCTCCAGTGCCGCAGTAAGAATCGCCGTGGTGCCCCCCACATTGGTCCGGTACATCTCGGCGGGGCGGGGAGTCCAGAGACGATAGTCGGCGGCAGCATGGTACAGGACATTACACCCCTCCAGGCCACGGCGCAACGAATCAGTGTCCCGTAAATCGCCCTCCCACCGTTCAACATCCAGGCCGGATAGATTGCTCAGGTCGGAACCAGAGCGCACCAGTGCCCGCACCTCCCGCCCCTCGTTCAGCAGTTCACGGACGATGGTGCCACCAATAAAACCGGTAGCACCGGTCACGAAGGTCTTCACAGCGCACCGGAGCAGACAGACATTTTTAACTACGAACCGGTGTCAGCAGACAATTCAAGCTGCAGGCGGCGATATTTTCCCAGGGCCATCAACGGAAAACAATTGCGATAAATATGGTATTTTATCATAAAAAATTTGGGAAAACCGGTGCCGGTAAAGGCATCCTCATCCCAGGTACCGTCCTGTCGCTGGGTGGAAAGCAGGTACTCAGTGCCCCGCACCGTTGCCTTGGCACTGAGTTCACCAGCAGCCAAAAGGGCCAGAAGGGCCCACCCTGTCTGGGAGGGGGTACTCGGTCCACTCCCCATCAGCGAGCGGTCTTCATATGATTCGCACACCTCACCCCAGCCACCATCGGGATTCTGCCGTGACAGGAGCCAATTAACCGCTTTCCTGATGTACGGCTGCTTCATATCCTCACCGATGGCTTCAAGACCGGACAGGACCGACCAGGTGCCATAAATGTAATTAACACCCCAGCGCCCCCACCAGGGCCCCTCCGGTTCCTGTGCCTCTTTGATAAACGTGAGTCCACGAGTGACGGCCCCATCACTCTTTGAAAGCTTGAATGCCCCCATAAGTTCCAGCATGCGCCCGGTCAGATCGGCACTTGGCGGATCGATCAGCGCTTCCAGATCGGCAAAGGGAATCTTGTTAAGAATGTGGCGGGTATTATCCTTGTCAAAGGCTCCCCATCCGCCGTTCCTGCTCTGCATACCGAGACACCAGGCCATACCACGCTTGATGGCCTGCTGCTTCTGCTTTTTGTCACGGACCTTGATATTGTTAAGCGCCAACATAACAAAACCGGAGTCATCAACATCGGGATAATGATCGTTCAAAAATTCGAAAGCCCACCCGCCCGGTTCAAGGTTGGGAGCCTTAACCTGCCAGTCCCCCTTCTGGCGAATTTCTCTATCCAGCAGCCACTGGGCCGCCAGGGTAAGGGACGGATGATCAAGCGGCACCCCGGCCTCCTGCATGGCCACCAGTGCAAGGGCGGTATCCCACACCGGTGAAATACACGACTGAAGCACTAACGTATCCGGAGTCTCAATGCAGAAATTATCCAGAGCCTCCAAGCCGCTGACTACAGCCGGATGGTCATTGGCATAGCCCAGACAGTGGAGCGCAAGGACGGAATTGAGCATGGCCGGCTGAATCCCTCCCCAGTCACCACTGGGTTCCTGATGATCCAGAATCCATTTCTCTGCCAGGGCAAGTGACCTTTTTTTAAGAGGGCGCACAGGTAACGACTCAACAATTTTCAGCAGGTGGTCCACACCGATAAAAAAATTCTTCCAGCTGGCAATGCCATCGTGGCGGGAAAAGGAATAATCACTGGTCCGGGGGGGACGAACGAACAGCTCCTGAACACGGGATCGGGGGGGAAGTTTTCTGACCGGATGCTCGGACATGACCACCGAGAGCGGAATAATCGTAGCCCGAGACCAACTGGAGAGCTCATATATATTGATATAGGCCCACGCTGGAAGCATCATCAGCTCAACCGGCATTGATGGCACCCCCAACCAGGAAAACTCACCGAATAGTGCCAGAAATATTTTGGTAAACACCCGGGCTTTCAGTATGCCCCCTGCACCAAGAATAAAGGTGCGAGCCTTTACCATGGCCGGGTCATCGGCCGGATAACCGGCCAGCTTGAGAGCAAAATATGCTTCTATGGAAGCGGAAAGATCTCCCGCTCCGCCGTGCCAGATGGCCCATCCACCTTCATCGGTCTGCTTGCTCAGAAGATAGCGTGCCATCTTATGTTCCCGGGCCTTATCAACCATGCCGAGAAAATGAAACAGCATAAGGTATTCGGCGGTAATGGTCACATTTGACTCAAGCTCTGCCCACCAGTACCCTTCGGGGAGCTGTTCACGAAAGAAGAAATCCCTGGTACGCTCAATTGCTTTATCAAGGGGGCCCGGCGCATCACTCACCATCTTTTTCCAGATCGTCGGTGGCAATCTATGTACCTTACCGCGCACCTTAATCCGGGAAGCTGGATCAAAACCGGGCTCCCCGGCATTAAAAGAGGTCAGAGAATTGGAAATAATGTACCTGCGGGTTTTCATCCGGCCCGGCTCCTCGCGCGTGTGATCCCATAACGTTTCAACTGCATAACGGTAAAGTTACGAGCTTATCATACCATTCATCAGCTGTATATTTTTTTCAAGTGACGTGATAAAATGCCGCGACTATCGGTAGTAAAGACCTTACAAGGATCATATGCATAAAAAAACAGCACTAATAATTGGAGCCGGCCCCGCCGGCTTAACTGCTGCATACGAACTCCTTGACCGAACAGATATAACCCCCATTATACTTGAAATGACTGGGGATATTGGTGGTATTTCCAAAACAGTTGTATACAAAAACAACAGGATTGACATTGGAGGACATCGTTTCTTTTCAAAGTCAGAACGGGTCATGTCGTGGTGGAAAAACATTTTCCCGATTCAGGGAAAGCCTGCGAGCGATGACAAAGAACTTGGCAGGGGATTACCGCTTGTAACGGAATGCAGCACCCGTCCACTTGGGTCAAAAAAGACGTCCATCATTCCTGCACCGGATCCGGAAGAAACCGACAAGGTCATGCTTGTCAGAAGTCGCCTTTCCCGAATTTTTTTTCTGAGGAAATTTTTCAACTATCCCATCGCCCTTACGGTTGAAACAATTGCTCATTTGGGGCTTGTTCGTTTAGTGAGGATAGGTCTTAGTTATGTAAGAGCCCGTATTCTGCCTGTCCGTGCGGAGAACTCTCTTGAAGATTTTTTCATCAACCGTTTCGGGAGAGAGCTGTATCGTACCTTCTTCAAGGATTACACGGAAAAGGTCTGGGGAGTTCCCTGCAGTGAGATTAGGCCCGAATGGGGTGCACAACGGATTAAGGGGCTTTCGATTACTAAAACGATCGCCCATGCCTACACTAAATTATTCGCCTCGCGAAACACCACCCATAAGAAGATTGTCGAAACAAGCCTCATTGAACAATTTTATTACCCCAAACTGGGGCCAGGCCAACTGTGGGAATCGGTGGCTGACAGCATCCAGGCACATGGCGGTCTCTTGGTTCTCAACGCTCAGGTTTGTAAATTAGAGGCCGAAAATAACCGGATAACTTCGATCGAAGTGAGGAACACCCATAATGGACAGGTGGCCCGCTATCAAGCTGATTACGTTTTTTCTACCATGCCCGTAAAAGATCTGATTTACGCCATGGGGAACAGCGTGCCACACGGGGTAAAAGAAGTGTCCGACGGGCTTATCTACAGGGACTTTATTACAGTTGGACTTCTTTTGAAAAAGCTGAAAATCAAAAACAAAACAAAGCAACGAACAATCAATGACCTGATACCTGATAACTGGATTTACATTCAGGAACGGGACGTCACGGTGGGCAGGCTCCAAATATTCAACAACTGGAGCCCGTATATGGTACATGATCCCAACACCGTGTGGATTGGCCTGGAATACTTCTGTAACGAAGGTGATGAACTCTGGACAATGAAAGACCATGATCTGTCAAGGCTTGCTATCAAGGAACTCTCGTGCATCGACATCATCGCACAGGAGGATGTTCTTGATTCGACCGTATTGCGAATGCCAAAGGCATATCCGGCATATTTTGGCAGCTATGACAAGTTTGACGAAATACGAAACTACACTGACCGGTTTGAAAACCTGTTTTTGATTGGACGCAACGGGATGCATCGATACAATAATTCTGACCATTCAATGCTTACTGCCATGACAGCAGTGGATAATATCATTGCCGGACGAACCGACAAAGACAACATCTGGCAGGTAAATGCGGAAGAAGAGTATCATGAGACATCCACATAAGGTTCCTTATACCTTTAAGAAAAGTGTACTGTTTTAAATTTTGTTATGCTATTGTGTGTGGATAGATTACGCGCCCGTAGCTCAGCTGGATAGAGCACCAGGCTTCGAACCTGGGTGTCGGCCGTTCGAATCGGTCCGGGCGTACCAATAACAACAATGACTTACAGTTTATGCTGTAGGTCATTGTTGTTTAAGTTATACTT
>CAIUSO010000089.1 GCA_903901875.1 uncultured Geobacteraceae bacterium | reverse complement strand
TTTTCGGATCGTTACCGGAGAAGCGGCGTTTTTTTGTGGTGGCATGGACGCAATAGCAACACAACAAGCAACGTCCCCCAGGCACTTTTTGATATTTCAGCCTCTCGGCTTATGGCCAGGTTGGGCGAACGAAAAAGGCGGGCGTATGGCCATACGCCCCTACGGGTGGTGTCATCTTGATCGCAAATGGGAATATTCAGGCCGGAAGCTTATTGCCCGGATGGGCAATCGGATATTAGCCGGGGGGCGTACCCCCCGGAATCGGTGAATTCGCCACACCGGGATCGGTGATTGGTCATTAAACATGATCGTGCTTTAATATTGTTGACAATAATGGCGATTACGTCTACCTTGCAGACACAAATAGCTTCTCTGTAAAACGCAAAACCGGGGTGACCCGGTGACGCAAAGCCACGGGCCCGATTATAACGGGCAGCCGGGTTGCTGAAAGAGGATGTTTTTATTCCACGCCCTATTTTTAATAAAAAAATAGGGCGTTTTTGTAGGGGCGTATGGCCATACGCCCGCTTTTACCTATGCACACCACACCATGCCCCACGCCTTCTTGTTTTCTGTGCTACACCTCGGCGCACCAGATCCTGCGGACAGAAATCGTTTGACGCAAACTTATATTTAGCTTATGGTTAACTTATGTACACACTTGATTGGAAACACAAAGCACAGAAGCAACTTGCAAAAATCGGCGATAGAATCGCTCGTGCCGAAATATACGAAGCTGCTCAAGTGTTGTGTGACTTTCCGAATATTACTCAAGTAAAGAAACTTACCAATAACAAATATCAGTACCGTTTGCGTATTGGTAGATACCGGCTGTTTTTTGATGTGGCAGAGAGTGTGCGCATAGTTATGATTGAAGAGGTGAAAAAACGCGATGATCGAACTTACTAGAATCCAGACAATATATCAAAGTGGAATGCCTGCCTTTGTTGTCCTTCCTTTTATTGACTTTGCCCGTGAGCATCCAAAAGAAGCCGAACTGCTCAAACCAAAATCGCCGCGCATTCCTGACGGAGATTATATCCCCAACGAAGTTGTCGGCCTCACCATCAAACAAGATATGACCCTGCTTCGCGCCTGGCGTGAGTACCTCGGTCAAACTCAAGCTGAGGTCGCAGAAAAAGCCGGGATCACTCAAGCGGCTCTGTCCCAGATGGAAAGTGGTGAAAGTAAACTGCGCAAAGCCACCAGAATTAAACTGGCGGAAGCTATGGGCATAAACAGGGAACAGCTGGCATGATTCGATTAATTAACTATTTTACAGTTTTTTAACAGCACCATTCTTTTTTATGATGGGCAGAGGAGATGACAGGCGGTGCACATTTCCTCACACCTCACGCAGGCTCTTTTAATCTCAGAAACAGCAGATTACCGTAGGGGCGTATGGCCATACGCCCGCTTTTACATATGCTCACCACACCATACCCCACGCCGCTTTTCGGATCGTTACCGGAGAAGCAGCGTTTTTTGTGGTGGGCATGACGCAATAGCAACACAACAAGCAACGTCCCCCTGGCACTTATGGGGGCCGATAAAAACGTAAAGAAGCTAAGTAGGCAAAGGGGTTATGTCTTTTAGCTCGTGAAAAACGCCCCGTTCAAGATATGGTTTGGGGTTAAATATGCCTCTGCGTCCATCCTCGACTTCAACATCAATACGATAGTCGGACATTCCTTTAACAGCCTTCACAACCCAGTACATAGTAACCTCACAGTGGGGCCATTTTGTATGGGTTCTCGCCAGCACTTTAAAGGTAGCGACCAAGTGATGAAGCGTCGACACATCGTTGATATTGCCCGGAGTGCGGTTAAGCCATAAGACCTTTTAAGACCTTATAAATATAATTGACAATTAATGACCATGGTAATATTGTTAGAGAAAATTTAACACAACTCTGTAAAACGCAAAACTGGGGCAACCCAGTGACGCAAAGCCACGGGCCCTAAAAGGGTGGCCGGGTTACTGAAAGAGGGTGAGTATGTTGACGCCCTTTTTATATATACAATATAAGAACGGGCGTTTTTTAGTGCCCTACGGGGGAAAAATGAAAACATACTCATTTGTCGGAAAATTTATTCTGATTGCGACCTTGATAATCTTTGCGCACAGCCATGTCTCGGATGCAGCAGAAATTGATGATATCAAGCAGGCTATTAAAGATAAGCACGCCAAATGGTTGGCTGATACAAACAAAATACATAAACTGACCAAGGAGCAGCGGAAGAGACGGGCCGGTCTTACCATGCCGGATTTAAGCTCGGCGGTAGGCAGCGGGCTTTCGGCAAATGCCACCGGCCAGACGAATACCTCCAATCTTCTGACCGCACCGTCCGGCGGATTTGATTGGAGAAGTACCGGTGGTACAAATTATATTACTCCGATCAAGGATCAGGGAGACTGTGGCAGCTGCTGGGCCTTTGCTTCCACAGCCGCGCTGGAGTCCTATACCCTCATTCATGGCAGCTACCTTAATGACCTGAATCTTTCCGAGCAGATTCTTTTGTCCTGCAGCGGTGCCGGCACCTGTAACGGCGGCTACATCAACGGTGCTGCTGATTTTATCGAGCTGACCGGTGTTGGCAATGACTCCCTTGCTCCCTACAAAGCAATTGATCAAGCCTGTTCTGCCATTGATCCCGTCTGGAAGGCAACTGCCGATAAAATAGTTGGCTGGAAGTGGATTACCTACGGAGCCGGCGATGTTGCTGCACTCAAGAATGCCGTATTTACCTATGGACCGGTTGTTGTGTCAATGCGGGTCTACGACGATTTTTTTGCTTACCAGAGCGGCATATACTCGTATACGGGCGGTGGATATGCCGGAGGCCATGCCGTAACGGTTGTTGGCTATAGCGATGACCAGAGTGTTCCCGGTGGCGGTTATTTTATCGTTAAAAACAGCTGGGGAACCGGATGGGGTGAGCCTTTTGGAACCGATAGCGGGGGCTATTTCAGGATAGCATACGGAGAAACGGCTACGGTTGTTAAGTTTGCTGCGAACACCATCGCCTATGACACGGTTCTTCCAACATCCTGCACCTATTCCATCGGGTCGCAAAATAGTGTCGCCCCCTCCTATGCCGGTTATGGAGATTTTGACATCATAACCAGCCTTGCTGCCTGCAAGTGGACTCTCAAGACTGATGCCCCGTGGCTGTTTCTTCTCAATACAAGTTTCAACGGCACCACGCTGGTAACGTATATGGTGCCGACAAATAGCGGTGCTGGCCGGACGGCCACCGTTACGATGTACGACCAGAATGGCAACCGCGTCGGAGCGACAACGCTGAACCAGCCGGCAGTTTCCACGCCATTTGTGCCGCCATCTGCCCAGCTTACCGTTGCTTCGGCAGTCAACTCGCTGACCATACCATTAAAGTACATCCCCCTTCCGGGAAGCAGTCCCCTTTCCGGAAGAAAAGTTACCAGTACACCGGCCACTCCGACGACATGGGATACCACTTCTCCCACAGGTTTTACCGTTGCTGCCCCAGGAACCTATACGCTGTATGCATGGGCTCAGGATATGGGAGGCATCGTTTCAAAGCCGACAGCATATACGGTCATTGTTGACAAAAGCGTACCGGTCATTACCCGTTTCAGCGTATCGGCCGGGCCCAACGGCACCGTTCTGATCAACGAACTCACCGCCACTGACAATGGTGCCATTGGTGGATACCAGGTTACTACCACTCCCACTGTTCCGACAACATGGAACGCTACGCCGCCAGCCTCGCTGTCTACCGCAACTAGTGGCACGATCACGGTCTATGCCTGGGTCAAGGATAGTGCCGGGAATGTATCTGCGCCCACAAGTGTCACCGTAACTGTTGACGCAGCCGTTCCCTCCCTGACATCTTTTGTCGTTCCCACAACCGTCTATGACTTGAATATTCCGATTACGTCATTCAAAGCAACAGACAATATGGGGGTAACGGGGTATTTGATTACTACCACTTCGACACGACCAGCGGCAGCCGATGCCCGCTGGACAGCGGCAGCTCCAACGGTGTTCACCGTTCCTGCCACCGGGAGATACACCCTGTATGGTTGGGCAAAAGACGCTGCCGGCAATGTGTCCTATTCATGGCTGGCAGGTGTAACTGTTAACGTACCACGGCCGATAGTCGGGTCAGTGGCATTTGGCACCCCGTATGCCGTCTATGGTACGGGAAGTGTGTTGCCGACAACCGTTGTGCCGACAACGGTCACTGCCAGTGGGACAGTCCCGGCAGTGGCGGCGTATATTTCAACATCGGCGGTCATCCCTCCTGCGACGGCACCCGGTTGGTCTGCACTGTCTGCAACGGTTACCTACCCGGCAGGTTCATCAAGCGGCACCAAGCAGGTATACGTCTGGCTGAAAGATGCCGGTGGCACGCTGAGTGCCATGTATACCGGTACCGTAACAATTGATGCAAGTCCTCCCGTGGTAACCGGACTTACGGTACCGGCAAGCTACAACTCGCTGGTGGTGCCGATTATGTTGTGTACGGCGACGGATGATGTGGGGGTGGCCGGGTACAAAATAACCCAGAGTACGACGAGGCCGGCAGCAGCCGATGCCGGCTGGACAGCAACCCCACCAACCAGTTACACCGTTGCCTCAACCGGGCTTCAGCAGCTTTTTGGCTGGGCCAAGGACGCAACCGGTAATGTGTCCGTATCCGGAAAACAGGCGTTAGTATCGGTGACAAATACCAAGCCGATGGTGATCGGATTCACACTGGGCCTGCAGCCCACGACATACAGTATTTCAATTTCTAAATTCACTTCCAATGGAGCGACCGGCAGCGGTTATTATCTGATCACGGAAACATCTACCACTCCGTCGGCCACCAATACGGCGTGGTCTGCCGCGCCTCCCGCCAGCTATAGTTTCCCGTTTGGCACGAGTGGTTCTAAGACACTCTACGCGTGGGTGAAGGATACTTCAGGTACTATTTCACCTTCATTGTCAGCAACATGTGTCCTTGATTCACAGGCTCCAACGGTTTCAGGCTTTGTAACGCCATCGATTGCGCCGACCACGACGGTACCGATCACTTCAATAACGGCAAAAGATAACATCGGTGTGACCGGCTACCTTATCACCCAAAACTTTACGAAACCTTCCATTACTGATCCAGGCTGGACTTCCACCGTACCTGCCAGCTTTACCGTTGCCGGCAACAGTTTTCAGCTGATGTACGCCTGGGCACGGGATGCTGCCGGAAATATCAGTAGCACATGGTCTGCGACGACGTATGTAGACAACACGCCACCGACTATGTTGCCATTGTTTGTGTCATCCACCGCCAAAGGGACCACGGTGGCGGTCCAGCTTATGAGTGCTATTGACGACTGGAGTGGTGTGAAAGCGTACCTGATAACGGAGAGTGCCGCCGCACCTCTTGCGACTGATCCACGATGGAGTGCAACGGCACCGACGTCTTATACGACGACTTCACTTGGCACAAAGACGCTCTATGGGTGGGCTGTTGATAAGATGGGGAACGTTGCGGTAAAGCCGTCAAGTTCGGTGGTGAAGTTTCAGTAGGTGGTGATAATCGCCGGGGGCGCATCTCCCGGAGGGCTCTGTTACATAAATTGAGCATCATGGTTGTTTTGTTGTTACTATTTTAATTGACATACTGCATATTGCGTATATCCAATTTATCACCGGACTTACGTCAGGAGTTTGCCCATGCAGATAGCCAACCCTCTGTACGATGTTGTGTTCAAATATCTTATGGAAGATGCAAAAGTAGCGAAGCTGCTTATTTCTTCCATAATTGGCGAAGAGATTGAGGAGCTTGTTTTCCGCCCCCAGGAATATACGTCCG
>CAIUSO010000088.1 GCA_903901875.1 uncultured Geobacteraceae bacterium | reverse complement strand
CTATGACAGTGTAAAAACACCCACCCCGAGACACACTCTCGACACTGGCCGGAATCAGCGGAACGGTGGCCGCATTCCCACCGGAATGGTGGCCGCCAAACCGTCAGTGTCACCGGACGGTTTCACCGGAATACGCATTAGGTGGTTAAGAACATTTTCCTTTACAAACAGTTCTCGCGCAAGCGATCTGAATGCATAGAGTAATACCTGATGGTCAGTAGGAATGAGGTACTGATCATCTATAGGCTTAAATAGTATATTATCGTGGTATTTACAAAAACCAAGAAAAGTTGAGACCTTATTAATACCTTTCTTTTTATATTCTGGAATACCAGAATTTTTCCTTAAGTCGCTCATTTCTGTGGCTAAAGTGTAAACATGTCCATTTTGGGATATTGTAGAAAGTAATCCGCTTTTCTGAATAGAATGAGCGTTGATAATTTCACGACACCTATGCTCGACATCATAGTGCAAACATCTGCCTCTATTCCGTTGTTTCTTTTGCTCGTTCAAAAATCCATGAAGATCGGCCTTGTATGATGACTTAAGAGCGATCGGCCCAGCCAATGTTCTCTTGTCCCTCGCCCAGGCCAAGTAAATAATTGCCATGCCTTCCGTCTGAGCTTTTTTGAATTGCTCTAACCCTAAGTCCCGCTCGGCAAAGTTTTCTTCTTTTACTTCGATGGGAGGGTCTTCAAGACTAGTGATTTTCCAGTCGAACTTGGATATTTGAAACGCAGCCTTCGCAGCCGCAGTCTGAGGGTTGAATTCTAGAACCCAGCAATGAGCCAGAGCGCCTTCAGTAAGGTCAAACTGCTCATTATCAATGGTGGGAATAACTTTAAATTGTAGAAAATAGGTGTTCATTTTTTATGTCTCAATGGGTATGTGGCAATACAGGCCCTTCCATCACCTTTTTAAATTTCATTAGATTTAATGGGATTGTGTTCAGTGTGATGGTCTTGATGCTTTCTGACAAGAGATTACCGGGATAGGTTTTAATAAACAACTGGAATGTGTGAGCGTCTGAATCTGAATGTTTTCTCTGATTCCCGCGCTGTTACTGATTCCCAAATCAGTGGGAGCACTTTTTTACATCACGCCAGTGACCTTACCCCTTCATTAGTACCAGTTTTGGCTTAGGTTTTTCGGTCTTTTGTTCTTTTTCAATTGTTCTTGCGAACTCAGTTGGTGACATGCCATTCAGTGAACTGTGCGGCCTTTCGCAATTGTAATCCTGCCGCCAAGTTTCAATGATTTTCTGGGCGCTGTGTAAATTGACGAATACGTTGTCGTTCAGGCATTCATCACGGAATTTGCCGTTAAAGCTTTCGATGAATGCGTTTTGAGTTGGCTTTCCCGGTTGAATGAACCTGAGCTTAACGTCATTTTCAAAAGCCCAAAGATCAAGCGCTTTGCTAATGAACTCTGGCCCATTATCAACTGTTATGGCTTCGGGAAGGCCTCGGGTCAACGCAATTCGATCAAGTATTCTACTTACCCGTTTCCCTGTCAGCGAGTGATCGGCTTCAAGTGCCGGGCATTCACGGCTAAAATCATCAATAACAGTCAACACACGAAATCGTCTGTTGTTGAAAAGACTGTCTGAAACGAAATCCATCGACCAGTGCTGGTTTACTCGTACCGGCCTGTCCATGACCACCCTGAGATGGCTAATACGCTTCTTGCGCTTCTTTAAGCGCAGCGAGAGGCCTTCCTCGCGGTAAAGACGTTCCGTGCGTTTGTGGTTGATTACGCGTCCCTCCCGACGCAGCAGGGTGTGCAGACGGGGAGAACCGAACTTACGGCGCTGTTCAGCCAACTCACGTAGGCGTGACCTTATTTCGGCATCGTTCTTTGGCTTCGCCTGGTACCGGCAACTGCTCCGGCACAGCCCGACAATCAAGCAGGCCTGTCTCTCGCTGAACTGGAACCCCTCTTTGAGGTGAACCACAATGCTCCGACGGGCAGCAGGCGTTACCACTTTTTTGAAAGAACGTCCTTGATAGCTCTGTTTTCAAGCATGGTATCGGCAAGCATCTGCTTGAGTTTTTTGTTCTCATCTTCAAGTTGTTTCAGGCGCTTGGCTTCAGAAACTTCCATGCCACCGTACTTGGTACGCCAGGTATAAAAGGTGGCGTCGCTGATACCATGAGTGCGGCACAGGTCAACGATCTTCATGCCAGCCTGAGCCTGTTTCAAAATGCCAATGATCTGCTCTTCGGTGAATCGCCTCGGTTTCATGTCTAGCCTCCTTTGGGAGTTTCTAGACCGAAATCACTAAGTTTGCAATGGTTCAGTTTCTGGGGGAAAGGTCAGCTCAAGGTTGAGTTAAAAAAGTACCTCGCCCCGTCACTGCTCATACTCGACGAACTGGGGTATCTTCCCATCGACAAGCATGGTGCCGACCTCCTCTTCCAAATAATAAGCCAGCGCTACGAAAAGGGTTCCACAATTAT
>CAIUSO010000087.1 GCA_903901875.1 uncultured Geobacteraceae bacterium | reverse complement strand
TTTACTCTCCTTCGCATGCCAAGTTTCAGGAGAACTCTATCGTCAAGATGCTCATTTGTCAAGAGTGTAGGTTTGACCCGTACTCTCCGTACTCTCTCGATAGGTTTGACCCGTACTCTCTCGCGTACTCTCTCGATTTGTAAACAGTGATACGCCATCTTGAGTGCCGTAGTCAAGATAGAATGAGTCTACCCCCATTGTAGCCAGCTAATTAATCATGGTATGTCATTCGTCAGAAAGTACTTTTTGGGTGAGTGGCTTCGTCAGTTTGTCATCCATGGTCAGTAGGCTGTGTCTCCCTTCGGTTATCCCCGTCCTTTCCGGAACGCTGCGGCAAAGTTTCGTTTAATAGAACGTTCGATGTCTGAAATGATGTACTCCTGATCCGTCAGGGTGATGGTTTTTGGTTCCTCTGTAGTGGGGGCATTGGCAGCCAGATTATTGCTCAGCATGGCCACCGTATCGGGATGGGCCGAGAAGAGGGCACTGAAGGTCGCGGTATCCATTTCGCAGACAATAACAGCGGTTCGAGTGCGGATGGTTTCCGGGTAGGGATCCCCCAACAACGCCGCCTCGAAGCCGAAACAGTCGCCCGGCCGAAGCGTTTTTGAGAACCGGGGAGTGCCCCGCATCCTCACGGCGGTAACCAGTCCTTCTATCAGCACAAAGGCACTGGTGCCGGTTTCTCCGGCATTAAGGAGCACATATTCTTCCGGTACCATCCGTACCTGTGATTTTGCGGCAAACAGGGTAAGTTCTGCTTCGGTCAAGCCACTCAGCAGGGGGCATGCTGACAGCACAGCGGCGGTCTCACGGGGGGAGGGGACGTTGCCAAGCCAACTGCCGTTAATGAGTGTCGTATGTTCAAGCTTGGGCATGGCGGGACGCAGTCCCCCCTGACGCAAATGGTTCAACACGCATTGCAGCACCAGGGATTGTGCCGTATCCTTCTGCCACATACCAACGAAATAATGTACCCGATAGACCACCCCAAGGGGTGACAGATCCCACACGAGCACGCGGGGTGCCGGATCTTTTTCCGAGGCGAACAGTGAGCAGGCCTCAACGGCTGCCGCCATCAGGATGCGCAGTACCCGCTCGTGGGGGATCATGGCATCAATGGTGATCTCCCGGAAGTCAAGGCTGTGGTTCTTTGCTTCCGAAAAGTTGGTGATGGTTGCCGCAGCGACCCTGTTGTTGGGGAGTACGATGGTATTGTTACTCTTATCCAGAATATGGGTCGTCCGCCAGCTGATCTCCTTGACCTCTCCCCGCACCAGGGTGCCCACATCTATCTGGATACTGTCACCTATCTTGAGTGGACGGTCGATATTGAGGGCAAGACCGGAGTAGATATCCTGAAGGAGTGTCTGCAATGCCAGACCGAGTACGATGCCTGCCACGCCGGATGCAGCCCACAGTACGGTCAGATCTTTCTTGAAGACGACCGACAGAATTATGGCACCGATAACCAGGAAAATTATAATTGATGAAAACTGCTTGAGGAGGCCCGGCACCGGAGTTCCCAGTGTGTTGGAAACGACTCCGTCCAGAATCAGGTGACGAACCATGCGGTCAAGCAGCACGCCAAAGGAGAGAAAGAGCGTAATTCCCAAGGCATGACTGATGACTTCACGGCTGCTGTCAAGTGCCGCAAGACCGAAGGTCTGGTAGCTGCTGCCTGCATTAAAGAAGACGAATCCGGTGATTGCAGTAATCGCAAGCGGCACAACCAGACTTCGGAGAATCGTGCGCATTGGCACACTCATGGTGTTACCTCTCATAGTATTACAGCTTGAAGCGGCCAATCTGCTCCGCAGTGCGATGAATCATCTTTGAGAGGCTTTCCATGGTGGCACTGATCTCGGTGGCTGCCGCAGCGTTGCCTTCACCCCTCTCTTCAACTTCGGCAACATTTGTGGATAGCTGTTGAACGGCGGCCGCTTGCTGGATAATGGCACTGGCGATACTGTGTACCGTCTGTTCGCTTTCCCGGGCTGCCTGGGCGATGCGCTCGATGGAACTCTTGGTTTCGGCGGCGGCGGTTATACCGCCATAGACGTTATGGGACGCTTCTGCCGTCAGATTGGCAATGTCGGTGACCGCAACCGACGCCTCCTCCGCAAGCTTGCCGATATGTTGTGCCACGATCCCAAAGCCCAGACCATGTTCGCCGGCGCGCGCCGCTTCTATGCCGGCATTAAGGGCCAGAATATGGGTTTTTTCCGCAATGCGGGATATGCGGTCACTTATCTGGGTAATTTTGGTATTGCTGGAGGCAATCAATTCCATGGCCTGAACCAATTTGGTCAACTGCTCCCGCCCTTCATTGGATTCGGTTGCCGTCAGGCAGGCCAAGGCATTGCCCTTTTCGGCGTTGACGGAAATGTTTTTCACCGATGCGGCTGTTTCCGTAATAACCGTTGATACTTCACTCAACATGACCAGCTGTTTTTCCGATTGTCCCGCCACATCCTCTGCTGCAGCTGTCGTTTCGGTCGCCGCAACCGCAATCTGCTCGCTACTCTCGGCGATTGAGC
Source organism: uncultured Geobacteraceae bacterium (assembly GCA_903901875.1). Taxonomy (GTDB): domain Bacteria; phylum Desulfobacterota; class Desulfuromonadia; order Geobacterales; family Pseudopelobacteraceae; genus JACRCG01. The sequence goes on along the minus strand of CAIUSO010000087.1, from coordinate 5,683 downwards.
CGAGGATTTTGCGTAATTCATCGACCGCCCCGTTCATGTTGGCATGCATGATGGCAAAATCACCCTGATAGTTGCCGCTGAGATTGGATCGTAAATCCCCTAGGGCAAGTTTTTCCGCAAGGGAGCTCAAATCTCCCAACAAGGTATCCAAAGAGTCAAGACTCCGGTTAACATTGGATTTCATGGCACGAAGTTCCCCCTCATAGGCACCGGTCATCCTGCCATGGGTATCACCACCGGCCATCTTCTGCATGACTTCAGCCACCTCATTCAGGGGGCGGGAGAGCGATTCTGAAAGTTGGTTGATGCCATTGAGCAGCACACAAAACTCCCCCTTGTGGCGGCAGGAATCGATACGGAACGACAGGCTCCCGGCTTCGACGGCGGCGATCATCTCCCGCAAATCTTCGGTCACCGCCTTGACCGTTGCAGCAATAGCAACGGCGGCGCGGGTCAACTGCCCTATTTCATCACGGCACCCCTCATCCACCAGTACGGTGTCCAGGTGCCCCTCGCTCATCTCATGAATAACAGCAACGGCTCTGCGTAATGGCTTGGTAATCATGTTGGCCACCACTATGCCGAGAAAGAGAGAAAGCAGAACTCCCAGGAGCGCGGCGCAGATATTTGTGTAGTGGATGATGGTAAAATGACCTTCACTCCGCTGATTAAGTTTTTCGCTCTCCTTGATCTGGATATCGAAAAGTTTTTCCAGTGGTATCCGCACAGCATTACGGGCATTGCGGGTACTATGGCCATCCTGAAGGCTTGAAAGAGCCTCCTTTGAACCTCCCCGGTCTACGAGGGCAATGGTATCGTTGATGGCTTTTTGAAAGCCGCCCCAGCCGGTGTCAAATTTGGAGAGTGCCTCTTTCTCCTCGGGTACCAGATAGGTCCCCCGATAGAGCTTCATCTGGTGATCAATCTCTTCAACAGCGGCAGCAATTTCCCGCTTGATTTTTACATGATCTTCAGGAACCAGCAGATAGCGGTGGGCGTCGGCCCACATCCGGTCAATGTTGATCCTGACTTTGCCGAGCTGTTCAAGGGGAAGCACCCGGTCTTGGTAGAGTGATTTGATGGAGTGGTGCATATCTTCCGCACTCAGATAGCCGATTACCGCCACCGCCAGCACAATCAGGGTGATTATGCCGAAGCTGGCCAGCAGTTTACTGCGTATCTTTAAATGGTTAAACATAGGGCTTCCTTCCTGGAACAGAATAGAGTAATTGATTATTTAAAAGGAATTAATGCGCTGGGCGGGTAGCCATCCCATCAGAGCCTCATCACAACCGGGTAGCAGATCAATTGAAAAGCCACGGAGCCGATAGATCAAGGTGTCGGAATTCCCTTCACGGAGCACCCCATCGAAATAACGGCTCACCGGGGTCGGTACGGCCGGTAGGTGCCATGCTTCCGTAGTCTGGCTCACTGTATCGGCATTGATTTCATCCACCGCCAGCACAATTCTCCGGTCATCTTCCAGCGTGACCACAACACCACGACAGGGATTGCACTCACCGGAAAAGCCAAAGAGCCGGGCAGCATTGACAACCGGCATATCGCCGGAGGCCACTTTCTGTTTTGCCAGGCCGCTCATCACCGTTTCCAGCACCCTTCCGGTCATGGCAAGGGGCAACAGACACCGAAAGGGGCCACAGCGAAGCTGTAGATCACTCCGGAGCCCCGCCATAAATTTCGGCACACGAGTCGTCGGTACAATCGAACAGAAGCCGCCAAGCACCCCGGCAGGATCAATAAGCTCCACGAAATCGCCCTGTTCGTCCTCATACCACAAAAGGGGGCTCTCATCGGGGATCGCCACACTGCGGATTTTTTCACAGGCTACCGTGCGTAAGCCGAGTACGGAAGTCGCCATCCAGACGAAACGTTCGTTGGGCAGCGTGACAACGACTCCCCACTCCTCCCCCGAAATCGGAACCATCTCGCCCCCCAAGCGGGTGGGGATGGGGCGGGACGGCAGTGCTTCGTCGTTCAGCAGCACCAGTGACCGGGGCTCATCTGTTGTGGAACGGAGGTTGGTGAGTGGGGTAACCCGGTTGATACATTCGACGGAAACCGCAGGTACTCCGAAAACCCTTCCCTGGGCTTTCAGCAGAATAATATGAAGAGGAAGCACGTAGGTAGATACAGTTTGCTCGCTACTGCCACCGTCAGTCGGCGTGAAAGAACGGACAAAACCTGCAAGCTCAGTGGCAGGCACCACCGTTCCCATGGCCAAGGAGCTGCGATCCGTGCGGAAAGCAACCCGGCTGTTTCCCTGACGGACAACCACAACGGTGCGCCCGGTACCCGGCACTCCGGTCAGAAGGTAAGACAGATCAACCTGAACTACGGGGAAATCGTCAATAACCGTCATCCCCTCAACTGGAGCAACAGCCAAAGGCAACGGAGTAAGCACGGCAGGCACCGCAGTTGTCACCGCATCGCCAATGGGAAGCTGGAGAACTCTTCCCCCGGCCTCAAGACGCAGAGCAGTTATTGTTGCCCCAGAGGGTGAATGGTCAACGGCCATGTCAGAAAATCCGTGCCGGAAATCTCTGGCTTGAAATCAATGCAGTAACGTCCAGGCAAAAAGAGTTACGCCGACCAGGCCGGTCAGCAGCGAGCCGTACCAGACCAGTCGATAACGGGTCAGTGCCGCCACCGCTCCTAGGGCGATGGACACCTGGAACAGTGCCACAGAGTTGGCAAAACCATGATGTCTATGCAACAGGTGATCCGACTCTTTCAGCCGTTCATCCCGTTCCTTCTCTTTCTCAAGAGCCACCTTTTGAATTTCCTTCTGCTCTTCACCATAACGATGGATTTTTTCTTCATAGGTGACCGGTGGCACTTTCCCTATGGCAAGCCACGCTGTGCGGGAAGCTTCCTGAACTGCCGCCTTTACGCCTTTTGCCTGGTAGTATGCCCACTGATTGGACGCTTCTGCTTGCAGGTGAGCCGCTTCCGTTTTGAGCACCAGGGCGATATTAACCGTGGCTCCAGCCTGTAGAGATGCGATGGCGGCAAAGACGGCAAGGATTGCAGTAGAAAGGGATATCAGCTTGAGAAAAGTACCACCTCCCTCATGTTCCAGCTCTTCCTTGATGGTTTCGTGCAATTTTTCGAGTTCAATTTCGGGGCCTTCAGGCATTGGCTTCTCCTTTTATACGGGGGCATGATTTAATATCGTCTTATTATTATGACATTGGTAATGAAATGGTGTCAATTAGATTTCTTGGAGGTAAAGTCAGTTCTTCGTTGGCTGTTGCCCGTTTCCGGGAGGATTTTCCCCCGGCTCATATTCGTTCGGTTTTTCAGGCCGAAATTGTACGTAAAGTCATTATCATATCACCCTGCGGGGTAGTTGAATTCGTATTTCCACCGTTTTATTAAACCGTTACATGCAGGCCACCTGCTTGTACTTGATTATCAGCGGTTTAAGCGAAAGCTCGTTAAGCATAATATTTCGCTTGTTTGAACTGGCCGTTATAGGTTGTGGCATTGGCAGGACGTATTGCCCAATGGACTGAAAATGGCGAGTTACACACAACTGCCGTACCCGGCTTGTCACTGTTCCGGCGAGACGAACCAACCGGACCAATTCAGTGGTATGTACGAACCAAGCATTTGCATGGCAGTACAGGGGGCCAGGCGGGTCATTCTTGGGGAAGATACCTATGTGTATGATGCTCCCCGCTTTTTGATCACGTCAGTGCGTCACAGGTGCCAGGCACTGAATGTCCCTCCTGCCCTTAAATATGAAAACAGAGGTGGTCCAGGCATCGGAAATATCATGTCCCTACTAATGGGGTCCGACTACGTACAGATTCGGGTAGTATACAGAACAGAGCCTTGACCTATAGATAGTGGTCATGTAATATGACCATATAGGAGTCTGACATGCCACAATTTAACATAGCAGATGCAAAAACCCATTTTTCAGAACTGGTTCAGAAGGCGTTGACTGGGGAAGATGTGGTCATTGCCAGAGACAACAAGCCGATCCTCAGACTTGTTCCGGTCAAAAAAAATACTGGTAAGGGGCGTCAACCCGGTTCGGCAAAGGGGAAGATTCTTTTTATAGCTCCTGATTTTGATGAGCCACTGGCTGATTTTGCTGAGTACCATTGATGCGCCTGCTCCTTGATACCCACACGTTTCTCTGGTGGATCAACAACGATTCATTGCTTTCTGATCCGGCACGTGTTGCCATATCTAGTGAACGAAACGAATGTTTCTTAAGTCTTGCAAGCTGCTGGGAACTTGCTATCAAGGTGAGCATTGGCAAACTCCGTCTTACCAAGCCAGTTGAGCGTTTTATTCCAGAAGAGCTGGCTGCCAACGATTTCCAACTACTTCCCATAGATTTCAGACATATTGTCAAAGTAGAAGCCCTTCCTTTTCACCATCGTGACCCATTTGACCGACTTCTTGCTGCTCAGGTATTGACCGAGAAAATGACTATTATCTCTGCTGATACCATGCTTTCCGAGTATGGTGTCAAGCGTATCTGGTAGGAATGGTTTATGACTTTCATCCATTCAAGAAGAACCGGGATAGGATTGGGTGGCTTTTGGATGAGCAGGGATTTGTGAAAGATCCCTGTCTTCAATTGAGAATCTCAAGAATATTGGACAGGGATTTCCGGGGACAGTATATGAAACTGATCCGTTTTTTTGGGACCCGGTTTTTGTGTCCGGAGAGTCCTTGCAAGCATAACCTCAACGCGATCAACAAACAACTCCTGCCCAAGCGGTCTGCAAGTTCGCTCATGCTTGCGAAAAGCGGTCATTTCTTCCTCTGATGACAATGACAAAAATTCTTTCCAATTTCCAACTTCAGTTATCATAACAAACCTCTGCATTTTATTTATACCTTCATGCATTCGACGAGAGCATTTCCCGTTCGGTAAACATGTCATTGGGCCTAAGCCATCTCTCAAATTATTTCCCGATCAGGAATCATAACTTGCTTTATGCCATTATTGGAGTAATAATTCCCGAAGAGGAAATATTTATGATTACAAAAATAGACACTCCGATTTCACTTGGCCTGGCAGTACGAACCTCACGCAAACGTCTTGGCTTAACGCAACCACAACTGGCTCTGGCTTCAGGTGTCGGTGTGCGTTTTATTGTCGAACTGGAAGCCGGCAAACCAACACTCCGTCTGGAAAATATTCTCCGCGTGCTTCATGCACTGGGTGGTAATCTCTGTGTTGAAGGACTGGAGGGCTAGATAATGACTCGTCAACTGGTTGTCTGGCTGTTCGGAGCACCGTCAGGAATATTGTCGCAGATTGATGGCCGCTTGAGTTTTGCCTATTCCAGTGACTGGCTGAATACGAGTAATTCGATCCAATTATCGCAATCACTACCTCTTCAGGCAAAGGCGTTTGATGATCGTGCCACACGTCCATTTTTTGCAGGGCTTTTGCCTGAAGGAGACAAGCGTAAGTTAATCGCCCAGAACCTGCACGTTTCGAGACAGAATGACTTTGCTCTCCTCGATGGCATTGGAGGTGAATGTGCCGGTGCAGTGACTTTATTAGAGCCTGGGCAGACGCCACAAACCCCTGACAACCAGAGTCTTGTTCGCTGGCTGGATGAAACAGAGCTTTTACGCCTTCTCGATGAAATGCCAAAACGTCCGATGCTCGCCGGTGAAGAAGGATTAC
>CAIUSO010000086.1 GCA_903901875.1 uncultured Geobacteraceae bacterium | reverse complement strand
GACAAAACAGAGAAACAGTAAAAACTCACATACTAATAATTCGCAACAAACCATTCGTATGATTTCCTGATACCCTGTTCCAGATTGACCACATGCCGCCAGCCAAGGTTGTGCATCCGGGAGACATCCTGAAGCTTGCGAGGAGTGCCGTCCGGCTTAGTTGTGTCAAATAACAACTTGCCTTGATAACCGATAACCGCCTGTACAGTTTCAGCCAACTCCCGAATTGTAACATCTTCTCCGGTTCCAAGGTTAACAAAACAGGGCTTTGGGTAACTCAAAAGCTCTGGAGCAATCTGCTCCTCATCCAATTCCATCAAGTGAAGACAGCCACTCGCCATGTCGTCAACATACAATAACTCTCGCCTTGGCGTACCGGTGCCCCAGATGACGACGGTGTCGTCTGCGTCCGGAGAGGAGTGAGGCGATAGGGGCTTACGCTTTGCCTCCTGCTTCATTTTCGCTTCATGAAAACGACGGATCAGGGCCGGCAATACATGGCTGTTTTCAGGATGTAAGTTATCGCCCGGACCGTAAAGATTGGTCGGCATGACCGCAATAAATTTTGTTCCATACTGACGGTTGTATGATTCGCACATCTTGATGCCGGCAATCTTGGCAATGGCATACGGTTCGTTGGTGGGCTCCAAAAGTCCGGTAAGCAAATACTCTTCCTTCATTGGCTGCGGTGCCATCTGTGGGTAGATACACGAAGAACCAAGAAACAGTAAACGTTTTACTCCATGCAGATACGACTGATGAATGACGTTATTCTGGATAGCCAGGTTTAAATAAATGAATTCAGCCGGGTAGGTGTTGTTGGCATGAATCCCACCGACTTTGGCAGCAGCCAGAAAAACATATTCCGGTTTTTCTCGCTGAAAAAAATCAGCCACCGCCTGCTGGCTGGTAAGGTCAAGTTCGTCGATTTCAGGGAGAAGGAGATTGGTATAGCCACGTGATGCCAACTGCCTGACGAGTGCGGAGCCAACAAGGCCCCTTGAGCCGGCAACAAAGATACGAGCGCCTTGAGGCATGGCGCTCTTGTTAGGAGTTAGGGGTGAAATGTGAGGAGTCATGCATGGTCCTTTTTCTGAACTGCGTTGATAAGCCCGCCCAGTAGGGCAAACAGGGTATCAAGATCCTGAATAATTTTGGTATTATCAGTCGTGTAGCCTATATCTTTTGCTAAAAGTATTTGTGTTTCCAACTCACTCAGAGAGCCACGGGCAATATACAGAAATTTTAGAAATTCCCTATTCCCGTTTCGGCCAGCACCCTCAGCAATGTTACTTGGTACCGACACAGCGGCTCTACGTATTTGGCTAGTCAGACCATAAACCTCAGTTTTGGGGAAACTCTCCGTGAACCGATAAACATCTTTTGCAAGAGCCATGGCGCTTTGCCATACTTTAACCCATCTTTAACATGACTTTAAAAAAACTATTCCTATTCAGCTAGTTACGGCTTCAAAAAAATCGTTCTGGCACTACAAAAACTTTTTTCATGTCTATACGACCAGTTTTTTGACCCCGCCAGGGGTTGCTGAAACTTTGAGTGCGGCATAAATATCCTGTAAATCTTTCTCTGCTCTGGTTGACTTTCGGATGTTCAAGGTACGACCGTCTTTCTGCGTGAAGGTTGCCGTTACCCGCTGTTGCACGGACAGAATATTTCTTAATGACATCCAGCCCATTTTATAGCCCTTGATTCTCAATTTCTTTCGAATTACTTGTACAAACTGATACGCCAAAACGGTGATAAATAGATGGCCTTCTGTTCTTTCTTCGTTGTGGTGAAAAATGGGGCGCAACCCTAATTCCGATTTTAAACTACGGAATACAGATTCAAGATCGGTCAGCATAGTGTAGGTATGCCACAGTTTCGCTTCGTCCCAGGTGATTTCGTTACTTCGTAGGCAATATACTCCTGGATGCGTCACCGATGACCCCTCTTTGGGCGTTTTACTCCACTCGATGGCTGTTACCACTTTTCCGCTATCATCTTTGGTCAGTTCAATTTTATAGTGTTGAGCAACGCCGTGACTCTTCTCTTTTAGTCTGCCGATCCGCTCCGTTATCTTGTCAGACTTCTTTTCTCCATGTGGTTTTAACAGGGATTCTCTGATCTTTGTCAGCCCTTTCTCAAATCGTTCACAGAATCGGACAGTTATAGCATTCTCTTTCTTCTCCCGCCCTTGAGAATAGCAGTAGAGGCGGACTTCCGCACCATCCTCACTCATAACTCGTTGAAGTCGTATAACGTCTTCTTGGGCAGTTACGGTCTCTACTGATTCACTCTCATCAAACTGACGATTGCGTTCGCGACTAACAACAAGGTACCGATAACTGTTCTCTTTCATCCAGTCGATATTCTTCACCGTTGCAATGCCCCTGTCCATAATAACCAATGCACCTTTGGGAGCATTCAACTCTTTCAGCATGCACTCCAGTGTGGTTGACTCAGCAACACTCCCCTCAAACATTTTGGACCGCCGAATAAAACCGCTACCATCGAGAATAACACCCAATGTTACAAGTGGACAGTCCGTGCGTTTTGATTTGCAATGCCCATGCTTTGCCTTACCGTTACCGGCCGCATCTCCCTCAAAGTAGGTATTGGTAAGGTCATAAAGCGTTACCGTTGTCTCAAGGCTGAACATATCATCGATACGATTAAAGAGGCTTTGTTCGATCAGATCACGATTTCTAATCAGCTGATCTGATGCACGATACAAGCGCATCGGTGATGTGGTCTCAAAATCAAATTCAAGCAATTCACCCAGAGAACTTCGCTGTTTCAGCCAGTTAAATGTGGCATCTTCACTGACTGGGTGTGCCATTCTGCCGACAATGCTTCCAATAGCGGAAATGCGCTGCGGGCGGTTCATGCCAATAGAGGAAAGAATGTCTTCAAACCCAAGCCACGAAATAGCTGAAAGAGCAACATGCTCCACTCCCACGGACCTGGGGCGAGACAGAACCAACGAGTTGGTATCTACTTCCTCATAATCAGTAACGGAGCCACCTAAAGACGAAGCAGCAACCGGTGATGCCGCAATCAGGCGTGCGGCATAAAGAGATGCCAGTTTCTCAATTTCGGGAGACTCGGAAACAATGGACTCCTGGCCTTCCCAATGGCGCTCTATGCAGGTACACAACTCGGGCCACTGATCCTTGGGAATGGGAAGATTGCACCCGAGATTCAAAATGGTCTTCTGTCGCACTTGAGAACCAACTCGCTCCGAAGTAACGAGTCGATAGGTGAAATAGGACTCACCTTTAATGGAGCCACGAGTTTTTGTTTGACGTATGAACATGGTAAATGCCTACCACATCATCGGCGGTAAGTCAATAATAATAAAAATCGTATGGCACTACATTTTGTAGAAATAAAATCAATAGCTGATATCATTGATGTTTTTATGTAAAAATACCCCAAAAAT
>CAIUSO010000085.1 GCA_903901875.1 uncultured Geobacteraceae bacterium | reverse complement strand
AGTGTGCCGCTGATGGTCTGACTCGGATTGTTGGTAATAAAATCACTGCTGCTTGAGCCGAGGTCATTGCTGAAAGACGGGGCAACTATGCTCGTAGTCGGCGCGATGGTGTCAACAATGACGCCGTGCGTCGTGGCCACGTTGTTACTGTTACCGGCAACATCAGTGACAGTTGCACGTATGCTGGTTGGGCCCTGGTTCAAAGCAGCAAGTTCAGAACCGGGCAATGTGTAGCTCCAACTGCCGCTGGAACCGGCAGTTATATCGTGGGAAATGCCGTTAACGGTCAGATGCACTGTTGAACCGACTTCGGCGGTGCCATTAATCTGGCCGGTCGAATTAATGGAATCGGTAGATATTACCGGAGCAGCCGGAGCACTGGTGTCAACAACGGTGTTGTGCGTCGTAGCTACGCCATTACTGTTACCGGCTGCATCCGTGATAGTTGCACTGATGCTTGTTGGACCTTGACTCAACGCAGTAAGCTCGGAGAGTGGCAGCGTGTAATTCCAGCTGCCGTTAGCACTGGTAGTTACATCACGGGAAATACCATTAACAGTCAGATGTACTGTTGAACCGACTTCGGCGGTGCCATTAATCTGGCCGGTTGAATTAATGGTATCTGTGACTATCACCGGCGCAACCGGAATACTCGTGTCGATCATATAACTATGGCTATAGACCGGTCCATCATTACCGGCTGCGTCGACTACCTTAACCTCAAGGGTATTGCTTCCGCTCAGGGTCTGCTGTGCGAGAGTCCAGACTGTACCTCCCGCCGTTACAGTTGCAGTCTGCCAATGTGTACCACCATCCAGAGAAACGTACACCGTCTCACCGATGGCAAGTGCCGCACTGAGTGTGCCACTGATGGTCTGAATGGGATTATTGGTTATGAAGTCGCTGCTGCTTGAGCCGAGGTCATTGCTAAATGACGGGGCAACTATGCTCGTAGTCGGCGCGATGGTGTCAACAATAGTATTGTGAGTCGTGGCCACGCTGTTACTGTTACCGGCAGCATCCGTGACCGTTGCACGTACGCTGGTGGGGCCCTGGCTTAAAGCAGCAAGTTCAGAACCGGGCAGCGTGTAACTCCAACTGCCGTTAGAATTGACAGTTACATCGTGCAAAATACCGTTAACGGTCAGGTGAACGGTGGAGCCGGCATCGGCGGTACCGGTGAGTTGGCCGGTCGAATTAATAATCTCGGTGGAGATTACCGGAGCAAGGGGAGCTATGGTGTCAACAACAGTGTTGTGCGACGTGGCTACATCGTTAGTGTTACCGGCTATATCCGTGGCAGTTGCACGTATACTGGTGGTCCCCTGGCTCAAAGCAGCAAGCTCAGAACCGGGCAGCGTATAGCTCCACCTGCCGTTAGAATCGGCTGTTACGTCGTGTAAAATACCGTTGACGACCAAGTGAACTGTTGAACCAGCATCGGCGGTACCGGTGAGCTGGCCGGTCGAATTAATAATCTCGGTGGAGATTACCGGAGCAAGGGGAGCTATGGTGTCGACAATGGTGTTGTGCGTCGTGGCTACGCTGTTACTGTTACCGGCTACATCCGTGACCGTTGCATGTATGTTGGTGGGACCCTGGTTCAAGGCCGCAAGCTCTGACGTAGGCAGTGTATAACTCCAACTGCCCTTGGCATCAGCCGTTACATCGTGCAACATGCCGTTAACATTCAGATGTACTGTCGAACCAGCTTCGGCGGCACCGTTAATCTGGCCGGTCAAATTAATGCTGTCACTGGAAATTACCGGAGCAACCGGAATAGTGGTGTCAAGCGTATAACTATGGCTATGGACCGGCCCGTCATTACCGGCTGCATCGGTCACCTTAACCTCAACGGTATTGCTGCCGCTCAGCGTCTGCTGTGCAAGAGTCCAGACTGTGCCACCCACCGTTGCGGCTGCAGCCTGCCAATGCGTACCACCATCCAGAGAAACGTACACCGTCTCACCGGCGGCAAGGTTCGCACTGAGTGTACCGTTGATGGTCTGACTGGGATTATTGGTGATAAAGTCGCTTCTGCTTGAGCCGAGGTCGTTGCTGAATGACAGCGTATCGATGCGCGTGGTCGGAGCTATGGTGTCGATAATGATGTTGTGGGTCGAGGCACTGCTGTTAGTATTACCGGCAGCATCCGTGACGGTCGCACGTATGCTGGTTGGGCCCTGACCCAAGGCATTTAGCTCTGAGGTGGGCAACGAGTAACTCCAGCTACCGCTAGAATCAGCAGTTACATCGTGGGAAATACCATTAACGATCAGGTGTACTGTTGAACCAGCTTCGGCGGTACCGTTAATCAGGCCGTTCGCATTGATCGTGCCGGTTGAGATGATCGCACCGGATGGGACAGTAGTATCTATCGTATAGCTGTGGCTGAAAATATCACTGTCGTTTCCTGCAGCGTTCGTGACTTTAACCTTCAGGATATTAGTGCCGCTCAAAGTCTGATTGGAAAGACTCCAACTGCTCTGTCCAACTGTCGCAGTGGCAGCAACCCAATGGCCACCGTTGTCAACAGAAACAGAGACCGTTTCCCCTGGTGCCAAGTTGCCACTTAACGTTCCACTGATGGTCTGATTGGTATCATTTGAGATAAAGTCACTGTTACCGGAACCGGTATTATGGCTCAGCATGGCAGAAGCTATTTTAGTGGTCGAAATTGCACCGGTATTGCTGCCGGCTTGATGTGACATACTCATTGCTGTCGCAATACCACCTGTTCCGACGGCTGCTACCAAAAAAAACTGGGCCAGGGCACTGCCTGATGTTTCCGAAACCATGGCTACGGCTGCAGCCGCCCTTTCCTCCTGAGTCAGCAATGCAGCCGGTTCATCGGATACGGAGCTGACAGAGGGACTGTCCTCAACCGCTGATGGAACGGCAACATCATCCGATCCATCAATTACTGCTGCTCTTTTCGATGTATCTTCGCTCGGGTCATCCGGTCCGGAACGACGTACTTTTTTATCCTTACGTTCCGGCACCTTATTTTCAGGCAGCACCTGAGTTGAGAGGTCGTCTCCCATTTTACCGGGCCCAGGTATCTGCTTACCAGATGCGGATTTTTGAAGTGACTTTTTCCCCTTCACCTCAACCGAAGCACCTGAAGACGGAGCGGGCGCGTCTGTGGCTGTTGCGCCCAGATTTTCTCCGACTGACTCTGACGTTCCCCTGAATTTTCTTGACATAACTACCTCCCTGAACCCGAATACGTTGACGTGAAAAGATTCCCAGCAATTTGTTTAGCCAAGACTCTCCCACTCTATTCCGGTTATGGTATTGTCTGATTCAGTTAACGCCTGATCAATCTATTTTACATAAATATAAATTAAAACAATAATATCAACGCATTACGCCACATTTTCCTGACTATTACATGGTCATAATGACCACCAGCCTACCCACTATGACTTTTTATATCCTTCACTCGCCACCGTATCGATGGGTATTAACACGATTAGCGCAACCTCCCTGCTGAACTAAATCAGTACTATGATGAGATAACCTGCGAGTATTATATGATGAGATAACCTGCGAGTATTACACGAGGAACGGCACCGCTTGTCGTGAACAAACGTGAGCCAAAGGTCTGTAATGGATTGGTAGTCGAATTGACCGGTAACAGAAAGGGTAAAACCACATTGAATCGGTACGATAATTATGGCGTGTTAAGGCGGGCCAGACGTGGTCTGAGAATATCGAGAATATGACGGGGATGAAGAGCTTGCAGACATTGATTATCCTGGCAAGAAGTTTTTCTGTGGTTTGCAGCCGATACGCAGGGAGAGCAGGATATTTCAGCGGAGATACAGACAGATTGACCAAGGGGACCATAGAGTTTCGGTGTTTCGGGACCGAATAAGGTATAGGTTTGCAACGGAGTAACGGCGGCAAAATGAGCGGGACCTGAATCATTACTGAGCATAAATTCGCTTATCGAATAGAGGGCGGTCAATTCCGTCAGACTTGTTTTCCCGGCAAAATTAAGACAACGGGGGTGAGCGACCTGAGAAACAAGGGAGGAAATGCCCTCCCGCTCGCTGTCATTACCAGTAAACAGAATATAGGCATTCTCATGCTGTTCCAGAATGGTACCTGCCACCTGCCGATAATACTCGGAAGGCCAACAGCGCTGAGGGAGCATGTCACTGGCATTGGCATTGAACAGAATAATTTTATGGCGTTTCCAATCAAAACGGGCGGACTCCCGTTTTATTTTCTCCCGGACACCTGCCTGTTCAAGTTGCGATATGTTTCTTTGTACCAGGATAATTTCATCGTCAGAAACAACTGTTTTAGAAAACGAATTACCATCCCCTGTTAAAAGTGAATTAACAAGTGCAATAAAATTTTTTGCAATATGCAAATGGGGATTATAGGGGACGTTATGGGTGAGAAAATTACCACGGTACAGCCCTTCATTATGAAAAGCGTAAAAACCGACCCTTCTGAAAGCACCGCAAAACCCGGTCAGCAGGGCCGTATACCTTGAAAACAATTCCAAATCAATAACCGTGTCAATGCGACGTTTCCGAACCCACCTAAGAAACGAGAAGGTATCTAGTGCCAGGGACCACAAACTATCATCCCTGATTACAAAGACATTTTCGGAGGGAACCGTGTCGAGAAGGGTCAAACTTGCCCGGTTTTTTGAAAATATGACAAAATGGAGTTCAGCATTCAAAATCCGTTGCAGCTTTCGCATGGCCGGATCAGCCAGAATGGCACTGCCCATTTCGGAGAGTTCAATCAAGAGAACTTTTTTCAGGGGAACTACCGTTTGGCGGATCGGCATAATCCTTCTCAACCAGGTTCCAAGCCAGCAGAGCGGGACACCCACAAAAAAATCGATTGATCTCATGGTATCTACGTTCATACATGACACCCCAAGGTTCGAGACCACACCGATTTTAGACAATTTATTTCAACGATGTCAAAATCCTCGATTTGCTTCCGGTTACTACCGGTTGCTGTAGATTACCCGTTAGACGCTTCGACAGACTGGGAACATTTTCGGCAAGATATTCCTCAAGCTCACCGGCGGTAACCTTTCCATCCCCGTTCTTATCTGCTGCGCCCTGCATCCCTTCAATGAAAAAATAGGTAAACAGCGAATGCTGTTTTTCCGAATACCAGGATGACACCTGATTTTCACTGGTACTGGTCATGACAAGCGCATTGTTTGCGGTCATACTTGGCACTTTATCTACCACAACAAGTGCGCTGATTCCTTTGAAAAGCAGTCCATTGGGAGAATTTCCCGAAAAGCAGGAATCCAACACAATGGTGACACTCTTAGCCGGTAGTTTTGCCAGATTGTCATAAAGTGCCTGAACCCGGTAGCCACTTGATCCGATGTATTGAGGATCTGCATCGACAGGCACAAAATAGGACTTGGGTTTTGCTTCCTGGATATCCGGAGCACCATGCCCCACATAATAGACAAAAACGTTGGAAACATCTTTCTTTATGAAATTAAACAATTTACTCTTTCCCAGATCCTGATTCGAACCAAATATTTCTGTAAAATCAGAGAGGGTGGCATCTTCAACATAGATAATATTTTCCGGCAAAAAACCCATGGTTTTTATGACCATCTCCTTCATTTTCAAGGCATCATTGATGGCATAATCAACATTCGACGTTTTTTTGTAGTTTCTGTTGCCGATAATAACCGCCACATCGTATTTACCGGCTCCCTTCCCTTTTGGCATTGCTCCAAAGGCACCGGTATAACCGGAAACCCCTTTAGCCACCGGATTGGCACCATTCTTCGCCGTATGATTAACTGATGCCGGCGACCCATTTTTATTGAATTTTGCCAGCAATTCCGTTTGCAATATGCTGCCAACCAGATAATCGGCAGCCTTCTTGGCATAGGCTTCCCCTTCTTTCCCGTAAGAAGAAAAAGAACCGGCGGTCGTTCGTTCATCATAGATAACAGAGTCTACTTCGACACCATCTTTTTCCACTATCAGCTGGGTCTTGACAAACGCCACCTTGGCTCCAAACAGGCCGTAGTCAAAATCGGTATCTACCCGAAAACGTATGGAATAATCATAGGATGACGGGGAAATATCAAACCCCTTCCGGGACAATGCACTTTTGGCCAACCGCACCAGGTCGGCCGTTATTTGTTGGACTCCCGTAGTACCTTTGCCATCAAGGATCACCTCATTGGTAACAAAAAAGACCGGCTTGTCTGCAGCAGCCACAGTAACAACCGACAAGACAAGTAACAATATAACCATAAGAAGAGAATGTATTTTTTTCATACGGGACTATCCCCCAAAAGAAAGTGCTGTGCGAAATCTGTAAAGATCTTAGTGTATCAGTCCCTCTTTTTTAAAGGAAGAGGTTTTTCCCTTGTATGGGGAATACTTCTGTTTTCATGACACCAACGCTCCATACGAAAAGGCCGGTTTTCTCACGTAAAGAAAACCGGCCGATTGACATACTGCTTGTTATCTCTGGCTTATTTTTTGCCTTCCAGAATTTTCTGTGTATCAAGCTGATGGAAGCCTTTGATTGTTGCTTTGTAACCGGTCAGGTTAACATTGATTGTCTGAAACAGGAAAGGAATACCGGAAACTTCTGACGTGTAACGTGGTGCGAAGATCGCATCGGCACCGTTCTTGACAACGGCATTGTAGGCAGCAGCTTTTGCACATTTTCCGACAGGATCAGCACCGGCAAATATTGAGAAAAGCGGAGCCAGGGCACCCTGAGCAGCAACTGCATCGGGAGAGTCAAACGTTACGCCTGTTGCCTCTTTGTCGGTATCTCCGATGGTGAAGAACAGAATTTTCTGAAGTGTGCATGTGCCGGAAATCTTGTCACCAACCTGCAAATCAGCCTGGAAATTGGTATTAGTAACTGTTCTGATGTTGCTACTCTGCACGTTGGTACTCAGACTGCTACAACCCGATGCAACCATCATCGCACCAGCCGCCAACAACAATACGATCTTTTTCATAAACTCTCCTTTGTGACATGGTATTTAAATCTGCCCTCCTTATATAGTAAAATTTACTAACTTTCAACAAAAAAAACGACATAAAAAAATAACATCATGCACAGAATAAGGCTGAGAGCTTTAAAAAAACAGATAGTTAGCTATCGAATTTCAATTTTAGATGTTTTTCATTATCTAAAGAAAAGATTCGAGAGCGGTTCGCCGCTACCCATCCGTACCGTTCTGTGTCAGAGCTGTCACAATAGCCTGATACAGTTCATCCTTGGTAAACGGCTTCGTGAGAACCGCATTTGCTCCCAGGCATTTAGCCAGAGAAAGATTATCAGAACTGCTGGAGTGACGTCCTCCTCCCGACATTGCAACTATGGGAACACTGCTATCAAGCCTCTGTAAGAGCGAAATAATTTCCAGACCATCTTTCTCCGGCATGATAATATCAGTAATAATCAGGTCGGGAGAGGTCTCCTGAAATAGTCGAAGCCCCTCTTGCCCATTATGGGCCACGGTGACAAGATGGTTGTCGTACTCAAGCAGTCCGGTAAGCATATCACAAATTTGCACATCATCATCAATTACTAGAATATGGGCCATGACGGTTCCTCCCTCACGCTGCTATGTATTTTAAGAGCCAACGGTTCCCCCAGCGACCAGAGGAAGATAAATCGTAAATGTTGTACCAATATCAAGGGCACTCTGTACATCAATATATCCACCATGCTGTGAAATAATCCCCGATGATGTTGACAAGCCGAGTCCGGTCCCCTTACCAACCTCTTTGGTGGTAAAAAACGGATCAAAAATCTGTTCCATGGTTTGTGTGCTCATGCCACAACCGGAATCACTCATCACGATAACAGCAAACGCCCCGTGAGCGTCCCTCTCCTTGGTAGAATTTACCACAGCAGGGTGATTTTGTTGCAGCGTTTCAATACGCAGCGTACCACCGGCAGGCATGGCATCACGGGCATTTGCCGCAATATTCAGTAACACCTGCTCGATATGAACAAAGTCCACCAATACTTCCGCGGAACCTGCACCCAACACCAGTTCCAACGCAATATTTTCGCCGATAATTCTCTCTATGAACAGGGTGGTATTTTCAACCAACCGATTAAGGAAACAGCTCTGCTTGTTCATGACCTTCTTGCGACTGTACGCCAGCAAACTGCTGACAATATGCTCCGCCCGCTCGGACGCTATGCCGATTTCACTCACGTATGCGGACTGTTTTTCAGGTTTAGTACCATTAAGCCGAAACAGGGTAATATTGCCTTTGATAATACAGAGAATATTATTGAGATCATGGGCCAAACCGTTGACCAATAGGCCAATGGTTTCAAATTTTTGCGACTGGATCAGCTGTGCCGTCATGTTTTTCTTTTCTGTAATGTTTTCCCGGAAGGCGATGAAATGGGATAGTTTGCCCATTTCATCGCTAAAGGGTGAAATGGTACAGTGTTCCCAATAGAGGCTGCCTTCCTTGTTCCGGTTGCAGAATTCTCCCTCCCATGACCGCCCCGCCACAATGGTAGCCCACATTTCTGAGTATACCTGGGGAGGGGTAACGCCAGATTTCAGCAATCGGGGGGTATTACCCAGCACTTCGCCAGATGAATAGCCGGTCAAATCAAAGAATTTCTGATTCACATACTCAATCACCCCCCGCTTGTCGGTGATCATAATCGGAACGGAACTCTGCTCAATGGCCTGGGAGAGGCGACGCAACTCCCGTCTCCGCTCGGTAATGTCATGTATAATGGAGTGGAGGAGCATGCGCCCGTCCTTTTCAACGGGGCTCGAATACACTTCAACTTCTCGAATAACACCGGACGACAGCCGATGCCGGAACCGGAAATATGCCGTCTGCTCATGTGCAGCCTGCTTCATCTGCTCTTTAATCTGTTCCACTGACTGCACATTAATGGCGCTGATATTCATTGCCAGCAGCTGTTCCCGTGGATACCCATAATAGGTGACCGCACTGGAATTGGCATCAATAATGGAGCCATCGATCGGATCAATCAAGAGCTTAACCGCTCGGTTTTTCTCAAACATGTCATAAAAAAGCCGTTTTCCCTCCTCCAGCTTACGGTTCATGTATTCAAGTTCTTGATTTTTCTTATGCAACTCACGCTGCATGGTAGCCAACTCGTTATTGAGCTTGATGAGGTCATCGGTAAACAGCCGATCACGGTCACCCCGCATGAGCTCACTCTGCATATCCTTCGACAGGGTACGCAAACGGTTGTTTTCCCCATTCACGTCGATGAGTAGCTCCATTGCCCTATTGGCCGAGAGACGGTTATTGGCCCCGATAACCATAATTCGTCCATCGGACTGGAGAGCAATACAGTGCAGGGTAGCAAGACCAGAGTGGAGAGGGACTACCAGTTCCCAGTCAAGGGCACTTCCTTTTGTTGCTGCTTCTGTGAGAAAAAGTCCTAATTTTCTTTGGGAACCACTGTCGAAAAAGGTTGTGAGGGGAGCTTGTGCCCGAAACGGCACGTCTGAGGCAAATTCGTTACGAAGCACACGTTCAATGGTGCCTGACAGATCGCAGGCAAGGATGAAGCGTTTTACCGAAGCAGCAGCATCCTGTCCGGCACCATTGGTTTCATCACCCCGTTTGGTCCTCTGAAGCAGTTGGGCAACAGTTACCGCGTCTCCCGCATCCTTCCCCCAAAGGTCGGCACCGACGCTGCGCCAAAGCCCGGGATCATCAGTAAAGGGGGCCCCCCCGACCATTATCACCGGTGCGGTACCGGCCAGGGTATTTTTAATGACACCGACAAGCTCGCGCAGCTTTGGGATATGGTGGGTAATGGTGGCGGAAAGAGCGACGATATCCGGTTGCCTCTGAGCTATGGCAGCCATGATCTGATCGGTTGAAATTGCCGCGCCGAGATAGTAGCTGTCCCAGCCATCCATTTCAAAGAAATCAACAACCATGCGAAGGCCCAGTTCGTGCAACTCCGAACCGACACAGGCTGCTACAATGGTAGATCCGATACGTGGGGAAGCGGAAATTTGTGGATACAATTCCAGCATCATTGACAGGGTTGCCGCCGTACAGAATCGCTCCTCAGCGACGCTGACCCTGTTCAACTCCCATAACAGCCCCACCTCTCGCTGTACCGGCTGAAAAACATCGAGGTACAATTCACGAATTGTCAAGCCCCCCTGCAGGGCATCCCGAATCAATTGATGGGCCGTCGCAATATCGCCTTCGAGAAGAAAGGCCAGGTATGAATGTGCCAACTTTGGGAGTGTGGTTTTCAGACGATGATACACGGTATTGTTTGCGGGTATATTGCTCATTTTGCCGTTTCTGAACTGCCTTCCTGGCTGTCAAGAGCTTCAAATTTCACGTAAAGGGCATATCTACGCGCCTTTTCAAAATCCTCCACATCCTCGACGGTTGCAACCTTCCAAAACCCGCTATCCGGGTTTAAATAGTAATCACCCACTTTGGGTCCTTGGGGAGTCATGGCCTCGGTGGCAGCATTCATGAGTTTCAGAGATCTCTTTTTGGGCTTTAACTCGTTTACCGCCCCATTGTCGTGCAAAAAATCAATAAAACCCCAGGCACTGGTTCTGAATTTAGCCTGAAAATCTTCATTTCTGACAATTTTGTGCACACGATGCCGTTCACTGAAAATCTCAATCTCTTTCTCTTCTTCACGATGAATATAAAAAATATTAGAAAAATCAGCGTATTTAAAGTCATCTGTTTCAAGTAACGCAAAAATTGCCTTCAAATTCGAGTACTCAATCTCCAGCTCTTCCGGACTCTTGCGCCGACGCTTCTCCTCTTTTTCAATGAGAGCTTTTGCTTCCCGGTAGTAGGATTCTAACTCTGTAATTGTTACTTTCTTTTTTATCATGGTAAAAATCTCTCTATCATTTCAAGGCATGTTAACCGGTCACACAACTCCACCACAAAAAGCCCTTCTCTTTTATAAAAGAAGGGCCCATTCAACAACCCCACTCCGGCAACCCGACTATCCACACACGGGGGACTCGTAGCTTTGCGTCCCGGGGTTACCCCCGGTTTGCTATTTACAGAGAGGACAGAGTGTTACCGTACGTCTATACCATACATGTTCATTATCACTCAAGCATCTATAACGTATACAATACCTTTGAATATGTCAAACTATTGCTGACCGGTAGTCCCTTAATGTTTCATACCGCTGTACTTGAGCAACCCCTTCTTGAGCTCACGCTTCTTCATCAGAACAAAAATCACCGGTGTCATGATCAGGACATGGACGGCAGACGAGATCATACCGCCGATCATCGGAGCCGCAATGGGCTTCATCACGTCCGCCCCGGTACCGGTTGACCACATGATCGGAATCAGACCGAGCAGGGCTACCGCCACGGTCATCAGCTTCGGCCGGAGCCGAAGCACCGCCCCCTCAAAGGTGGCGTCGTAAATATCCTGTTCGGTACAGGGGCCATCCTTCAGCTTCCGGTCAAGGGCTTCATGGAGGTAGATAACCATAACCACCCCGGTTTCCACCGCAATGCCGTACAACGCAATAAAACCGACCCATACCGCCACCGACAGATTATAGCCGAGGGCCGAAACCAGATAGACCCCCCCCACCAGGGCAAAGGGGACCGACAGCATGACCATGCTGGCCTCCAGTGCCGAGTGGAAGGTAAAATAGAGCAGTATGAAGATTATCACCATGCCGAGGGGAATCAGCAGTTGCAGGCGGGCTTTGGCACGAATCTGGTTTTCCCACTGCCCCGACCAGGCCACATAGTAACCGGGGGGGAGTTTGATGTTCTTTTCCAATACCTGTTTGGCTTCGGTGACAAAACTCCCCATGTCGCGCCCCCGCACGTTCAGGAACACCAGTGAGCGGAGCAACCCCCCTTCACTGTTGATCTCCGGTGCTCCGGTGGATATCTTTATCGTTGTGACCAGAGACAGCGGCACCTGGGCCCCCTCCATGGTACCGACCAGAATGCGCCGGATGGCCGGAATGCTATCCCGGTAATCACGCTGGTAACGAATCCGGATCGGAAAACGGCTCCGCCCCTCCACGGCCGTACTCTGCATATCACCACCCAGTGCGGTCTCAATGACCGTCTGAATATCCCCCACCCCCACCCCGTAGCGTGCCGCAGCCTGCCGGTCAATGTCGATATCCAGATAACTGCCGCCGGTAACCCGTTCGGCAACCACATCGGCGGCCCCGTTGATCGGTTTGAGCAACGCCTCGGCCTGCAGAGCCAGATCCTTCAGCACATTGAGATCATTGCCAAAAATCTTCACTCCCAGATCGGTCCGCACACCGGTGGAAAGCATGTTGATCCGGTTGATGATCGGCTGGGTCCAGCCGTTACGCACCCCGATCTGTTGCAGCTTGCCGTCAAGCTCGGCCACAATATCACCCTTCTTGATGCCGGGTCGCCACGCCTCCTTCGGCTTGAGAATGATGATACTTTCAAACATTGACACCGGTGCCGGATCGGTGGAGGTTTCCGCCCGGCCGACCTTGCCCAGGACCTGTTCCACTTCGGGAACGCTCTTGATGATGGTATCTTGAACCTGGATCAGCCGTTTCGCTTCGGTAATGGAAATATTGGGGAGAGTCACCGGCATGTAGAGCAGCGACCCCTCGTCCAGGGGGGGCATGAACTCGGAGCCCAGCTTCATAAACATCGGCACCGCAATGGCAAACGCCAGAATATTGAGGGCGATAGTGGTTTTCTTCCAGACCAGCACCCAGCGAATAACCGGCGAATAGAGCCGGATAAAAAATGATGACACCGGATTGGCACTCTCCGGCGGCATTGTGCCCCGCATAAAATAGTACATCAACACCGGCACCAGGGTGATGGCGATGAGGGCGGACCCCATCATCGAAAAGGTCTTGGTAAACGCCAGGGGGTGGAACAGCTTCCCCTCCTGCCCTTCCAGCATGAAGACCGGTACGAAGGAGAGTACGATGATCGCCAGGGAGAAAAATATAGCCCTCCCCACCTGCTTTGCCGAAGCGATAATGATCTCCAGCCGTTTACCGCTCCGCTCTTCCGGGTCCATCTCCGAGAGGTGACGATAACAGTTCTCCACCATGATGACACCGGCATCCACCAGAACACCGATGGCAATGGCGATGCCGCCGAGGGACATGATATTGGAGGAGACCCCCATCAGCTTCATGGTAATGAAGGAGATCAGCACCGACACCGGCAGGGTCAGCACAATGACAAGGGCGCTTTGAAAATGGAGTAAAAATACCAGAATCACCAGGGAGACGACGATTGACTCCTCCAGCAGGTTTTTCTTCAAGGTATCCACCGCCCGCATGATCAGATCGGAGCGGTCATAGGCAACTTTGATCTTCACGCCGGGGGGGAGCCCCTTCTCCAGCTCCGTGATCTTCCCCTTGACCCGGTCAATGACATCTTTGGCATTTTCACCGTACCGCATCACAACAATGCCACCAACCGCCTCCCCTTCTCCGTTCATATCCAGCAAACCACGCCGGATGGCACCACCGGTCTGGACCGTGCCCAGGTTCTTCACATAAATCGGTGTGCCCCGCATATCGGCACCGACCACGATATTTTCCAGATCGGCACGGGACTTCACATACCCCCGCCCCCGGATCAGATATTCGGCATCGGCCTGCTCAATCAGCTTCCCCCCCACATCGCGATTCGAAGCCTTGACCGCATCCATGACCTTGGCTATTTTGATGTTGTAGGCAAGTAACCGAGCGGGATCAAGGTCGATCTGGTATTCACGCACCAGTCCGCCGATGGAGGCCACCTCGGCAACACCCTGCACCGTATTGAGCTGATACCGGACGAACCAGTCCTGCAGGGTACGGAGCTGTTCCAGATCATACCCCTTCCCTTCGAGGGTGTACCAGAACACATGGCCAACGCCGGTGCCATCGGGCCCCAGTGTCGGGACCACCCCGGGGGGAAGCAGTGACGCTGCGTAGTTGAGCCGTTCCAGCACACGGGTACGGGCCCAGTAGATATCGGCCTTATCTTCAAAAATCACATAGATCATCGAAAAACCGAAGGCCGACGAGGCACGGACCGCCCGCACCTGGGGCAGCCCCTGCAGATTGACCGCCAGGGGATAGGTCACCTGATCCTCAACCACCTGGGGAGAACGCCCCGGATAGTCGGTGAAGACAATCACCTGATTGTCGGAGAGGTCGGGGATGGCATCAACGGGAGTCTTATACACCGACCAGATTCCCCCGGCGATGATCAACCCGAACATCAGCAGCACGACAACCCGGTTCCGGGCCGAATATTCTATAATTTTTTCGATCATGGTTAATGGGTACCCGTCTGTTCGTCAGATCACATCTTCATGTCATCCATCTTGAGTGTTTTCCTGGGAGCCGCTGTCGGGACCGGTGCCGCCGCCGGCTGGCCACCGGCCTCCGGCCGGCTGCCGCCGGCATGGTTCCGATGTTCATCGCCCCCCCCACCCCGCAGCTGGGCCTCGGAGTCGATCAGGTAACCACCGGACACCGCCACCTTGTCACCGTTTTTGAGGCCGGAAAGTATCTGGATGCTATCTCCATTCTGCTGCCCCACCTGCACCTCCCGTGGCTCAAAGATGCCGGGAGCGGTTTCAACCCAGGCCACCTGCCGTTTGCCGGTATCCATCACCGCCGTGGTCGGAACCACAATGGAGGCCCCCAGGGGCACCTTAATGATGGCGTTGACAAACATGTCCGGCTTCAGTTTCATACCCTGATTGGGCATCTCCACCCGGGCCTTGACCGTTCTGGTTTTGGGATCAAGAAAGGGATAGATAAACGATATGCGGCCGACGAACGGTTTTCCGGGGAATGACTGTGAGCGAATCTCAACCTGCTGGCCGATATGGATGGCTGAGAACTCGTTCTCATACACCTCAATCTCAACCCACACGGTGGAGAGGTCGGCAACATTGAAGAGCGTTTCCCCCACATTGACATACTGCCCCTGCTGCACCATTTTTTCCACGACGATGCCAGACTGGGCCGAATGAATCGGCAGACGGATATTCGGCTTACCCGCTTTTTCCAGTTCGGCGATTTGACTTTCCTTCACCCCGAACAGCATCAGTCGCTGCTTGGCCGAAGCCACCAGAGTATCCCCATTGCGGGAGATGGAGGGCACGGGGGAATCCTTCAACTGGTCACGACTTCTTACCGCCAGCAGATACTCCTGTTGGGTGGCAAGCAGATCGGGTGAGTAAACCTCGGCAACCGCCTGGTCCTTGGTTACCAGGGAACCGACGGTGGTGACATGGAGCTGGTCGATACGGCCGGCGATCCAGGCGGTCACCTTGGTCTGCCGTGACTGATCATACTGGACAATGCCCACTGCATTAATTTCCTTGGTAAAGGGAACGGTTTTCACCCGGGTCGTCGCCACATTGGCCATAACCCGCTGGGTCGGTGACAGGGAGACCTGGCCAAGCATCCCGGCCTGCTGTTTCTGTGCTTCGCTCTGGATGGCACCGCTCTGGGCCTCGGCCAGTTTCTTGATCAACTCCATGCCACAGATGGGACAGGTTCCCGGCCTGTCCTTGATGATGAACGGATGCATTGAGCAGGTATAGAGCGGGGAGGCGGACTGTTCCTGATGATTGTGGCCGTCATCCTTCGACAGTCCCGGAATTTTTGACAGCTTACCGCTCTTGTAGAGCCAACTGAGGGCAACAACCGTCAGGGTAAGAATGGTAAGGGGGATAGTTATTTTTTTATTCAGTGCCATGGTAAAACCTCTCTGACTGCGTGACCGGCAATGGTACGGAACGATCCGAACTGCCGTTACGGTCCCTGCGTATTCATATTCCCGACAAGATCCGTTCCAACCGTTGCCTCCAACCGGGCCAACTGCATCATATAGTCGGCCTGGGACTCATACAGTTCCCGTTCATAATTAAAAAGGCTCACCCTGCCGTCAAGGAGCGTGAGGAAGTCAACCTTGTTCACCCGATAGCTGATAACCGCCGACTCCAGGGACTGCTCGGCCTGGGGTATGATCCCCCCCTGATACAGCTCCACCAGCTTCCGGCGCCGCTCCATGCGGGAAAGGGTATCGCCGATGGCAAAGGAAATGCTGTTCTTCAGGGCATTCAACTCTTCGACCGCCATGGTATTCTCCGAAGAGGACTCGGCCAGCATGGCCTGTCGCCGCTCCGACCGCACCGGCAGGTTGAAGGTGACCCCCAGGGTGAACATATCGTTCCCCGGATCTCCCATGGCTTCACGGCGAAACATATATTCGGCGGACAGGGTGAAGTCGGGGAAGAACTCTTTCTCTGCCAGACGATGGGCGGCCTCACCTTTCCGGGCCAGACTGGCAAGACTTTGGATCTGGGGACGTTTCTCAAAGGCACGTTCCCCCAGTTGCATTTCACTGAAGGGTACCGATGGCAAGGTAAAATCGGCAATGGAGCCGACCGGTGTCGTGCCGGGGCGGCAAAGCAGATAGTTGAGGTTGGCTTCCAGACTTCTCCGCTGCTGTTTGAGGCTGATCTGCATATCAAACAGTTTGGACTTTTCCAGGCCAGCCTTGAATATATCCTGCTGTACCCCCTGGGCCACCGCATATTTCGACTCGGCAATTGCCACAAAATCACCAAGCACCCTGATATTTTTCTCGGTGATCTCGATATTTTTATCAACTGACCAGAGCTGGTAATACACTTCCTTGACCATTCGGATCAGTTCAAGCTTACGTTCTTCAATGGTCCACCGGTAGGATTCAGCTTCATGATGGGCAACCTCCTCCCTGATACCCCGTTTCCCCCAATAGGGAAGCTGCTGGGACAGACCAATGACCTTGGCCGTCTGGGTATCGCCCCCCCCCAGGGAAAACGGGTCCTTGACCAGCAGACTCTGCAATTTAAACATGACCATCGGATCTTCCAGCACCCCGGCCTGCCGAGCCTTGCCCACATACATCTTCCAGCGAGCCTCGGAGGATTTCAGCTCCGGATTAGTGGCAAGCACGTCCTGAATGAGCGACGGCAAAGATTCCTGCCGTACCGGTTCTGCGGCATCGCTGAAGGTGGCACAGAGGAGGAGCAGAACCATCAGTGACAGTATCTCCCCAAACCGGAAGCAAAATACGGGATCTGTTACGCTCATTTTTCCCTTCATTGGACCACCATTCCATCTTTCAACGTGATGGTCCGGTCGGCATAGACCCCGTTTTCCCGGTTATGGGTCACCATGACCACCGTCTGGCCGCCATCATTGATTTCCCGAAACAGTGCCATGACATCGTCACTGGTTTTTGAATCCAGATTACCTGTCGGTTCATCGGCCAATAAAATGTGCGGATTATTGACAATGGCACGGGCAATGGCAACCCGTTCCTGTTCACCGCCGGAAAGCTGGTTGGGCAACCGGTCCGGCTTGGAACCGAGGCCAACCCGCTCAAGGGCCTGCTGGGCAAGGTTCCGTTTTGCCACGGAGGGCATCGAAACGATTGCCAGCGGCAGCATGACGTTTTCAAGGGCGGTCAGATAGGAAATCAGGTGAAATGACTGAAATACAAAGCCAAGATTCCCGGCCCTAAAATCGGCCAGTTTTTCACCGGGAAGCTGGTACAATTTGACTCCGGCCATTTCAACATCACCGGTGGTCGGATGATTCATCCCCCCCAAAACCGACAGTAACGTGCTTTTACCCGAACCGGACTGCCCCATAATGGTGATAAACTCTCCGGCTTCAATGGTGAGATCAATGCCGCGCAGGGCTTCGACGGTGTCATCCCCCACCCGGTACTGCTTTCGTACATTTCGCATTTCGATAAGTGACATGATATTCCTCGTATCAGAGTGCGCGGAGCGCCTCGGTCGGATCCATCCTGCTGGCATGGAGTGCCGGATAAACACTGGCTAAAAGACCAAGTACCACGGCCAGTCCAATTGAACCGCCCGCCACCCAACCGTCCCACACCAGACCGACCCGGGTACCTTCGGCCATGAAAGGAAGGGCCAGTTTTGCCCCCCCCATGCCGGCACCGTAGCCAAGTATGCCGGCCAGCAGACTCACCAGAGCCGCCTCCAGCAAAATAATCCGCATGATATGGCTTTTCCTGAAACCGATGGCGCGGAACACCCCTATCTCCAGGGTCCGTTCATTGACGCTCCCCATCATGGTAACAAAGACGATCAAGGATCCGATGAACACTACCACACCGGCCATGGCATAGGTAAAATGTTTGAACTGGTCCAGGGTCTTGAGTCGCCCTTCCACCACCTGCTGGATGGCCGCGACCTTGGCGTCGGGCAATATTTCGGCAATCTGATTCACCATATCGCCGATGGGACACCCGGAACAGAGGGCCGCCACTTCTGCCAGGGTTATTTTCCCCTCCTTCCCCAAAATCTTCTGGGCACGGGAGAGACCGGCAAAGACCAGGGCATCGTCTTGTGAACCGGTACGGTCAATAACACCGGCCACCCGGAAGGATTCCCCCCGAATAGTCAGCTTGTCCCCCCCTCCCACATTCAGGACCGTGGCGGCATCACTGCCGAGCAACAGTTCGTTATCTCCCGCGGGAGTGGTGCCAAAGATCTTCCACCACTGTTTCATCTTCAATTCACTGTCAAAATTGACACCAACCAGCAGCACATCGTGGTTGGCAATTTTCACCCCACCCAGGACCTTCGGTGCGATGGCCGAGATATTCTGGTGATTCTGTATCGTCCTTATTTTTGCAAGATCCGCTTCACGGATCTCCCGTTGATCAAAGGTCACCCCCCCCAGGCTTATGCCGCCATAGTTCATGGAGAGGCCGTTACTCCGGGGGGTAATGAGGATATTGGCACCGAATTCATCCATCTTTCGCTCTATGTCGTGGGACATTGAGCGGGTCAGGGTCACCAGCGTCACAATGGTCCCGATACCGACCATCAGGCCGATGGTCAGAAAGGCCATTTTTGCCTTGCGCCGCTTTAAATTATTGATGGCAATGGTGTGAAGTTTCATTAGAAATATCTCGCTCCACCCTTAAGATCTTCAGCCTTGATAACCACGGCACCGCCGGTCAGCCGATTGGGCAGATAGCCCGGATTACACCCCCCTGTGGCATTGGGCCCCAGACGGTTGATGGCAAACTTCTGGTTACAATTTTTACAGTTCATTTTATCCCCCTGCTGTTCATAGCCTTTCTTGGCACGGTAGCAGGAATCACAGGCATCAAAGGCGGTTCTTATACTCCCGTCGGAGGCTTTTACCGCAAAAAACGCGATGGTTTTACCACCATCCTCCAGTGAATAATAATGGGCCTTACCGTCTGACAGCTTTGCCGTCGGCACAGTCACCATGCCGCTCACAACGGTAACTTTCTCATATTTGCCAAAGGAAAAGGCCCCGGCGTCGAGGGAACCTATCAAAACAACCACCACCGCACATCCTGCCACCAGCCACTGCATCACTCTTTTGTGTCCCATTTCAGATATCCCCCTGTGCTGTTTTTTTCTGTCTTTCCATGCCACATTTCCCCATGCCGCAGCAACCGGCTGCCGCAGCGGTAGTTCTCCCAATATCCCTGCCGGATACCTGACGGTATTCTGCCGGCGTCATGAGCCGGGAGACCACGCTGGCATAGCCGGCACCGCTGACTGTATGGGCAAGCAGTTCGGGCCTGACCACCGCGGTATCGTAGCCGACCACGACCGATCCCGCCGCAACGTCAACCTCAGTTGCCGCCACACCTTTCACCTTCTGGAGTGCAGAGACAATACCGTCCGCACAGCTGCTGCAGGTCATGCCGGTTGTCTTGAGAAGCACCACCGAATCCGCCGTGGCTCCAAGCCGCACACGGAACGAAAGCACCAGCAGCAGGGCCATGACACCGGCAACCATCAGATAACTTATGGCTACTCTTTTGTTTTTCATCGCACACCCTTGGCCGGATACCAGAATTTGGCCTGACGAACCTTGCCATCCTTCAGCTGAAACTTGCACATGACACCATAACTGCCACCCTTTGCCATGTCAAAATCAGCACCAAAATGACCATGCATCCCCATCAGCTCCTTGGTTTGTGTGGTTTTGTCCGGATTCTGCACCTTGATGGTCACACTCCCCTCAGTCAAGGGGGCACCACCTTTGACCGGCGCAAATGTCACCGAAATATGATGGGTCTCCTTCACCCCCTTCGGCATCTCCATCCCCATTTCCTTCATGGCATCGGCCATAGTCTGGACATTAAAAGTGGCTTTCACCCCATCTACCACCTCTTCGTGGGCCGAATTCATTTTATGCTCCATGCCATGACCGGCATGATCCATAGCATATCCGGCAAACGGGGCGGCAAGGGCAACAATGGCAGCTGTTACGGTAAGTAGTTTTTTCATTGGTCAAGATCTCCCTGTGTAATGTGATTGTGTCGATACGTGGGATTTAGCAGATAGCGTGCCAATAGATAACTATCAGTTTTTATGAGATTATAAAAAAACATTCTCCACGAGTTGTAGAATATTCTACAGCAGCCGCAGGATATTCTACAGGAATGGCCAGAAAGTTGGAGGTTGGGCAAACCCGTATCTATCATATAACGTGACAGCAGTGACTTTCTATCAACTACTCACCCCAAAAAAACAGCTACAGCACCTTATGAACAAAGGCATTGTAGCTGTTTTCTGAATATCAACTTTTAAGCAGAAATTTAGATTCGATTTACTGCTCAACTTGATGTTTACTTACAAGAGGATAATTTTATGGGTAGAGAATGCTGTGTACATCGATATCGATATCCACCTTCGAACCATCCCGTATTTTTGACTCTTGCAACACGATTAAAGAAACATTCGATAATCTGATACGCTCAGAGCTTTAGCCAGTTTTTTTGCGTTCTCTTTGCCAATAGGACGCTTGCCAGATTCCATTTCGCTAATGTGTCGGCGTGGTATGCCCGACATCTCAGAAAGTACGACCTGCGTCAAATCTTCACGGTATCGGATACCCTTCAAATAGGTGCCTTGTGGGTTTGTTACCAACTCGGGAAAAAGTTCTTCTGCTGGCATTGAATCGGAAGAAGCCTCAACAGCTCCAGCCGTATAAGCGTACTTTCTGATCTTATTAAGCACCTGGGGAGAACCGTAAAAGCGTACGCTTTCAGTATGGTGCATTTTCGTGTGTTCCAACATAAGTCACCTCTACAATTCTGATAGTTCTATCTGTCCATGCCATACGCCATCTTGTACTATTGCTTAGTACGATGTCATTAGGGTTATTTTTAAAAATAGCTTTAGCGTGAAAATATATACTGCTGGTCTGAGGGGAGGCGTGACGGCGTTTAGCCGTAGTCGATCATGAGTGGTTGGGCAAAGCAACGCGTGCCCAACAAACTCAGCTACAAAACATAACCAGAAAAAAGGTTCTATTCTGCGCTGATGACGAGGGGAGTGGCACTGACGGAGGTGGAGGGATTCCAGATCAGCAGCTGTTTTTCGTAATCGATGGTGAAATTAAAATAACGGAGGAACGTATTGCCCAGCAGACCGTCAATACCCATACTGTTCATTGTTGGCATGACCATGACTTCCGAATTGGCAAGCAACTTGTCACCAACTTCAATAAAGTCGACCTTGGTGAGCAGGGTCTCCGTCACCGAACCGTTGGCACTCAGACTGGCCCCGCGGCTCAGACGGTTTTTATTCAGATTGAGCCGGGCCGCCACCGGTCCATAGATAGTGGTGACCGATGCCCCCGTATCAAGGACCATACGGGCCCGAACCCGTTTTCCCCGATTTTTGAAGATCACCGTCACCATAATCTGGTTATTCTTTATGGAAATAGGGGTGAAACTTTGGGGGTGCATCACCGCCGGCGACACGTCCTGAGCCGGAGAAAACGCACCCCCATCCCCTGAGGGAATCGGCGTGCGGTACTCCTTCGGAATAGTTTCAGCATCATCCACCCAGAAGGTAACCCCGTTCCGGTCAACATATTTATACTGCCGTCGTACCGGCGGCGGCACCTTGCTCTTGTCCTCAAGCCAATGAACAATCCCGTTGGGGTCCACATATCTGAACTGTTCTCCCCCCTCTGCACCGATGGTGACAAGCAGATTCATCACGAGGGCGCACATAAGCCCCCGACTCAGACCTCCCGCTCCATACGGAAGTGGCAGACTATTTCTCAGGGGCTTGAATCCCATATTTTTCCATCCGATACACCAGTATATGCCGTGGAATACGCAAAAAACGTGCGGCTGCGGTCTGATTCCAGCCGGTCCGTGCCAGGGATTCCATGACCACCTCCCGCTCCAACTGTTCCAGTGAGTACCCTCCGTCGGGAAGATTGATAACCTTCAGGGAACTCCCCCCCTGGTCAGCCGGTGCCACGTCACCACGAACCTTGGCCGGAAGATCCCCCACGGTGATGACAGTACCATTACGCATAATCAGGAGCCGCTCCACCAGATTTTCCAGCTCCCGCACATTGCCCGGCCAGTGATAGGAGGAGAGCGCAGCCAGGGCAGCCGGTTCAAAGGTAACGGCACCGGCACCATGCTTGCTGCAAAAAGAGCGAAGCAGCAGGGGAATATCATCCCGCCGTTCCCGAAGCGACGGGAGCTGGAGCGGAATAACCGCCAGCCGGTAGAAGAGATCTTCCCGAAAGGAGCCATCGGCCAGTGCCACATCAATATCCCTGTTTGTGGCCCCGACTACCCGCACATCAAGCTTGACGGGTCTGCCCCCCCCCACCGGTTCGATCACCCGCTCCTGCAGTGCCCTCAGCAGCTTGGGCTGCAAATCAAGGGGCAATTCCCCTACTTCATCCAGAAAGAGAGTACCCCCCTCGGCCTGGGTAAACTTGCCAATTTTGTCCTTGATGGCACCGGTAAAAGCCCCCTTCACATGGCCGAACAGCTCGCTCTCCAGCAGATCACGGGGGATGGCGGCGCAGTTAATAGGCACAAATGGGGCGTCCCGGCGGGAGCTGAGGTCGTGTATCTGCCGGGCTATCAACTCTTTTCCCGTGCCGGATTCGCCGGTAATCAGAACAGAAGCATCCGTATCGGCAACCTTGCGCACCACATGAAAGACCCGTTCCATCTCCGATGAAGCTCCAACGATGGAGCGGAAATCCGTCCGATCGGCCAGCTCACTCTTCAACCGCCGGTTCTCTGCCGCCAGTCCGGTAAAGCGAAGTGCCTTGGCCACCGACATGCGAAGTTCGTCACGGTTAAACGGTTTGGTAATATAATCGTAGGCCCCGGCTTTCATGGCATCCACGGCAACATCTACGGCACCGAAGGCGGTAATCATAATTACCAGCATATCCGGCGCCCGTTCCTTAATATGTTTCAGCACCTGAATGCCATCCATCCCCGGCATCTTCATGTCGGTGATCACCAGATCGGGAGTTTCCTCCCCGAACAGACGAAGTCCTTCCTCGCCATCCGGTGCCGACACCACCAGGTACCCGGACTCCACCAGATTGTATTCAAGCACCCGCCGAAGCGACGTATCATCGTCAATGACGAGAATTTTTGATTTCATGAAAGTTTCCCTTCGGTATAAAGAGGCAGACTGATTGAGACCGTTGTCCCCTCCCCTTTTGCGCTTTTCACCCCCAGAGAGCCGCCAAAACCGTCGATTATTTTCCGGGTGATGGCAAGCCCCAGACCGGTACCATCGGGCTTGGTGGTGTAAAAAGGATCAAAAATACGGGAGATGATTTCCGGCGGGATCCCTTCACCACTGTCGTGGAATGTCACGTCACACCACCCACCGGGGTCGGCAACAGAACAGGCAATGGTGAGACTCCCCCCCGAAGTCATGGCCTGAAGCGCGTTAAGTATAATATTGAGAAAAGCCTGTCGGAGCTTTTCACCATTGCATTTCACAACCAATTCAGAGGCAACCGGCTCCAGAAGCAGAACAATATTCCGCCCCCGGGCCTCCCGTGCCACCAGCAGCAGCACGGTATCCAGCTCTTCACCCAGGGGACAAAGCTCCAGCTCGGCCGGGAGTGGTCGGGCCATCCGGAGAAAATCCTCCACGACCCGATTAAGACGCTCGGTTTCCTTGATCTGGATATCGATAAATTCATATTTGGCATCCCCCGGACGATAATCATCCCTGAGTATTTCGGCAGTACCACGGATTGATCCAAGGGGGTTTCTGATTTCGTGGGCAAGCATGGCCGCCATTTCGCCGATGGTTGATAGTTTCTCCGCTCGCCGAAGACTGTTTTCAATGGCTATAAGTTGCTCTGACTGATCCTGGAGCTTCTTATAGGAAAGCTCCAACCCCTCGGCGGTCTTTTGCAGCTCGACACTCCGTTCCTGTTCTCGCTGG
The DNA here is from genome assembly GCA_903901875.1 of uncultured Geobacteraceae bacterium. GTDB lineage: Bacteria > Desulfobacterota > Desulfuromonadia > Geobacterales > Pseudopelobacteraceae > JACRCG01. The sequence continues at coordinate 1,919 of CAIUSO010000085.1, read as the reverse complement.
GCCAGCAGACCGGTCACACCGCCAACGATGTTGTAGAGGAGTATTTCCAGGTATTTCTCAAGTTCAAGAGTAAATGTCCCACCCCACTGAAAGAGGATATGGGGTGCATAGACAAAACTGACCACCAGGGAACAGGCCAAACCACCCCGAAGGCCAAACCAGATGGCGGAAAGTATGATGGGGAGGTAATAAAGACGCTGAAAAATGTCATGGAGATAGTGGAGATGTAGTGGCGTAAAATAATGAAGCATGCTGATGGCCACAATAAATAGGGTCAGCAGCATAATTCGTATGGCCGGAAGTTTCTTCATGGAGTCAAGTCTATAGCGCGTTGCGGCCATTTACAAGTAAAATGGTCCCCGCAAAGAAGTAAACTGTATACGGCATCATAAGAATTGCCATAAGAATATCCTAAACAACCACTTGATTTTTTTAAGGTCACTTGGTATATTTTAGCAGTCACTTACTTTGAGTGCTAAAAATGTTTTTGTGATGAGGTGAACCATGACGGCAACGCATTTTCCGGTCGTAACCGACAGTCTGCGTCTCTACATGAATGAAATTCGCAAATTTCCACTGCTGAGCGAAGAAGAGGAGCATCGCCATGCGGTATCGTTCTATGAAAACAAGGATATCTCCGCTGCCCATAATCTGATCACGTCGAATTTGCGATTCGTTGTCAAAATAGCCTATGAATTCCGCCACTACGGCCTTAAAATGATCGATATTATCCAGGAAGGCAATATCGGACTCATGATGGCGGTTAAAAAATTTAACCCGTACAAGGGGGTTCGCCTGATTTCCTATGCGGTCTGGTGGATCAAGGCGTATATCCAGAACCATGTCATTTCATCATGGAGCCTGCTCAAAATCGGTACAACCCAGGCCCAGCGCAAACTGTTCTTTAAACTACGCCAGGCAAAGAGCGCCCTTTCCGGAAGCGATGAAATGGAAGATTCCACAATGACCGCTGCCGAATCGCTGCACGTGACCGAACAGGAATTTTCGGAAATGGAGCAGCGGATGCAGGGTGATTACTCGCTGGATGCGGAAATACCGGGGAGCGACGGTGCAACCTCCCTCGAAGCGTTGGCCGATGACCGCCTGAACCAGGAAGAACTTCTTGTTGATTTCCAGGAAAGCCAGAACCTTCATCGAAAAGTGGCTGATGTTGTCAGTCATCTGAACGAAAAAGAACGGTATATCATCGAAAAGCGCATTACGGCCGATGAACCGATGACGTTACAGGAAATTGCCAGCCACTTTTCCATATCCCGCGAGCGGGTTCGTCAAATAGAAGAAGGGGCATTGAGAAAAGCACGTCAGGCACTGATACCACTTTTGGCTTGATTTTAAGTAATTTCGAAAAAACAGATGTTGTGTAACTTTTTTTCTTGACTTTCATTCGCCTTTTCTATAAATATTCAAATTCCGTTACACGTATTCGGAAAAGACGCCCCGTTAGCTCATACTGGTAGAGCAGCTGACTTGTAATCAGCAGGTGATCCGTTCGATTCGGATACGGGGCTCCAGAGTATTTTTAAAAGATTATAACCGATCATCCCTGGAGGGATTCCCGAGCGGCCAAAGGGAACAGACTGTAAATCTGTCGTCAGCGACTTCGGAGGTTCGAATCCTCCTCCCTCCACCATACACCATCGGGCATCGATGGATAACGCCGAATCCAGAAGACATTGCGTCGCTATTACTGGTAAGCCGGAATCCAAAGATACTCAAAAGTCTTCGTCTGGTAGCGCGGGAATAGCTCAGTTGGCTAGAGCGTCAGCCTTCCAAGCTGAGGGTCGCGGGTTCGAGTCCCGTTTCCCGCTCCAGGATACGCCCACATAGCTCAGGAGGTAGAGCACTTCCTTGGTAAGGAAGAGGTCTCCGGTTCGAGTCCGGATGTGGGCTCCATTTTT
>CAIUSO010000084.1 GCA_903901875.1 uncultured Geobacteraceae bacterium | reverse complement strand
TCACAGGTTCCCAAGGTGGAACTGGTGCCGTTGGGGCAACTGGTGCTATCGGGCCAATTGGTAACACGGGAGTAACCGGCTCAACAGGTGGTGCTGGCGTAGCTGGGGCGACGGGGGCAACGGGATCGACCGGAGCAGCAGGAACTACAGGGACCACGGGCGGAGTTGGAACAACCGGCACTACAGGTGCTACCGGCGTCACAGGTTCCCAAGGTGGAACTGGTGCCGTTGGGGCAACTGGTGCTATCGGGCCAATTGGTAACACGGGAGTAACCGGCTCAACAGGTGGTGCTGGCATAGCGGGAACAACAGGGGCAACGGGATCGACCGGAGCAGCAGGAACTACAGGAACCACGGGCGGAGTTGGAACAGCCGGCACTACAGGTGCTACCGGCGTCACAGGTTCCCAAGGTGGAACGGGTGCCGTTGGAGCAACTGGTGCTATCGGGCCAATTGGTAACACAGGAGTAACCGGCTCAACAGGTGGTGCTGGCGTAGCTGGGGCGACGGGGGCAACGGGAATCACTGGAGCGACAGGCACCATGGGCGGAGCAGGTACAACAGGTGCCACCGGACCAATTGGTAACACAGGAGTAACCGGCTCAACAGGTGGTGCTGGCATAGCTGGAACAACAGGGGCAACGGGATCGACTGGAGCAACAGGAGCTACAGGAACCACCGGCGTTACAGGATCACAAGGTGGAACGGGTGCCGTTGGTGCAACTGGTGCTACCGGGCCAATTGGTAACACAGGAGTAACCGGCTCAACAGGTGGTGCTGGCGTAGCTGGGGCGACAGGGGCAACGGGAACCATTGGCGGAGCAGGTGCCACCGGCTTGACAGGTTCAACCGGCATCGCAGGAATAGCAGGCATTACCGGACCAACAGGAGCAATGGGTGTGGGAGGCGTCACCGGTGCGACTGGAGTCGCAGGTCCGAAAGGTGAAACGGGTGCCGCAGGTGCAACGACAACTATGCTACCGATGGTCACGCTCCCGGCCCAAACCACCTCTTTTGTTGAGCTGGTCGGCTCATCGGAACAATTTGATCCGACTGAAGATCCAATCAAATTACTGGCGGTCCAACCGAGCTCTGTTGTACAGATAGTGGACCCATCATTGTTTCAAATAAAGCCGGTTGTGGACCCTGTCAGTTCATCCATATCAGATCAGGTAAAAAAACCTGTCGATCCTCTGGGCGCACAATCTGAGACAACCAGTATCCCCCCCGGAGCACCACTGTTCCAAGATCTACCTGTTATAATTCAACCCAAGATGCCAAAAAAGTACGTCCCGCCCCAACGTCCACGTAAACAAGACCGCAATTAAGGATTGACGGGGAATAGCTCTATGACAACACACCGCAAAAGCTTTTTATGGTCGATACCACGTCTGTACATAAATGATGTTCTTTTTGTGTTGGCAAGTTTGCTCGCCATGGGCCTCCTCCCACTCCAGGATGCTCTTGCACATGATCCTGTCCAATTATCCAATCTGGCCAACCCGTCTACAAGAGATGCACTACCACTTACCATTACTAAAACGAGAGCCGTGGCTGTTTATCGTTCAAAGCGGGCCGATTTCAAACAGGAAGACCCCTCGTACGCTGCCCGGCACACAGCAGACTGGGTTATGGATTCGGAAGACAATCGTGGTTTGCCGTTCGTAATTATTGACAAGGCAAACGCCAAAGTTTTTGTATTTGACACAACAGGGAGCCTCCAAGGTTCAGCACGGGCACTGCTCGGTCTTGCCCGCGGCGATGATGCCATCCCCGGCATCGGCGAACGGGAATTGTCAACCATTCGCCCCGAAGAGCGCACGACACCAGCTGGCCGCTTCGTTGCGTCATTGGGTCGCAATTTACATGGGGACGAAATTCTATGGGTAGACTACCACAACGCTATATCCATGCATCGGGTAGTCACAACTAATAAAAAGGAACACCGTCTGCAACGTCTGGCCACTTTAACAACAAATGACAAACGCATTTCCTATGGATGCATCAATGTTCCGGTTAAATTTTTTAATACTGTGGTGCGTCCAGCTTTTATAAATTCCAATGGTATTGTCTATGTGTTGCCAGAAACCAGATCGGCCCACGAAGTTTTTGGATCGTATGACGTGGACGAACATCCACAACGGCCAAAGCCACATAAACCATTAAGAGCCCCTTAATACTATTGAGTACGGAGTAAATATGCTTAGCAACATACCGGGATTTTCGCTGATCACGCTCGTAACGGTGTTTCTGCTTTGTGTCGGCTCCTCTTTCGCCACTGCAACACCTCCCATGGGGAAAGAGCTCCTTCTTGCCTCCCATAACAGAAACATGAGTAAACTGAAAACAGGCAACTCCGGCCTCCCTCTCTATCTTGAATCATATGAGCAAGATGACAGGGTTCATGTTGATGTTTACGGAGTTTTTAATTCTTCTTTCAATAACATTGCCGAGGCACTCAAAGTTCCCGTAAACTGGTGCGATATTGTAGCCCTGCACCCAAATGTCAAAGCATGTACATACCGGGAATACCCGGGGAGCGGGTCACTGACTTTTTATATTGGCAGCAAAAGCTATCAACCACCGGAAGCAACCAATCAAGTTACCTACCACTACCGGACTATTGATCAACAGACTGGCTATCTGGATCTTGTTCTTAATGCCGATACCGGTCCCTTTGGTACAGCGGACCACAAGATGAGGCTTGAAGCCGTGCCCATTGACGGCGGCAAAACATTTGTCCATGTCAGCTACGAGTACAGGGATAGTCTCGCCTTGCGAGTTACAGAGAAGATCTATTTTGCCACACTCGGCCGGAGCAAGGTCGGATTTACCATAACCGGAACAGACAGTAGCGGTGAATCAATCTATATAGGTGGTCCTCGCGGTGCTTTGGAACGAAACGCTGTCCGTTATTACTTTGCGATACAAGCGTTTATGAACACAGTTAATTCTCCGGTAAAATCCCAATTCAGCTTAAGAATTAACCAATGGTACGATCTTACCAGCCGTTTCAGCAAACAGCTTTTTGATCTGGATAAGAAGGACTATCTTTTATTCAAAACAACTGAACGTAAAAACCAGCTTACGCTTCAGCAGCTACTTTAGGGACTCATTCCCTATTGCAATCACGATGACATTTAAAACCCTGATGTCCCATACGCCGCCACATATGACAGTTATGTTAATCACGGCAGATTTCATAGTGGAGTCCACCGAACATCCTTCCTACTTTCATATTATTCCTCTTTACTATTAGTGAGTTATATAGTCGGCACCAACACTGGCTACCCGGCATATGAGTTGCAAATACCTGTAGCAAATACATTGGCAACATCCCTTCTCGTCAGTTTTTGCTCCGTCCCGGTGCCAAGGATCTGGCGATACAAGCCCAGAAAGAGGTACTTTTACATGAAAAGAAATTTATCCGCAGTAGTCACCATGTTCCTCGTGCTGTCTTTATCCGCAACCGTTATCGCCGCAGACCCCCCCGAGAGAGATACCACCAACCCGGCTTCGGTTTCTGCTGACATTCAAAAAAATGCTAAAGCAGCAAAAGAAAAAGTAAAGGAAGAAGCTAAAGCTGCAAAAGTAAAGGCAAAGGAAGAGGCAAAAGCGGCAAAAAACAGAGTAAGAGAAGAGGCCAAAGCAAATAAGGTCCGGGTAAAAACTGAGGAAAAAGCAGCCAAGGAAAAAGCTAAATCTGAGGCCGCTGCAGCTCAGAAAGCCACTGTTCCTGCCAATTAACGTTCTGTGTTCAAGAACAGAGGGGGGGGCATATCATTGACAATGATGTGCCCCTTATTTTATCCACCCCCGGAGAAATGGTGACCGATGAAGACGTTAAAATTGGATGCCGATTGACCTCTTGGGTGTATCCGCATCCAGCTTTTCTTCGGCAGCTTTTTCATCAGCTCGTGACTTAGCTTTCACTTTCTTGGCCTCTGCTTTCGCTTTAGCTTTTGAAATTTTTTCATCGGCTTCTCTTTTTGCTTTTTCTGCCTTATCCTCATTTTGTATTGTACGTATGTTTTTGTTAATATCACCTGCAGAAGTGGCCCCATCGGGCTCAGCGATAACAATTGGTTTTTCATCTTCTACAGCAAATGCTTCAGCGGTGAATGTCATTACTGTCAATGTACAGAAAATTAATGAAATTAGTTTTTTCATTTGGATACTCCTCGCTTTTGATATAGTTGACTGCCGTTTTCTCTGAAACACGCCTTTCAAAGATGCCGTTCAGGAAACTTTTTCCCACCACGGCCTCGGGATTATTTTACCGTAAGGTCGTTTTTTACCGAGGTTACATTTTTTACACTTTCAGCAACTTCACCCGCTTTTTTCACAATCTGCTCAGAATCCACAAAACCGCTCAACTGGACTTTGCCCTGATACGTTTTGACATTAATTGATGATGCTTTAAGAGTAGTATCCTGATAAATCGCTTCTTTTACCCTCGTTGTGATGACACTGTCATCAATATATTGGCCGGCAGTTTCGTGCTTTTGCGTTGCAGCACATCCCATTAATGCTGTTATCAATACAGCACTGGTAAAACATTTCTTGATACGACTTGATTTCATACGGGATGATCTCCTCATCTAACGTGGTATTGGTAAACGCATGGTTACGTTTGCCTCGGACATAATCAATTAATGTGCGACTAACGTGCCAGAGGCAAACATGAATGCAACAGGTTGAATATAAAAGAGATCCGCACCAGAGGTCGTGGTGGGTATTCGGTAAACCGTCGTATGCAGCTGTTATACGAATAAAATCTGTTGCATGTGACGGTGTATGGTACACCCCTATCCGTACTTTAAAACTCTGCCTTATTTGAAGTTTCTGTTAAACGTTACGGAATGTGCTGAATTGTAAAAACGAGGGGATAATTAATCTTAATCGTATAAACAGCCAGTTACGCTATCATTACCTTTAGTTCTTTTCTGGCTCGATAGTTGCTTTGATATGGAACACATTGTAGCCTCTGTACTTATTTCAGAGGCTACATCTGTGAACGTATGGATACTCATCGTCTTGAAAGGAAGCAAAGCAAATTGCGGAGGTTGATAATGATCGTCAGACATAGACACCCGGAACATATCCTGGGAACAGAACACCATAAAGAGCACGCCCCCGGTACGGAGCATCATAACTACAAAATTCACACCTACGAGACGGAACATCATAAAGATCATGTGCCGGGAACGGAGCATCATAGAGACCATTTTCCGGGTACGGAGCAACACATATTGCACACGTGGGATACAAAGCCGACATTTGACATTTCTCCGCAGATTGCATTCTAAAACTGAATGCTTAATCAGTGGTTAAAATATTTATTTGTGATCCAGTTGAACAAAGAGGAATTATAATTGAAATATTCTTGGCGTGTTGCAGTGGCACTTGTTTCATGCTTACTTAGTAGCTCCGTCTTAAACGCGGAATCACTTCCGGTTGAACAGCCTGGTACAGGTAGCCTGGAAGCTACTGTGTCCGAATCCGAACGTTCATACTACGTTGAAATTAGTATCAGCCGCAACATACTCACACTCTACGAAAGCAAGAGCAAAGCGGAACGGATACCAATTTCCCAATACACCGTAGGAACCGCAGTTAAGGGGCTCAAACCATATCCCATCGGGCTTGGTACGGTGACGGGTATATTTTACAACCCCTGGTGGTACCCCACTCCCTATTCGCGTCAGGTGTTTCGCAAGCGAGGCATCGAATTACCAAAAGCGGTCCCCCCTGGTGACCATCTGAATTACATGGGGCCATTTAAAATAGCCCTGTCACACCGTACAAGCAAAGGTACTGTCTACCGTATTCATGGTAATAACAATCCAAAGCGAGTTGGCCATCGAGTCACTGGCGGCTGTTTTGTTATGAATAACGCTGAGGGTCTTGAACTGGCGCATAAAATCAGGATTGGAACTGAAGTGAATATTGTACCATAGGGTGTATTGCTATACACCCAAGTAAAAACCGTATGTTAATAAGTTCCGAGTCCCTTATGTCGGAGGAAAGTAAATGAAGGTCCTGATAGCCGATGATGACCCCACTTCACGTTTACTACTAGAGTCCCTGCTGAAAAAATGGGGCTATGAGGTCACCGTTGCACGTGATGGCACTGAGGCATGGCAGATTCTCTGCCGCACTGATCACCCTCTTCTTGTTATTCTCGACTGGATGATGCCGGGCATTGAAGGGCCGGAGATTGTTGGGCGATTGAGACAGTCTGAGGGTTCATCACCACACTACGTAATTATAATAACTTCTAACGATAATGAAGATGCAATCGTTCATGCCCTTAATGCTGGAGCCGATGACTTTGTTGCCAAGCCATTTAATCCGAGTGAGCTACAAGCACGACTGGCTGTCGGTTTTCGGGTGAACCAACTCCATATGGCACTGGTAGATAAAATGCAGAAGTTACAGCAGGCCACCGACACCATTTCCCGGTTGGCACGAACCGATGAACTGACAGACCTCCATAACCGGCGTTCGTTTAACGAAAACTTTACTCTGGCCGTAAGCACGGCCCAACGGTATAATCTACCCCTCTCCCTTATCAGCATTGACCTGGACCATTTCAAACGGGTAAATGATACCTATGGTCACCGTGCCGGCGACCAGGTTCTACAACTGTGTGCCTCCCTGCTTCTGGAAATGGTCAGGGGGAATGACATCGTGGCCAGATGGGGCGGCGAAGAGTTTATTATTTTACTTTCACACACCGACTTGTCTGCAGCAGTTTCACTGGCTGAACGATTAAGAATCGTGTTTGAGCAGTCACCGGTAACCGCCTGTCCATATTCCTTCACCGCAAGTTTTGGAGTAGCCCAGTTTAAACAGGAATTAGAAACTGAAGAGGATCTTATCAGGCGCGTTGATGACGCCCTCTATCGTGCCAAGAACCAGGGCCGAAACTGTGTTGTCATGGCAGAGTAACATCTATCAAATAGACTACCACCAATGAGTAACTCTATATTATCAATGCATGTAAGGAGGTAACAGAAGATCACCTCGCGCCTGACGCTACGTATAACGCCACGTCAGGCGTAACGTATAACGGCATGTCTGACGATACATCACTCGCCACGTCAGATAGCACACATGGCTTTTCGTCCCATCGAACTTAAAAGAATTCATGTCCCCCCGTACATCCAACTGATTATTTCCAGTATCTTGCCCGTATCTCTGTCTTATACCCTTCCTTGGAACAACACGCCACGTACAACATTACGTCATACGTAGCATCATGCGTAACGTATGACGGCTAGACTAACGAAACGTCACCCGTTGCGTTAGACGGTGTACCTGGTTGTTCGTCCCATGGACCTTGACAGAATCCATCCCCCATTACATCCAACTGATATTTTCCAGTATCTTGACCATATCTACGGTCTTATACCGCCACCTGCTTCAGGTACAACTGCCACATAATTCGTAGACTCTCTGCATTATCTCTATATAACTGTTGACAGTTTAGCGAGTTACGACTATAAAGTCTCATAACGTTCTTTATGTCATCTATACAGGAGCGATACGTGATCATATCTATATGCAACAATAAGGGTGGCGTGGGTAAGACCACGATAACTGCAAACTTGGCCCACGCTTTGGCGAACAAGGGCAAAAAGGTTCTGGTTATAGATAACGACCCCCAAGGAAATACCACGTCCATCATGCTTGGTGAGACGATTGAACCCTCTGTCACCCTCCGTGACGCCTACGGCGATGGAGTAACCCCCACAATTTATCCTACTCAGTACGAGAATGTCAGCTTAATTGCAAATGAGACCGCCACGGCGTCCCTGGAGCCTGTCCTCTACGGAGACCTCAGAGAAGCATATCATCTGCTCAACGACATTATTAAGGACATCACGGGTAACTACGACTATGTATTAATTGATAGCCCACCTAACCTCGGATTGTTCGTCATAATGTCGTTAGTGGCCAGTGATGCCGCAATTATCCCGCTTGTTTCCTCTTCACGATTCTCTATTGAAGGCTTTGTTGCCGCATATGACGCCATTAAAGCCGTTTCCGATAACTTTAATCCTCGCTTAAAGTTCCTTCGGGCTGTTATCAACCGTGTTGATAAGCGAACTTCTGTTTCAAAACTTAGTATTGAGCACATACGACAGCATTTTGGGTCTCGTGTGTTTGAAACCACCATTCCTCATACCACAGATATTGAAGCGGCAGAACAATCACAGTTAACCGTTATAAGGTGGAAACCGCAGTCAGGTGTATCTAAACGATTCAGAGCATTAGCTGAGGAACTAATCGATCTGATTGATCCGGTGGTGTAAAATGGACTTAGAACCCAAAAGAAAAGCCCGTGGGGCTTCCGGTCTTGGTGACATGTTTGCAAAAATGTACAAATCGGGGCCTATCAAAGAAAGCGTTGAATCCTTACACAGTGAGTTTAGTGACCCCTCCCCTTCTGTAGTTGAGTCCCATGAAACAACTCATGCATCGCCTGTCGTTGCTCCATCGTATCCCCGGCAACGAGAGGATATATCGTCACACGCTACGTCTGACGCGACGTGTGACGATATATCGGTTGTACCGTCACACGGGGCAACCGACGTAACACAAGACGTTTCGCCACACGCTACGTCAGTTGTGCCGTCATTCGTATCGTCACACGTTTCGTTAGACGCAACAAACAACTTGGCGTATCACGTAACGTCTGACGAACCACCATTATCAGGTACTCGTCAGACGTTACGTGATACGGAACGATGGACGGATAATACGTTTAACCGTCTGACCGAACATCAGACGTCACAGACGGACATACGTAACACGGAACGTACAATGCGACGTGACACGCCACGTCGCACAGAGCGTCTGTCGTACCTTCATGACCCCGTCATGAACATGACAGCCCGGCAAGGAATGGTACTTTATTACCTGCTCCAGAGACCTGATTATATAGCCCAGCGACATACAATGGGGCAAGTACTGAACCTCCCTCTGCCAACTATCCGCGACAGCATAACATTCCTGGTTAACGAGAGATTTATCACCAAGCCTACAAAGATCGTAATTAGAGCATTTCAGGGTTTTACATACAGACTTCTTGATGAAGATCAGTGTGCTCGATTCATGAAGTTACGTGGTGATGAATTCTATAGCACAATCGAACGCCACACGGGACGTGCCACGGAACGTAACACGCTGCGTCAGACAACATCAATGTATAACGTTGCGTATGACGATACAACAGACGATTTACGCCCCTTTAGTAGTAGTTTAGATTCTAAAAAACTAACTACTAACTCCATGCCGACAGATCCTGATTTTGGTTTCTGGAAAGAAGAGGGTGTCACTGAGCGACAGCTACAAAACTGGGAGTCAGAGTTTAATCTCAGTAGAGATGATATTTTATTGTCGCTGAGATACTGCAGATACGATTTACTAAATAATCCTACTCGTAACGACGTTAAGAACGCGCAAAACTGGTTTTATAAAATTGTTAAAAAGGCTGGGCTTTATCCAAAACCAGAAGGCTACCGATCACTTGAGGAACTTCGCCTGGAGAAGGAGAGGGCAGAACTCGAAGATCTGGAACGTCAAGCGCGGGAGCTTGCCGATATCAGAAAACGTAAACAAGTTGCTTCACTTGAGATCCGCTTTCAGCAATTATTGAATGAAGGTTCTGACTTCGCAGAATATGACCGGCTGTTCAACTTGGCTACCAGTTTTGAAAAAGAGATGGGTGGGGATGTCCTTGAATCTGCACTACGTCGAGAATTTCAGCGTTTAAACGGCATGATGGTTGATTGACTTTAAAGGGTAGGGCGCGAATTTCCGCCATGCCCGATATTTTCTTGTGATAATGTTGGGATTAAGATAATCGTCATCTAACCGCTTTTGAAGCCTGCTATGTCGTCATATGCAACAGATATACATTAAAATACTGTTGCATATGACAACTTCCTGATTGCTCTGATTTTCCTTCTAATGTTTATCTCCTATATTCAGCCTGTTACACTCACATTCCGCTCTGGCACGTTTGTCGCTTATACATTGATAACATCTGAGACAACCGCTTGTTTCTGCTTGCCAAAACGAGTAGAAAATAGAGCAATATACAGGAATGCCATATCGGTAAATGAGGACGTCCGCCATGAGTATTAAAATATTCAGCTTTAAAGGGTTAAATGGAATTATTACTGTTCTCAGTATCGTTATTCCCGTTTTTACCTGGCTTGTTGAAAAAGCACGGAATAATAAATGTGAGCCAATTAAGAATGAAAAGAGTGGAAATATTGATGTGAAACCGCTGGAATAGTGCTTTAAATTGTGGTGGTTTGTTCGCAAATCTGATACCTGTACGGACAGATTCGATGAGGATTTCTTGTTGGTAACTATTACGGGAGGAACTGTTATGAAATTAAAATATATTTGCCGTCTTGCATCGCTGGTAGCTGCGGGGTTACTGCTCATTGTTGTTGGAAGTAAACTTCCCAAAGAGAAGGATCATTGGTTATGAGTGCTTTTAAAATCAAACATTTATTCGGTCTTGGGAGATTGATTGCGGTGACCGTGATACCGGCGTTGCTTCTGATCTTTATCGGTAAAAAAATACAGGATGAAGAAAGTCTCGATGAGTTTATGAAACGTCGAGAAGATGAAAAAGTATAAGACAATTGCGTATTTCTGAGATAAACGGAACTGATTGCTGAATATGAATGCCGGATAACTGCATACTTATCGATGATTTCCGCTTCTGATATCGGCGGTTCTCCTCATGCACGGGAGATAATCCTTTCGTCCGGACCAGTCCAACGTCACACAGACCGTCCTACGTAACGTAATACGATACATTCTACGCTACGTAGGACGGTCTGTGCTGAGAATAGTTGGATGTTGCGAAGTGTCGCATACGTAGCGTACTGGTTTTTGGAGTATTTATCTGGATTATGGCCGTTCGGTCCTAAGAAGAACGGGGATGCCCGTTGAGGAGGCTGCTATGAACATTGATTGGAATCATAACTGTGAACTGCTCGATTCTGTTTGCGCGGGGTGTAATGAGATTCAGGAGGCCCTTAACAGCCATCAGGAGACTACTGCCAACCAGCATTACCTGACAGATATTGAGAAAGATATCGTAACGCTTCAAAACCTGAAACTAATTATGCTGGCAGTTAAGGAAGATATAGTGGCAAAGATGGTAGGCGCGAGTACGGAACTGTTGCTTCGGATAGCGGCCAATGATTTCAAAAATAAACTTGCTCAAATTCCTGAAAAGAAGGCCTTACGTAAGACGATTGGACAGCAATTGAAGGATCTCCATAGCGATATATCAAATATTCAGGGCGAGGCGGTGAAGTTTAAGGAGTACCAGTATGCCGATCAGTGAAAAAAAGATCCTGAGTGTTAGTTCACGGATTGTTCTGATGAGATGGAGAGTTTGATTTCTGGTCAACCGTACAAGGGGACGCCAGTTGTCAGATTATCAGCACCTGCTTGGAGCGAGAGGTTTTAAACCTATTTTGGGCGGTGAGTTATTGAAAACTCACCGCCCTTTTTCATCCTAGATTCCGTAAGCACACGCCGCAAAGATCCGGTACCTGCTTAAAGTGTAGTGCCTTGGCTCTGAAAAGGAAACATGACAACCGACTGGTTAGCCAAGGAATCCAGTTCGGTTGGGCCGAGATTCAGCAACAACGTGGTACCTGTGATACGATTGATGCTGCAACGTCTACTGCATGATCCGCATCACCTAAATTATCAGTTCCGGCAACGATCTTGGCACGGATACGAGCATTAACCTGGGCTAGATTTAGTCCCGTTTTCGCCACTATTTCCGATAGGATTTCTTCAGTTGCAATTATATGGTATGCCATACTTGCAGTCTTATGAACGAGTATTTCAATAGTTGCGCCCAACAAAGTAACCGTGCCCGAAAGGGCCATAAGATTTTCAGCTACCAACGCTTCAACCGAATGCTCCTCATTATTTTCATGGCAGCACTCTTTGTGCCCGTCTGTGCGGTGATCATCTTCTTTGTGGTGTACTGTCCCGTGTCCCATATGCTTTCTCCCTTGGGGTTTCAAATGGTCTATCAATATGCTGTATGTTTTAAAGCAACTAACATGCCAGTGTGATTTCACGTGAGTTAATATTGAAGAGTCTGCGGTAATAAAGGGAGTATGTAGAATTGAAAGCATGGGGGTAGCTGCCATCTGGCAATAAGAAACCGTCATAAATGACGTAACTGTATTATATAGCGGGTCCATTGGAGGTCATTTAGTGAAAGCTCGTTTTGTATACATTCGTTTGCTGCTAACGGTGCTTGCAAGATGAGAGAGGCGCCAGGTACATGAATCAGGGCTTCACAGGAATAGCCTTAGTGTACCGAGCCTTGCTCCGTTCTTCGATGTGACTATACTTTGCAGCCATTGCAAGTGTCGAATGCCGGAGAGTCTCCTGCACGACTTTCACGTCACGGGTTGCCTGATAGAGTAACGAGCCACACGTATGTCGTAATGCGTGGCAGGCTCGTCCAGCTTTTGCTATCTCAGCCGTTAACATCAACTTGTCCATCCATTTAGACAAGCCAATCCTACTAAGACGGCCCATCTCTTTGCCGCTTTTCGACAGTGAAACGAACATTGGATCTCCCTGGCGGTCGGGTAGGGGGGTTGCCCGGGCCGCAAGGTACTCCTTTACGCAATCCACCGTATCTTCACGTGGATAGATGTAGCCGTCTTTTCCTTTACCGTGAATCAGTATACGAGTGCCGCTGGCTGTATCTTCGAGGTCGCTGATATTCGCCCGGCAGATTTCAACCCGTCGCAGTCCTTCCAACATCATCAATGCCAGCATTGCCCGATCTCGGAGTGTCTTTAGCTTCATACTGCTGTGGGGTAGGGAACGGAACAGCAGCTCAGCTTCACCGGCCGACAGGCACTTGATGATCTCAGAATCAGCAGACCGGTTGCGCGGTGCCTTTATTTTCGCAGCCGGGTTATGTTGGATAAAACCTCGGGCAACGGCTCCGTCATAGAAACGCCGGATAGTAGTCAACTTCAGGGCAACGGTAGCATGGGCAGCTCCACTTTGTACCAGCTCCTGTCGAAAAAACTTTATTGCTTCAGCCGTCGGCTGACCTGGGTCAATCCGGTTGACGCGGCACCAGACTATCCAGTGGTTCAAGTGGGACATGTATGTGGCAATGGTGTCAGGCCGAGCGTCCCCATTTGCTATGTCGAGAGCGAACCATTCAGCCGCAAGATCCAAGGGATTTTTACCTTCAGAAGCGAGAAATTGGTTTTCAATTACGACGGGTGTAAAGCCAGCATCCATAAGTTCTCTCTGAGGCGTTATTTCGTTGTGACCCATGGGTGAATCCTCCCGCGTTATTAGTATACATAAGGATAATTATGTATACTAATAAATACGTATAAAATGAGCCAGGCAGCCACGCCTGGCTCTTCATCAGTCTCAATATCCTTTGATTAATACTGCTCAGTTTCAGTTATGAGCAGCAGCCTCTGCTTTTGCTTTTCTTCCCGCTTGCATTTTGGCTCCAAGGTTATTTCTCTGTGCATCAGCTTTCTTTCTGTCTGAGTACGCCTTTGCTACAAGGTTTTGCTGTGGGCTTATGCCGAACTTTATTTTGTACTCTTTATCAGATATGTGATGGATAGTGGTTAAGTGCCGCTTGAGCGTCTTGAAACCTTTGTTACAGATCAGGCAAATGACTTCATCCTTTTTAAATATTTTTTTCAAGTCAATTTTTGTTGGGGCTTCTGTCTCTTCTTTGGCTAATAGTGCAGTGACATCTTCACAGATAGCTGAGCCAGAGTCGATACTGGTAAGCTTTGCAGCAAAGAAATCCATCTCTTTTTGTAACTCTTCGAAAGAGAGATCCTTATTTGTGAGACGAGCTACCATTAGTTGTGCTGTGAGTTCTGCGATTGATGACATTGTGTTCTCCTGATTATATGAGTTAAATTCGTATACATAATATCTGACTGAAATACAAATATCAACGTTTCATATACTCGTTCCACTCGTCAGTGTCAATATCAAGTTGTTTAATTACTGCTAAATCAGCGTCATTAAGCATCCTCGTTAACAAATCTTTTTTAGTTATGCCAGCGCGTCGTGCTAACCTTTTGAGGGCGAAACAACTCCCGATCGGCAGCCAAATACCCAGTTTCTTTTCATCCAGGTTATCGATACGGCGGGCTTTATACTCCGCTTGTCTTTGCGCCGATGTTTTTGCCACAGATCACACCTCCTGCGTTAGTTGCTAACATAATAGTACCGTTAGCGGCTAACGTCAAGAAATAGGCATGATGTTGTCAACAAATCACTTCCCGTGGAGAGAACCACCTACCCCAAATAAGGTACTCCCATAACCGCCACACCCCATATCAGCTATATTTAACAGCAACATAACATATATAAATCCAATAATATCAACGACTAAAAGTTCTAATGCACGTTGTCACAACTTGGCACGTGACCTGCAAAAGGTTAAGGTACAATCACTCGGGCGTTGCCCATAATTCAAATCGGAGGTTTTACCCATGAAAAAAGTTCTCTCCTCAATCGTTGCCGCTCTCGTAGCTCTGTCCTTCTCTGCTGTTGTTTTCGCTGCCGATGCTGCTCCTGCACCTGCTGCTGACGCTGCTGCTCCTGCTGTAGAGAAAAAAGAAGCTAAACCTGCTAAAAAAGCTAAAAAAGTAAAGAAAGCTAAAAAAGCTGCTAAAGCAGAGAAAAAAGAAGAAGCACCGAAAGCTGAAGCAGCACCTGCCGCTCCTGCTGCAAAGTAATTTCGAGTAACATACTGATGATGCAGAGGCCGCTTTCTATGAAGCGGCCTCTTTACGTTCTTGTGCTGTAGCAGCCCTCAATTACGTCGGCTATCTGGCCGGAGTGCCGAGATACTGGTGGCGACTGACAGAAGTTTTTCGCAAAAACAAAACTGAAGAGACCCGGAGGAACAATGCCATTCGTAAACATCAAAATAACCCGTGAAGGAGCAACCGCCGAGCAGAAGGAAGCACTGATCAAGGGCACTACCCAGTTGCTTGTTGATGTGCTTGGTAAAAATCCGGCCACTACGGTTGTTGTGATAGAGGAAGTGGATACCGACAACTGGGGAATAGGCGGTGAGTCGGTTACCAAGCGTCGGAGAAGCGGGAGATAAAGAGTGATTGTGGTCTGCTATTGACACGAGACAAACTTCCTTTCTCCTGCCAAAAGCCCAACAAAGTTGGCCGGATAGTGTTAAAGAAATCCGGAATAGGTTCTAATCTGACATAAGAGGCTTTATCTGCTCTACCAGAAAATGACAGGGAACAATGCGAAAGGGAGATCGGTTACTTCGAAAAAAACAAGGAGCGTATGAGATTGCTGATTTCAAAAAGCGTGGATGCTTTGTTGGCTCCGGGGTGATGGAAGCAGGAGGCTCTTGCAAAAGTCCAAAACGATGTCATTCCGGCAGGCTTTAGGCCGGAATCCAGATTCTAACTGTCTGAAAAACCTGGATCCCCGATAAAGGCATTCGGGGATGATAATTTATTTGCAAGTGGCTCGTAATATTATTCTATGCTTTTAGAAATGGCACCGTTTTCGCATACTCCACCCGTGTCCGTTTATAACACTGATCAACAACTTAAGGCCACCAGGAGATCGCTATATGAAAGCAACTCGCTTACTGAAAACAACACTCGCTGTAACTCTCCTTTTATCGACGACGGCGGTGTCAATGGTTTCCGCCGACGAGCTTGCGGTTACCTATTCCACCGGGCAGATATCTGATCAGCCTGAACCAGCATACGTTCCGCCGCCGGTCTATGCTCCACCTGTAGCCGTGCAAACGCCGGTGGTTATGCCTGCTGCACCACCCCAGTTTGTGTTCGTGCCTGAGATCGGTTTCTATGTTGCCACCGGCGTGGGCTTCGACTTGATGTTTGATGGAATAGCATATTACTTCCATGACAGGGGTCATTGGTTCCGTACGAGCTATTACGGCGGCAGCTGGGAGCCAATTCGTCGCACCATTCTGCCAGAGCTGATCGTAAGGTATAAAATAGTGGACATCCGCCGTCACTCAGCTGTCGAGTTCAAACGTTTCGAACATGAAGGTCCAAGGTACCGTGGAAAGCTCCATCGCCCGGAGATCCGCCGTGAAGACCGCAGGGGCGAGCATAGAGACGAGAGAAAAGGCGAACGTAGAGAAGAAAGAAGAGAAGAGTTCCGCGAGCGGAGGTAGGTAACTAGATGCCATGCTTCACCAAATTAGAGAATTCTTTTTACATTCTGTTGTATTTCGTATACAATATCGATAAAATTTGAAGTAAATTTACGATTGACAGGGAGAAGTAATGAAAAAAATTGCTTTAGTAGGACTGCTTATTGGTACTGGGATGCTTTCCGGCTGTGCTTCATCGATGCCTATTGGTACTCTTTATACGGACCTGAAACTCCCCATTTCTGCAACTGGGGCACAAGGTAAAAAAGAAGGAACTGCCGAATGTAAAAGTATATTGTCAATGGTTGCTACAGGCGATTGTAGTATAGAAACAGCCAAAAAAAATGGCGGTATTACAAAAGTTTCAAATGTTGACTGGGAAGCCAACAGCATTCTTGGTGTCATTGGGACATATAAAGTTCGCGTAGTTGGTGAATAAAACCCTTCGGTGGCAAATTTAGAGCGAAGCTGGGCACTCCGGTAGTATGGGTGCCCGGCTTTTTTCGTAATTGAACTCTGCCCACCGGATTTCTCTACAACTTTGTGGTGATGAACGTCAAAGACAGTAACTACTACGGATGCACTTCTGAAATAATAAACATCATCGCCAACGCCCTTGCAAAAGGGTGTTCCAACCCTCTGTAGAGTTCATACCCATGCCTGAGAGTGGTCTTTACAAGAGCTGGATCAACAAACTGCTTTGTTCCGGCCCTATTCGCCTCTTCAACTTCAAATTCTGTACCTCCAATAAACCTAAATTAAATCAAATATATTTAAAAAAGATACATTAGATATAGCTAAAAAACATTGACAGCAATGGACACAATAGCTATAATGCATACATTAGAAAGATGTAATGTATCTGATGCTTTATAAAAAAACGCTGATCAGTAAGGAGGACATTTAATGGAAACTTCATCTGTTTCAACAAAATTGAATGGTGACTGGACACTCGTTGGTATAACTGAGCACTTTGAGTCACTTATGAAACTCTCGTATGAAAGTAAAGGCTCGCGGAGAGAAATTAATATTGATTGCAGTGGCATTAAGCGTATTGATTCTGCAGGCTACCGGCTTTTGTCCAACTGGCTACAATGCCTGTACTTTCGAGGTAATATTCCTAGAATAATCAACTTTCCCGATAATTTGGGTATAACGCTACCTTATCAGTGCTTTGTTTGATGTACTCGCGGTCCTTTCTGCTTCTCGTTCTGCAAAAATGGCCATCATTGGGAGGCTGGCCTAATTGCACCGAATTTTCCACTGCCATTTGTTTCGGTAAACCAGAGCGTGTCGTCGGGAGTGAAGGCTAATCCAAATATTCCGATAGTAGTCAAAGCGTAGGTATGCTCTGTCATTATGCCCTGTGGAGTGATGGTACCGATGCCATTAATGTCGGGTATTGCATACCAAATGTTCCCGTCAGGGCCGGCAGTTATGCCAAACAGCATAGCACCACCAGGACGGGAATATTCTGTGACAACCCCGGATGTAGTGATTTTGCCAATTTTATTTGTCGTATTTGCCGTATTTTCCGTAAACCACATATTCCCATCAGCTCCTGCAGTTATCGCCGACGGAGTGTTACCCGATGGGATCGTATACTCGGTAAGTACACCAGAAGTAGTCATTTTGGCTATCTTGTTATTGAGCGTATCGGCAAACCAGAGATTACCATCCGGCCCGGAAGTAATAGCCCCGGCATATACTTGAGAAGTGAGAGTATATTCGGTGATCACCCCGGATGTAGTAATTTTAGCTATGGAGTTACCTTCAGTAAACCAAAGGTTCCCGTCTGGCCCGGATGTGATATATCCGGTATTTTTTGCCGAGGGGACAACATATTCAGTGATCATCCCGGCAGCGGTAACCCTACCTATCATCGATGGCCCAATCTCATTAAACCATACGTTACCATCAGGACCTGATGTGACACTGAGCGGTCTGCCAGAGGACGGAACTGAATATTCCGTTATCACACCAGAGGGGGTAACCTTGGCGATCTTTTTTGCACCAGTTTCTGCAATCCAAACATTACCATCTGGTGCTGCCGTAATACCATAGAGACCCAAGACATTCGGAGTTGGGGTGATGAACTCTGTAACGGTGCCTGCCAGGGAGAAATTTGTCACTGCAAACTGAAATTCCGCGTAGACATATGGGCTGGCTAGTGCGGCTCCGATAACAGTTTGGCCGGGAATTATCCCGGTCACTATCCCGCTTGACGTTATAGTTGCGACAGAGGGGGCGGCCGAAGTCCAGGTTACGGCGTTGGTGATGTTTTTGGTGGAGTCATCGGAGTACGTACCGGTAGCGGTAAATTGCACTGTTGCTCCCGCAACAACTCTTGATACTGCTGATGTAATCGTAATCGATATCAGGGCAGGAGCACTGGCCGGCTCAGCCTGTGTCGTGTTGCCGAAGGGAATCTCTCCATGCTCGCCACCACTGCACCCTGCCAGGACGGTACAAAACCACAATGCCACCAATAAAATACCTATTCTCATTTCCCAAGCCCTGCCGATCATAATTATGTTTTCAACGTAAGGACACAGAGAAAGCACATAGTGAGCCAGACAGAGAATGGGGGTTTAAATGGTAAATCTCAGTATAGTAAGAGCACGGACTGAATACCGAACCGCCAAAAGAACCCGTCTTTTTTGGTGTTACTGCACTATGTGACGGCGTCATCAATCCTACATATTCTAAAAAAAGCGGTTTAACCATGCTACAAACGAAATACACGCACTAAATCATGTTCTTGTTCTCAAACATGAATTCACCACAAAAGCCCATCTCAAAATAAGTATCACATTCTTGAATAGTTACGCATTATTCCTGTTTCTCGTAGTAGATGCCATGTGTATGGTTATCAGATAGTTGCAGACGTATCACCCACTGGCACACATATTGCGGAACCAACCGTTGCCACTGTGTGTAGTCAATGCCCCTGTTACGGGGAGCGGATGGACCGCTAATTCTCTCCGGATTGCACGGCGGGCCTAAAACTTGGGGATCTGCATGAAAAAACTTACTCTTGAATACAGAGTCGTTATCGGCTTTACGATAGCTCTGACAATGTTGCTGCTCGCCGGTGGGCAGTTATACAGTTCACTTCATGAATACATGGAGACGTCTCGCTGGGTTACCCATACCTATCAGGTACTTGAAGCACTCAGCGATGTGGGGGCACGTCTGAGCGAACTGGAAAATGGGCAGCGTGGCTATATCATTAGCGGAGAGGAACGTTTTATCGCCGATAATGATCTGGTAGCGGGGCGTATCCGGCTTCTCCTGAAACAGATAGAAACACTTACCGCCGATAATCCGCGTCAATATTTACGGAGCAAATCACTTTTAAAACTTACGGAAGAGTGTCTGCATGTTTTGGACACACGAAATGCCCTGTATCGTACAGAGGGCTTCGAAGCTGCGCGTGGCCGTTTGAGACGCGACATAAACCGGCCTGGCAGGGAAACATTAGTAAAGTTATTCGCGGCTATGGAGGAAGATGAACGCACCTTGCTGAAGCAGCGGAGTGATCAGGCGGAACGTAATGCTACTCAAGCGCAGGCAGTAGGAACGCTGCTCGTCACGCTTACCATCGCGGGCTTATTTCTCTTGTGGTGGCGGACCAGGTGCGAGGTACGAAATAAACGGACAACTGAGGCCGTGGCACACGAAAGCACGTTAATGAGGCAAATTCTTGATCTGCTGCCGGTTGGCGTGTTCGTTGCCAGTACAACCGGAACGTTTACCCAGATAAACCCGGCCGCACGTAAAATATGGGACGGTGAGCAGGAGGGTGACATCCGGCTGTCGGGTGAATATGCCGGATGGTGGCCGAAGAGTGGCAAACGCCTGGCCGATGATGAGTGGGCGGTGTTCCGCAGTCTTAAAGGAGGCGAGATTATTCGTGACGAATTGGTCGATATCCGCTGCTTTGACGGCTCACGTAAAACCATTTCCAGCAACGCCATGCCAATTCGTGACGAAGCAGGGCGTATTACCTGTTGTCTCTCCGTTATCATCGATGTCACCGGGTTCAAGCGTACCGAGCGTCAGTTGCGGGCTACGGCACGCTTCGATGAAACGCAACAACGAGCAATGGCACTGTTTTCCGCCAGCTTCGACAAAAGTAACATTCTCGAAGGTCTGCTGGATCTGCTGGCGGAATTGCATCCACTTCCGGTTTCTGCCCTCTATGAATTCAACATATCAAGCGGTCGTTTCCGCTG
Source organism: uncultured Geobacteraceae bacterium (assembly GCA_903901875.1). GTDB lineage: Bacteria > Desulfobacterota > Desulfuromonadia > Geobacterales > Pseudopelobacteraceae > JACRCG01. The sequence goes on along the minus strand of CAIUSO010000084.1, from coordinate 67,029 downwards.
CGAAGCCGCACACGGTCTGAGTGTCGAGACAACGCGCGAGTTTGCTCTCGGTGAGGGCTTGCTCGGTCAGGCGGCACAGATGTGGCGAATGACACTGCTTGACTGTAAGGAGCTGACACTGCAAACCGGACTTGTCGACTTCACACCGGTACAGGTGTTGATGATTCCGATAAGCTATCAGGAGCGCCGCCTTGCGGTACTCGTATTGGGCACAAGCAGTACACTTGAAGAGTGCGACCTCGCCTTTTTTGATCGGCTCGCGACAACTCTTGGAGTGACGTTGGACAATCTACGTCAATACAGCGATCTCAAGTTGTTAGCAAAACAACTTCAGGTGAGTAGCGAAGAAATTGCCGGCAACAATCTTAAGCTTGAAGAGGTTTCTCGAAGCAAGTCCGAATTTCTGGCCAACATGAGCCATGAATTGCGCACTCCGCTTAACTCGGTGATCGGTTTTTCCGAAGTATTGCAGGACCAGATTTTTGGTTCAATCAATGAAAAACAGCAAGAATATGTGGCAAATATCCTTACCAGCGGCAGACATCTGCTCTCCTTGATCAACGACATTCTCGACCTTTCCAAGGTTGAGTCGGGCAAAATGGAGCTCGAACTAAGTACTTTTTCACTTCGGGAAACCCTTGATGCTTCGCTGATGATGCTCAAGGAAAAAGCTCTGAAAGGCAATATTGGCCTGCGTATGGAGCTTACTCCGGAAGCCGATATACGTATCGTGGCAGACCAGAGAAAGCTGAAGCAGATCCTCTTCAATCTTGTTTCAAATGCGGTCAAATTCACCCTGAGCGGTGGATTCATTGATATTACCGCCGAGAGAGACGGCAATTTTGTTGAGATCACCGTGGCAGACACCGGTCTGGGGATAAAGGCTGAAGATATTCCAAAGCTCTTCCAGGTATTTACCCAGCTGGAGTCGGTGTATACCAAGGGATTCGAAGGGACCGGCCTCGGCCTGGCATTGACGAGACAGCTGGTAGAATTGCATGGTGGCAGGATATGGGTGGAAAGTACACTCGGCTTAGGGAGCAGGTTCATCTTCACGGTGCCGCTGATGCAGACAGAGACCAAAGCATCAACCACCAGTCGGCCTGACATAGTTCCTGGCAGCGGTAATATGGTCCTCCTGATCGAAAACGATCCGCTTACCCAGACTTCGTTAAAATATGCTCTGCAGGATAAAGGGTATCGTGTGTTGCGTGCTAACAACGGCATCGATGGTATTGAGATGGCGAGACGTGAATCACCGGACCTTATTGTTCTTGATCTCATGATGTCCGGTGTCAACGGCTTTGAAGTGGCGAACCGTCTGCAAAACGACACTGCAACTACACATGTTCCTATCCTCGTTTTGACCGCAATGGATCTCTCCACTACTGACAGAGCCCGGCTGACCGGCAAGGTCTGGCGCATTGCCGAAAAAGGAAGCCTGTCCACACGTAATTTTATCAGTTTGGTGGAAAGTGCCATACATCTTTAAAAGACCTTCAATAACAGGAGACAACTACCATGCCATATAAAATATTGATTGTTGAAGATAATGCCAACAACAGCAGCCTTCTTATGGATATTCTGACCTATCACGGCTATGAGGTGACGGTTGCCGTTGATGGGCAGGAGGGGGTCACGCTTGCCATAAAACTCATGCCTGATCTTATTTTAATGGATATCCAGATGCCGGGCATGGATGGCATGACCGCAGGCAGCATCTTAAAGGGAGATCCATTAACCAGAGGGCTGAAGATCATCGCCCTCACCTCCTTTGCCATGCAGGGGGACGAAGAAAAGTTTCTGGCCGCCGGATTTGACGGATATATTTCTAAGCCGATTAGTACCCGGGAGCTACCCGCACTCATCAAAAAGTGGCTGGAACATGGGGTAGCATGATGAGTAAACCCTTGCCACGAATTCTCTGCGTGGACGACGAACCGCTCAATCTCAGCTTGCTGGAAGCCATGCTTACCCCCCGTGGCTATGAAGTGGTTACGGCAACCAGTGGCCAGAGGGCAGTTGAAAAAATAACATCGGGGGAGGTTGACATCTGTTTACTCGATGTAATGATGCCCGAAATGGATGGTTTCGAGGTCTGCCGATGGATTAAATCAGATGATGATTACAACTCTATCCCGGTTATTTTGGTTACGGCATTATCGGATCGGGAAAGTCGCATCAGGGGAATCGATGCAGGTGCGGAAGATTTCATTTCCAAGCCGTTTGATGTCGCTGAGGTACTCGCTCGAATTAAGATGCTTCTCCATGTCAAGTCATTACATGATCAATTAAAACATGTCAGCCGGGTGGCAGAAAAAGCGAGCCACGCGAAATCAGAGTTTCTTTCCAGTATGAGTCATGAGCTGCGGAGCCCGTTAAATGCCATACTCGGGTTCGCCCAGCTCATGGAGAGCGACTCCCCTCCCCTCACGTCTTCACAGAAAGAAAGTGTTGCCCAGATACTGACGGCGGGCTGGCACCTTCTGACACTCATTAACGATATTCTCGATCTGGCAAAAGTGGAATCGGGAAAGGTGACGCTTGTGCAGGAACCGGTGTCGCTGAACGAGGTTATGGGAGAATGCCGAGACATGGTGGCACTACAGGCGGAACAGCATGGCATCCGGGTACAATTTCCACTCTTCGATACGGCGTATGTTGTCCGTGCCGACCGGACCAGAGTGAAACAGGTCCTTATTAATCTTCTTACCAACGCTATCAAGTACAATAGCAAGCAGGGAGCGGTTAAAGTTACCTGTAGTGTTAGTACGCCGGAACGGGTTCGCATCAGCATCAGGGATACCGGGTCAGGATTGCTGCCGGAACAGATGGATCAGCTTTTTCAGCCGTTCAATCGTCTCGGGCAGGAATATGGTGCCGAAGAGGGGACGGGGATCGGGCTCGTGGTGGCAAAACAGCTGGTCGAACTCATGGGGGGCAGCATTGGCATGGAAAGCAGTGTTGGGGTAGGTAGTGAATTCTGGATTGAGCTTATGCGGGATTCAACACCACAATTTTATACGGAGAGCGACAGTGCGACAACAGATACCGGACAGCAGTTATCCTGCCGAGAACGGATACATACACTGCTCTATATAGAAGACAATCTGTCGAATCTGGCACTGGTTACCCAGATCATGCTGCGACATCGCGAAATTTCTCTGATAACCGCCGGAGACGGATACAGCGGAATCAAAGCTGCGCGTGAATCACGGCCGGATGTAATTCTTACCGATATTAATCTGCCTGATATCAGCGGGTACGAAGTCTTGAATGCTCTGCAATCTGACCAGGCCACTGCCCATATCCCGGTTATTGCCATCAGTGCAAACGCTATGTCCTTTGACATTGAACGGGGGCTGAATGCCGGGTTTTTTCGCTATATAACAAAGCCGATAAAATTACATGAGTTCCTTGATGCACTTCACGTAACGCTGGATTATGCCGATACGGGAGTACAGATGTAAAAGCTGAGGCAGAGCCCGGTAGATAAGTGCCGATGACACTGACAGGAGTCACTGGGTTTCCGTATGCATGGTGGTACGTAAATCTATAATATCCAGGTGTGGGCTCACGTGTGGGGTCCGTTGGCAGGGACATTCCGCCATGACGATTAACTCCTCCGGCAATTTTTCACTTTGTACCCAAGACCGGGCAAATTCCTTCCAGTTGAGAGGATACTCCGTCTGAATAGGAACTACTCCGTACGAGAATTGCAATCCGCGACAGATCGCTCCATTTGGGCTGGCGACCACGATCCACGTGGGTAGTTTGAAGCGGGATATCATCCGGGCAATGTTTCCCGTGGCCGTAGGGGCAATGACGGCAATCGGGGCGAGACGGGCTACGGTACGCTGCACATTTCGCGAGATAATATCCACGAGATGCACATCAGTATCTCGATTATAGTCAGCAAAAACCTCGCGGGTACTGACATCGGTACGATGTGGTTCCGTAGCTCCGGCAATTTTGGCAAGCATTTTTACCGCCTCCACCGGAAATTGCCCCATGGCAGATTCTTCGGAAAGCATCACACAATCGGTGCCGTCAAGGACGGCATTAGCCACATCGGTGGACTCAGCCCTGGTGGGGCGGTAATGATCTACCATTGATTCCAGCATTTGTGTGGCGGTGATAACAGGCTTTCCGAATAAGTTAGCCCTACTGATCAGCTGTTTCTGGACCACAGCAATTCTTTCCATGGGAGTCTCTACTCCCAAGTCACCACGTGCAACCATGATCCCGTCGGCAGCCTTCAGGATTTCATCAATGTAAGTCAATGCCCCTGCCCGTTCAATCTTGGCAATGATGAATACGTTAAATCCAAGCTCTGTTGCCGCGTTACGTACTGCGTCAATGTCGGCGGCGGTCTCAACGAATGATTGGCTGATCACATCCACACCATGTGTGAGAGCAAATTTTAAACAGTCATGATCATGCTCGGTAAATGCAGTGATACCAAGATTGATTCCAGGTAAATTGAGCCCCTTATGGGAACGCAATTCTCCCCCAATCAGAACCTGGCATCGCACTTCCTGCTCTTCTACCTTCACTACTTCCAGGTGAATAATGCCGTCATTGAGAGACATGATATCACCTGGCTTCACAATCACCGGCAGACGGGGGAAATTAACAGAAGCTCGCCGACAATCACCGATAATTTCCTGTGTGGTCAAGGTAAACATATCGTTTTGCATTAATTGAATTGGTTCTTCAGTCAATTGCCCGATGCGTATTTTGGGGCCGGGAAGATCTGCCATTATTGTTACCGGTTTTCCGCTCATACGAGCAGCGGACTGAATATTATCGATTACGGTCTTATGCCAGGAAAAATCACCATGGGAGAAATTTAACCGTGCAATGTTCATCCCGGCATCCAGCATATTGAGTAATATAGCGGGAGATTCGGATGCTGGCCCAATGGTACAGATGATTTTTGTTTTATTGAGAGGAAGAGCCATGGGATTTATCCTTCTGGTTGGCACACATGAATGGCATCATTTCACGGCTTCATTTTTGAATTTTTTTGGCGATGTGGATGTTTTCCCATCCGGTCGGACCGACTGCTCAACCTGAAAAGGGAGGCGGCCATGCTCGTCACTGATATTCGGTGCTTCTTCAATAAGCTGCCATTTTTTGCCAACCGGAGCTGTCAGCTGTTTTGGCATTGGCACCGATTCAGGTGTTGGGTCACCTTTGCAGAAAACCGTGCATGAACAGAGTAAAAACAGAGTAATACTGAGAACTGGCAGGGTTATTCTGGTCATTTTTTGCTCCTTGTTATCTCAATCTCAGGCGAGTTACGCCAGCACACGCCCAGAACTCATGAGCCCGAACCAAAGGTGGTTGCGGGCTCATTCACATCTATTTCAACAACTATCCGAGCTTACTCTTCGATGATCTCAACGACAACTCTCATGTTTGCGAGAGCCGCAGGGGAAAGCCGATCGCTGGGGTTTACTTCATGTTGGGCCGGGTGTGATTCGCCATACCCGACGGTAGTAATCCGACCAGCATCAATGCCACCCAATGTAACCAGATACGCCTTGACCGATTCTGCCCGTCTCTCGCTCAGATCCTGGTTATATTCAGGTGTGCCGGAAGCAGAGGTGTACCCGGAAACAAGCAGCTTTAATTTGGGATTATTCTTCATTCCCATGATGTTATTATTCAGAATAGTTCGGCCGTTTTCACTGATCGCGGTACTGTTGTAGTCAAAATGGGAATTTTGCAGCGTAACCAGAGTTGATGACGCCTTTGGTGGTGCGTAGGAAGTGAAGTTCCATACATAATTCTGTGCCAGCGGATTGCCTGCCAAATCTTTGGCACCGGTGGTTATGGTGGCAGTATATGGCATTCCATTGGCTAAATCCTTACTGGTTGTAAAGGTGGCATTAGAGGCAGAAGTTGTCACTTTACCCGCGATACTCTTTTCACCCTGCATTACGATAAATGTTTGTGAGTTAAGGGTGTTGGGATCCATTACTTCGCTGAAGGCCACATTGATTTTCTGTTTGATCGGTGCTGCGGTAGCACCGTTCACCGGAGCGGTGAATGCGACCGTCGGTGCGGTAGCATCTGCCACATCACCGGCGGTGAAACGCCATTCATAACTGTGCGTCATGGAATTGCCCGATGAATCTTTTGCGCCATCATTTATCAGAACGGTATAAAGTTTACCTTGCTCAAAATTGCTGGTGGGAGTGAAGGTTGCGGTCGAATCGGTGGAGGTAACTTCACCCGGAACGGGACTGCTATCCTGCATTATCGTAAAAGTGGAGTTGGTAAGCGTCGTCTGGTTCATATCCTTACTAAAGGCAACGTAGGCTTTCTGATTGATATGCACTTTTGTAGCACCATTAGCCGGTGACGTAAAAACAACGGTAGGTGTCGTGCTATCTGCGACTTCAATGATGGCAGTATTCGAAGCATGTGATATTGCCACAACCTTTTTGTTCTCTCCTCCAAAAGCCATAACTATGCCGATAGTCGCCTGTACATTGTTGATTTTATCCTCAAATACAAGATTATCCCTGAGATCGGCCCGGATGGCTATCGTGTCATTCAACCAATACTTAGCTCCAATACCAAAATCGATAATGGACATATTCTCGTTGTTTATTTTTGGATCATATATGGCAGCTCCATAGCCGGCGACCACAAACGGGTTGAATTTACCTTCCGAAATCAGATGATAGAGCAGGTCAAGATGGTATGAGGTGACGCTCACCCCATCTGTCGGACTGGTAAATTTGCCCTCTCTATCGAAAACGGCTGACTTATCATCAACCCAGCTCTGGACAAACTCTCCCGTCGCCTCAACTCCAAAATGGTCGGTAAAATTGTAGCCAAGCCTCCCACCGTATATCGGTGCATTTTTCAAATTCTGGCGTTTTTCAACCATGTTGAAGCCGGCAAACGGGCTAATTTCTACACTTCCTTCCCTAATCTCTGTGTGACCAGCCACGGGTAGTGCGAATACCGAGAGCAATAGGACCGATAGTACTTTCGTTATATTTAAAGCTAATGAAAATTTCTTTTTCATATAAACCCCCTCCTCTTGTCATACTTCGTAAATTGAGTACTGTCAGCATCACTTCTTCTTCAGAAACAAGGGAGGCGGCCCAACATGACCGCCTCCCTATCACTACTTTATTTCGGCACGGTGATGATACCACTTACCGTAAGGTTACCGGTACCAACCGGAGCCGAACTGTCAGCTCCTGCCAGCATTCTTCCCTCAACGATCGTGTTGGCGTTAATTGTGATGGTGCGTCCCGCCACAATTGTCCCCTGAAAGAAGGTGTTCGTTCCGATTGTGGCATTGTTGGTCATGATCCAGAAAACGTTTTTGGGATTGGCACCTCCCTGTAGCACAACGCTACCGGTTGTCGTGGTCATGGTATCGGCCTGGAAGATAAACACCGCATCGGCATTTCCCTGTGCATCAAGCACAAGGGGACCGGCTACATTGCTCAAACCAAACGTGTCAATAGTCGTCCCCACCGCATAGATACCGGGGCGAAGAACCATTCCGGAGAGGTCAACAACACCTGGAATAAATGTCCCGCCATTACTGGTCAATGTCGGTACCGATGACGGTGCGACACGAACTGAGCCGATTTTGTTTTTGTCATACGCGGACTGAAGGTCAAGGCGAAGCTGTCGCAGAAGAGCTGAATTGCCTTTATCAGTAGTGATAATCTGCCCGGTTACTCGCGGTGAAGTAGGTACCGCTGCAGTTCCACCGACGGTAAATGCAACCAGAGCCGTCGATGTTGATGTCGGACCGGCCAATGCCACATCACCGTAGAGATGCATCAACGTTGCACCGGAGTTGGTGATAGCATCGTTTGCTATGATGCCAAAGGTATCAGCAGAAGCCAGGAATGGTGCGGCTCCGGCGTCTCCGGGAGTTGGTACATACAAGGCCACTGTTACAATAACGGTATAGGTTGCCGTTGAGGTGTCAGCTGCTGTTACCTTGTACGGGACCGGATTGGTGAAATTATTCCGCGTTGTGCCGCTGATCTGCGATGCTCCGTTTACCGTAACATCAGTTGAAGAAGCGATGTACGTGGCAATCATCGGATTGGTACCTATGCCGGTGACATTGGTTCCGAACGGCATATTGACCAAGATTGTCCTGGTGGTCTGACTTATGGTGCCGATAACGCCATCAAGTGAGTATGCGGTGATGGTTTTGTCGACCGGTGATGCCACCGTAACAAACACGGTATATGATACCGTCGAACCGTCCGCAGCAGTAACCGTGTAAACAACCATACTGCTGAAATTCCGTGCTGCCAGAGCGGGGCTCTGCTGTACAACGCCACCTACCTGAACGTCGGTAGCTGTTGCAGTGTATGTCGCTCTCATGGGATCTGTGCCAAGACCGGTTACGTCTGTGCCGTATGGCATGGCTACCAAGATTGTCTTGGTGACCTGATTTATCGTACCGATAACGCCGTCGATGGAAAATGCCGTAATAGCTTTGTCTATGGGCGAAGCCACCGTAACAATAACGGTATATGTGGCGGTGGAACTATCTGCAGAAGTTACCGTGTACACCACGAGCCCGCTGAAATTGCGTGCAGCCGGTGCCGGGCTCTGCTGAAGTGTGCCCGCTACCCGGACGTCGGTAGCTGTTGCGGTAAATGACGCCCGCATCGGATCCTTACTGAGGCCGGTGATATCAGTACCATACGGCATGGTTACTAAGATGGTTTTTGCTACTGGATTGATCGTACCGACAATTCCGTCAATGGAGTAGGCGGTAATGCTGTTGTCTATGGCCGGAGCAACCGTCACAAATATGGCGTAGGATACGGCGGAGCTATCTGCTGCGGTTACCGTGTACACGACCAGACTGCTGAAATTGCGCGCTGCCAAGGCCGGGCTCTGTTGCAGTGTGCCCGCTACCCGAACATCAGTGGCTGAAGCGGAGTACGTTGCCCTCATGGGGTCCTTACCCAGGCCGGTAATGTCAGTGCCATAGGGCATCGCCACCACGATAGTCCTGGTGGTTGCGTTAATAGTCCCGTTAACGCCATCGATAGAAAATGCCGTAATAGCTTTGTCTATGGGTGAAGCCACCGTAACGATAACGGTATACAGTGCGGTGGAGCTGTCAGCGGAAGTCACCGTGTACAGAACGGGGCTGCTAAAATTTCGCGCAGTCACTGCCGGGCTCTGCTGGAGTGTGCCTGCGACCCGAACGTCGGTCGTTGTTGCGGTGAATGACGCCCGCATCGGATCTTTGCTGAGACCGGTGATATCTGTGCCAAAGGGCATGGTTACTAACACTGTTTTTGCTACTGGGTTGATCGTACCGACAACTCCATCAATGGAGTAGGCGGTAATACCGTTGTCAATGGCCGGAGCAACCGTTACAAACACAGAGTAGGACACGGCGGAGGTATCTGCTGCTGTTAGCGTGTACACAACCAGGCTGCTGAAATTGCGCGCTGCCACGGCAGGGCTTAGTTGTGGAGTACCCGCAACCCGAACATCGGTAACTGACGCTGAGTACGTTACCCTCATGGGGTCCTTACCCAAGCCGGTAATGTCAGTGCCGAAGGGCATCGCTACCACCACGGTCCTGGTCGTTGAGTTTATGGTTCCGTTAACGCCATCAATGGAAAATGCCGTTAGTGCCTTGTCAACCTGTGAAGCTACGGTTACAAAGACGGTATAGCTTGCTGACGACGTATCAGCTGCCGTTACCGTGTACACAACCAGATTGCTGAAATTGCGTGCTGTCAAGGCAGGGCTCTGTTGCAATGTGCCCGCTACCCGAACGTCACTGGCCGATGCGGAGTATGAGGCCCGCATGGGGTCCTTACCCAGGCCGGTGATGTCAGTGCCATAGGGCATCGCTACCACTACCGTCCTGGTGGTGGGATTAATAGTCCCGTTAATGCCATCAATGGAAAATGCCGTAATTGCCTTGTCTATGGGTGACGCCACCGTAACGAAAACGGTATACAGCGCGGTGGAGCTGTCAGCAGCAGTAACCGTGTAGACAACCAGGCCGCTGAAATTTCGTGCAGCCGGTGCCGGGCTCTGTTGGAGTGTGCCTGCTACCCGGACGTCAGTGGCTGTTGCGGTGAATGAGGCCCGCATGGGGTCTTTGCTTAAACCGGTGATATCGGTGCCATACGGCATAGTTACCACTATGGTTTGTGTCAGTGGATTGATCGTACCGACAACTCCGTCAATGGAGTAGGCGGTAATGCCCTTGTCAATGGCCGGAGCAACCGTCACAAAAATGGTGTAGGATACGGCGGAAGTATCAGCTGCCGTTACCGTGTACACAACCAGACTGCTGAAATTGCGAGCTACCAGGGCCGGGCTCTGCTGGAGAGTTCCCACGACCCGCACATCAGTGGCTGATGCGGAGTAAGTCACCCTCATGGGATCCTTACTCAAGCCGGTGATGTCAGTGCCATAGGGCATCGCGACCACTACGGTCCTGGTGGTTGGGTTGATGACCCCGTTAATACCGTCAATGGAAAATGCCGTAAGTGCTTTGTCAATTTGCGAAGCCACGGTTACAATGACGGTATAGTTTACGGCAGAAGTATCAGCTGCGGTTACGGTATAGACAACCAGGTTGCTAAAGTTCCGTGATACCAGGGCAGGACTCTGCTGCAGGACACCACCGACACGGACATCAGTAGCTGAAGCCGAGAATGACGGCCGCATAAGATCCTTGCCTGAACCGGTAACATCTGTGCCATACGGCATGGCCACCAAGATGGTTTTTGCTGCCGGATTGATGGTGCCGACAACCCCATCAATGGAGTAGGCGGTAATGGCCTTATCGATGGGCAAAGCCACGGTGACCGTCACCAGATATTTTGCCGTTGAATGGTCGGCAGCGGTTGCGGTGTATAGCACCGGATTGGTAAAATTATTTGTGGGGGCCACACCACTGGTTTGTGGTACATCGGCAACTGAGACGGAAATGGCTGTGGTGGCGTACGTTGCGGTCAGATTTGTCAGAACAGTTGCAAACGGAACCGTTACCGAGATGGTTTTTGCAGACTCATTGATGGTGCCAACGGCCCCGACCAAAGAATAAGCGGTAATGACCGGCGGGTGGGGTGTGTTCCATAATCCCCCCCCGAATACACCTCCACTGCATCCTGTCAGCGTAGCTAAGCTGGTAAACATACATACGAATAGTAGATACCATTTCTTTATTGTAAAATTCTTCATAAACCCTCCTTTCAGTTATTTGCGAGTTACATTATTCTTGCCATGCTACTTCCGAGATTCAGCACCCCTTCAAATTTACATTTCAACATCCCCCACCCATAACTACCGAAAACGGCAGGTAGGGCAGGATGACCAGGATCATCTGCTCTGGTAAGGCAAAAACCCCGCCAAAGACGGAAGAATAACTAAACATCCTGATAATAGGCTGATTTTGGGAAGTTTTACTGTTGGGGACATGAAACTGGCAACAGCTTTACTCACAGATAACCACCATATGTTGCAGAACCTCAGTATATGAAGGAAACGAGCGGCCATGGGGAAAATAACTTTAGGAGAATTAATTAAATGCTGATATGGTCAGCTTCATGAAAGAAAATATATCGTCGGCTGACAGTTGCAATGGACACGCAAGATCTTCTCCGAGCGCAAAAGCTCCTCGACAGTTGCCACCCTCTTTTCCCATTGTTGGCGTTGGTGCTTCAGCTGGGGGTCTCGAAGCGTTAGAGCAGTTTCTCGGCAATGTATCTGAGCAGAGCGGTATGGCATTTGTCGTCATCCAACACCTCGACCCCACCCACCAGGGGATTCTCCCCGAACTTTTGCAACGCATAACAAAGATGGCAGTTATCCAGGCAAGCGATTTGGTGAAGATCACACCAAATTGTGTCTATGTCATCCCCCCTAACAAAGATATATCACTGTCCCATGGTGCCCTGCATCTCTGTGAACCGGCAGCACCCCGTGGACTGCGACTGCCGATTGATTACTTCTTCTGTTCTCTGGCCGAGGAGATGGGGACTGCCGCCATAGGTGTCATTCTTTCCGGCATGGGGAGTGACGGTACCATCGGGCTTCGGGCAATCAGAGCCAATGGCGGAATTGGTGCCGTACAGGAACCATCGACAGCCAAGTTCGATAGTATGCCAAGAAGTGTCATAGATGGGGGACTTGCCACTATTGTGGCCACTGCGGGAGAACTGCCGGGCAAAATCATTGACTCCGTCAATCTGCCACGAATCGAACAAAAGAGTGAACTTCCGGAAGAGGGAAAAGATCAAAGCTCCCTCGAAAAAGTTCTCAACCTGTTACGGTCGAAAACAGGCCACGATTTCTCCCAGTACAAAAAAAATACCGTATATCGGCGAGTCGAACGCCGCATGGGTATCCATCAGATTGACACTATAGGCTCGTATGTTCGCTATCTGGAAGAAAATTCACAGGAAATGGAGCTTCTTTTCAAAGAGTTGCTCATCGGCGTCACTCATTTTTTTCGCGACCCGGAGGCGTGGCAAGAACTGAGTGAAAAAGCTATTCCATCACTTCTTGCAGGGTATCCAGCCGGCAAGAACCTCCGGGCGTGGTCGGCTGGTTGCTCAACAGGTGAGGAAGCCTATTCATTGGCAATCAGCTTCAAAGAGGTCCTGGAACAGACTGACTCCGGGCAGATATACTCGTTACAGATTTTTGCCACAGACCTCGATCAAGATGCCATAGATAGGGCGCGACAGGGGATCTATCCCACGTCTATCGCCGCCCATGTTTCTCCCGATCGTCTCCGCCGCTTTTTTGTCGAGGAAGAAAATGGCTTTCGAATCGGTAAAGAAATCCGTGAGATGGTAACGTTTGCCACGCAGAACATGATCATGCATCCTCCCTTTACCAGACTGGATATTCTGATCTGCCGCAATTTATTGATCTACCTGACGCCAGAGCTGCAAAAAAAGGTGATGCCTCTTTTTCACTATAGCCTGAACAAGAACGGTATTCTGTTGTTGGGAAGCTCCGAATCGGTCAGCTCATTCACCGATTTGTTTATGGCAGAGGATGGCAAATTACGGCTGTTTAGAAAACGTGACACGCAATTTCCCCCGGAACAGTTAGCGTTTCCGGTGAAGTTCACCCCTGTTCATCCGGGAGTTGCCAAGGAGTTACCAATGGGAGAGCCTGGCACCAATCTCCAGTCACTTGCGGATCACTTGTTGCTTCAGCATTATGCTCCCCCCGCTGTGTTGACCACCGATAAAGGCGATATCATCTACATTAGCGGCCGGACCGGTAAATATCTGGAGCCGGCAGCCGGTAAAGCCAACTGGAATATCTTCGCCATGGCTCGGGAGGAACTTCGGTTTGACCTCGGTAGTGCCTTTCATAAGGCACTACGGCAACAGGAGCGGGTCACGGTCAAGTGTTTGCTTAGTTCGGAAGATAAGCGAAGACCATCCGTTGAGATAACCGTCCAGCTGATTCAGAAGCCGGATGCGCTTCGCGGCATGGTGATGGTGGTATTTGCAGAAGGGACCACACTCGATGATAAAGTGTCAACCCGACTTACTGCCTCTATCGGTAAAAACAGAATTCTTGAGCTGGAAGCGGAGCTCTGTCAATTCCGGGAAGCACTGCAAGGCACACGGGAGGAAACACAAATATCCCAGGAAGAGCTCACTTCAGCTAACGAAGAGCTCCAATCAACCAATGAAGAGCTGCAATCAACCAATGAAGAGCTGACCACTTCCCGTGAAGAGATGCAGTCACTGAACGAAGAACTACAGACCGTAAACGCCGAACAACAATCAAAAATGGGCGATTTGGCACGGGCGAACAACGACATGAGGAACCTGCTCAATAGTACGGAAATTGTGACCGTGTTCCTTGATAACAACCTCTCCATACGGCGCTTCACGACCGGGGCGGATAAACTGTTTAAGCTTATCCCGGGCGATGTTGGGCGGCCGCTCTCAGATATTGCCAGTAATCTGCTCTATCCAGAAATGAATGTGGAAATACGGGAAGTACTGCGCAGCCTGGTCTTTTCTGAAAAGCATATCACTACCACCGATGGTTGTTGGTTTTCAGTGCGTATCATGCCGTACCGCACCATGGACGTTGTCATTGCCGGTGTCGTAATTACCTTTTCCAATATAACTGCCGCTAAAAAGCTCGAAGAGAAGTTGCGCAGTGAGAATGAACATTTAAAAAAACAGATGAATGAACTATTAGCAAAAAAATGATCATTAAAGCTTCAATCGTTCATATTTGTAGAGTACCAGGACAGGTAACCCATGAAAATTAAACGCACCCTTTATATTCCTTCGGTAGGGCTTCTGCTCCTCCTGTCACTCTGTATGATTATCTTACTGGCATATCAATCCTTCACGCAGATTGAAGCTACTGCAAGAGAGCGAAAGGCCTCCTTTCTGCTCATCAACCAGGCAAATAATCTGATGTCCTCACTGATTGATGCCGAGACCGGCCAGCGTGGGTATCTGCTTACCGGCAACCAGGCATTCCTCAAACCGTACAACTCCGTACGAGACACCGTTGCATCAGAGCTAACCACGCTACGCCAACATATTTCGAACCAGGCAACCCGCGCTCACCTCGACCGGTTGGTACCACTCGTTGATGCCAAGATGGCTGAACTGTCCAATGTGATCGCTTTTCGCGCGAGCGGCGACACAGCTGCGGCAATCGATGTCGTAAAGAATGGTAAGGGTATGCGCCTGATGGATGAGATCCGCTCCGAAATGCGCGGTTTCATGCAGGTGGAAGACCAGATATTGAAAGAGCGCGATGCCCTCTTTCAGTCAAAGTTGCGCCGAATGTTTATCCTCATTATATCTGCCAGTATCTGTAACTTGTTACTGGCGGTCTCGTTTGCCTATTTGATCCTTCGAAACAAACAGCAGCAGTTCAAAATCAATGCCCACCAGGAAACCGAGCGGCTTTTGAAACTTCAAGAGGAAACAAACACATTACTGCACCAGGCCAACGTTGAACTTCTGGAGAAAGGCATAACAACGCATAAGTTATTAAATGAGCTCGAACTATCCCAGCTAGAGATTGAAGGACAGAACACGGAACTCAGGCGCTCCCAACTGGAATTGGAACACCAGCAGATCGAACTGGAATTTCAGAATGAAGAACTGGGGCGTCTTCAGGCCGAGTCAGACGCGGTGGTAAAAATGCTGCGTGAAAGCGAAGAACAATTAGCGGTGACGCTCAACTCCATCGGTGATGGGGTAATTGCCACCGATGGAGCCGCACGGGTCGTGCGCCTTAATCCCATTGCCGAACAACTGACCGGTTGGACGCAGGCAGAGGCCGTTGGACAACTGGTGGAAGATATTTTTCACATAATCAACAAAGAGAGTCGAAAACCAGCCCCCATACCGATTATGGATGCCATAATCCAGGGCACAACCCAAGGCCTGGCAAGCCACACAATACTGATTGCTCGTGACGGCAAGGAATATGACATTGCTGACAGTTGCGCCCCCATACGCAGCCGTAATGACCAGATAGTTGGAGCGGTACTGGTATTCCGTAATGTCAGCGAAGAGTATGCAGTAGCTCAGTCACTCCGTGATAGTGGTGCGCTCGTCACAACAATCCTCAATACGGTGGCGGACGGTATTATTACCATCCACGCCAGCAGTGGCTTCATTGAAACGGTCAATCCGGCAGCAGAGCGTATGTTTGACTATAATGGACCGGAACTGGCGGGGCAAAACTTCAGCCTGTTGATTCCTGGACTTGATCAAAATGAGGGCACTGATTCTCTTGAATATTACTGTGCCAGTGAGGAAGAACGTGCCGGTGGCTTTTGTCGCGAGGTAATTGGCCGTCGGAGCAATGGCGTCCTATTTCCGCTGGAGATGACAATAAGCGAGATGTGGCTGAATAACCAACGCTACTTCACCGGCATTTTACGGGACATCACGGCGCGCACCGAGGCCGAAGCAGCACTGCTAAAAGCGGGGGCACTTCAAAAGGCCATTTTCAATAGTGCCAATTTTTCAAGTATTGCAACGGACGCACAGGGGGTCATCCAGATTTTCAATGTCGGTGCTGAGC
This sequence comes from uncultured Geobacteraceae bacterium, assembly GCA_903901875.1. Lineage (GTDB taxonomy): Bacteria > Desulfobacterota > Desulfuromonadia > Geobacterales > Pseudopelobacteraceae > JACRCG01. Next base: position 50,949 of record CAIUSO010000084.1, on the reverse strand, counting down.
GAATGCTGGGTTACAGCGCCGCTGAAGTTATGGACAAGATCACACCGGCTGATCTCTCCGACCCTTTGGAAGTAATTGCCCGTGCCACCGAGTTGAGCCGAGAGTTGGAAACACCACTGGCACCGGGTTTTGAGACGTTAGTATTCAAAGCTTCGCGAGGTATTGAGGATATTTATGAACTCACCTATATCCGTAAGGATGGCAGTCGCTTTCCGGCGGTGGTTTCAGTCACTGCACTCCGTGACGCTCAGGATGACATCATTGGCTATCTGCTCATCGGTACTGATAACAGTGCCCGTAATCTCATAGAGAGTGAGCGGCTCAGGCTTGAACAGGTGTTGCTTGATAAAAATCTTGAGCTGGAGAAGGCTATGCAGATTACGGAAAAAGCCAATCTTGCCAAATCAGATTTTCTTTCCAGCATGAGTCATGAACTGCGTACCCCACTCAGCGCAATCCTTGGTTTTGCCCAGCTCCTGGAATCGGGAATACCGCCACCAACATCAGCCCAGCTTCGCAGTGTTGATCAGATATTGAAAGCGGGTTGGTACTTGCTGGAGTTGATAAACGAGATACTCGATCTTGCCTTGATAGAATCAGGCAAACTGTCGATGTCCCTTGAACCTGTTCCCCTGATGGAGGTTCTCATCGAATGTGAGGCCATGATTGAGCCACAGGCTAATAATCGGGGCATCGCTGTTTCTTTCAACCATTGTGCTCCCCATTGCTGTGTCAAGGCTGATCGAACGCGCTTGAAGCAGGTGCTCATCAACCTTCTTTCCAACGCCATCAAATACAACAGAATTGGCGGAACGGTGGTTGTGAAAAATACCGTGAGCCGTGATTCAGTACGCATCAGCGTCACTGATACCGGATATGGATTGGATCACGAACAACTTATTCAACTGTTCCAGCCGTTTAACAGGCTTGGACAGGAGGCCAACACCGAACAAGGTACCGGCATCGGCCTCGTCGTGGCAAAACGTCTGATGGAATGGATGGATGGCACAATTGGTGTGGAGAGTTGTGTGGGTCAGGGAAGCACTTTTTGGATCGAACTACCGCTGACCATGCATACAAAGCAGAGCGACGTAATCTCCGAAGACGCCACTCTCTCGCAACGGACCGTTCATACCAGTGAACCGCTGTACACGTTGCTGTACGTTGAGGATAACCCCGCTAATCTGATGCTGGTTGAAGATATTATTGCACGGCGGCCTGATATCCGTCTGCTAAGTGCCCGGGATGGGAGAAGTGGCATTGCTCTGGCACGCAGTGCTCTCCCGGATGTCATCCTGATGGATATTAACCTCCCGGGGATCAGTGGTATTGATGCGATGAAAATCCTCATTGTTGACCAGACAACGGCCCATATTCCGGTAGTTGCTCTCAGTGCCAATGCCCTGCCCATCGATATTGAAAGAGGTTTGAAAGCCGGATTCTTTCGCTATCTTACCAAACCGATAAAAGTAAATGAGTTCTTATTAACTCTGGAAGTCGCGTTCGCCTTCGCAAAGGCCGGTAACAAAAAGGAACTGTCATGATGATTAGTGAGTCTCAAATTCTTTCCGCTGGCATCTTAATTGTCGATGATCAAGAAGTAAACATCACTCTTCTTGAACAACTATTACGTGAAGCGGGCTACAGCAACATAACATCAACGACTCACCCTGATGAGGTCTGTGCATTGCATCAGAAACATCACTATGACCTGATACTGCTTGATCTACAGATGCCTGGCATGGATGGTTTTCAAGTGCTTGAGGGGTTAAAGGAGGTCGACAAGAGCGGATATTTGCCGGTGCTTGTTCTGACAGCCCAACCGGGTCACAAACTTCGCGCCCTCCAGGCAGGTGCGAAGGATTTCATCGCCAAGCCATTCGACCTGACCGAAGTGAGAACCCGTATCCATAACATGTTGGAAGTTCGCTTACTCTATAACAAACTTGAAATCAACAACAGCTCTCTCGAGCAGACCATCATAGAACGGACGAAAGAGCTCAGCAGGACGAATCTGGAAATTCTCCAATTGAAAGATCGGCTGCAGGCCGAGAATATCTATCTGCAGCAAGAGGTTGCCCAGCAATACAACTTCGGAGAGATTATCGGCCAGAGCAGTGCGCTGTCACGGGTATTCTCCCACGTTGAGCAGGTGGCACCCATGAATGCAACAGTCCTGCTCCTGGGTGAAACGGGGACCGGCAAGGGGGTTGTGGCCCGTGCTATCCATAGTCAGAGTACACGCAAGGGGCGACCGTTGATCACGGTCAACTGTACCACACTGCCGGCGACATTGGTGGAAAGTGAACTCTTTGGACGTGAACGGGGCGCATTCACCGGCTCCGACGCCCGGCAGATCGGCCGCTTTGAAATGGCCGATGGCGGCACTATCTTCCTCGATGAAATTGGTGAAATGCCCCTGGAGATACAGTGTAAATTGCTCCGGGTTATCCAGGATGGTGAGTTTGAACGGCTCGGCAACCCCCGTACCGTAAAGACCAATGTCAGGATTATTGCGGCAACCAACAGAAACCTTGCGGAAGAGGTTAAGAACGGCAGATTCCGTGAGGATCTCTACTACCGGCTCAATGTATTTCCCATTACCATGCCGCCTCTCCGACAACGTTCGGAAGACATTCCACTGCTGGTCAATCATTTTGTCTATAAATTTAACAAAAAAATCGGGAAGAAAATTGATTCCGTTTCAAAAGAAACCATGAGCAAACTTCAAGAGTACCACTGGCCAGGAAACGTGCGTGAATTGGAAAGTATCATTGAACGGGCCGTCATTGTCACTCAGGGTAACGCGTTACAGGTGTTGGATCATTTTGAACCAAGGAGTAAGCCGAGTGAAGCATCCGGAGAAGAGATAAAGGCACTCATCGAACTGGAACATGATCATATTCTGCAAGTTCTTAAAAAAACCAGTTGGCGCATTGAGGGCAAAAATGGTGCTGCCGGTATCCTTGGCCTCAATGCCAGCACCCTGCGAGCCCGCATGCGTAAATACGGGATTGCAAGACAGTAGTCCCCCCTCCCCTCCCCTTCACCAGTCGCACCGCACCGCGGTAGAGACGCAAAATTTTGCGTCTCTACCGATGTCGGCACACCACCACATCGACCGAACACACCACCGTATATCCCGTCAAGTATGCCAGTTGTGTCATCCCTGACGGTATACGGCACGGGAGCACTCTGATAACTCCTTGCCTTGAAAACCATTAAACTACATACATTCGGATAGTTACATCGGTTAACGGAATAATGCCGTCATGGCACACAAGTTGCCAATTACTCCTCCAGAACGTCACATAACCAGCAAAACTTCATGCGAGGTAGCTCAGATGATAACGACCGCTTCATATGCAACAATTTCTGCAAATGCACCGCTGGCCCCTCACACGATTGTGCGGAGAAATCCGAACGCACACGAAGTTCTTGTAGAGGTTATCTATTGTGGCGTCTGTCATTCCGATATTCATCAGGTCCGCAACGAATGGGGCGGTTCTCACTATCCCATGGTGCCGGGGCACGAGATCGTCGGTAAGGTGGTAAAGACCGGTGAGGAGGTCATAAAGTGGAGAATAGGTGATATTGTTGGTATTGGCTATTTTATCGATTCATGCCACCAGTGTGAAGCCTGTGCCGCCGGTGAAGAGCAGTACTGTGAAGAAGGTATGAATACCACATTCAACGGGTATGAGCGGGACGGCAGGACACCTACCTATGGTGGTTACTCGACCCGTATCACCGTGAGCGAAGATTATATCCTGCGCATCCCGACCAGTTTGCCCCTTGAACGGGTGGCACCGTTGTTATGTGCCGGCATAACTGTCTATTCGCCGTTGCATCGCTTCGGCATCAAAAGTAATTCCAATATTGCCGTTGTCGGTTTGGGTGGACTTGGTCATGTGGGGGTCAAGATCGCGGTGGCCATGGGGGCCAAAGTTACGGTAATCAGCCATTCAGGGAATAAACGGGAAGATGCCCTGGCACTTGGTGCCACCGATTTTATCGCTTCAGGTGAAGCAGACGCATTCACAACCAATGCTCGCCGCTTTGACTTTATTCTCAATACGATTTCAGCCCGGCACAATTACAACGATTACCTGAATATGCTCCGTCGGGACGGCACCATGGTGCTGGTGGGTATACCCGAACCGATGCTCCTTTCGGCCTCTTCTCTTGTCTTACAACGCCTGAATCTTGCCGGATCGCTGATAGGTGGTATCCGCGAAACCCAGGAGATGCTTGATTTCTGCGCCGAACACCGGGTTGTTGCCGATGTGGAGGTCATTCCCATAGATCGGATCAACGAAGCCTATGAGCGGATACTGAAAAGCGATGTTCATTACCGGTTTGTTATTGATATGAAAAGCCTGAAAGAGTTGGAAACCACCTGAACAGGTATGCCACTCATACCATAAAGTTACTGCAGGGGTACCTCACACATGCCCCCATATATTCCAGCAATGAAAGGGGGACACCATGGGATTTATCATCGGCGTATTGATTATTGCAATTCTGGTAATTGTAATTATCAAACTGACCTAGCCACGGTAGTACCAATGACTATCGAAATCCACAATCTTACAAAAATGTATGCCGGCAGCAGGGGACTCTTACCAATAAGTTTTACTGTTGAAAAAGGTGAACTGATTGCCGTGATTGGCCACAATGGTGCGGGGAAATCAACGCTGCTCAAAACGATAGCCGGGTGGCATCTTCCGGACAGCGGTTCGGTGCTGATTGATGGCGACCCGGTGAGTGACAGAAAGAAGGTAGTCCGGAAAATCGGCTTTGTTCCCGAGCTACCCAGTCTTTTTGATGCCTTTTCTGTCGAATACAATCTTACCCTGTTTGCACGCCTCTTTCGTACCCCCTCTTCAAGAATTGAAGAAGTGCTGAATGAATTCGACTTGCTCCCTTTCAGATACAGCGTCGTCCGGAATCTCTCAAAAGGTTTGCGGCAACGGGTCAGCATCGGGCGGACACTTCTGGCAGATCCGCCCATTCTTATATTTGACGAACCAACGTCCAGTCTGGATTTCGACATAACAAGAGAAATCCATGACATGCTCCGTGGGTTTCATGCCTCGGGGAAAACCATCATCTTTACGTCCCATCGACCGGACGAAATCAGATCTCTTGCGACACGGGTCATCATCCTGCGCAAGGGTCTTCTGGTATTTGATGGTTCACCCGACAGTTACTTTTCCTCCAAAGACGCCGAACCGATACACATATCATGATGCCACCTCTCATTACTTTGACGCTCAACGATCTGGCTATCGCCGTTAAAAACAAGAGCGTGCTGTTGATCATCTTTATCCCCTTTTTTGTGTTCATATCATTAAAGCTGGTAGATCAATCTGGTCGCAATCTCCCCAAGGCAACGGTTGGCGTTGTCAGATCGGAAGCATACGCACCGGGCATGATCCGTGCCATGAAAGCAGCGGGTACACTGATGACTCTGTTACCCGTCACCGATGAAGCGGAGGGAATGCAGAGGTTACGGGATAAGAAAATCGATGGTCTTCTGCTCCATTCCGCGCTCACGAGGGATAGATTTGTGCTGGTAGTACAGAAAAAAGAGGCGGTGCAGACGCTTGTCATTATTGAGTCGATAGCCACGCTCCAACAGGTCGTTGAAGGGAAAGGCAGCAGTTGGATTTCAGAGGTGAGAGCCACGGAGGATGGTGGAATAGGAAAACAATTATTGCCAACCTGGATACTCATGCTGGTACTTTTGGTGGGCTTTATCGTAATGCCGGCACAGGTTGCCGAAGAAAAAGAAAAAAAAGTGCTGCTCTCCCTCCTGCAAACGCCGATGGGTGAGATAGAATGGTTAGGTGCAAAAATAGCGTCGGGGATGATTCTATCGGCCGTTGCAATTGCGACACTTCATCTGTTAAGCCAAGACAAGCCAGAAAATATTTTAAACTATGTACTTTTCATCCTGCTTGGTTGTTTTTGCTTCTGCTCATACGGCATATTTCTCGGCTTATTATGCCAGAACCAGGCGAGTGCCAGAACCTTAGGTGTTATCTTCTATCTACCACACCTTCTCCCCTGTGCCCTTGCCGACTACTCCCCACAATTATCTGCATATAGCCGGTTTCTCCCCTCGTACTACTTGATAGAACCGGTCAAGGCACTGCTTTTTACTAATTTCAGTATGTCCCATTTTACACCTGAGTTGCTGTACTTATCAGCAGTCGGCGTGATAACCATGACTTTTTCCTACCTGCTCATCAAAAAGCGCTGGTTACTGTCATGAGACACAATGTGAGGAAATTCATGGTACATCAGGCCGCACGTGGAAAAACGATGTCACTGGACAGTAAAACGTATCTCGGTATTATTGCCGCATTAGCTACTGCAGTTGCCATCTGGCTGATTGCCCTCTTGGTGGCACCAATTGCCAGGCCCCTTGCATGGGCACTTATTATCGGCATCTCCACCCTCCCGCTCCATGATCGGTTGTCTTGCAGATTCCCCCGTCACCCGAACCGTTCGGCCGGATTGATGATTCTGGCAATAACGGTATGTCTCATCTTACCGATTATCGGCCTGATTATGCTGATCGTTGAGAACGCATTGGAATGGTACGGCGAAGGCGTGCGGCTCTTTATGTTGTTTTCCTCCACCGGGGTAGACAGTATCAAACAACTGCCATTCATCGGTACTCTTATCACCCTCAGCGATCGTATTAATATTAATCCGGCCAATCTCATGGTCAAATTGTCTAATAATGTCTATGGTTATCTCTTTGACCTGACAACCAATACGGCTATAAATTTTGGAGAGTTCATCTTCACCGTGGCGTTGACACTTTTTATACTCTTTTTTGTCTACCGGGATGGCGAAAAAATCATGGGCGTGGCAATCAACCGTTTTGCCGCCAATCAGGCCAGAGCACGTCACTACGCCTCGGAGATTCGTGCCACAACCACCGCCGTGACGGTTGGCACCATCTTTACCTGTCTTGCACAAGGGGTCACCGCCGCCGTTGGCTACTACATAGCCGGCGTGCCGGCCCCGGTTATATGCGGTGCATTGACAGCAGTGGCAGCCCTGGTACCTGTTGTGGGAACCGGCATCGTCTGGGTGCCTGTTACGGTTATGATTTTACTCAACGGTTTCTATCTGAAAGGGGTGCTGCTCGCGCTCTGGTGTGTCATTTTTGTCGGACTGGCCGACAATGCAATACGTCCGCTTGCCATCAAAGCTAAAAGCAATATTTCCGCCCCTGCAATAATACTTGGTGCCGTGTGTGGCGTGTTTGCACTCGGTCTCCTCGGTCTCATCCTTGGTCCGGTACTTTTTGCCATTCTCATCACCATGTGGCACGATATCACGAACAGCGGGCAGCACAATGCGGTAGAAAAATCCAGAATTGATGTATAGGACAGACTCCTGACCGATAAAATCAGTCTCTCACGCCACTGTTTTCGCAGTATTGATGCTCTCGTAAAAAGTAATTTTCTCCCCCAAGCGGGGGGAGGTCAGGAGGGGGGAATGTTTTGCATCTTGTTGAGATAACATCAGAAAACGCCCCCTCCCTAACCCTCCCCCTCCTGGGGAGGGAACTTGTCTGCTTTTTTGCGAGTGCATCAGTATTGATTATCCTCTGCTCCTTCATAGCCGGTTGCGCTTCCCTGCCAAATATTTCCCCTATGATCGACGATGCGCCCATATCACAAAAACCGCACAAGATCATGACTTCAAAAGGTCAGCTCTCCACTAAACAGAGTGCGGCCGTCATGACCCGGCTAAAACGCTCGGTTGCTCAAACCGATGTTCTCGACCGCCTCACCCCGGTAGTAGAGTCGGTAACCGATAGTCCACTGACACGGGGAAACCGTGTCAGTCTGCTCAATGACGGTCCAGCCGCCTATGCCGCCATGTTTACCGCAATCCGCCATGCCAAAGATCACATTAATCTTGAGAGTTATATTATCGAAGATGACGAGACCGGTAAGAAATTTGCCGATCTCCTCCTCAAAAAACGGGCCGAAGGAATCCAGGTTGCGCTTATCTACGACTGTATGGGGAGTATAAACACCCCTGAATCATTCTTCCAGCGTCTGCGGGATGGCGGAATACAGGTAGTCGGTTTCAATCCGCTCAATCCACTGAAAGCCCGTGAACAATGGGATCTGACACACCGGGATCATCGCAAGATTCTTATCATCGACGGCAAATTAGCCATAATTGGTGGTATCAACATCAGTAGAGTCTATTCAAGCATTCCCCTGATACGAAAAAAACATGGGGCGAAGCCCATTCATTGGCGTGATACGGATATTCAGATTGAAGGCCCGGCTGTTGCTGAATTGCAGAAGTTATTTATCACCACCTGGCAACGACAGGCCGGGGGCACACTGTCGGGACGGGCCTATTTTCCCACGGTAAAAGAAAGTGGTTCCGCCTTGGTGCGAGTTATTGGCAGTACGGAAGGTGAAAAAAACCGGATTCCCTTTATTGTCTATGTGTCTGCTATCACGTTTGCCGAGCACTCAGTACACATGACCAATTCCTATTTTATTCCTGACACGCAGATCCTTAAAGCGTTGACCGACGCCGCCAAACGGGGTGTTGACGTAAAAATCATTCTCCCCGGAATCACCGATTCCTCATTGGCACTTCATGCTCAGCGCCATTACTATGCCGAACTATTGCAGGCGGGTGTACAGATTTATGAACACAGCACGTCCCTGCTGCACGCGAAAACAATAGTCATCGATAACGTATGGTCAACAGTTGGCTCCACCAATATGGACTATTTAAGTCTCCTCAATAATGATGAGGTGAACGCTCTCATTTTGAACCATGACTTTTCCGTTCAAATGGAAAAAATGTTTGCCCATGACCTCGCTAATTCCCGGCGAATAGAGCCCCATGAGTGGGAGCAGAGAGATATGCTGCCCCGTGTCAGGGAGTGGTTCATTAGTTTATTCGGACGATTGCTGTAGCAATCTAAGAACAGTTTGACTATGCCGGGAAGATTGGGTAAATTGCTGAATCATATTTAATGAACATATTGAACTGGAGGAGGATGTATGCGACTCGTAACACGTTCTGATTTCGATGGTATTTGCTGTGCAGTACTCTTGAAGGAACTGGGCTTGATGGAAGAGATGGTGTATGCTCATCCAAAAGATTTGCAGGATGGTAAAATTCAGGTTAGTAAGAGCGATATTCTTGCAAACGTGCCCTACGTACCTGGCTGTGGACTGTGGTTTGATCATCATTCCAGTGAGCAAGAACGCCTTGAACTTGATGGCAAATATGAAGGATGTAGTAAGTTGGCACCCAGTGCTGCGCGAGTAATTACTGATTATTATGGGGAAGATAAATTCAGCCGTTTCAATGAAATGCTTGAATATGTTGATAAAGTTGATTCGGGCCTGCTGTCGGAATCCGAAATTCTGAACCCCACCGGATGGGTTTTGCTGGGATTAATTTGTGACCCGAGAACCGGACTTGGATATTATAAGGGATATCGTATTAGTAATCTCGACTTCATGAATGATTTAGTTAACCACATTCAATCAAAAACCATTGACGAAATAATGTGTTTGCCCGATATGCTTGAGCGAATCGAACGCTACAACACAAACGAACAGCAAGCTCGCACGTTTCTCCAGAAACATTCACGCATGTGTGACTCTGTGTTAGTAACCGATACGCGTGGTACAGAGGAAATCCCACCGTCAAACAGATTCCTCATCTACTCGCTGTATCCGGAAACTAATATTTCTATACGGTTGATTGACGGACGTGGGAAAGAATTTGTCTCAATTTCGGTTGGATATAGCATCCTCAACCGGACAGCTACCGTTGATGTTGGCTCACTCATGCTGAAATATGGTGGTGGTGGACATAAAAAAGTAGGCACGTGTCAAGTTCCGTATGACCAGGCCGACACAGTACTGAACGAGTTAATACACGCTTGTAAGGTGGTATAATGCAAACGGGTTTGTGTAGACCTGCGTGATGAAGACCCCATGTATCACCCAGCCTGGTTTCCCAGGTTGGGTGATTTTTACTAAATATCACGGAAGGTCGTTTTGAGATGACTACGGTATCAAGGCTCTTTACGATTGATGGTTTTAACTTTCGTGAGAGATGTTTCCTGTCAAACGAATAAATATCCTTTATCCCCTGTTTCTCCATCAAAGCAGCTATATACGCATCCACAAAGTCAATATTCTGCAATTCATACATAACGAGTGCTTTGCCAACCAGATCTCCGTTTATGACGTCCATACCCGGTGTCGCAAGGATACTGCGAATTAATTGAGCTATGTGGGCGTGGGTTAAACATTCAAGTACCCACACGGATTCAGCCATTACAAGCTCAGTAGTCACAAGCCGCACATAACCAGCCTCAGCGTCATCCAGCAACTGTTCCACTCGATCTGCCAACAGGGGAAAATAGCGGATAAAAAGATTGGTGTCGACAAAGCATCTGTTCATTATCAGCGTTGTCCAGTTAGTTTTTTGCATGAGGCAACTGTTCGCCCTCATCCGCCCTGACGGGCATCTTCTCCCAGAGGGAGAAGGAAAAAAACGCAACCCTTCTCCCCCCGGGAGAAGGTGGCCGAAGGCCGGATGAGGGGATAAGGCAGAGTTTTTAGCCACGCAATTTTCTAACCGGACAACACTGGGTTACCGAGAAAAAATTACGCAGCCTTCTTCAACGAAATTTCGGTCGCCACATATGGCGATAACGTCAATAGTGATGGTTTGTTGCAGTATTTCCACCCAGGGTGTTACCGCCTGATATATACATAAGTACTATAAATCAAATAGTTATTGGTGTTAATCACAACTGGCACATTAGTTGATAGGCAGTTACTGACTAAAAAACAATAATCCCACTCAGGAGAACACCATGAATGAGCAAAATGCCGTAGTAGGAATTTTCAGTTCTCACTCAGAAGCAGAGACCAGCATCAAAGAACTTCAACATGCGGGTTTCGATATGCAGAAACTTTCCATTGTCGGTAAAGATTATCATACCGAAGAACATGTGGTTGGTTACTATAACGCAGGCGATCGAATGAAAGTCTGGGGCAAACAGGGTGCTTTTTGGGGAGGATTCTGGGGGTTACTCTTTGGATCCGCACTTTTTGTTATTCCGGGGATTGGCCCGCTTTTCGTATTCGGTCCTCTGGCGATGTGGATTGTTGGAGCACTGGAAGGAGCCGTAATTATCGGTGGAGTTAGTGCCATTGCCGCGGCACTCTACAGTATAGGGATTCCCCATGACAGCAGCATTACCTACGAAACAGCCCTCAAATCCGATAAGTTTCTCGTGATTGCCCATGGTACGTTCGGCCAGGTGTCGCAGGCCAAGAGTCTTCTTGAAACTGCCGGGGCAACCCAGGTTGATGTACATAAAGCGATCCGCGGTCCTTCCTGCGAGTATGACTATGCGGATAAATCTAATAATTCTTGGCGCTAAGGAGATATCATGCTCTATCGAATGAAGGAACTGGAAGGATACGCAGTGGATGGCTATGACGGAGCATTTGGTACTGTCAGCGAGTTTTATTTTGATGACCGATATTGGACGATCCGCTATCTGGTTGCCGATACCGGTGATTGGCTTATTGACCGGCGGGTACTGATTTCACCCTATGCATTGATTTCCGTAGATGCCAATGAGCATCATATCACCGTCAACCTTACCAAGGAGCAAATTGAAAAAAGCCCACCCCTGACTTCCGACTTACCGGTATCTCAGCAGTATGAAACCAACTATTTTAATTATTTTGAATGGCCTATGTATTGGGCCGGTCCATATATGTGGGGAGCGTATCCCACCATTATGCGCGATGCTCATAAAGCCGGTGAAGCAGCACCGGATGGTAAAGCGTGGGATCCGGATCTTCGAAGCACCCATGAAGTCGGCGGCTATGCTATCCATGCCAGCGACGGTGATATCGGTCATATTGTTGATTTTGTTATTGATGAAGAAAATTGGGCTATTCGCTATATGGTTGTGGATACCAACAAGTGGTGGCCGGGTAAAAAAGTTTTAGTTTCAACAGCATGGATCAAAGAGGTCAATTGGAGTGAAGCAAAGGTATTCGTATATCTGAGCAAAGAGATCATTAAACAATCGCCTGAATTTGCCGATGATTCTGTCATTAGTCGAGACTACGAAGATCTTCTGCATCGCCACTACAACCGTCAGGGATACTGGATTTAATACATCGTTATGGACTTTTGCAAGAGCCTCAATAGTCTCACCATTCAGCACGAGGTGAGACTATGTTTCGAACAGCAGGTGGTCATGAAGTCGGTGTAGCCAAAGGATGGGGGCAGTCAATTGAGAACTGATTTCATTCCTTACAATGGATATGGACAGCACAAAGCTAAACGGGTGGTTGATCATTCACTGATTCCGATAATTGCCTTATTCAATATACGATATCACACATCTTTTTCTCAATCGCCCTGAATCATAAACCGCCATATATGGCGGTTATTCCGCACATGACGGATTCTCCGCGCAGTTCTCTCCGCATCTCTCGCTCCCTCAAAACAGTTTTATTTATATAATCAGCCCCTTGCACATATGTCGCTGACTCATCGGCAGTGGCACACATGTTGATAGAGATATCGGTGGAGCAAACAATAATCTACGTATGAGGAGTCACATCATGGGCGCAAAAAACGAGACCATCCGTAACATGCAGGCACGATTAGATGGTTTGGACGTCGAAATTGAAACACTGACCGTCAAGGCACATGTCGTCAAGGCAGATGTAAAAAGTGAGTATGACGAGATGATTGCATCGCTGAAAGTTAATCTTGCCTCTGCACGCCAGAAAAGTAACGAACTGCAGCAGGCTGGAGAAGACGCCTGGGGAAGTCTGAAAAGTGGCCTTGATGGTATCCTTGGTTCCCTCGGAGACGCAATCAAGGACGCGAAATCACGTTTCTAGTCAAATGTAATAAAAGGAATAAACGTGAGAGACGGGATACTGATAGGTTACTTCGCAAAAAGGGACGAAGCCCGCCGGGTTGTCCGGGGACTGGCACAGCATGGATTTCGCCGGACTGTTGTCGTATACAAGGGAATGGATGAGCATATTCGCTGTACCGATCCGTTCCCCGGCTACCGTGCCCTTGGCATTCTGCTGCTGGCATGCCTGTGTGGAGGAATCGGCGCAGTTACTGCTCTGCTTGTACGGTGGCGACCAGTAGTACCGTTCTGGGGGCAAACCAGCCCCCAGATGTTAGCGTTCTTCTGCGCTGGCATCGGTATCCTCGCCGCATTCTGCGTGTTCCGCCGTAATAAGTTTGGCGTTTCAACCGAAATCATTGGCAATTACTCTCGCTGGCTGGTGCCTGGCGAATCGGTATTGATTCTTCAGGCACCGGTCGAATCTCTTCAACGGCCGGTCGCTTTACTACGGGAAAGCGCTGATACTCCTCCGGCATTATTCATCGTCCACCCCAAGCGTGAATGGTTCTCAGAGGTGAATGGGCCAAAGATCAAGCTTTCTCCGGAGCAGATCATTGAACATTCACTGCGCCATGCCAGAGAACAGCAGATCTGTTTCGAGCCGCACCATACCGCCGAGATCCTGAAACGACTCAAACAGTCACGCCAACTGGTACGGCTTGTCTGTGCCGATCTCACCGCAGCAAGTCGTCTTGAACAGAAGGCCACGCCTGCAGCGGACTGGATTCTTGATAACGAGTATATTCTGGAAAAAAACGCCCGGGATGTTTTGCTTAACCTTCCCCGGCGTTTTTACCAACAGCTTCCCACCCTGGCGTCCGATCCATACCAAGGTCTCCCTTGCATCTACGCTCTGGCGATGAACCTTGTCTCCCATACTGAACTGCGGCTTGATCAGGAAAATATCCTCGGTTTTATTGAAGCGTATCAGACGGTACGGACCTTAACTATCAGTGAACTCTGGGCAATTCCCCAGATGCTCCGTATCGCCCTGATAGAAAGTATTCAGAGCCTTGCCATTACGGCACTGGCGGATCTCCGTGAACGGCAGCTTGCAGAATTCTGGGCTAACCGGCTGATTGCTGCAAATCGACGCGATACAAATCACTTGTTCGCAATTCTGGCGGAGCTGGCCAAAGCAGAGCTGACACCAACGCCCTACTTTGCTGCCCAACTGGTCAGTCTGCTCTATGACGAAGGTACGGTGTTGGCACCAGTACAGAATTGGCTGGAGCGTGCACTGAAAAGCACGTTACACGAAGTCACGTTGCGGGAGCAGAATCGGCAGACACGTGGGCAGATTTCCTGCGGCAATGCCTTTACCAGTCTACGTCTCCTGGCTCTTCTGGATTGGCGGGAACTCTTCGAACAACTCAGCCGAGTTGAACGTCTGCTCCGCTGCGACCCCTGTGGCGTGTACCCCCATATGGACTTTGCCACCCGTGACCGCTGTCGCCGGGCCATTGAAGAGCTTGCCGTTGCAACCGGCCAGAGTGAAGAACAGATAGCGGAACGGGTCATCATGCTGGCGACCCAGGCGGCACATGTGACGCCAGCCGATAAACGGCGTACCCATGTGGGCGCCTGGCTCTCCGGCGAGGGGCGGGCCGAACTGGTCACACTGCTCTCCTGTCGGGAGTCGCTCCGCTATCGCACTCTGGAGATGATCTATCGCCACCACGCTCCACTCTATGTTGTTGGCATTGTCGGAATGGCAACCCTGTTCATGATTATGATTGCCACTTTTGGGCAGACCGGCCCGCCACCGCTCATCCGTATCGGCCTGCTGCTTCTTTTGATAATTCCGGTCAGCCAACTGGCTATTGAGATCGTAAATTACCTGGTAATGCGACTACTCCCCCCCCGCCCCCTCCCAAAAATGGATTTTGAGGAGTGCGGAATACCGGATGAGTTCCGCACCATGGTCGTGGTACCAATGATGCTGGTAAACAGGGAAACTGTCCGTTATGAGGTGGAAAAGCTTGAGATCAGGTTCCTTGCCAACAAAGAAGATAACCTGTTTTTCAGCCTATTCACCGACCATATCGATTGCGATGCAGTCACCGATAGCAGCGACAATGAATTACTGAACAGTGCGATTGATTCTATTACAGAGCTTAATCGGCGTCATGGCAGCGGGCGTTTCTTTTTGTTCCATCGGGAACGGACGTGGAGCGAATCGGAACAAAAATTTATCGGATGGGAGCGTAAACGGGGAAAACTGGAAGAATTGAACCGGTTGATTGACGGTACCCGGCCCGAGTTCGCGCCTCAGATCGTCTACGTTGGTGATCCCCATCGTCTTGCAGATATTCGTTTTATTATCACCCTTGACAGTGACACCCAGTTACCCCACGCAACGGCTCGACGTATGGTTGAAACCTTGGCACACCCGCTCAATCAACCCCGTTTTGATGCCTCGGGTGCCATCGTGGCCGGTACTTACACCCTGATCCAGCCACGTGTAAGCCCTACCCTGCAGAGTACCACCGCTTCTACGTTTAGCCGCCTCTTTGCCGATGCGGTCGGCATTGATCCCTATTCACAGGCGGTTTCTGATGTTTATCAGGACCTGAGTGGAGAAGGTTCATACCATGGCAAGGGGATTTACGATGTGCGTGCCTTCAGCCGGGTCCTTTCGGGGCAATTTCCGGAAGAATGGGTACTGAGTCATGACCTGATTGAGGGTGCCCACGTCCGGGTCGGCCTTGCCAGCGATATCGAGCTTTACGATGAATTCCCCCAGGGATACCAGAGCTACAGCCGGAGAACTCACCGCTGGATTCGCGGTGACTGGCAGATCGCCGGGTGGTTATTCCCGAACGTTCCCCACTCATCGGGAGTTAAAAGGACAAATCCGCTTTCGCTGTTCAACCGCTGGAAAATTCTCGACAACCTTCGTCGCAGTCTGTTGCCCGCCACCAGTCTTGCCCTGTTGATCACGTCATGGTTCATTTCGGTGAAAGTCGGCACAATCTCCTCGCTGGTAGTTTGTACGCAGTTGCTGTTCCATCCGCTAGCCCAACCATTCACTATGGCAACGACCAGAAAGGGGTTTAAATCTTTTTCGCCGGCGAAATTGATCCACGATCTGTTCCGGGCAGCTGCAGATGCTGCCCTGCTGCCACATCAGACCGTTGTGACCCTGGATGCCATCATACGGGTCTGTTACCGTCGCCTGATTTCCCGGCACAACCTTCTGGAGTGGACCGCCCAGGCCAATCACTGGAGCACCTCACGGCGCCAGACACTGTTCATCACCAGCTTGACCCTGGGGAGTATCTTCAGCATTGGGGTCGGGGGGCTCATCTGGTTCACCGCACCTGCCAGTCTGGTGCAGGCGACCCCCTGGCTCGCCCTGTGGTTTATCTCCCCGCTGCTTGGCTGGATGCTGAATCTGCAACCGGCGGAGCAGTTCGCCCATCCACTGGCGGAAGCAGATCGCCGTTTCCTGAGACACATAGCCCGTCGCACCTGGCGCTACTTTTCGACGTTTGTCACCGCAGACTCTTCCTGGCTCCCCCCGGACAACTATCAGGTGGTTCATCAAGAGCGGCTCGCCATGCGCACCAGTCCGACCAATATCGGCCTGTGGATGACCAGTGTCCTTGCTGCACATGATTCCGGCTACCTGACCATCGGTCAGGTTATTACCCTGTTAACCGAAACTATGACGTCAATTAATCGGCTGGAACTTCATAGGGGGCACCTGCTGAACTGGTACGAAATTCAGACTCTCACCCCCCTCGAACCCCGGTATGTTTCAACGGTCGATAGCGGCAATCTACTCGGGGCCCTCTGGACAGTGGAACAGGGGCTGATGGAATTGGTGCATACCCCTCTTCTGCATGCCATGATCTTTTCGGGCCTGGCTGACACCGGTGAAATTCTCAAGCAGGCTTCGGGGAAAGAGTGCCTCGATCCCACGCACCTTGCACTAGATACCTTACTGAAGGAATTATATGAACCACCCACGGGAGCCATCGACCTTCTCCGTCTGCAACGGCGGATAACGGATAATGTGGATATCATTATTACCACCACACAAACCGAACCGTGGGGGACAGAACTTGCCAATCAGGTTAACGCATGGCAGCAACACAGTGCTAACTTTCTCGGTTGGATCGATATTCTCGCTGAAAAACAGTTTGAAGAGCTGATTTTACTGGGACCGTCGGCGTTACTGGCCATCCGTGAGGATTTGCAGCACCCGCCGTCACTCTATGGGCTTGCACATAATCAGATTGTTTCCATCAATCTTCTGAGAGCAATCAGGGAGGACTTATCGCCACACTGTTCCTCTCTGATGCCGTGGCTGGACCGCCTCCTGACGGCGTTCTCCACCGCACAATGGTTGGCAGGTGAAGTTCTTGCTCAGGCGGATAGCCTCCTGGCAAATATTCAACAGTTGTCGGCAGGCATGAACATGGGCTTTCTCTATGAAAAGAAACGTAAACTGTTTTCCATCGGCTTCAACGTCTCCGTTGACATGCTCGACACATCAAGTTACGACCTTCTTGCCAGTGAGGCACGGCTTGGCAGTTTTATTGCCATTGCCAGGGGCGACGTGCCAATGGAACACTGGTTTTCCCTGGGTCGCCCCTATGGCGCCATCCGTCGGGGACGGGTTCTGCTCAGCTGGACCGGTACTATGTTCGAATATTTGATGCCACTGCTGTTCCAACGCACCTACACAAGTTCACTGCTTGACAAAGCGGCCAGGGAAGCGGTTGCAATACAGATTGGATACGGCCAGAAGTGCAATGTACCGTGGGGAATTTCCGAGTCAGCCTTTGCGGACCTTGACCGGGAAAAAACCTACCAGTACAAAGCCTTCGGAGTGTCACTGCTCGGCTTAAAACGAGGCCAGGAAGAACAGCTGGTTATCGCTCCCTATGCCACCATGTTGGCGCTGAACATTTCCCCGGAAAAAAGTGTTAAGAACTTGAAAAAGCTTGCTACCTTAGGATTGCTTTCCGAGTATGGTTTTTATGAGGCAATGGATTTCAGCAGGCAGGTGCAGCGGGAAGGGAAGCGCGGCATAATCATCGGTGCCTATATGGCCCATCATCAGGGAATGGCTTTTATTGCATTGACTAATTTCCTCCATGGCAATCCGTTTCCCCGCCGTTTTCACCATGATCCCCGTGTCAAAGCCTTTGAAGCACTCCTTCAGGAACGTATACCCACGTTACCGCCATTACAGCTTGTTTCTACCCATCGAAGCAGGCCTTCAGCAGCGGATGATGACCTTGTCACACCGTCCAGTATCATCTTCACCACACCGGATACGGTCACTCCCCGAACGCTGCTGCTCAGTAATGGCCGCTATGGCATCATGATCACCAACAGCGGTAGTGGCTACAGTCAATGGATGGGACAAGAATTGACCCGTTGGCGCTCTGATCAAACCTGCGATGAGTATGGCACGTTCTGTTATATTCACGAGATTAATCAGGAGCGGATGTGGTCAAATACGTATCATCCGGTGTGTGGAACAGTAAAAGAGTATTCCGTTAATTTTTCTCTTGATCGGGCTCTGTTCCGGCGAGTCGATTTCGGTATCCACAGTGAAACGGAGGTGGTGGTTTCTCCGGAGGATGACGTGGAAATCCGCCGGCTTACCCTCATCAACCGGTCTACCCGCAGCCGCCACCTGGATATTACCAGCTATGTGGAGCTTTCCATGGCTCCGCACAACGCGGATCGTCAGCATCCCGCTTTCAATAAACTATTCATTGAGACGGAAGCTGTTACTGAACATAAAACAGTGCTTGCTCACCGGAGGGCACGCAGTAAAGACGAAGTGCCACTCTTCGTTGCCCACTGCATGACGTTAGACACAACTCTTGCCGAAAATACCACCCATGAAGAGTTCCGGTTTGAAACCGACCGGGGACATTTTGTTGGTCGTGGGCGGTCATTGTCCAATCCAATGGGAGCCACAAATGAACTGGGTAACAGTCAGGGATTTGTCCTTGACCCCATGCTTGGCATACGTCGTACCGTCACGCTCCACCCAGGACAACACTGTCGTCTGTCTCTCATTGTTGCTGCCGGACGTACCCATGATCAGGTCATGCTGTTAATGCACAAATATGGTGATTATCATGCAACCGAGCGGGCTATGGATTTTGCCTGGGGTTCGGCTCAACAGCAACTGCAGATGCTCCATATCCAGCCTGACGAGGCACGCCGTTTTCAACAGCTTGCAAGCCATTTGCTGTTCCCGAATAATTTACTTCGGGCGGCCGGTGAGCGATTGGTGGAGAACAACAAAGGACAATCGTCTCTGTGGGCATATGGCATTTCCGGTGATGTGCCGATCGCCCTGGTTTCCATTGGTGATGAGCGGGATATCAGTCTGATCCGCCAAATGCTCCAGGCCTATATCTACTGGCGGTTACGGGGTTTTTCATCTGATTTGGTGATTCTCAATGAAGAGGCTGGCGGTTATGAACAACCACTCCAGGAACGGCTGGAGCGGCTGATCCAGACCCATTCGTTCTTTAACGGTACCGAGCAACCGGGTGGCATTTTTCTCAAGAAAACAACACAGATCAAGGAGCCGGATATCGTACTGCTCAAGGCGGTAGCCTGCATCGTGCTGGTGGCAGCACGGGGAACGCTGCCACAGCAGTTGGGGGCACCGGCGGAAGTCCCCTTGCTTTTGGAAAGATTACCCCGAAAGCGGCTTCCGAGAGAACCTTCACCGCCATTGCCGTTTATGGAACTGCACTATTTCAACAGTCTGGGAGGGTTTACCCCGGATGGCCGCGAATACGCCATCTACCTTGGACCTGGCACCAACACCCCTGCTCCATGGGTAAACATAATGGCAAACCCGAACTTCGGCACCATGGTAAGTGAAAGCGGCTCCGGCTTTACCTGGTATGGCAATAGCCAACGTAACCGCCTGAGCGGTTGGTCGAACGACCCGGTCCTGGACCCCGCAACGGAGGCTATTTATATACGCGATGAGGAAACCGGAGCTTTCTGGACGCCCACGGCACGGCCTATCCGGGAGGAATCCGCCTATCGGGCCCGCCACGGTGCAGGATACACGGTCTTTGAACATAACAGCAACGGCATCAATCAGGAACTCACTGTTACGGTACCGGTTGACGATAACGGCGGTGATTCAATCAAACTGCAGCGGTTACGGCTCACCAACACGTCACCCCGGAAGCGGACACTCTCGATCACCTATTATGTTGAATTAACCATTGGCGAGCACCGTGAAGCTTCGCAGATGCATATCTCAACCAATTGGGAGGATGAAAGCAGCACAGTGATGGCACGTAACCGCTACAACCCTGATTTTGGTGAGCGGGTTGTGTATGTGTCAGTAACCCCCCCTGCCGAATCATTCAGCGGTGACCGAAGTGCCTTCATCGGCCGCAACCATTCCTTGACCAATCCGGTAGCCATGGAGCAGACCCGCTTGTCGGGGCGAACCGGTGCAGGGCTGGATCCGTGCGCTGCACTACGCATCTCCTGTGAACTGGCCCCCGGCCAGCAACAGGACATACTCTGCCTGTTTGGCCAGGCAGAATCTGCCTGTGAAGCCCGCCGGGTGGTACAGGTCTATCAGGACGAGCAGGCATTCGAACAGACCCTGCTCAAGACCATCACCTGGTGGGACCAGCTCCTTGGCACCGTACAAGTACATACACCGGAACTGGCAACCGACCTGCTGATGAACCGATGGCTCCAGTATCAATCTCTCAGCTGCCGTATCTGGGGGCGTTCTGCTTTCTACCAGTCCGGCGGAGCGTTTGGCTTTCGTGATCAGCTGCAAGACGTCATGGCATTCCTGTTCGTCAAGCCCGAACTTGCTCGCAGTCAGATTCTCCTGGCCGCCAGCCGCCAGTTCAGGGAGGGCGATGTACAACATTGGTGGCATCCACCAACTGGTGCCGGCATTCGTTCCCGCATCTCCGATGACCTGCTCTGGCTTCCCTATGTGGTCGCACAGTATGTGCGGACAACGGGTGATCTCACGCTCTTGCAGGAGGAAGTGGCTTTTCTCAACGCACCGCTTCTGGCGGAGAATCAGCAGGAGCTGTTCCTGATGCCGGAAGTCACCTTTGAACGTGCAACCATCTTTGAACATTGCCGGCGTGCAACTCTCACCGGCCTCACTATCGGTCCACACGGCCTGCCCTTGATCGGCACCGGAGACTGGAACGACGGCATGAATCTCGTGGGAGTGGAAGGGAAAGGGGAAAGTGTCTGGCTCGCCTGGTTCCTCTGTGAGGTACTGCAGGGTATGTCGGAAATGTCATGCCTGCTTCAGCAGCCTGCTCTTGGCACAAGCTATCAGGAAGATCGCTTTGCCCTGATCCAGCGGGTAGAGCAGGCCGGTTGGGACGGTGAATGGTATATGAGAGGTACCTTTGATGACGGCTCTCCCCTCGGCTCGTCAAAGAATCAGGAAGCCAGGATTGATTCACTTCCCCAGTCATGGGCATGTCTCTCAGGAGCTGCCGATCCGGTCCGGGCGGCACAAGCCCTTGAATCAGCCTGGCAACACCTCGTACACGAAGATGAACAGGTGGCACTCCTTTTTGAACCACCGTTTAACAACTCGCTCCCCTCTCCGGGCTATATCAATGGGTATCCCCCCGGAGTACGTGAAAATGGCGGACAGTACACCCATGCCGCCATCTGGATGGCCATGGCCATGGCCCGCACCGGGGATGGTACGCGAGCAGCCCGGCTGCTGGGAATGCTTAATCCGATCGAGCACTCCCGTGATGCCGCGGCGGCCTGGCACTACCGGGTTGAACCCTATGTGGTGGCGGCAGATGTCTATCAACTGTCAGGGCGGGTCGGGCAAGGTGGGTGGTCCTGGTACACCGGTTCGTCGGCCTGGATGTATCGTGCCTGGTTAGAGGAGGTCTTAGGTCTCCAACTGCGCGGCGAACAGCTGCTGATCCATCCGGTTATTCCGGCATCGTGGCCCGGTTTCAGCATCACCTATCGCCACGGTGAAGCTGTCTACGAAATTCAGGTGGACAATCCGGACGCTTGTGAGAGTGGTACCGCCTGGATGGAACTGGACGGTCGGCGCGTGGACGATGGTGCTATTACGCTGGAACATGGTCTGATGAATCATCAGATAGTCGTCCGGATGGGAAAAGTTGACCAAAGGTACTGAAATTACATATGAAGAACTGTTGCGGCCGGGAAAGGCCGTGTAATCCAGGTCTGCACCGATCTGGTCATCGGCGCACGCGGCACGAAGGCTCTCGGGAAATGAGCTGGGGGGGCGCGCGGCTGCTGGTCGGAAATACCGTGGGAGATGCAGTTTGAACATGGGGAGAAGTTTGGTTTGGGGAGCAGGGTGGTTTACGAGTTGGTAATGGTGTGATGGATTAAGCTCCCGAGGAGGATTTATGAAAAAACGTATTTTGTATCTGATGTCAGCTTTGAGTTGTCTTGGCCTGCTGGTTTTGTTCGGCTGCAGCAGCGGTGATAGCACACCTGCGCCAACGCCAACCACGCTTTCTTCTTCAACAGACGCCAGCCAATCCTTTGTCCTGACCGGTTCAACGGCAGCTCTGCCAAGCGGTGTATCGGCAAGCAACCTGACACTGACTTCCAAAGCAGCCAACGAAGTGCCCGCCGCACCAGCCGAAGTAGCTTACCTGGCTGCTGTCGATTGCGGCCCGACCGGCATTGAATTTTCACAGCCGGTCACTTTGACGTTCAAATTGACGCCAGCGCGTACCCCCGGAGAAGTGCTGGCCGTCTATTGCCTGGGCGGAGGTGTCTGGACAGCGGCTGGAACAAGCGCGGTAGTAAGCAGCAGCGGACTTACCGCATCCGCATCTATTACTCACTTCAGCACCTATGGCCTGTTTGCTCCGGTCAATGCGGTGCTGCCCGGCGACAAATATTTTACATTCGCCTCCGGCGTCAACGATGGCGGCTCGCCAAGTGAGATCATGTACAACGATACTGACGGAACCCTGATATTTCCACACGCGAGCGCACTGCAAGTCAGCCAGGCATACGCCGACATATCCCAAGCTCCATACGGTGTGTATCAGGACAGCAACGGCGTGACGCCCCCAACTTTCACGGCCACCGCCGGAACCATCTACGTGGTACGCTCGACCATGAGTACCACCGTCCAATATTACAAGCTGAAAATCGTCAGCTCTTCAGTACGGACAACAGGTACTGGCGGTACCAATTATGGTGTAGTGACTTTCAGCTATGTGCAGCTCATCCCTAACGCATTCGGCGAATGGCAGTTCCCGAACGGTGCCCATCTGTCGGTGCTGACAAATGCGACCATGCTGGATTACCATGTTGATAACGATACAACTCACCCTTTTTATATGATATCAGGTGATTACGCAAATGGCTCGACGCTAACCGGTACTTACACTATGACTAACCAGCAAGCAACCGGTTCGGTGACCGTCACATTGTCGCTAACGACTGATGGCAAACTAAATGCTACCCTGATCGGCGTAGCTCCGCTCGGCTCGGCGACTCTGACCGGAGGCATCAAGCAGTAAATCAGAGAGTAACGGCGTCAGGTACCCACTTAAAGTGAGGCCTGACGCTATTTTTTCTCTACATTGGGTACTACGCCCAAACCGGCGTAATCTGTCCACTATCAGTTCAAATGTAAACCTTTAATAAATTCGCTATAAAAGAAGCTAATTATGGTAACGCCGATTTTCAAACCTTCACGGTGGATTATGACAAGCAAGTTACTTTGGCATTTTATAACAGTCGAGCTAAGGAGATTGTTGATAGGCTTAAATTCTTTAGTAACTAATAGTTAAATGTCCCCTCCAACATTAATATACCGATTCATTAATGTTGCTATACTTGACTTTGCTTAATTGTCTGGTATCCTCAAGAAAAACTCGGCGGATTGCCCTCCTGGAAGGGTCTGCACTCTGTAAAAAACGGAGTTGCGTCTTATTTCAGGAGCCTCATGCAAACCTTACTATCAGTCAATCGTGATATATCCAGCAAATACCATATTCTGCTTTTTATTGCCCTGATTTCCGCCGGCCTGGCTGGCAATTATTATAACTTCGAAATATTCCTCAATATCAATTTCCTTTTCGGCAGCATCTTCGCCATGCTGGCATTACAATTCCTCGGGCTTAGCAGGGGTATAATTGCAGCCGCCATCATAGCCAGCTATACGTATTTTCTCTGGAATCACCCCTATGCAATCATTGTCCAAGGAGCTGAGGTAGCGGTTGTCGGCGCGTTGATGGGGCGTCTCAAAAAAGGAATGGTGCTGGCCGATGCACTCTTTTGGCTCTTCATTGGAATGCCACTGGTCTACCTTTTCTACCACCTTGTGATGCATGTCCCGCTCAGCAACACCCTCATAGTCATGATCAAGCAGGCGGTGAACGGTATCGGCAATGTCATAATCGCCCGGTTGATATTTACCGTTTATGTACTTAATTCCCGATCAACCCTCATCTCATACTCCGAGATTGTCTATAATCTGCTGGCATTCTTTGTATTGTTCCCGGCGTTACTTGTTCTTGCAGTCAGCAGTAGAACTGATTTTAAAGAGATTGACCGTCATGCGCGCTCTTCGTTGATTCAGAGCAGTCAGCGGCTTCATCACTATGTGGAATCGTGGGTGACCAGCAGAAAAAGCAGCATCCTGAATCTTGCCGAGATGGCGGCATCAAAATCTCCACACCAGTTACAACCTTTTCTGACGCTGACATATAAATCGGATGCCAATATTCTGAGAATTGGACTGGTGGATAAAGAAGCAACCATCATCGCCAATAATTCGCCACGTGATGAATTGAAAAAAAGTAGCATCGGAAAGAGCTTTATTGAACGTCCATTTATCCCGACTCTTAAACGCACGCTCAAGCCGATGTTCTCGGAGGTAGTCGTTGGCAAGATTGGCATCCCCAAACCAATAGTCTTAATGCTTGCACCGGTTGTAATTGGCGGAGAATACGCTGGCTACGTCGCAGCCACCTTGAATCTGGAGCAGTTACGTGAGCAACTCAACAAGAGTACGGCTGAGAATGCCTTGTTCTATACGCTGCAGGACAAAAATGGCAATGTCATAATGACAAACCGCTCCGATCAAATGATGCTGCAACCTTTTGAACGTGGCAGAGGAAAGTTTATTCGTCTTGATACAGGCATTAGTCAGTGGCTGCCCGATGTCCCTCCCAATACTCCGATCTCGGAACGTTGGAAAAAGTCGTTCTATGTTGCGGAAACCTCTATTGGTGGCCTCGCCGAATGGAAGTTGATTTTGGAGATACCGATTGCTCCTTTTCAGAAGGCACTTTACGACAATTATACTGGCAAGCTGACACTGTTATTCTTTCTTTTATTTGGCGCACTGGCACTGGCCGAATTGCTGAGCCAAAAGATTGTCACGACACTGGATCAGCTCCGCGTACTGACACACGAACTTCCCGATAGATTGGTGCTGGACAGTGAATGTGCAGAGATCGATTGGCCTGAGAGCGGCATCAAGGAGACCAATCACTTGATATATAATTTCAGGGAGATGGCCGACTCGCTGAGGCAGCAGCTTATGGAGATCAAGCGGATCAACGCATCACTTGAGTTTCGTATTTTTGAACGGACGTCCCAGTTAGATGTGACCACCACGGAATTATTAGCAGAGATCGAAGAGCGGAAACTGGTTGAAGTGTCGCTCCAGAAGTCGGAATCACTCTATCACTCACTGGTAGAGACGTCGCAGGATCTTATCTGGCAATGCGATGCAAAGGGGAGATATACCTATCTCAATCTGGCCTGGGAGCAGGTTTTTGGCTACGAACTTAATGAAATGATCGGCAAGGAATTCAGTTGCTTCCAAACCCTTGAGGGTGCTGCGGCTGGTTTGATTGCACACGATCGTTTAATGAAAGGTAATTCAGTAAACAGTTTTGAAGCCACTCATATTGGAAAAACTGGCAACGAAATACATCTCGTGTTTAATGCCCTTTTCATAACCGATGAAAAAGGGCATATTGTTGGCACAAGCGGTACGGCGTACGATATTACAGAGCGCAAACTGATGGAAGAAGAGTTAAGGCAAGCAAAAACTAAAGCTGAAACCGCTAGTTACGCCAAGAGCCAGTTTTTGGCTACCATGAGTCACGAAATACGAACACCACTGTCAACCATACTGGGAAATATCGATCTATTGGAAGGAATGCAACCTTCTCCGTGTCAGTTGGAATGCCTGAACGACTGCAAGTTTGCCTCCCAGATGCTGCTCCAGATAATTAACGACATTCTCGATCTTGCCAAAATTGAGGCCGGAAAACTTGTTCTGCTTAACGAGGTGTTCTCAGTGTCTTTGCTGAGTAAACAACTGGTGCGAATGTTCTCATCCGCAGCAAAACGGGGGGGACTCGACCTCTCCCTTGAACTAGCAAGCAACCTGCCTGAATACATTGAAGCCGACCAGCAGCGTTTGCGCCAAATTATCGCCAACCTGCTCAGTAACGCCATAAAGTTTACCAAGCATGGGGGAGTCACGCTGAAAATTACTCGTGAACAAACACCGTCCGCCTCTCATATTTCGCAGAAGGGACTGCTCTGCATAGTCGTCAGTAATACCGGCATAGGCATTCCTATCGACAAACTTGAGAGTATTTTCGACAACTTTACCCAGATTGAGGATTTCAATACGCGGACCACGACAGGGACTGGATTGGGCCTGCCCATATGTAGACAGCTGCTTGCTTTGATGGGAGGTAGCATTGCCGCTTCAAGTGTGACGGGTGCTGGTTCTGCCTTTACCGTTATGTTGCCGGTTGCCATCTGCCCACTCCCGGCAACATCCAGAGTCCAAGCGAATAGCCACATTCAAGTTCCTTTTCGAAACATTCTCCTTGCGGATGACGACCTGTTTGGAAGGACTGTTACCCAGAAATTGCTTCAACGGAGAGGCTACAAGGTGACAGCAGTAGAAAACGGTGCCAAACTTCTCGAGTCATTACTGAAGGAGGAATTTGATATTGTGTTGACCGATATTTCCATGCCAGAGATAGATGGGATGCAGGTGGCGAGAATCATCCGTTCAGGTGAGCGGGATGGTATCAACCCGCTCATTCCGATCATCGCCATGACTGCCCACGCTTTTGCTGAAGACCGCGAACATTTTCTGGCTGCAGGAATTAACAATTATGTTTCAAAGCCTGTTAATTTGGAAGAGTTGTTCGGACAGATAGAAAAGCTGTGTGGTCAAGGGCCAACAAAGGAAGGAAAAATTATATGACCGGCGATTTGACATCTTCTTTTGAGCATCTCATAAAACTTAACCGGGTTAATAATCAAGTTTTTTTTCTTGATGAATTCAACCATATGTTCAATAACCCGCTTAATTCCATTCAGATGGCCAATGAGCTACTGAAGGGATATTTTCAAGATATTAGGACTTTTATTGCAGAACCGGAACATTTGACGATGGACGGCTCCGGAGAATACAGCACTATTACTGAAAGCATACCACTGCTAATACAAGGTATTAGCGACTCTGCACTCAAGCTTTCTACGTATGTATCATGGCTTTCAGAGTTTACGGGGAGAGGTGCCACTACCAAGCAGTACGGGGTAGATCTCAATTGGCTCATTTCATATGCCGTCTCTATCGCACACCATCGAATAGCCAATTATACGCGCGACTTAACTCTTGATCTCGATGCAAACGTGCCAACATTACCCGGTAATGCCCAGCACATACTGCAGGCTATTCTCAATCTGTTGATGAACGCTCTTTTCTCTCTGCCTGGTCAAAACTGTGCGGTCACTCTCTCCACGCGATACGAGCGAGCAACGGACAGTGTCCAACTATCTATAAAGGATGAAGGAAGTGGTATATCCCCGGAAATTTTGCTGGAAATCCTCGAACCATATTTCACCACATGGCAGGAGCGTTGCTGCATGGGAATCGGTTTGACCGTTACGAACCAGATCATCCACAACCATGGCGGTCGTATGCTTATTGATTCAGAGCCCGGCCAAGGAACCTGCGTGAGTATCTCGCTGCCTTTGCCGACCACAACGAGGTGATACCTATTATCAGACGTTTCTTTTTGTTATTTGAACCAAAACCGTCCCTCATGCATTAGTAACATATGTCGTATCTGACAGGTACCACTTCCCTGATTCTGTAACCCCACCAAGGGTTTCCTTTTAAATACAATAGTTTCATGATGGTACCACAAAACAAATATATGGCACAGGAATTGCTCTGTAAAAAATAAATTTAATTTTTATCCAAGCACCTTATCGGCACGTTGCAGGTAAATCAGCAATTTGCCTTGGAGTAGAAACGCATGCTTGAGTCACGCTCTACACATTCACAGGTGTTGCTGGTAGATGACGACGAAACCGGTTGTACCATACTGGCACTCACCCTGCGAAGAGCTGGTGTAAAAAACGTACACACTATTTCAGATAGCCGCCAGGTATTACCCTTTCTAAAGGAACATGGCGCTGCGTTGGTGCTGCTTGATCTGGTTATGCCTTATTTGTCTGGCTACGAACTACTCAGTGCCATTCGTTGCGATTACCCCTACATTCAGGTGGTAGTTGTCTCGGGTGCTGACGATCTTGGTAAAGCCGTGGAGTGCATGAAACTTGGTGCAAACGACTACCTGAGTAAGCCATTTGAGGTCAGCCGGTTAATTGCCTGCGTCACCAACATTCTGGCTTCCTGTGCCATGCAAAGCGATCTGTTGTCCCTCAAAAGAAGAATGCTTGAGAATACAATTGATTACCCGATTGCCTTCGAAGCGATCAAGACCCGCAGTAGCAAGATGCGTGCACTATTTCAGTACACAGAGGTAGTCGCCTGCTCAACACAGCCGATCCTGATCACCGGAGAAACAGGGGTGGGCAAGGAACTCGTGGCACATGCGCTCCATCGTTTGAGCTGCGTTGCCGGTCAGATGATCTGCATCAATGTGGCCGGGCTCGATGATGCAACTTTTTCTGACACACTCTTTGGTCATACAAAAGGAGCCTTCACCGGTGCTGAAAGTGCGCGTGAAGGATTGGTTGCACGTGCTGCTGGCGGCACCCTCATTCTTGACGAAATCGGAGATATGGACGAGAGGTCTCAAATCAAGCTACTCAGACTATTGCAGGAAGGTGAATACTATCCGATCGGCTCTGACAGACTGCACAAAACCACTGCGCGCGTCGTGGCGGTAACCAATCAGAACCTGCGAGAGCGCGTAACGGAAAAACAGTTCCGGAAGGATCTTTATTACCGGCTATGCATCCATGAGATCCATATCCCGCCATTACGGGACCGTTACGAAGATATTCCACTCCTGCTCGAACATTTTCTACAAGAGGCAGCGCAAGCCTATCACAAGAAACCGCCCTCTGTAACGGTAAGTGCAACCTCATATTTGCTTGGGTGCTGTTTCCCTGGAAACATCCGTGAGTTGAAAGCAATGATATTTGATGCTGTGGCACGCAATTCCGAAGCAGATCTGACGGCCCAATCCTTCGGAGGTAGTGCTGGAGGAGTAACCACGGTTTTAGGCGAAGTGCCCTTGTCCAATAACATTCTGCATGAAATTGACGCCATTTTTGGTCATTTTCCCACCTTCCATGAGATCCAGAGTTATCTTATAGATGAAGCGTTGCTTCGCTCGGCAGGCAACCTGAATGTAGCGGCTGATATGCTTGGCATAACCCGCCAAACCATTTCGAATAGAATAAAAAGTAGCGGTTCCCCGGTAAAAACCACGAAATCCAAGGTTCTCTCTAAGCCAACCACCTGAAGTACAAATTTTTAACCTCTCGGTAAAAAAATATTTCTGCGCTAACTAGCTTATATATCTGAGATCTACGGGCTAAACCAACGGTTCATCCAGATATTAAACTTGAAATATTTACTTCTCATCTATCAGAGTAATAATACAACCATTTGACATTATGAGTATTTTAAAAAAAGAATGTTGGCATGCATCGTGTAATTCTATTTTAGCACAATACATCTTCCACACAGGAAGGGAACATGCCATGACAATGTCGATCAATGAGGAAGCAATGAAAAATGGTGAAAAGGTTGTTGCCCTGCACGTTATCACCTGCATCTGCGCAAGTTGTAAAAGAATCCGCAACAACGATGGCCTCTGGAGCTACGTCGCAGATAGTGCAAAAAATAGCCGTAACAATCAATCCAGTCACGGGATTTGCCCGGAATGTATTGCAACAATATACCCTTGGTTCGAGCAAGATGATTCCGTGTCGTTAAAGTAGGTGTCCAAATTGAAAATCAATCGTTCTTCAAATGACGACCAGCGCACGCCGGGGGCGTACATGAATATAATACATCTGCCTGCAACGGTAGATCAGAGATTGCGCAGGAGAGCAGAGAAGAAGGTTGCCAAACTAATTACTCCAGAAGCCGCTTTCTCTGAAAAGATGGATACGCAGAAGCTGTTACATGAACTGCAGATTCATCAGATTGAGCTTCAAATGCAGAACGACGAACTGGAGAGATACTTTCATAGTCAGGAACTGTTACTGAAGCAGTACACATTGTTGTACGACTTTGCTCCGGTCGGCTACTTCACCTTTGATCGATTCGGCATTGTCCTTAAATGTAATTTAAGAGGGGCGAGCATTCTCGGCCAGGTGCGCTCCAGAATGAGCGAACTACCGTTTATCCACTGGGTTGCTGATGAGGATAAAGCTACATTTATTGACTTTCTAAAGACTGTCTTTTCGGATCGGCCGGGAATGCAGGTTTGTGAACTGAGCCTGGTGAGGGAGGGAATCAGTGGACCCTTTCTTGTTGTCCGGTTGGAAGCTCATATGAATGGTTCAGAACAGGAGTGCCTCGTAGCACTTACTGACATTACCGAACGCCGGCTTGAAGAGCAGAAGTTTCGCATTGTTGCGGACAACACCTCTGATTGGGAGTTCTGGTTGGCACCGAGTGGCGCATTTAACTATAACTCTCTCTCCTGCCGCAAAGTAACCGGCTATGACCCCGGTACATTTCTCGACGACCCGGAGTTTATGCTCCAGATCATTCATCCCGATGACCGGCAAACATATCTTCAGCACCGGAATGAGTATGCAGAAGCCAGCAGGTGTGCGGAAGTAGAATTTCGTATCATCAGAGCGGATGGCGAAATCTGCTGGATCGAGCACGTCTGTAGCCCGGTCTATGGCAAACAGGGCGTTTTTTTGGGTACGAGGGGGAGTAATCGCGATATCACCCAACGCAGACGTTTTGAAACGCAGATTGCGGAGTTAGGGGCTCTCAAAGAGTGCCTCATTGCCACCATGAGCCTTAAAGAGAAGCTTACCATTATCACTGATGGCATCGTGGCTATCTTTGGTGCAGATTTTGCCCGGATCTGGCATGTCAAGGAGGGGGATCTGTGTGAAAGCGGCTGTAAGAATGCCCTATTAGTTAAAGGATCAGACGCGTGCTGTGACAAATCACGCTGTCTTCACCTGGCAGCCAGTTCAGGACGCTATACCACTATTGATGGTACCCATGGCAGGGTTCCATTTGGTTGTTATAAGATAGGCCGGATAGCCTCCGGTACGGAGTCCAAGTTTATCACAAACGATGTTACCCACGACCCCAAAGTTCACAACCATGAGTGGGCAAATGCCTTGGGCCTGGTTTCCTTTGCCGGATTCAGGATTCGCGCGGCTAATGGAACACCAATCGGTGTTTTGGCGCTGTTCAGTAAACAGGTTGTTAGTGCTATCGAAACAGGGCTTCTCGTCGATCTCGCCAACTACACCTCGCAGGTAATTTTATCCGCCGAAATTCATGAGGCTCTGCTTGAAAGAGAGATTAAATTCAGGACAATTTTCGAAAATGCCAATGATGCCATCTTCATTATGAAAAACGATGAAATAATAGACTGCAATGCCAAAACACTGCAGATGTTTTGCTGTTCGAGAGAACAGATTATAGGGCAATCTCCGTCCAGGCTTTCACCACAACTTCAAGCTGACGGGCAAAGCTCAATATCAAAGTCTCTGGAAAAAATAGATGCCGCGTTAGCCGGAGTGCCGCAGTTCTTTGAGTGGCAGCACTCACACTATGACGGGGTTCCTTTTGCTGCTGAAGTTGGCCTTAACAGTATAAAACTTGGTGGTGAATTACTGCTCCAGGCGGTTGTGCGAGATATAAGCGAGCGCGTTCTGGCAGAGCAAAATATTCTGGCCAGTAATCGTATGCTCAAGATTGCACGGGAGCAGGCTGAATCTGCCAACATTGCTAAGAGCCAATTTCTGGCTAATATGAGTCATGAAATCCGCACCCCGATGAATGGCGTTCTCGGCATGACCAACCTGCTCTTTACCACCAATCTTGATGATACGCAGCGGGATTACGCGGGGGCGATACGTTCCAGCGGTACAGTTCTGATAGAGCTACTCAATGACATTCTGGATATAGCCAAGATCGAGGCCAAACAGATTAAGCTTGAGTCCACTCCCTTCGATCTGCGGGCACTTGTTGACGATACGATCAATCTGCTCTCTATGTTGGCACTAAAAAAGGGACTTGAGCTGAAAGCATCCATAGATGACACTCTGCCGAAAATATTAAAAGGTGATCCGACACGTATTCGCCAGGTCATAACCAATCTGATCGGCAACGCCATTAAATTTTCTTCCTTCGGCACTATTCAACTGCATGTACGAAATGAGCATGAAGATGAGCATCTGTGTATCATGCACGTGACCGTCAGTGACAGCGGCATTGGCATTACTGAAGATACTCAGGGGATTATTTTCAGACCTTTTGTGCAGGCTGATGGCTCGACAACCAGACGATTCGGCGGTACCGGACTCGGCTTGGCAATCTGCAGGGAACTTGTGGATATGATGGGGGGGACGATTACTGTAACGAGCGAAGTGGGAAAGGGCTCTGATTTCACCTTTACCGTTGTTGTATCTAAGGCAACTGAAGAGGAAGCCTGTCATATTACAGAGGCAAAAACGCCTACAATTCCCGTGTATGGCCCACGGCTGTCAGACGGTAGAATACTGCTGGCTGAGGACGACCTAATTAATCAGGTCGTGGCCAAGCAATACCTGAAACTGCTCGGCCATAAGGTGGATATGGTTGAAAACGGTATTTTGGCCATTGAGGCATTGGCATGCCGGGACTACGACATCGTGCTTATGGATTGCATGATGCCGTTGATGGGCGGGCTTGAAGCAACCGCCATAATCCGCGATCCGCTCTCTTCAGTACGAAATCATCTTATACCGATAATTGCCATGACAGCCTGCGCTTTCAAGAGTGACCGGGCAAAATGTCTGGCTGCCGGTATGAGTGATTATCTCGGCAAACCATTTGAAATTGAAGAGCTGCAGAATGTCCTTCACCATTGGCTGTCACCGGCGGTGGACCTTCCTCTGAACACTCTAGGTGATCAGAGCGCAGCTATTTTTGATGCTGATACGTTAGTAAAGCGGAGCCTAAACGACCTGAAAGTGGCCCATGAAGTGGCACTTATTTTGCTTAACGCCAAAGAAGAGTACCTGCATGCTATCCATCGTGCCCTCACTTCTGCAGATATGCAAGAGTTGCGGCATAAGGCTCATAAACTGAAAGGCGCAGCAAGCAATGTATCCCTGTCACTGCTCAGTAACACGGCTGGAAAGCTTGAAGCCATTGCTGCAGCGGGTAATCTTGACGATGCAGAAGAATTATTGCCGCTGCTTGACCGGCAGTTCGATCAAGCAGCTGATGCCCTCCGCAACTTTCTTGGCAAACCTGAACGTGTATCCAGAACGTTACTGGTTTGACAACGCAAGACTTTTAGAGGATGCAAAAATGAAAAAATAACGAAATAAATGAGCCGTGAAATGCTACAGTGTATGTTCTCATATCAATTTGAACACATACTGCTGGCCGGCAATGGGGAAGAGGGGCTTGAGGTGCTGGCACAAAACAGCGTCGATATGGTTCTGTTGGATCTGGAAATGCCGATTCTGGACGGGAGAGCTATGTTGGCAGCAATCAGGAACGATAAACTACAGCAGATGCAAGTGAGGCTGGAACAGCAGAATGCAGAGCTCTTGATACGCACTGATGAGGCATGAGGCCGCGACCAGAGCCAAAAGCACTTTTCTCGCTAATATGAGCCACGAAATCCGCACTCCCATGTTCTGAACAAGCTGGGCTATAAAGCTGATGTGGTGGCAAATGGGCAGGAAGCGGTATGCGCCCTGGAGATTGATTAATTACGATCTGGTCCTAATGGATTGCTTGATGCCGGAGATGGACGGTTTTGAGGCAACCAGTATAATCCGTAATCCTGATTTAAAGGCAATCAATCATGCTGTGCCGATCATTGCCATGACGGCCAACGCTTTGAAGGGTGACCGTGAAAAGTGCCTTAAAGCCGGGATGGATGATTATCTGTCAAAACCAGTAAACAGGCATGAACTCGGCGTTATTCTCAATAAATGGCAAGGTGAAAAAGCATGTCACTCAAACGAAAGCTAACAAACTATAAAGCAACGTTATACAACATCTGCCACTTTTGACAGCTATGTGGTAACTGGTCCGGATGGGAAAAGTAACCGGTTAAAGTTTGGGGATACGGATCCGACTGATCATCAACGATCCTGAAGCTGCAAACAAGAGCACCAGAGGGTGCAGAATGAAACCGGCGATATGGACCTGGCCAAACCAGAGATTATCGCGCAGGGCACCGCTCCGGGCAGCCCAGAGCAGCATGATTACCAGCACGAGCGATGTTGGAATGGGTGTCCCTTCAAAATAGGCTACCTTGCCATCTTCCCCCGCGAGGGTTTCTGCGGTCACATTGTACCGCGCCAGGCGAGAGACGCCACAGACAACGAAACCGATCAGAAAGATTCGGTCGTAGAGCCCCTGCATACCGCACCCATAGGCGATCACAGCCGGGGCCACCCCAAAGGAGATGACGTCGGCAAGGGAGTCAAGTTCCCTCCCCAGACCGGAACTTTTCTGGCGCCATCTGGCAATCCGGCCATCCATGACATCAAAAAACAACGCGGCAAGAAGCAACCCGCACGCGAAGTATACATGAATGACGTCGCTCGTCTGGATATAACTCAACATGGAAAACAGTGCACCGGTACCACAGACCGCATTGGCCAGAGTAAACCAGTCGGCAAGATGGAATTCCCGGATCATGGCAAAGGGTTTATGCGGTTTGCCTGTATTCATCATGGTTTGTTCCCCCATTTGTAGTAACAGTTATTTTCTACAACAGCAACGATAGTGCCAGAAGATACCACAATATAAGGTTCTGTTTATACATTGAAAGGGGACAACACGCTTTAGCGTAAACCGCCAGTTTTGACGTTACTGTCATATGCAGCAGTTTTTTCGGCATCCAAAGGCACATCTACTCGCAATTGCTTTCGATTTCTCCTAAGTCCGACAGGCTCCTGTTAGGCACGTGGTATCTACAGACCTTTCTGGCGCGGATGTTGCTTTACTTGAGTGGGAGGAGTCCCACAGGCTCCTCGTATCATACTGATGGCATAAGGTGACCCATAATGACATATACCGACCCGTACCGGTACCCCGATGTTTAACATAATCCGTAACGAAATAATTGCCGAAAACCTTCATAAACTGGTGATAATGGCTCCCCGCATTGCCCGGGCACGTAAAGCGGGACAGTTTGTTATGGTACGGCTGGCCCAGGGTGAAGAACGGATACCACTCACCATCAGCGACGCCGACCAGGAGGAGGGAACGATTACCCTCTTCATTCAGGCTATTGGCACTGCAACCAGGAAAATTGTCGCAGCAAAAGCGGGCGAGTCAATCAGAGATGTTGCCGGCCCCCTCGGTCAGGCTACTCATATAACCACCTGGGGAAGAGTTGTCTGTGTCGGCGGCGGCGTTGGTACTGCGGTACTTTACCCATTGGTAAAAGCACTGGCCGACGCCGGAAACCAGGTCACCACCATTATCGGTGGACGTTCAAAACCTTTGATTATCCTCTCCGCAGAACTTGCCCAAATTTCCACTGCTCTGATTATCACGACGGAAGATGGCAGTCTCGGTACACAGGGATTTGTGACGGCTCCCCTTGCAAAGTTACTGGGCGATGCAGCACAAATCCCACAGGCGGTATTTGCCGTTGGGCCGGTGCCAATGATGAAAGCGGTTGCCGAGCTGACCCGCCCACTGAAAATCGAGACCATTGTCAGTCTCAATCCGATCATGATTGATGGCACCGGAATGTGCGGTGGCTGTCGGGTTACCATCGGCACAGAGACAAAATTTGCCTGTGTTGACGGACCGGAATTTGATGGCCATCTCGTTGATTTTGACGGGCTTAGTGATCGTTTGACCTGCTACCGCACTGAAGAAGCCTGCCATCTCATTCCGTCAGAGTGTAAAATAGGACGAGGTGCCACTCCATGAACGATTCACTATCGCTCAAAGAACAACGAGCCGTGCCACGGGTCCTCATGCATGAACTGGCCGCCGAAGAGAGGCAACATAGTTTTGCGGAAGTAAACAGTGGCTTAACTGCTGAACAGGCACTCTCCGAGGCGGCACGCTGCCTGCAGTGTAAAACCCGCCCCTGCGTCAGCGGGTGCCCGGTCGGAGTATCAATCCCCGAATTCATTGCCGCGCTCAGCTCCGGGGACCTCCCCCGCTCGGTACAAATCCTCAGGCGTGACAATGCGCTGCCTGCCGTATGCGGCCGGGTATGTCCCCAGGAAATACAGTGTGAAGCCCACTGCGTCCGGAAAAAAAACGGCGAAGCGGTGGCAATTGGCTATCTGGAACGCTATGTGGCTGACTGGGAAATGAATAACCGGAAACTGTTATTAACAGAGCCGGTGCCCTCCCCCACCGGGAAAAAAATTGTCGTGGTCGGCAGTGGTCCGGCAGGCCTCACTGCCGCCGGTGAACTGGCACGTTACGGTCATGCCGTGACCATTTTCGAAGCGTTGCATGATTGCGGCGGTGTACTCCGCTACGGCATACCGGAATTTCGTCTTCCGAAGATGATTGTGGATGAGGAAATGGCGCACCTGAGCGCATTGGGAGTAGTCATTGAATATAATGTGATTATCGGCAAGACACTTTCCCTCTCTGATTTACAGGAACAGTTCGATGCAATCTTTATTGCCAACGGCGCGGGGTTACCGCGAATGCTCCAGATACCGGGTGAAAATCTCAAAGGGGTCTATACCGCCAACGAGTTTTTGACCCGGGTAAATTTAATGGAAGCGGGACGCAGTAACAACAGCATGACACCGGTTATCATACGCCGTGAAGTGGCGGTAATCGGTGGCGGCAATACGGCCATCGATTGTGTAAGAACGGCGAGAAGGCTTGGTGCCGAGCGAGCAATGCTTGTCTATCGACGGAGTGAGGCAGAAATGCCTGCCAGAACCGAAGAGGTCAGGCATGCCCGGGAAGAGGGCATTGAATTTGTTATGCTCACCGCACCAACCGCGATTCTCTCCACGAAAGAGGGGTGGGTCTCTGCCCTTACCTGCGTGAAAATGAAGCTTGGTGAACCGGACGCCTCGGGAAGACAGCGGCCGGAAGTGGTTGAGGGTTCCGATTTTCAACTGTCGGCAGGTGTGGTCATCAATGCGGTTGGAGCGGCACCTAATCCGTTGCTTTCGGCAACCGTCCCCGATCTGCCTCTCAACAAATCAGGCACCATCATGATAGATTCCTCAGGTGAAACAGGTATTCACGGCGTATTTGCCGGTGGCGACATTGTGCGGGGCGGAGCCACGGTCATTCTTGCCATGGGAGACGGCAAACGAGCAGCTGCGGCAATACATAGTTCATTATCCGCACATATCTCTCACCCTGACAAGCACTGCTTCCATGCGTGATCTGGATCGGGACTTTTGTGACCTGGGGGTTGGTGTACTGCGACTCAGTGACGCGGAATATGCTTTTACCCAATGAAAGAGTATTTTTCTACGTATTCCAGTTTCACTGTGGCAGCGATAGTGGTTTTGTTGTTTGTCACACTATCACTGATCTCTCTCTGGATTGTTCGCCGATTTTGTAAACCATTGGTTTTTGTCGGGCATACTGATTTTGGCGAAATTTTCTCCGATGCCATTGGTGTCGTGTTTGCCTTGATCCTGGCTTTTGTGGCGGTGGCAATCTGGCAAAACTATGACAAAATTGATGATGATGTTTCAAAAGAGGCCAATGCCTTACATAACATGTATCGCAATCTTGAGGCTTATCCAGAGCCAATCAGCACTCAGTCAAAGCTGCTTATTCGCCAGTACGTGCAGGTTGTTATCACCGATGAGTGGCCAAAACTGGCCAATGCTCGGCAGGATGAAAAAGCTCACCGGTTACTGAACCGCATCAAGTCGTTAATTCTCACGTTTACTCCACAGAACTACGGAGAATTAGTGCTGCACCAGGAAACCGTGAGACAACTTTCTGAATACAGCGGACTTCGTCATGATCGAATAAACGGTGGCAAACCGAACCTTACACCGCCGATTTGGTTGACACTTATTGGCGGGACAGTCCTCTACCTACTGTATCTCTGCTTTTTCGACTTGCCGGACGGAAAACACCATGCCGTGATGATAGGCTCTTTAGCGGCATTCCTGGGCCTGGTTTACTATCTGTTGATCATATACAATTATCCATTTACTGAACCTGGAGCAGTTTCATCGGATGCTTTTAAAGATCTTATGGAATACTGGAAGCTGGATGTCATCCCGTTGCCACCTCAACTATAACGCACACATCGAACAACATGGCGTGTTTGCCGCAGATAAAAGAAGGTTCTGATGGCGCAGTTTGATGTTTACCAGAACACTGATGCTGCATCCCAGGAAACTGGGTTTTGATATTCCGATTGTCCTTTTGGTCGCACACTCCTCGTTATCACATTTCCACTACATCATTAATTCCCTCCCACCGGTCAGACAACCGTCATATATGACAGTTATTAAGAGAATTGCCGGACTCCTTTGACGGTATTTCTTGCAGACTCTCCGTTCCTGCACCGTTATTCCCCGATTAATCAGACCCTTGACCTTTTATTGTTGCAACCATTGGTCGGCACGAAAGTTGATAGCTGTTTGACTACGGCAGCGGAGAACTTGCCACGAACAGGTGAGGTACATTATCCACAGGAGACATTGCCATCTCAAACGGCCGCCTGAAGAATGTTGAACATACTGTATGTGCTAAAGGAAACATTTCTTTCATGAACAAAAAACGACTTTTTGTGCTTCTCGCCGTTACCACAGCTCTCTTGGTGCTTGCCGCCTATGGGAACAGCTTTCACAACTCTTTCCACTTTGATGATTCACACACCATCGTCAATAACCTCTACGTGAAAAATATCAGCAACATTCCTCTCTTTTTCAGGGACAGCACAACCTTTAGTTCGCTGCCATCCAATCAGTCGTACCGTCCCATGGTTACATCGAGCTTAGCGATTGATTATTGGCTTGGCAAGGGACTCGGTGACACCTTCTATTTTCATCTCTCAATGGTTATCTCGTTCCTCATCCAGGGGATCTTGATGTATTTTCTCTACCTGAAGATTTTTGACGTGGCAGAGGACAAAACCGCACACAATCTTACCGCACTTATCGCCGTGGCTGGTTATCTGCTCCACCCGGCCAACGCTGAGACGATCAACTATATAATTTCCCGCTCAGACTCTTTCTCAGCGATGTTTATCGTTCTTTCACTGGTACTCTACGTCCGTTCATCGTTGTGCCGAAGCTGGCATCTGTATCTTGTCCCCGTCGCTCTCGGCATGCTCACCAAGCCGATTGTCGCTGTTTTTCCCCTGTTGCTTCTCGTGTATCTCTTCCTCTTTGAAGAGAAAGCCTCACTCACCGACCTGATCAGCAGAAAAGGTCTCGGCAGCTTGTATGCCGCATTGCGTAAGACTGCACCGGCTCTCATCTTCATAGTCGGCATGCTCATCTTCCTTAAAATGATGGAACCGCCCACGTGGGTAGCCGGCGGAAATTCAACATTTCGTTACGTGATAACGCAACCGTATGTTGTTCTGAAATATTGCCTCTCTTTTTTTCTTCCGGTTTTTCTCAGTGCGGACACAGACCTTAAGCCCTTGGCATCAATTGCAGATAGCCGTTTTTTTGTCGGGATTATTTTTCTGGCTTCATTATTACTCATAGCAATCCGCTCCTCAAAAAAAGAGACACTGCGTCCAATCTCTTTCGGCATCCTCTGGTTTATTATTACGCTTGTGCCAACCAGCCTCATTCCACTTGCTGAAGTGATGAATGATCACCGGGTCTTTCTTCCCTATGTCGGCCTCATGATAAGCGTGAGCTGGGGAGTAAATCTGCTTTTGAGACGGTTCAGGCATCAGTTTTCTGCCCGGATCCTTTACAACACGGCCGTCACCTCGGTACTTGCCATTTTCCTGCTGGCCGGTTGTTACGGCACCCACCGCAGGAACGAAGTATGGAGGTCGGAAGAAACCCTCTGGCACGATGTTGTTGAAAAGAGTCCGCAGAACGGGCGGGGCTTGATGAATTATGGCGTGGTTCTGATGGAGAAGGCTGACTACACAGGTGCTGAAAAATACTTTTTACAGGCACTCGTGCTAACGCCTAACTATGGGAGATTGCATACGAACCTTGGGGTATTGCATGCCGCAATTGGCAACACTGCCCAGGCGGAAGAGTATTTTAGGAAAGCCGTCTCCCTGCAACCACAGGATCCACTCCCTTATTTCTATTATGCCGGTTTTCTCAAAAAACGGAGCCGATATCCGGAAGCGATTACAAACCTGGAGAAGACACTTGCACTTTATGCGGCGAATATGGACGCTCGCTCTCTGCTGATGGAAACATATCTGAAACTCGGTGATTTCCGCAAGGCAACCGGGATTGCCGCAGAGACCCTCCGTCTTGCCCCTGGGGACAAGCAAGCCACGATGTACCTGACCGCCATCAACAGCGGTTCCTCAAAAGCAGAAATTACCGCAGCGGCAGAATCAACCCCAGGGACCCCCGAGTATTATCTGAATCTTAGTCTTGGTTACTATCAGGGTGGTGAGTTTGCCAAATGTATCACTGCGGCGCAGAGTGCTTTGCAACTAAAACCCAATTACGACCTGGCACTTAACAACCTGTGTGCTGCATACAATTCAATACAACAATGGGATAAGGCCATCAAGGCGGGAGAGCAGGCAATACAGCTGAATCCGGCCAATCAACTGGCCAGGAACAATCTGGCGTGGGCAAAAAACCAGAAAACCACCAGATAAAAGTAAGGAATTCAATGTTCCATGGGAAAAATTACATGCAGGTTATTGCACTCATTCCGTCATATAACCCATCTGAACAACTTGTTTCGTTAGTCCAGAAACTGGCTGCAGGTGTTTTTGACGCAGTTATCGTGGTTAATGACGGAAGTGCCCCTGAATTCGATCACTGTTTTAGTGATAGTGAGAAAATTCAGAATGTTACCGTACTGCACCATGCCGTCAACCTTGGTAAGGGTGCTGCGCTCAAGGCTGGCCTGAACTATATTTACTGCCATTATAAAGAGTGTATCGGTGTGGTAGCGGTGGATGCCGATGGGCAGCATCTGGCGGTTGACGCAACAAAGGTCGCCATGACCCTCAGAAAAAATCCGGAGAGTCTGATTATTGGTGCGCGGGCTTTTGATGGGGCTGTCCCAATGCGGAGCAGATTCGGCAATAGTTTCACCCGAACAATTTTCCGTGTGCTTACGGGGAAAAAAATCTCTGATACACAGTCAGGGCTGAGAGGAATTCCCCAAGCGATGATTCCGTCGCTCCTTAAAACGAGTGCCAACGGTTACGAATTCGAGCTCGACATGCTGTTAGCGTGCAAGTATACCGGTCGCCAGATTATAGAAGAGTCAATCAGCACAGTATATCTGGAAGGAAATAAATCCTCACATTTCAACCCTCTCATCGACTCAATGAAAATATACTTCGTTCTCTTTCGTTTTACGCTTGCCGCACTTCTGTCAGCGGTGATCGACTACACGGTCTTCATCTTTGTCTATCATTTAAGCAGCAGCATCTCTGCCAGTCAGGCTTCGGCCCGGCTGGTGTCAATGGGCTTCAATTACACCGCCATAAAAAAGGCCGTCTTTTACTCCAATCAGAAAACAACCTCCACATTCCCCAAATATCTCATTCTCGTATGCATTTCCGGTTTTGTCTCCTTTTTGCTTATAAAAGGCTTTGTGATGTTCCTGAACTTCCCGGTAGTTGTTGCAAAAGTTGTTGCTGAATCAATCGTGTTTCTGGCTAATTTTGCCATACAGCGGGACTTTATCTTTATCAACCGGCACACCGAATGCCCTCTTAAGGCCACAGTCCATTAAGTGGTGCTGTATTAACGAGTTATGGACTGACCATCTTATCCAATCGTGTAAGTGCCGTCCTGATATTCTCCTCCAGTCTGTCACTGCAAATGCTATTACGAAGTTGATCCAGGTCGGACTCAAAGATCAGAACAGAGGCTTTTTTACTGGCAAACTCCAGTGTCATCAGGTGCATATCACGGCACCCAAGCCTACGGCCGTCTGTAATAGATGCCTTGGGAGGACGTATTCCTAATTCAGCAGCTATGTTTCTTACCGTCTTTTCGATCACGATTATACCCCTCTCTACATAACGAACTATAAGAAGAAAAACGCGAATCCAACAAAAAAAGCCTTTCACAGAGAGAAGGCTTACACGCTTTTCCATCTGGCAACCCGACTATCCATTCACTGGACTCGTAGCTTTGCGTCCCCAGGTTGCCCTGAGTTTGCTATTATCATTGGCTATGTCAGAGAAACATTACGTTACGTGTATATAATTACAGGTGGCTAATGTCAAGCCCTTTGCGTTGGCAGTATGCATTCACCCGCTCATCGCCCAAAAGTCGAAAATGGCATTCTCATCAAACGTAACGCCGATAGCAGATTGTCGGAAAATAGGCTGGTAAAAATGTATGACAAGGACAAGTACTCAAGGTTCTTTACGATTGATTGTTTTGACTCTTGAAAGGTATCTCCTTTCAAACGAATAAATACCCTGTAGTCCATATGAATAATGTTCCACCGCAGGAAAAGATGCTATCAAACACTGCTAGAACGTGATATGTCGTTGATATATACCAAGAAAGGGGGGGGCACGATGAATATGACTGCTAAAATATTTCAGAACGGTCGTAGTCAGGCGGTGCGTTTGCCCGCTGAATTCCGGTTTTCTACCCATAAAGTTTTCATTGAGCGTCAAGGTGACGCAATTATTTTACGGCCTAAGCCAGAGTGTTGGGATGACTTTTTCTCACAACCCTCAAAGGTACCAACTGATTTTCTTTCCGATAGAAACGATGTCCCTCCTGAAACAGGGGAGTTGTTTTGATGCGCTATATGCTCGATACAAAATATCTGCAGTTACATCCTCAAAAATCATCCTGCTTCAATTTGAAGAGGTTGGTGCCGGAAATATATGCATTTCAGCAATAGTACTCGCTGAATTATATTACGGTGCAGCTCGCCATCCTAAAGGAATTGTCATACGGCGCGAAATTGATAACTTCGTATCGAGATTGGTTGTTATTCCTTGGGATGAAACCGCCGCAGATCATATAGAATGACACATAGTCACATAAATTGCGATTTTGTCGATCAGAACAAGGAAATGAGCATGAGTCAACAGTACCCATTAATGAGAAGGATGGCTAGCTTTAAAATAGTGGCAATCTATGCGCTATTTGGTCTCAGTTGGATATACGGGTCTGATACGCTGCTTGGTTGGGTGGTCCAAGATCCCAAAATAATCATTAATATTGTTGTCATCAAAGGTTCCCTCTTTATTTTATGTACGGCAGCCCTTCTATACGGCTTAATCAACCGCTTTGCCATGCAAATAGTTACTGAACGCAGTCAGGGCGAGGAAGCGTTGCGAGAGAGTAA
Source organism: uncultured Geobacteraceae bacterium (assembly GCA_903901875.1). Lineage (GTDB taxonomy): Bacteria > Desulfobacterota > Desulfuromonadia > Geobacterales > Pseudopelobacteraceae > JACRCG01. Next base: position 7,018 of record CAIUSO010000084.1, on the reverse strand, counting down.
GCACCGAGCAGATACAATTCTGGAGAATGTCGGTGCTTACATCTTCATTAAAGACACCCAGTATCGTTACACCTATGCGAACCGTAAAGTTTGCGATCTTTTTGGATATAGCGAGCAGGATATCATTGGCAAGGACGATTCTGCATTTTTTTCTGCTGATTCAGTTACAGAGATCATGCGTAGTGACCGTCAGGTCATAGAACAGGGGAAAATGGTACAGAGAGAAGAGACCGACCTAACGGTAGATGTCGTTGTCGGTCGCACATTTTGGACGGTTAAAATTCCGCTCCGAGATAACAGTGGCAAAATATATGGGTTGTGCGGCATTTCAACTGACATAACCGAACGAAAACAGGTAGAAAAAACGTTACTTGAGTTGAAAAATAGTTTGAGCACGACCCTCAATGCAACAGCTGATGGCATACTTTCTGTCGGAGGTGACGGGAAAATCCTGTTTTACAATAACCGCTTTAGTGAACTATGGAATATTCCAGAAGCAATTCTGGAGACTAAAGATGACAATGCCCTGCTTGCCCATGTACTGATGCAATTGTTGGAACCGGAACTGTTTTTGAAGGAAGTTGAACGTTTGTACAATGTGCATGAGAGCAGTTTTGATACTGTACAGTTCAAGGACGGCAAGATTTTCGAGCGATTTTCTTTTCCACAGCAACAGGCCAATTCACCGAAATGTGGCAGAGTATGGTCATTCCGCAATGTGACTGAGCAAAAACGAGCCTCCGACGCAATCCTTAACTCAAACAAACTACTCAATACGATCATCAACAACGCGCCGGTACGTATTTTCTGGAAAAGTATAGATCTACATTATCTGGGTGCCAATAACCTTTTTGCCAAAGATGCCGGATTGGCAAATGCGGATGAAATAATCGGCAAGAACGACTTCCAATTGGCCTGGAAGGATCAAGCTGAGTTTTACCGAACTGATGACCAAAAAATAATTGAGTCAGGAGTTCCCAAACTATTTTATGATGAACCTCAGACCACACCTCATGGTACTACTATCTGGCTCAGTACATCTAAAGTACCGCTTCACAATGAAGCTGATAACATTATTGGTCTTCTTGGCATATATGAAGATATCACAGTTCGTAAAGAGTCCGAGATACACAACACCAGGTTATTGCTTCGCCAGCGTGCAATTCTTGACAACCTGCCTATGATGGCATGGCTTAAAGACAGCGAGAGCCGCCTTGAGATGATAAACGAGCCATATGCACAGGCTTGCGGCCTAACCATAGAAGAATGTATCGGCAAAAATGATCTTGATCTGTTCCCTGAGGAAATGGCTCAAGGATTTATTGCAGATGATCGTGAGGTATGTGCCTTAGGCCAGAAGAAACAGACAGAAGAAGCGATAAGCACTCCTGACGGCATAAAGTGGCTCCAAACCTATAAAACTCCGCTGTTTGACGAGAAGGGAATAGTAGTAGGTACAACCGGAATTGCCCATGACATAACTGAAAAGAAATATATTCTGCATCAGTTAACCGCCGCAAAAGAAAAGGCTGAAACGGCCACTAAGGCCAAAAGTTCATTCCTGGCCACGATGAGTCATGAAATCCGCACCCCGATGAATGGCGTTATCGGCATGACTAATCTGTTGCTGGAAAGCGGACTAAACGCAGAACAGCACGAATATGCAGAAATTGTGCGCAAGAGCGGTGAAAATCTCCTTGCGCTAATCAACGACATACTTGATTTTTCAAAGATCGAAGCCGGTAAAATGGATCTGGAAATACTCAATTTCGACTTAAGAGTCACTTTGGAAGATACTGCCGAACTGCTTGCACTGAGAGCGGATGACAAAAAGCTGGAATTGATATGTCGGATTGATCCGGAGATACCTTCCTTACTGCGAGGAGATCCTGGGAGACTCCGCCAGATTATCACCAACCTGACTGGCAACTCCATCAAGTTTACCCAACATGGTGAGATAATAATCAGTGCCTCGCTCGCCTCCACTGATCATGAACATGCCACTATCCTCTTTGAGATTCATGATACCGGCATAGGTATACCAGCTAACCGAATTAACGCTCTCTTTGCCCCATTCACTCAAGTGGACGGATCCACCACCCGCAAATACGGTGGTACAGGTCTGGGACTTGCCATTTGTAAGCAACTTACAGAACTGATGGGAGGCGAGATCGGCGTTACCAGTGAGGAGGGTAAAGGCTCAACCTTCTGGTTCAAAGCATGTTTTGAAAAACAGTTACTAAAAGCAGTACCGCATTCTGAGCCTTCCGGCAATTTTGTAAGCATAGATATTACCGGGATTCGGATACTTGTAGTTGACGACAACGCGACCAACCGGATGCTGCTGACGACTCTCTTAAATCATTGGGGTTGTCGATATGAAGCTGCGATTGATGGCAATGAAGCCCTGGAACTACTGTCAAAGGGTGTACAAGATGGAGATCCTTTTAAGATTGCCCTGTTGGATCATGAAATGCCAGGCATGGACGGTCAGGAACTGGGAAAGCGGATCAAGGCTGACCCGCTTCTGGAACCAACCCTGATGGTAATGGTGACATCTATTGGCCAACGTGGAGATGCCGCCATTCTGGAACAGATAGGATTTGCCGGGTATCTGGCCAAGCCGGTGCGCCAGTCGCAGCTGCGTGATTGTATTTCACTGATTCTTGGTGGAAACACTACTGATCCTGAGAATCTAAAGCAACCTCAAGGAATAGTTACACGCTATACTGTGGCTGAATGCGCTGCACGGGGCATACGTATCCTGCTGGCTGAGGACAACATCATCAACCAGAAAGTTGCTCAGAACATACTAAATAAAATCGGATGCAAGGCAGACGTCGTAGCCAATGGCTTCGAAGCGGTCCGGGCACTTGAGCTTATCCACTATGATTTGGTGCTTATGGATTGTCTGATGCCCGAGATGGATGGTTTTGAAGCAACTCAAGTTATTCGCGATAACGATTCGAAAGTCCTCAATCACAGTGTTCCAATCATAGCAATGACAGCCAACGCGATGCAGGGTGACCGTGAAAAGTGCATTGAAAGTGGAATGGACGATTATCTATCAAAACCGGTCAAAAAAGAGGAGATGGCTGGTATGATTGAAAAATGGTTTCGGCGTGACTAAATAATGCGATAAATCTGATGGTATTATCCCGATATGTATGTACTGCTGATGCAATATCAGGTAGGAAAGCCGGGCAGGATTGTCGTTGTCCGGTTCGGTGACGGCGAGGATGTGCTGGGAGGAATCGCGAATATCTGCCGTACAGAGGACATCAAAGCAGCTTGCTTCAATGTTGTCGGCGGCATGAAGGGTGGTCGATTCGTTGTGGGTCCGGAGACGGAAGAAATGCCGCCAATACCGGTCTGGCGTGAGTTGCAGGAAAGTCATGAAGCCGTTGGATTTGGCACCTTGTTTTGGGATAAGGAACAACCGAAAGTACATTTTCATGGAGCATATGGAAAAAGGGATTCCGTGAAGTCGTACCAATAGACAAAAGAAAGGAGTACTTCCATGAATGATTTCAATTCTACATTCCCCCGCACAGCTACCCAGGTTGTCGTGAAACAAAATGCTCTTATCCGTCAGATTTACGCCTGGATGGGAACTGGACTGGCCATTACCGCTTTCATGGCTCTGGTCACACTCACCTCACCGGCAATACTCAATGCCGTTTTAGGCAACAGGCTGGTATTCTACGGGCTGATGATTGGTGAGTTGGCTCTGGTCTTCACCCTGTCAGGTGCTATCAATAAAATGAGTGCGTCTACAGCAACACTTATCTTTATTGCCTATTCTGCGCTTAACGGCGTCACCCTGTCTACGGTAGCGTTGGTCTACACCGCCAACTCAATCACTTCCACCTTCGTGATAACCGGCGGCATGTTTGGAGCGATGAGTGTGTATGGCTATATGACCAAGCGTGACCTTACATCTTGGAGTAGCTTTCTGTTTATGGGTTTGATAGGCGTGGTGATTGCCTCTGTCGTCAATATCTTCGTCGGCAGTAGTGCTGTATCATGGGTCATATCCGGCATTGGCGTAATTGTTTTTACCGGACTGACCGCATACGACACCTCTAAAATCAAAGAGATGGCAGCAATGGGAACTGAAGGCAGAAAGCCCGCCATTCTTGGTGCACTGACGCTATATCTTGATTTCATTAACCTCTTTCTGATGCTGCTCCGGTTTACCGGCAACAGACGATGACCCAACGGGCTATTCTCTGTCCGCGCTGCAGGCAGCTGGTCGGAAGTGAAGAGTCCGTCTGCTCGTGGTGCGGGACTGCCCGTTCTGCTCCGTGGTGGCAGTTTATCAACTGGTGTAAAGGAGTAATGGATGGCGACTGGCTGGTAAAAGGCCTCATTACTGCCAACGTACTCTTTTTTGCAATTTCACTCATTTTGAGTACGAATACAGGTGACACCGGCAACTTTCTCTCGCCTGGTCAGACAAGTCTCATGCTTCTCGGTGCAACCGGGACATACCCTATTGCTCATTTTGGCCGTTTCTGGACAGTGGTTAGTGCCAACTATCTCCACGGCGGTATAATTCACCTCATCTTCAACCTGATGGCGTTGAAACAGATTGCGCCCTGGGCTTCCAATGAGTACGGCAACAGTCGTATGTTTACGATCTATACCCTTGGTGGAGTTGCAGGCTACGTGGTCTCGTATTTCGCGGGGGTTTCATTCACCATCGGTGCTTCTGCAGCAGTTTGCAGCCTGATCGGCGCTCTGCTCTATTATGGCAAAAGCAGAGGTGGTGCCTACGGTAGTTCTGTCTATCGTGAGGTGAGCGGCTGGGTTATCAGTCTCTTTGTCTTTGGTTTGATTTTCCCCGGCATAAACAATTGGGGACACGGTGGCGGGATCATCGGTGGCATCGCAATCGGTTATCTAGTTGGATACAACGAGCAGCGAAGAGAGAGTAACTTCGATCATGCTTTGGCATTGATGTGTGGTGTAACAACGGTCGTTATCTTGGGGTTGGCAGTTGTGAGAACTTTTATTTAATAGATAGTTAGATATAAAAATTTAAAGTGATAGGATACATATAAACATCGGATTTGTGGGACTCGGCATCATGGGCAGCTATGGCAACAAATCTACTTAAGGCGGGATTTAAAGTAACGGTATGGAATCGCTCAGTATTTCCCCACCATAGGTCTTCATTCTCATAGCAATTCTAAAATTCACGAAAAACAGTTGTTTTACGCGAAGTGGTCGTCACGCCTGGAGTCATCCGATAAAAATTGTTGGATCATTCGATCTTCTCGGTTTACAAGTTCAGAACTCCTTACCTCCCGGATTTCGCAATGATACCAATTCATAAATCAGCCGTAGATTTGTCCCCGGATAGACGGTTTCTGTATCGTTAAGTTCCTTTTATCACCCAGCATATAAACCCGTATGGTTTTATATTTTGCTCGCTGAGATGTCAACAATGGAAACTCGCCATATTTAAAGTCATAACAAAAGAGTGAAATAGTGAAGATTAAATTGAGGTTTAGGGAGTCTTGGTATATGACCTCTCGGATTTTCACTTTCTATCAGCGTTGTCGGTTAGTTTTTTTGCATGAGGCAACTGTTCGCCCTCATCCGCCCTGACGGGCACCTTCTCCCAGAGGGAGAAGGAAAAAAACGCAACCCTTCTCCCCCCGGGAGAAGGTGGACGAAGGCCGGATGAGGGGATAAGGCAGCGTTTTTCGCCATGCAATTTTCTAACCGGACAACACTGACTTTCTATAGTCTGAATTTATGAACCAGCCTCTGAAGCTCTTCTGCGTTGCAATGTAGCTCAGTTGCTGCTTTGGCAGATGCATGTGCACCATTAGAGGTTTGTTGAACCACTTTATTGATTTGTTGCATGTTGTTCGATATTTCGCTGGTGGTTGCGGTCTGTTCTTCTGCAGCGGTAGCAATTTGATGTACCTGTATTGCAACATCATTGACCTGCTGAAGAATTTCTTGAAGGGCTGCGCCGGATTTTTCCGCTTCGTTGGTACCTGATTCAACCTGAAGGACTCCTTGTTCCATGGCAAATACCGCACTTTGGGTTTCTCGCTGAATTGTTTTAATCATTTGACCTATTTCTCTCGTAGCTCTTGTAGTTCTTTCTGCCAAAGCACGAACTTCGTCAGCGACAACGGCGAACCCCCTGCCTTGTTCGCCTGCCCTTGCCGCTTCAATTGCTGCGTTCAAAGCGAGTAGATTCGTTTGGTCGGCAATATCTTCAATTGTACCGATGATGGTGCCAATTTGGTTTGATCGTTCCCCAAGGCTTGCCACTGTTTTAGCTGATTCCTGGACAGTTTCTGCTATCTGATTCATTACCGTTATCGTTCTTTCAACGACTTTAGCTCCGTTATGGGCGGATTGTGATGCTTGTTGAGCACCTTCTGCTGCCATCTGACAATTTTGAGCAATATCACCTGATGTCACCGATATCTCTTCTCCGGCAGTAGCAACAGTTATAACTTGAGTGGCAACTTTATCAGCGCCGATTGCAATTTGATCGGCAGTCTTTTGTAATTGAAGTGACTCATCTGCAACTTTTGCAGATGAGAGCGATATGTGAGAAATTATATCCCGCATGGTTTTCTGTAGACTTCCAATCGAACGGATGATTGCGCTAATCTCGTTGTTGCGCTTAGCGGATATTTGTTGAGTCAAATCACCATCGGTCATATTTGAAAGAAAGGCCATAATGCGTTGAAGTGGTTCATTGACGGACCAGAAAAGAAGTGCGCTGAACACTATCCCCAGCAGGACAAAAATTGCGGTAGAGCCAATAGCAAGGTAAGTTGGCAGTGAACGTCCTGCTCCAACGGCAACTATAATACAAAAACTATAGCAGACACAAAGTAGCACAATACGTTGTCATTTTTCATAACCATTCACCCACCTGAGCCCCTGATTTTTCAGGAGCATTCACCCACCCCATTTTCAAGAGCATTCACCCACCTCGGGTAATCTTTGGCACGGCGCGGACTACAACCTGTATCATGCC
>CAIUSO010000083.1 GCA_903901875.1 uncultured Geobacteraceae bacterium | reverse complement strand
CGGCGGAGCGCAGTTCCTTCATACGGGCGTAACCACCGGCTGCCGAAAGATATTTTGTTATCTTGTCCATGGGGGCACTCGAATCATTTTTTCTGCCAATGTATTCTATTGGCAGAAAGTTTTCAAGCGGAACAAGAGAATTCTCTTAGAAAAATTTGGGGGTTATTGCTTCGCCACCCGCACCGTTCCGGTGAGCAGGTCGTGCATAACTCCAAATTTTATAGAATTGAGCTTACTCGTATATTTCTGTAATTCACAAATTTCAGAAGCCATTTGTTCGAGTAGGCGTACTATTCTTTCTTGTTCTTCGATATTTGGTTTAAAAAAACAGCTGGTTGTTATCACCTCTGCATTTATCTTTACCATGCTTCCTGATGTCCCTACCGCAGAGTTAGTGAGCTGAGAACGTAATAAATGATGCCGAAATATGAATTCCATGAACTTGGTATTCACAGAAGAATCAAATCTTAATCGAACCATGAGGTCGGGATAAGTACACGGCACACCTATTTCCTTAAATATACCAACCAACCCAACAAGATCACGAGTATTTGAGCGACTTATCAGAAAATCACCGTCTTTAAGTAACGCATTTGATAAACGCAAATCGTCGAGAGGAGCGTTTTTTAACTGAACGGGTCTAAATCCATCTGTAGATAAACAGCCGAGACCAAGCATTAGAGTGCCAGTCCAACCATCAACCTCTTTAGGCGAATACCCGTTTTTAGGTTTTTCTGTTAGAACATCACCAATTTTTGCATTACCCCACTCCACCGGAATTCGCCCAAGCGGTGAACTCTTGAACTCGTGCGTAGCTTCGGTGCGGATAATGCCATGTTCGTCAATTCCTTTAGTCAGCAAATCCTGCATCAGTCCGGTCTTTATCCGCTGCTGCTTGGCGATGATCGTTTCTGTCTGCTCTATTGCATAGTCGAGGGTGGACAGGATGGAGGCAATTTGGGCTTGTTCTTCTGTTTTAGGTGTTGGAATCTCAATTTTGTAAAGGAGTTCCCTGGATAAGCTTGGAACACCTGTTGCCTCGTTCATTATTCGAAAATCTACCGTTTGCAGAAAATAAAAAAGCCACTTGACGATTGCATCTTGAAAATCGCTCAAAAAATAAGCTGTATCAATCGTCCAGAACTTCCCATCAACATAGCCAACCTTGTCAATGGTCCCTTTTCTGCCAAGGATAATCGACTCATTGTCATAGAGAAAAGCACTTCCGTATCTTTCGACTCCACCAGTTCCGACAACAGGAATATCTCCATCATCTGAAAGAATGGCTTTTGGGGACTTGCCGTAGTTAATTGTCGCAAGATCACGCAGGGCTTTAAAGCTCCAGTCTTCCGGTAGATTAATCGCTGTCATCCCAAATACCCCAATCCCGCCAGAAAACTGTTCAATTCCAACAGGGTCTTTTCCCGCTCCGCCTCCAGCACCCGACTGGATACGGCATACTTGTCCCACTGGTTCTCGATAATACCCACCAGCGCGCGTTTCTCAGCATTCAGGTAGCGATGCAGTTCACTGGTTGCCAGATCGTACAGCTTCTTCAGAATCAGGAGTTTGGCCTCCTCTTCACTCATCTGGCCGCCGATGGCCGCCAGCACCCCGTCGATGCGGGACAGCCGCAACTCCAGAACAGCCTTGTCCTTGGTAAGGGCGGTGATTTTTTTCTTATCTTCCTTCACCTGCGGATTCAACCCGATCAGCAATGCCTTGACCTGTTCGATCAGCTCATTGGTTTCGGCCTTGGCCTCGTCGCCGCCGATCCGCTTGAGGGTCAGCTTCAGCTCCAACTCAATCTGCTTCTCACGGAGTTCATCCTTGCTCGACTTGATCCGTTTCTCAATGGCGGCAATCCCGTCGAACAGCTCTTTGTACTGCTTACGCTCCTTGAGTGCCGATTCTCCGGCAGTGTCGGCCAGGTCGTCGATCAATTCCTTCAGGTACTTCTTGATGCCAGCGGTGGTGATCTTATCCTCACCTTCTTCCGCCTCGTCAGGCTCAAAGTTGGCCGCCTCAGCGGCGTTCTCCACTGCCTCGGCCAGCTCAGACTGGGCCTCGCTGATTTTCGCCTCCAGCGCTTCTATCTCGTCAGCCTCGACCTGGAAATATGCGGCTATCAGGTAGTCGTCGGGAATCAACGTGTGGTGCCAGCCGGTGGAGATGACCGTCTTCAGGTCATAGCGGATCGTCTGCCACCAGTTGACAAACACCCCGGCGCTCTTGAACTCGTCCAACACCGCCAGCGGCACCAGCTTCCCCTTGAGAGTAGTCAGCAGTTCATGGCGTACCTCGGGGAGCTTTTTCCCCTCCCGCAGTTGGGCAAAGTCATCACGGGCCACCTGCCACCAGGCTTCCAGAGCGTCATGATGACCGGTCAGGGTCTGCTGGAGCTGAGGATCGGCTTCCAGGCGGGACTTGATGGCTGACTTACCGTCGATGTCGGACAGGAAGGCAAGGTAGCCGGTCCGCTCAGGAGCAAAGAACGTGATAGTCGCCACGCCGAATCGGGCAAAATCTGTCTGTCGGTCGTTGACCTCCTTTTCCGGGATGCCACCGATCAGATGGGCCTGCACATCCTCCGGCTCCGGATCGGGGGTGTTATCCACATAGCGGCGGATGTTCAGGTTGTAGTCGTGCTTATCCACGATTTCAGCCTTATCCACCAGGCGACTGTATTTGTGCAGCTCTCGCTTGTGGGTAAAAACGTAGTCGATCTTTTCAACGTCTTCCGGCCGCAGCTTGTTCTGGTTTTTCCCCTCGACAAACTCCCGGTCGGCATTGATGAAGAGGATCTTGTCCCGCAGGGCATCAGGCTTGCTCTTGTTGACCACCAGTACGCAGGCCGGAATGCCGGTGCCGTAGAAAAGCCCTGGCGGCAGACTGATGATCGCCTCGATGATATCGTCATTGATGAACAGCTCACGGATCAGCTTTTCCTTGCCGCCCCGGAACAGGACGCCGTGGGGCATGATGGTCGCCATATGGCCGTCGGGCTTGAGGCTGGCGATCATGTGCTGTACGAACATCAGGTCGGCCTTCTTGCCGCTCTCCGGGCAATATTCGCGGAACCGGCTGGTAAACTTCATGGTGGTCCGGCTGTAGTTCTGGGAAAAGGGCGGATTGGCCAGCACCCGGTCAAACTTGCGTACCTGATTCCCCTCCAGAATCAGAGGATCTTCCAGGGTATCGCCGTTTTCAATGGTAAAGCGGGTGATGTTGTGGAGGATCATGTTCATGTTGCAGATCGACCAGACCGTGCCGTTGGAGTCCTGACCGTAGAGGGCGAGGTCATTCGGGTCTTGTCCCTGGTCTTCCACATACTGGCGGGCCTGGATGAGAAAACCGCCGGAACCGGCAGTGGGGTCGTAGATGGTATTACCGGCCTCCGGTTTGGTGAGCTGCACCAGAAGGCGCACTACCTCGGCGGGGGTGTAGAATTCGCCCCCTTTCTTGCCGGCGCTGTCTGCAAAGAACTTGATCAGATATTCGTAGGCCGCCCCGAGCAGGTCGGGAAACTCGAAATTATCGTTGACCAGCACAAACTGGGGCTGGTTGAAGTGATCCAGCAGGTCTTTCCACTTCTGGTCCGGGATCTTTGTCTTCCCCTTGACGGCATTGAAGTCGATATTGTTCTTCAACACACCGGCCAGGGCATCATTTTCTTCCTCGATGGCGGCAATAGCCTTGTTGAGCATGCTGCCGATATCGGCCTTGAGATGCTTCAGCGGCGGCACCTGGTTTCCTTCCTCGTCGGTCCACCCCTGATGCCAGCGGGCACGAGGTGGAACAAAGAAGGTTTCGCCGAAGGACGTCTTGTCGTTCAGCAATTCTTCCAGCTGTTCCGGACGATCCTTCAGGTGGGCATACGTGGTTTTGCGCAACTGCTCGCGCTTGAGGTCGAACTCATCCGACAGCCGCTTGATGAACAGCATGCCGAAGATGAATTCTTTGAATTCCGAGGCATCCATCTTGCCGCGCAGAATGTCGGCGGACTTGAAGAGGAAGTTTTCCAGTTGGGACAGGGTGATTTTATCTTGCTTCATTAAGGATTGACTCCGATGGTTATTGTCTTTTCAGTATTGCTGGTGTCTGTAGCAGGGTTACGACGGTTGGCGCACTGTATCAATTAATGCGACAACATACGACACAATAAGCAGCTGTCACGCCAAACCAATATGGCGTAATTACGCTACATGCGTCATGTGCAGTCGCTATGTGTAGTGAAAATTTTTTACCAGGGTGAATACCTAAAGCTCGATTACCAGCTGCTTGTCGTACTGCGGATTGACCTCCACATCCTTGTAGCCGTATGGATTGACAACCACCCGGGTTTTGCCGAGTGGATAGTCGAACGAGTTGTGCGTATGGCCATGTACCCAGAGATCCGGGCCATGGTCAGGTAGCTGGCACGAACATAGTGAGTGCGTAGTGTTTATTCGTAGAGTATACTATATCACGTAGAATAAATACGTGAGGTAGGGCAGAGTTATATTTCTTCACCTGCGTCAATATCTGCGTCTACGAAAAAACGGCTACAAACGATGTTATTCGTAAGTAGACGTTTTTATTGTATTTAGTGGCAGGGACGGAATCGAACTGATTGCATAACTACCTGTTTTGTAAGTATAAAAAAATGCCACTATATAGCAGATACCTCTAAAAATACCTCAAAAGTTATTTTGACCGCATTTTTGCCGGCGTTAAGAATTGAACCCACTAACTCCACATTTTTGAAAAGTGCGGAGTTAGTGGGTTGATTCGCAGCATTTTTACAGTGTTATTTACTTATCCTGATTTGTCACATAAAGCAACTTTATCCGGCTGTAAGCCCAACCTATCTTTCCTCCGGCGTCTTCCACGCCGCAAGCCATCTCAGGGCATCCGTAGTGTCTACCATCTTACGCGCCAGTGCCAGCCGCTCCAGGACAGCAGTTTTCTGATTTTCCTCCAGATTGGCTGCTCGACGCTCAACGTCTGCAAAGAAATCCTCGATCCGTTTTGCTTTTGCCCAGGCCTTGATGATTTCAGACAACTCTTCCCGACTATCCTTGATTGCTTTGATGCGTCGTCGCTCTTCCTCTTCACGGCGCCATATTACTTGCTTGGCCTCCCATTGCTGCCGTTCGATTTCAGCCTTGCGTTCTCCTTCTTCAACAAGCTGGACAATTGTGACAGCTTCTCGTTTCAGTTCTTTTACGATTGCCGATAACTTCCCGGGGAAATCGCCTGCTTTTGTTTCCTGCCACTGCCGCACCCAATTCGCCCTGTGATATGGCGAGTATGCCTGAATACATAATCTCCCGCTGGTAAGATCATGCATGCTTGTCCATGAATAGCTTTCATAGCGTCTCTGTTTTCTGACGGGTAAATCTGATACGCGAACGTATTTCCCGTCCTGGTACTCCGCCTCAACATTCTCGCTCATTTCAAAGATCGTCAATCCGATCAGGACCGTGCCGATAGTGACGATAGTATCTCGCGAAGGACTCCAAAGTTCAGAATAATTACGATCCCGTCCCCCTTTTTCACGTTCATCGACTGCGTAACGTCGCAGAGACAAGCCGTGCCTCTCAAATGCGACTGTATGGCCGCGCTCTTCAAAGAGCAGAAACAATTCGTTTGCCACATCCAGGGCTCGGCTGCACGTCTGCTTGGATGCGATAACATCGACCATGAGTCGCTTGCTTGGCCTCAGGTAACCGTTGCTGGTCTCACGAGCTTCGTCAAAATACTGTTGTGCTCCCTGAAGCAGTGGGTGACGCTCTGGTAATTCACTTCGATCACGACGTTTCGTCTTCTTTCTCTGAGGTGGTTTCGGTGGTGGAAGCTTGGCACGCCGTGCCTGTCCATACCGATTCCATTCCAATTCATCACCAGCTGCAGCTTCCGGTAATGGTGGTCGCTTGGACACTTTACCAACTGCAAGCTTTGCCCAGTAACCCCTCTCGGGACGGGGGACATTCAACCAAGTGCATATACGCGCCAAGAAGCTCGATGAGACTTCGTACTTCAGTGCGACAGTGATCATCGGTTCCGCCCAGACCTCTTCATACAACTGTTCCCGGCTGACTCTGGTTTCCTTGTTGCTGGTAGTTGTATTTTCTTCCATTTTAGTGCCTCTCCAGTTTGATATTGTCCGCCATAGATGCTCCATAATGCTTGGAATCGTAATGACGTAAATTGCGATAAATGTTCTCATGGACATTACAAACGAAGCCGATTTGAGAGCAAGATCAAAATAATATTAATCGCTGGCGAATAACTGAAGATGATTGCGGATCATGTTAAAAATTGGGGTGACCCGATTCTCCCGGATTTTTTGTCTTAAAAACAGTTTTTACGACATATCTGGCAGGTAATCTGTCCGATAAATTGAACCGATATAATAACCAGTCAATTTTATGTAGTAATTGTGGTTACGATAAGCTGTAGCTGACACGCAGATGACCCGTCATAGCTCCTATGGCATCGATAATGAATCATGACATAGAATATATTTTTGCGAAATTGTTGTCATTTTGAGGTGTATATTGCTCGTGACACTTGACTGTTATGCTGAGATTTCAAAGTGCGTTATGTTCAGTTACAAAATGGCAGATGCCGCCTAATGTTGTGGGCAGTAATATTCTGAAGTATTTCCAAGTTGTTCTGCTTTTCCCGGCTGGTATACTGCACTCGGAGAACGGGTCTCCAAATATTCCGGGAAACGCATTTTGTTAAAAAAAGAGGCTTGTTTTTTTAACAAAATTGGAAGAAACTGCTGCCATGACCGTAAGCAAGCAAATCGAAAACAGAATTAACGAGCACGGCCCAGGGTGGGTTTTTTCTCCAGCCGACTTTCTTGATCTCGG
>CAIUSO010000082.1 GCA_903901875.1 uncultured Geobacteraceae bacterium | reverse complement strand
TGCCGGAATCGTAAAGTTGCCAATAACTGGCTTGGTAACGTCAGCCAAAGTGATGGTTACGTTTGTACTGGTGCTACTGGATACATTACCAGCAGCATCTTTCGCCCAGCCATACAGGGTCTTCGCAGCAGCAATGCCATCAGGGATGACACCAAAAACGTAGCTGGACGGTGCGCTACTGCTCCACCCAGCTGTACCCACTGCCGGAGCAACTGAGCTTTCCGTAATCAGGTAGCCGGTTACGCCGACGTTGTCGGTTGCTGCAAAGGCGGTGACCGGTACCGTCAGACTGGTTGAGGTTGCCGGAATCGTAAAGTTGCCAATAACTGGCTTGGTCACATCAGCCAAGGTAATGGTTACACCGGCACTGGCACTACTGGATATATTACCAGCAACATCTTTCGCCCAGCCGTACAAAGTCTTCGCCGTTGCAATACCATCAGGGATAGCACCGAAAACGTAGCTGGCCGGTGCACTGCCGCTCCAACCAGATCCCCCCGCTGCCGGAGTAACTGAGCTTTCGGTAATCAGGTAGTCGGTTACACCAACGTTGTCAGTTGCAGTAAATAAGGTAACCGGTACCGTCAGGCTGGTGGAGGTCGCAGGTATCACAAAACTTCCGACAACTGGCTTGGTAACATCTGCCAGCGTGATAGTTACGCCGGCACTGGCACCAATGGATACGTTACCAGCGGCATCTTTCGCCCAAGCGTAGAGTGTCTTTACTGTAGCAACGCCTTCGTGGCCGCTGTTGAAGATGTAGATACCCGGTGCGCTGCCGCTCCACCCCGATGCGCCCGCCACAGGTACAACCGCACTTTCACTGATCAGGTAGCCGGTTACGCCGACGTTGTCCGTTGCAGCAAAGGTGGTAATTGGCACCACGAGACTAGCGGAGGTTGCCGGAATCGTAAAGCTCTCTACGACCGGACTGGCAACGTCAGGTAGTACCGTAACACTAACTACACCTCCAACCGTTGTGTAGTTGGTCATGTCTAACGGTGTGAATGTAACATCCTGGTTCGAGGTACCAATAGCCGGTACAGTGATTGGTGTGCTGAAAGCAAAGCTGCCTGCCGGGGTCGCGCTACCCCCACCAAGATTTGAGGTTCCCAGCGTCTGGCCGTAGGTGATTGCACTGGCAGTCGGCCAGGCAGTAACGTTTGGGGTAGCCCTGTTGACGGTGACGCTGACCGCACCGGTAACCACATAGTAGCGGGTTGTGTCTGACGGAGTAAATGTGACACTCTGGCTGGCAGTTCCGATGGCTGGTGCCGTGGTTGGTGTGGTAAAAGCAAAGGTACCTGCCGCGGATGCGGCACCGCCACTCAGGTTCGATGCTGCCAACGTCTGGCCGTAGGCGATTGCACTGGCAATCGGCCAGGTGAACACATCCGGCGTGACCTTGATATATGCGGAACAGTTTGCCGCTGTACCACCATTGCTGCCCGAACATGTCCAGCTCCAGGGTCCGGTTCCGGCAAGAGACGAAGCCGTACCGATGCTGCACAGATTTGACGTCGGGGCACTGACAAAAGTGGCTCCATTGCTGGATCCACATGTGCCGTCCACCGGATTTGGAGCAAAGTTGGCACTGATTATCTGATCTGCTGCGACAGTTGTTACCGTCAGAGGGTTGACAGTAGTTGTAACAAATCCGTTGGTACCGGTCCAATTAACAAAGTGATAACCATTCGATGCTACGGCGGAAACCGAAGAGGATGAAGCACCATAATTTACCGTTTGTCCAGTTGTACCGGACAACGTTCCATTGCCATTGCTTTGGAACGTTAGAGTAAAAGCCCAATTAGTGACCAAGTTAAAGGCGTCAACGGACCCAAGGCCCGTAGCGAGATCATAACCGGAACCACTGCTATAGCCGCTCCGTCCAGGGACCGAGTTGTTTCCGGTGGTAACGTCATGAAAAACGCTGATTCCTCCCGTTGAATATTGAGTATTGCCCAGACGGTAAAATGTGGGGTTGGCGTTCCCCTGGCGCTGTCCAGTTTTTTGAACAATAAGTGCCATAATGCCGGCAAAGGCCGGAGACGCGGCCGACGTTCCGCCACTGGCATAATAAAGACCGTTAATTCTTGTAAGATACCCATCATGCAGCGCAGCAGAGAGGGAGACATCGGGCACATCCCTCTTCCCATCGCTCGGCACTCCCGGACTCACTTGCCATGTCGGCTTCGCGTAGATTTTTGATGCACCGCCACCAGTTGACCAGAGCCCCGAACCGCCGGAAGAGCCGCTTTCATTCCAGGCATTTTCCGGAATATAGCCTATAGCTGAGCTGCCACTCGTATCATTACTTGAGTTCCAATAGCTCCCGGTACCATCATTAAATTGTGTTCCCCCGACGGAGATGTTATAGGGTGTCGATGAAAGGCCATTGACACCAAGAGCAGTACCACTGGTAGCTGAACTGCTATCACATCCCGCAGCACCACTGTCACCTGATGACACAAATGATGTGATCCCCTGCGCGGCTGCTTGGGCCCAGAGGTTGTTATAGAATGAATTCTGCTGAGCCCCCATGGATGATTCACAGAGCCCAAAGCTGGTACTCATAACCGCAGCAATATTATTATTAACAATATATTGTGCAGAAAGATCTACCCCATCAGTTGTACCTGTGGATTTTGAGACGACAAACTTTATGGTGGCATTTTTTGCAACAGCTCCGGCCCACTCCACATCAAGATCCGCTTCCCCGTCTTCATCCTGATTAATATCACCAGGATCTGTTCCATTGATTATTATTGTGGCAGGATTGCTGGAGAGTCCGAATCTGGTACGAAAAGCCGCCCAATCTGCGCTTGCAGTTGCCGGATTTGTCCTGCCTGTAATGGCAATAGTTTGTCCGGTACCGTCAATTCCCGCATTGTAGAGGGGGGTAAGATTGTAAATGGTCGCAAAGTCACCTGGTGCCAAATAGTGTGAAGCTCCATTGTTGTTCAGAGGTTCACTCCCAGGATTTAAAGGAATGGTTCTCCCCATGGCATGGTGAGGGATGTTGTGCAGTGAGACGGGACCATCAACCAAATCGATAAGTCCACGGGGTATTGATGGATCGGTGCTGTTTGCCTGCCTGATTTTACCATCAATGTTAAAATAGTGAATCTTCGTATTAAATGTTTTTTCAACGTGGGCAACCTGACCAGAAAAAGTTATCCACGTACGCCCGTGAGCGACTTCATTAACAACAAATCCCTGCATAGTCAGCCAATTGGTTATTACCGCTATGTCATCAGAAGAGGGTCCAAACCGTTGGCCAAATTCTTCAGGAGTCAACCATCTATGGTAATGGGGGGATGTGGGGTCTTGCTGGTCCGAAAGAAGCTTTTTGAGCTCATTTTTTTTGTTGTCACTGATCTTTACCGAGAGGATGATTCTTTCCATCAATCGTGTCTGCTCAACAGGGCCTTTGTCGAATTCTGCTCGAGCTTTTGGATGCTTGTTTCCCGACAAAGCAACTCTATCAGCGTTATCTATCGTGCGAATATCACGAGCAAATGCCTGATTGCGTGAATTGGCAATCGCACAGAGGAACATGATACATAGACAGCATAAACGCAGAGTAATTAATTTCATCACATCCCACCTATGTGCCAAGCCACAGGGATATCGTCTGATTAGAAAATATTATCTGTTTCTATTATTAACATATTTTTACAGAAATGAAATTAAAATTGTAGGGACACATTTAGCACCTAAGAAAGTTTTATTTTCCAAGGTGTTATTCGCTCGTCACCGCACATCTATCGCTTGACATAGTACGTATTGAGTATACAATATTCACTCATGCTGGGACAGTGTCCCAAAATCTCACAAAAGGAGAAGATAAAATGAGAATCCGTTTGAGTGGCGTGCTGTATTCTCTGAGTGCCCTGCTGTTGCTTGCAATAACAGGCTGCGGCGCAAACAGTGCCGGTACGGTTGCCGGTGGTCCATCGGAGCACTTGACAGCAAAGATTGTTTCAAGTGCAACTGATATTGCGTCAATTCGTTTGATTGTTACCGGCCCCGGCGTCCCCATCGCCAAAAAAGTTGTAGCGGGCAACAGCGGCGGTACGCTGGAGGTCTATCCCGGCAGCAATCTGATCGTCACTGCCCAGGCATTCAAGGCTGACGGAACCATGGCCTATGAGGGAGCAGCGACCGATGTAACGGTTATTGCCGGCCAACCTGCGTCGGTTACCGTAGTACTGAATCCTCCTGTAATCAAAGCTGAAAATGCGCAATGTCTGTCCTGTCACGAGAGCACCCGGGACATCACCGGGCAGAATCTGGTAGCCAGCTACAAACAGTCCGGCCACTATACAAACACCGGCTGGACCTACAATCCGAAAAACGGCGGAACCCTCCCCGGTTGTGCCGGCTGCCACGGAACTCAGCACAATGATACCATGCCTTCCATGAGCGGCAGATGCTATGAATGCCACACTGCAATCTCCCTGAAACATGTGGCCAATGTGGCCGCTGGTGGATTCGCGGTACAGTTTGTTTCCTCTCCAAACCACAACAACTGTTCCGCATGCCATGAGCCGCACAACCCGCTTGGCGGCATTGGCAAGGATGAACGCAAAACCTGGCAAGCCTCCGGTCATGGCGACATCGCCGGTGCTCCTTGGATGCCAAGTTCAAGTCACAGCTGGCGTACAAGCGGAAGCACTGCTAATTTCCAGACCGGTGCCCCTGCAAGTGATTGTCTGCGCTGCCATACCGCCGACGGGTACGCCAAGTTTGTTGACAGCGGCTACGCCGACGTGACCAACCTTACCGGCGATGCCAACATCAATTCGCCCCTTGATTGTAACGCATGCCACACTGACAACAAGTTTACCGTGCGTCCTGCCAGTGCCTTCACGGCCCGCTACAATGCGGGAAATACGTCAAAAACATTCCCCAACGTCGGCACCAGTAACCTCTGCATAGCGTGCCATTCGGCACGTGAAAGTGGTGAGACGATCCTTGGAATTTCCACAAATATGAACAGCACCGGCTTCAAAAATTCACATTACATGGGTGCCGCAGCAACGATGTATATGTCGAACGCCTTTATTAACTTCACCTCCCTTACGGCACCGGTTGCAACCAACAACGAACTAAATGCAGATGGCACCAAAGCCACATTTGCCAGCAGTAAGCCATATGCCAAAAACAACCTGCCAGACAATCTTTCTGTACCGGGTTATGGTATTGTTGGCGGCACTACCAGTGCGCATCGCAGAATAGGTACTCCGCTTATTACGGGAACTGAAACGTACCTTACCTACTCATCTGCTACGGTTCATACTAAAAACCCGGCAGCCAAAACAGCAATCTCCACTAATGGCCCCTGTGTCAGCTGCCATATGCAGGCCGATAACGCCATTGCCGGTGTTGACCCGGAAGCCATTGGAATTCCGGTCCCAGCGTTCAGACCAGGTCATGGTCACAGCTTGAAGATTGATGAGTCCACCGCTCAGCAACTCTGCCTGCCTTGCCACGCCGAGCAGCATCTTGACGGTGGTGACGGAAAAGGAAATGCACTCTACACCGTAACCCACGACCTTGCTACGATTACGAAGGCGCAGATTGAGCCACAGAGCAATTGCTACCAGAATGGCCTTAATCTTCTCAAGCAGATTCTGCTCACAAAATATATGATCAAATACGATCCTACCGCCTATCCGTACTTCTACGACCTCAAAAAGGATGCCACCGGTAAAACGGCAGTCACGGATTGGACCAGAGCGAATGTTGCCGGCGTTACCGATGCGGCTGTTCTTGCGCTTGGCCCCACATTTACACCTGTTCCAGCTGGCGGATACAATGACATGCAGGCCAAGAGACTTATGGGTGCCTGTTTTAACCTGAACTTGCTGGCCCGAGATCCTGGTGGCTATGCCCACGCCCGTACCTTTGTGCAGCGTCTGGTATACGATTCTCTGGATTATCTGGACAACAACACGATGGACTTCACTGCGCTGACCTCATCAAGAGCACTGAATCCGACGATTTACTATGGAACAAATATTAACGTCCGTGCATCCAACGGAACACTTGCCAGCGAATCCATGATATGGATGTCGGGGACTCACTACAATGACCCAGGTGCCATAGCAGGCGTTAACACTCTGCTTAAACCAATGAAACTGCATCCCTAGTGTAGTAAACATGCTGTTGTATACGGACCTGCCCCGCGTAAAATCAGCGGGGCAGGTTTACCCACCACATAAGTTATTTTTTATTGCGAATGGGTATAAATAGTTTAAATGGGCAAAGCCTGCACTTCATCAAACAGGTAAGGTTTCATCGTATGTACACTGGTCAAAGACAAATTCTTTGGCCAGTTTTTTGTTTAAAATAATCGTGATTGTTAACATTGGCATGTATATACCATTACGGTATTTTGTATATACAAAGGGGGACGATCATGGCAAATACAATGACATCTATACGGTTGGACACACATCTTGTCCTTCTTCATCGCTTTCAACCAGGATAACGATTAATATGCTCGACCTTTACCTTTCCGAGACTGTTAAGGAATTGACGAGAGGACAGCAGACACCTACCACCAACAAGCCAGAGACCATTCAGGACTTCCCGCTGGCGGTTCGATGGTGAAGTGGAGCAACGAGATAACTGTCAAAACGGCTCTTATTCTCTGGACTGAAAAAAGATACATTACCTACGAACGGCTCGTACCCATACTTGACTATGGGGAAAATGTTCAAAACTGTTCTACACGTAAAGAACACAATCTCGCCCCAGACGTTACTAAATGGAATTTAAATTATTAATTTTAGTGTTGTGTGCATCATGGCAAAATGTACAATTAGTTGTTGTTACTCCCGTAGTTGGATGCCTCAAATCTGACGGCAAGGATGAACCGTGGCATTCCCAACATCTCCCACTCACAGAAGGATTAACATCGTTATGCTGGGTGCCGTGACAACCGGCACACCCCGGAAGCAAACTGCCATATTTCGTATTATCAGTCCAGGATGTATTAAAATAATGAGCAGACTGTTTGTAGGCAGCAATCAAATTCTGGCCAAACAGATCTCTTGTTGATTCATGACATGAGAGACAGGGGGTATCGGTATTTTTGACAATGGGCACCGTCATTGCGGGATAAACATTTGTGATGGTTCCACCGAGAACGGTTACGCCCAGAGCAAAACCCTCAAATAGAGATATCCCAGACGGGTCGAGAACCCGTGCCGAAACTATTAATTTGTTGCCAGGAAAAACATATACCGTATATTTGCCCGTATTATTTGAAAATGAATTACTTGCGGTTGGTATGGCAGAACCCGTAACTTTGATAGCTATTGAGGGATTTGTAACACTAATATCACCTAAATTTACCTGTACAGTTCCAAAGGATACAGTGAAATCCTGCCCGGTTACGTGAGCATTATTGACGGTGATCGACCTGCTGGAGGGTGTCATGAGTAAATTATTGTATGTTCCAGAAATACTGTAGCTGCCATTGAGCGCATTCGCAAAATAATAATTGCCGTTACTATCTGTGGTAGTACTGCTCGTGCCAGAACCAGACAGAGTAATCGTCACTCCGGTAAGTCCGCTGCCATCCATACTTGAAACAACTCTCCCACTGATATTGTATCTATATATGGGGGCAGGGGTTGTAACCGTCAATGCATTGCTTGATTGAGATGTATTGCCCGCTGCATCATAGGCTTTTACGGTATATGTGTATGTCGTGCTGTCACTAACGGTGACATCGATAAACTGATTTCCTATCGAATCAAATATCTGCACGCCGTTTCTGTATCCTCTGTAACCGGCAACAGCAACATTGTCATTCGACGCATTCCAAGTAATAGCTACATAATTACCAGTTGTTGCCGTACTTAGTGTGAGTCCGTTCGGAGTGCTCGGTGGAGAAGAGTCAGTAATGTCTATGGGTGCTGCGGTGGCAACGACTATAGAGGTGCTGGCAGCAGAGCGGCTACCGGTGGTACTGAATGATTTAACCTGATACGTATATGCGGTTGAAGGTGCTGTTGTCGTGTCTACAAACCCGGGGGTTACCACAGAAGCGATCAAAACCATACCGGTACCACTGTTATCGCCACGGTAGATATCATATCCTGCCACCACGCCGTTTCCGTCAGACTTAGTCGATGCTGTCCAGATAAGTGAGACAGAGTTGCTGGATACCGATTTCATGATAAGGTTCTGAGGTACTGTTGGTGCTGACTGCGTCGAGATTGGATCTGGCGGTACAAGAACGGCAAGAGTACTTGCCGTTGACACCGCTGTACTGCTTGCTGCGGAAACCGAGTAAGTATAAGCGGAATTAGGAGTTACAGCGGTGTCAGTAAACCGGGTGTCAGTAATACCAGAAACCAACCGTGTCGCTCCCCGGTATACGTTATAGGTGACACCGGGAGTGAGAGAAGCGTTCCACACGAGAGCAACTTTATTGTATGAAACGGAATAATATTGGAGGTTTGACGGAGCAGAAGGAACAACTGAAGCAATATCGGAGGCAGTAGTCACCGTAATCGGGACCGAGGCTGCGGAAGCATTTGCATTGTTATCAAAAGCGACAACATTGTATAAGTAGCTAGTTGACGCCACGACACCGGTGTCACGGAATGTCGTATCATTGACTACTGCCACCAGTTGGTCATTTCTGTACACAAAATAGCCTGACGCCGGAACTACTGTCCCGTCATTATATGTTTTAGTAGACAGATTCCAACGCATGGTAACCTGAGAATCAGTAGCCCACATTAATATCAAATCTGGTCGACTTGGTTTAATGGTATCAGTTGTACCTGGATTATTAGGTAATGTGACGGTGGTGCTGTTACTTGATTCAGAATAATTTCGGGATGTATCGAGTGCTATTACCTTATAGGTGTACGTCGAACCTGCTGAAACAGTCGGGTCAATATAAGAGACAGGGCCCGTGCCCGATGCCAACACAATATCGATAACCGAATAAATGCCCGAGGTGGTGGTGCGACACACCTCATATCCATATATACCAACATCATCTGTTGATGCATCCCACATAAGACGGACAGTTTTTGCGTTAATGACTGATACCGAGACATTGGATGGCGCAGTTGGTGGCACAGTATCGTTCCGTACTGACACAATAGCAGGTGATACCTGGACATTTGAAATTGCGGCATTTATGGCATTGTTCGGAGTATACGTCGGCGGCAGTGCGGAACTCTGAAAAAGGTCTGAAACAACAGCAGTTATTGCGCTCTTGATTTCATCACCCAGTGACCCAAGACCTGTTGGTGATATAATTTTAGTCACCAGATCTGCTAAGGTCGCACTTTGACTAACCAGCGCGGCGTTGACCGCCTTAAGAGAAACAAAAAGATCCTGTTGGGATTTGGTTGTCGTAATGTCGGTGGCACTGGAGTTAACGGCTGGTGATCTTTCCATGAAACCGTTACCAAACAGGGTTTCAATAACACCTATTGATTTAGCTATATTATCAGAACTGAAACCGGTCTTTTGAAAACCGGACGGAGCAGATGTTACGTTTATAATATTTTGCTCGATAAAAACAACAACAGCTTCTGAAGCAAGACTGAGAACTATCGGAGGAAGAGTTGACTGTTTTATAACCGTATCAGAAACGACTGCCCTAACTATACCGTCAGGAGCAGAAAACAAGATTTTAAGAAGTCGGGCAACTAATTTACCCGTAGGTACGGGCAAAGAAGCTTCAACAATCACACTGCCTGTGTACGAAGCGGGAATGTTGAGCACATAGCTGCCGTCAAAGCCGCTGATGACAGTTTCACTAAGTGCAGGAGAGGTAACCTTCACCCCATCCACAATCTTGTAGGCGGTCACACTGGCACCTGCTGAGGGTAATCCAGTCGTAGTATCATATATTACACCAGAAAGCTGTCTGTATGGCGACACAACCGAATACATGATAACAGTCCCTACATCAGTATTCTGACCATCCTGCACGACTACATTATTCACAGCCCCCTGATAGATGATATTGCTCGAAGCATCCAGACCGTATGCAGCAAATGTATAGCCACTGCCTACGGGAACACTACTCAATATCCCACTACCAAGAGAAGCATTAAAATCCTTCTGGGCAAGAGTTGCCCCGCTACTGGAAATGATCGCGAGACGGACCGTAGCAACATTTGCAGGTGCACTGGCAACCATTTTTGCAACCTCACTGCTTCTGCCATTCCATGTTAGGTGAGCAGTAACACCACCCTGCCCCAGAGAAGTTGCAGTTCCATAATTACCGCATCCAGAATCAAGAAGTGCTGCGGAACACAAGAAGATCGACATGATGAGAGTAAAAATATTTTTAGACATATAATCTCCTTACCAGTTTGCTTTTACAGAGCCCGTTGACGCACCCTGGGGGTTATTAACGCTACTTGGGTAAAGCCATACCAGTCGGTTACCCACTGCCATACATCACCACTCATATCGTAGATGCCGAGTCCACTAAAGAAATCCAAGTGAATCTATACTTATTAAGGATTGTTGGTCAAGCCGATTTAACTTCGAATACTGATATCGTCAGAGAGGTGGGTTGCCCCGTTATGGGGAAAAAATCGGACGGTTTTACACGCCAGAGAATATGCAGAGAGTTTCCCATGTGCTTTCGCTAGAGGCTAACGACGGCTTCACCCGTTTGGTACTTTCTGATGTGGATGTTAGTACCGTCAACTATTTGAATCCTTTACCATCAAGGGATTCGCAATGGACGATGAGCGTCTGAAAAACGATGGTTCAGTGCGAACCAAGCAGTATTTTGAAGAACAGTTGCAACAAATTCGGGAAATCCGTTTGTCCGAACGCAAGTTTTATCAGAAGATCACCGACATCTATGCGACATCGATTGCTTACGATGTCACGGCTCAGTCCACGAAGTGCTTTTTTGCCGCCGTGCAAAACAAGCTGCATTGGGCTATTCATGGACAGACAGCAGCGGAAGTCAATACGTCAGCAAGCTTATGAGCTCTCTAGTACCAGAATCGTCAAGATGCAGACCGCACTTGAGTAGCAGCAGAACAAATAATATGCTTCTTAAATTGAGAGCTTGAACAACGGCACGAGTAGCTGTATCCTCCTCTGGCAAACGAAAATCAGCCATAAGGGGGCGTAACGATGAGAGGATCATAAATGAAAGTTAAGAGTAAACAGCGACTACAGGCCTGAACAAGAGGATGTTCTGTTTGGAGAATATGCAACAGAATGGATGGAGCGAAAAATCCCGACATTTTCATCATTGACAATTTAAAGCGAAGTTTTGGTCAAGAGACACGACTGTCAACTAAGCGAATCAAGAAGCTTTCCGAAAATCAGTATGGGCTCGGGCATTCAAAAAAGCTGGGTGGAGTATCGGGTACCCTATGCCGCACGTCATGCTCTTGTCCAGTGGGCGTTAGTAGGGGTAAACAAAAACAGCTCCATACCTGCCAATAACTACAATTAGTCATAGTTTTGGTCATAGTCAGGAGCTGCATACGGATAACTGCCAGTAATTTAAATAAATTTCTGGCGGAGAGAGAGGGATTCGAACCCTCGGTACGCTATTAACGTACACACGCTTTCCAGGCGTGCTCCTTCAACCGCTCGGACATCTCTCCGCACGAGGGAACAGTGTGTATAGCACATGCTTAACCATTTGTCCAGTTCTTCGTTTCACCGGTTCAAAATGATTTCAAAAGCCCCGCTTCAGACAAAGGAAATGACTATGAAAATTGGCATAATCTGCGCCATGCCACCGGAGTTTGACGCCTTGGCGGCTCCCCTTGGCAGACGAAGTGCCGTTCTGCCCGGCCCCCTGCGGAGGGAATGCTTTCAGCCGGCAGGACACCTGATTCAGCTGGTGCAATCGGGAATCGGTTGTGACAATGCCACCCAGGCTGCCCACCAGCTGTTGGAAGAGCAATCACCGGACTTGCTCATAACCAGTGGTTTTTGCGGTGCCATACTGCCGGGACTGAAGGCGGGGCAGATTGTTGTTGCCAGCAGCATCTGGATGGACGGAGAGAGCGGTATCACCAACATACCGCACCAGATTTCCGGAGTGGGCCTGGCCTGTATTGCCGGTTCACTGCCCCATGGTAACCCGGCGGTCAAAGGGAGCTTTATTACCACTCAGGCCATCCGGTCAAAAAAGGCTCTGGCCAAAAGCTTGCCAGACCGGTCCCCCCATCCGGTGGTGGAGATGGAGAGTGGAGCCATTGCCCGTGTGGCTGCACAGCATGGCATTCCGCTGCTGGGAATTCGCGCAGTCAGCGACACGGCAGACGAAGAACTAGATTTTTCCCTTGATGAATTCTGCGATGATGGCCTGCGGCGTATCGTTCCCGGCAACGTACTGCTGACCGTTGTGCGCCGCCCCCACATCCTTCCCCAACTGCTCCGCCTGGGCCGGAGCAGCCGACTGGCCGCCAACGCACTGACCGCTGCATTACCGGCGTTGATTTCTCTGCTTGACACTGTTTCCCACCGGTGACCAGGGGTAGTCCCGCAGGTGGTCACCCAGTTGGTCCTTGGTAAAGCCATTTACCCGTTTCAAAGCGGTCAGGACCACGATCACCAGAGGGAGCAGATACATGAGGAGGGCACTCAGAGCCATGAGCTGTTCACCAATGGCCAGTGCCGTGGTGACATTGAAGAACAGAACCGACAGATACAGGAGCGGCCCCAACAGGCAGTGGGAGGGGATGGGCACCACTCCGGCGACCGGCTCCGAGAGACGCCGGGCATCGATCACTTGAAATGCTCCGACAAGACAGATGCTGGTCAACAGCCAGCCCCCATAGTTAGAAAGTGGTACACCAAAATGAATCCCCACCTCCCGATACCCGTAAATCTGGCCGAGAAACCAGCGCCCTCCCTGCAATGCCACCGGATCAATCACCACATCAAGCATGGTTTGCAGAATTGCCGCCAGTAACAGGACCGAAATTGAGCGACGAATCCGCCTGGTTTCCAGGGTGGCCAGATTCCAGCGCGATGCCTTGAGCGGCGACAGTATGAACAGGGCGGTGGCATAGCTGCAGTACGCCAGAAATACGTAGGAGAGTGAGTCGAAGAAGGGCACACCGGCGACCCACAGTTCATTGTGACTGGTAGTATCAATGTAATAATACCAGCCGTAGGGGAAACCGGTGTGGACGGAAAGCCATTCGGAACTGAAGGAGATTATATAGCCGACAAGAGTGAAGAGGGCGGTGCGCCGCCATCCCACATGGGGCACGCAGACCAGCAGATAAGCACCAAAAAAAGCAAACACATAGGGGCGCATGGTGATAGTGCCGAGCATGAGGTCAAGACTGTGTTCCATACGGTTCTGTGTACTCCAGTGGCGGGATATTCCGGTGACTGTTCCCCCGATGTCGGCATACTATAGCCAAAACAGTGAAATGATGCAAGATGGGAACTATTTGGACGTTGCCGGAAAGGTCGATTCAGGCTATTGTCTCACCATGAAACCTGCCCATCACATTTTTTCCCGACGCTGCTGGATCTTTGATCTTGACGGCACACTGACCGTACCGGTCCATGATTTTCCTGCAATCAGGGAAGCCCTGGGTATGGAGGTTACGGACACCGACATCCTCCGCTTTCTGGCGGAACTGCCACCCCACGAGGCTGAACAACGCCATGCCCGCCTGAGGGAAATTGAATATGGACTGGCGGACCGCACTTCAGCGGCACCGGGGGCCGTGCGACTTCTTGACCGCCTGCTCCAACGTAACGTACGGGTCGGCATCCTCACCCGCAACACCCGCGAAATCGCCCTGTACACACTGGGACAGATCGGCCTGGAAGCATATTTTGCACCGGAACACGTGCTTGGCAGAAACGAGGCCGTCCCCAAACCCCATCCCGAGGGGATTGAAAAACTCCTCTCCGAATGGGGGGGGATGCCCGATGAAACGGTGATGGTGGGTGATTATCTTTTTGACTTGCAGGTGGGGCGTGCCGCAGGAACGGCCACTATTCACGTGGATGCCAATGGGGCTTTTCGGTGGCCCGAACTGGCCGATCTGGCGGTCACCACACTGGATGAACTGGCTGATGTGCTGAGCAGTGACTGATACTCACTTCCCCGCCGACACAGTGTCAATCACGGGGGATCGCCAGCATCCGGTCCAATGAGCTCTTTGCCCGCAGGCGAATATCTTCCGGCACCCGCACTACCGGTGCCAGGGTCTGGAGCGACAGCAGGATATCTTCCAGGGAGGTGAGCTTCATATTGGGACAAAAGAGGGCCGGTGAAGCCAGAACGAACTCTTTGTCCGGGCTGTCAAGACGCAATTTATAGAGAATACCTGCCTCCGTGCCGACAATGAACTTCTTCGCCGGACTGGTGCGACAGTAGTCGTACATACCGCTGGTGGAGCAGACGTAGTCAGCCAGGGCTGTCACCTCCGGTGCACTTTCGGGGTGACAGATAAAGAGAGCATCGGGATGCTCCAATTTCTTCTGTTCCACTGCCGCCAGTGTCATCCGCTCGTGGGTCGGGCAGAAGCCTTCCCAGAAGACAAACTTTTTCTCCGGTACAAACTGAGCAATCCAGCGTCCCAGGTTACGGTCCGGCACAAAGATCAACTCGTCTTCTTTCAGGGAGCGCACCACCGTGAGGGCATTGGCAGAGGTACAGCAGATGTCCGAATGGGCCTTGACCTCCGCCGAGGAGTTGACATAGGTCACCACCGGTATGCCGGGATGTTTGGCCCGGAGTGCTTCCAGCTCTCCCGGCGTCACCATGTCGGCCATGGGACAACCGGCATCCGCACGGGGGAGCAGTACCTTCTTGTCCGGGGAAAGAATTGCCGCCGATTCGGCCATAAAGTGTACGCCACAGAAGACGATAACATCGGCAGCGGTTTTTGAGGCTTCTATGGACAACGCCAGGGAGTCACCGGTTATGTCGGCTATTTCCTGAACCTCGTCGCGCATATAATTGTGGGCAAGCAGCACAGCATTGTGCGTGATAAGCAGATCTCTGATCTGTTTTTTAATGGCGTCACTCATGGGTCTACTCCTGAATCAAGAGTCAAAATCATCGTGATTTGTGCAAAGCGCGGCTTTCATAACCGATGATATTACCTCAAACCCTGTAAAAACACAACAATTGACACAGAACAATTGACACATTCTCTTTATGCAGATAAAAAGATGGTAATGTACCGGTATATAATAACCTACATACGGGGGCGCTTCGGCGGCACTTCCATTCAGCGGAAGGTTGAGTCTGTTCTGATGCTGCAAAGCACCGTCGTGCTGCTCTTGGTGTCGGTGCTGCTCCTTGTCAATTTCACCTACATGAAACACAGGGAAGCCAGGGAAGATCTGATTTCCCTCGCCGATATTGTGGCACAGAACGTTGGGGCGGCCATTGTCTTTGAGGATCCGCGGGCGGCCCAGGATGTGCTGAACGGACTGAAAGAGAAAAAGCAAATTCTTTCCGCCATCATCTTTGATGGCAACGACACCGTCTTTGCCTCCTATAGCGGCAAAAAAAGTTCCGAGAAGAAGGAGGAGGCGGCGGCGGTACTGCGGGATATGTCCCCCACGTGGCTCGACGTAATCTGGGCCAATGACACCAAGATCGTCAAAGCGGTTGATTTTGACGGGAAGCCCATCGGCAAGGTTCTAATCCAGCTGGATCCGTCATTAATCTACGTTGAACTTATCTACTTTTTCGTCAGCATCGCCTTGGTTTTTCTCTTTGCACTATTGATAACGGTCCTCCTTTCAAGGCGACTGCAAGGAGTTATCACCACACCGATTATTAGTCTGGCTGAGACGGTCAACAATGTCAGCCTGAGTAGCGATTTCTCCCTACGGGTTCCCGAGGGGGCCAAGGATGAGGTCGGCACCCTGATTGAATGTTTCAACGACCTGTTGACCGCCCTCCATGAACGTGATGAGAAGATCACCGCCTATAACAGTTCGCTGGAAGATACCATTATGGAGCGGACCGCGGAGTTGTCAGCAGCTAACAGCACACTGGAAGCGACCATCCTCGATCTCAATGTGGCAAAAACTGTCGCAGAGAGTGCCAATGTCGCAAAGTCGCAGTTTCTCGCCAACATCAGCCATGAAATCCGCACCCCCATGAACGGGATCATGGGAATGACTGACGTATTGATCAAAGCCGGTCTTACCGACCATCAGTATCATCTCGCTAAAACCATCAAAAGTTCGTCCACATCGCTCCTGAAGATTATCAACGACATTCTCGATTTTTCAAAAATTGAGGCGGGGGGGCTTGATCTGGAAATCACCCCCTTCCCTCTCCACCAACTGCTTAATGATGTGGTGGAAATATTCTCAGAACAGGCGGAATGGAAAGAGGTGGAACTGACTGCCCACATCGCCGCCGATGTGCCGGCGGCCGTTGAAGGTGATCCGTTCCGACTGCGGCAAATCCTCCTTAACCTGCTTAATAATGCTCTGAAATTCACCGAACAGGGCAAGATCATGGTCCGGGCTTCCCTGACCTCACGTACTGATGAATGCGTGATGGTCCGTTTTGATGTTTCCGACACCGGCATCGGTATCACCCCGGAGGCACTGCCGCTTATTTTCGAGCGTTTTACCCAGGCCGATGGTTCTACAACACGGCGCTATGGGGGAACCGGCCTCGGCCTCTCCATCGCCCGTCAGTTGACAGAATTGATGGGAGGTACCATCGGGGTAGAAAGTACCATTGGCTTTGGCACAACCTTTCATTTTACCATCCGCCTCACACCTTTCTTCGGAGAATTGCCAAATTCACTCCCATCCCAGAGTGAAGGCGACTCTGACCCGGCGGTCAATGCCTCAGCAAAGCTACTGGTGGTTGATGACTCTCTCATCAACCGTGAGGTGTGCAGTGAGCTGCTCGCCTGCCTTGGCTACAGCGACGTATCCTTGGCAACCAATGGAAAGGAGGCCCTGGAAATACTGGATCTGGGACGGTTTGACCTGATACTCATGGACTGCCAGATGCCGGAAATGGATGGATACGAAGCGACCAGAACCTTTCGGGCACGGGAACAGCGGCAGGGAAGTGGCCGCATACCGATCATCGCCCTCACCGGAAACGCCATGGATCGGGATAAACAGCTCTGTTTCGAAGCCGGTATGGATGACTACCTGAAGAAACCGGTAGATATTCGACTGTTGAAAAATGTGCTCTCTTTTTGGCTTCCTCATACGGCAGAGACCGAATTATCCCTCATGGCAGGAGCACCGGAAGCCACTGTGCCCCACGCTGCAGCCACAGCGACCGACCTCGTTCTTGAACGGGGACCACTCACCGCCATCAGGGCCATGCAGCGTCCCGGTGCCCCGGACCTGTTAACTCGAATCATCACAATGTTTGAAAGCGACTCCCAGCAGTTGGTTGAAACCTTG
>CAIUSO010000081.1 GCA_903901875.1 uncultured Geobacteraceae bacterium | reverse complement strand
CCGCTATTACCGCGCTGATCGCGTCACTGCCGGTTATGCCGGCGGTCGCTACCGCGGAGGCGGTACGTGTCTGGTTCACGGCGCCGGTGGCGTCGAGGGCATCTATGTACGCTACCTGGAGGCTCTGACCGGAAGCAACGTTTATGCTTCCGCTGTTATTGATTCCGGCGGTGGCTACGTTGGCGCTCGCAAGGGTTCCACTGAAGATACCCGTGTTAACGTCAGTTTCGGTCAGAGTGACTAACTCATGTTCGCCGGTCGTACTGTTCGTTACTGTGACGTTTACGGTCTGTGCCGTAGTGGAATTGCTGTTCAGATCGGCGTCCGTTACCGTCAGTGTGATGTTCTGACCCGCTATTACCGCGCTGATCCCGGCGCTACCCGTTATACCTACATTGGTTATCGTATAGGTTTCATCTATGCCCAGGGTTGGGGTCACACTTGAAAGTGAGTTGCCGGCGAGATCTATAATATTGTTGGTGGGTAGTATATTGAGGTCAAGAAGACCGGCATTCGATGCAGGAATACCTGACACTCGGACGGTGTATGTCGTCGTGCCGGTCTGTGTAACTGAAGAGATGGTTGCTCCGACACTTCCTGCCCCAGCAATCTGAAAGTCGGTAACATCAACATTGGAAACCGCTTCACTGAACGTAACATTAAAATCTACGTAGTTTTGGATAGCCAGCGCAGCCTGCGAAATATTTGACGTACCAGGATTCAGGCGTTGAATTTCGGTTAGATCCGGTTTTGTTGTATCAGCAGGGGTGCTATTAATAACCAGCTCATTTGTAGTATCATCAACCGTGTGTTTAGTTATCGTCGCAAGCGAAGTACCAAAACCGACATTCACCGCTACATCGTAAGTAGTGCCGGAAGTCAAAGGAGTTGTCACCGGCACGGTCATAGTCCACGTGCCGAGACCGGTCGTAGTATCAAATGTCCCGGTAAGACCTCCTGGAGCAGTGTCAGTGAATGTTATCGTATTGCCGGACACAACCCGTTCACCCGCGACATCTCCTGCGGTATACGTCGTACCACCCACACCCACGGTTACTGCCAATGTATAAGCCTGTACAGTTGCGCTTGGAGTAGTGCCACTAAAAGCAGTTCCGACAAAAGTTCCGGAAATGGTTGGGGCAGTACTGTTTGTGATCCTCGTATTGACAGTTGGAATTTCATAGGTAAGTTGTGTTGGCGCAGGTGTTGAACTGTACCAGTCGGGACCTTTGCTGAAATCTATATAGAAATATGCTGTACTGGTGCCAATGGCTCCAGTCTTTATTGAAAATTCATGTATGGCTTCATAAAGAGCCATGACACGCTGATTATCTCCCAGCGCGGTTCCAGGGCCTTGGGTGGCGTTAGCGCCGCTCGTGTCCTGAAAATGGGTAAAACCGGCGTATTGTGTTTGTGCCAGATTGGTGGAACCTGACACGGTATACGTGGCAAACCCGCCAAATTCCTGATATTGCGAATTTGACGTCGAACTTTGCGCATCAATATCATATGAATTGATGGCAACATGTTGCAATGTAATATCTTTGCCTTTTGAAGCCGTTACATTTGCGGCGTTATAACTGCCACCCTCGATAAAGTCAAAAGTGAAGGTCGCATTGCCGTTCCCGGTAACACTCGTGTTCAGATCAAACCATTGATCATTAACCGTAGTGGGAGTTCCCGTCAAGACGGAAGGAGCTGTTCCGCTTAACGAATCATAGCCGCCGATAGTTATGCCGGAAAGGGCCGTCGTGGTAACTATGCAGTCAACACTTTGGCCATCAACATTAATAACGTTGGTATACAGAATTTTGTCTCCCACCGATCGCCCTTCGGTCCCGGCAGCACCAGCACGTACAATAGATGACGGCGTATTAAACGACAGCATATCCCCCTTTACATCAAAAGTAGGCATGGCACTGGCGACAAACACGTTGCTGAGATTTGCCACCTTGTTGCCGGCAGCATCCTGGACGTCGTTGGTGCCATTCGCCGTATAGCTCAATTTCAGATTCGTGTCAGTGGAAGCGATCAGCCCGTTCAACTCCAGTTCAACGGTGTTGGCCGTCTGATTAATCGTTACACTTGACACCGACAGCTGACCGCCTGTGCCACCGTTCCTGGTGAATGTGAAATCAGAGATTGCCGGTGCCGTTGATTTCAAACCGCTCCCAATTTCATCATAACTTACTGTAATGGTTGATCCGGAGCCAACTGCGGAACGAAAAACCGGGGCGGTAACATCGAGCGCGAACACTGATGGGTCAATTTTCTGTGTAGGATTAACAGTATCAGCTACTGCTGAATTAGTTATTGTTGCCGCAAAATTGTAGGGTGCGGCGGTACCGACGTTATCAATAGCACCATTGTTGGTTTTTATACTGTTGGCAGCAATGGAAATACCGTTGGTATCGGTATCACCGGCAACAACGGTATAGGCAAACACCAGATTGACTGAACCGCTCCCGCTGACATAATTGGCCGTTCTGAGGTTGCCGCCGACATTCAGCGTCAGCGTCGGCGTTCCGGTCACCGTTTCAGTACCGGTAAAAGCAACCTGGACCCTTACCACTTCTCCGGCTGCGTAACCGTTTGCCGGCACTGCCGGAGTGGTGAGAAACGTGATGCCACTTACGTTCGTTGCGACGCCTGCGGCAAGAACGTCCTGATAGTCAAGCACTGACAAATTTTTTGTTTCAATGACACCGCTAGTATACTCCAATATCCAATCGCCACCCTGGGCAGCAGCGCCGGTCCTATCAGTCGAGGCAGCCACATCCGTGGAAGTAATCCTTGCAAGAGAGCTGACAAAAGCCGCTCCTGCACTCCCCTGAGCCACATCGCAACCATAGATGAGGATATCGGCGCCAGGCGCCAAACTGGCGCGCCAGGCGGAGATATCAGTTGTATGCGTAACCAGCGTGTCATTGGTAAGCTCAGTCGAACCGAGCTGCAGGTCACCCGAGGAACCATGGCTGATGATATGGATTGCTGAAACCTTACCGGCCTGCTGCAAAGCTTGAGTAATCTGGGTAATACCATCCTTGGTCGGATCAAGCATGACCACTTGGACGCCAGGTTTGATACCAGCAAGAAGGGTCTGGATGTCTTGGACGCGGGCGTCGATAAAGGCAATTTCAACACCGGGAACTGAGGTTACGGGTGCTTCAACAACTGGCTTGACCAACGATTTGGAAATGGTGCTCGCAAAATCGAAAGTGACGGCATGACTCTCCGCTACCGATCTGTCCACTACCGGAACCGGGACGTCATCATGATGCCTGTCCACCAGAGTGCCAACCGTGGCAGCAGCGGCGGCGTCAAACATGAACCGCGGTTCGAGTGCCATCATCAGTGATGAAAATGGCATCCTCCTGTCGCTAGCGCGAAGTGAAGACAGTTTTGGTTCAGGATTGTCTCCACCGGGATAGTTGTCCGAATTACGACGCGAGCCAATCGACAGGGATGGGGTTCCCACGGCTCCGGCCGGGCACCTCCCCTTGCCTTTTACTTTCTCGGCTGCAACAACCCAGACATCCTTGGCGGCGTTCCAGATGAGGCGATAGGCTCGGTTCATGACAACTCTCCTGAAGTTACTAAAATGTATTTGGTTTGACCGGTAGTAAAGCGACAGACACACAATAAGGACAAAGACGACCTCATTGATACGCTATATATATAAACCGAACCGCTTTTCTGCATTAACCCAATTGTAAGTATCAATTAAAGCAAAGTCATCTGTCAACCAACCAGACCTGACAAAATCTGACAAAACCTGACAGTCAGTTAAATATAATGCAACGTTACTTCCCAACAACTCTCATCAGATTTCAGAAGATATATAACAGGAGGGGAGAGACCGTCAGTGCGATTGCTTCGGTGGACATGGAGTAGAGTTACAATCATTCAATTTTCTGAATCCAGAACTGGTACATTCCGATAAAAGTATCCGGATTTTCGTGTTCAAACAAGTCCCAATGACTAAGGTTCGTGGCGGTACGATCATCAGAAAAACGCTGTTT
>CAIUSO010000080.1 GCA_903901875.1 uncultured Geobacteraceae bacterium | reverse complement strand
TCGACGATAAAAAACTGCTCGGGAGAGCGACCCAGCTTGCGGCTTACATCGTGGCCGATGCAGACCAGCGGCTCTCCTGATTCTGGGCATATTTTCTCACTCTCCGGAATATCAAGCTCGACCCGCTTTACCGGCAGGTCATCTGGGAAGGAGATCGTATCGAAACCAGTTTTTCTGGGTCGTTTGGCTCGATCGTAGCTGATTTTCTCTATCTCTGGTTCTGTCGCCTGGGGTTCTACGGCTCCTATTTCTGGCAAGAGAGGCTGAATATGCAAGTCGGCAACGATACGTTCGCTCTTCTGTCCAAAGATCTGCTTTTTTAACCAGGAAAGTTGCTCTTTCAGGAGGTTTACTTCACCCTCAAGGGTAGCAATACGCTGGTCTTTGAGCTGGATGATCGCAGGAAGATCGGAGGCCTTGTGCGTATGATTTGGGTCGATATTCATGGCAGGGAATATAACATAAAACGGCTTAAAAACAAAGCGTTACCTGCTATTTTGGTAAAGAAAAACGTCGACTTAAACGCTTTGGCGTTACCCCCTCAAGCAGGAGCGTAAACTGCTGCCGGGTTAGCTCAGTTTGACCGCTAAAACAACTGGAGAAGGTACCAATCTCCAGACGTTTATACCAAATTGCAAACCCGTCACCGTCCCAGTAGAGTATCTTGATTAAGGTTCGGCACTTGTTAATAAACAGGAAAAAGGAACCGGTAAGTAGAGTACTGGGATGGCTGCCGTCAACAAGAAGCCCAAGTCCTTCGAAGCTTTTTCGCATATCGACGGGCTGATCGTAGAGGAAAATCCGGGTGGCACCGAATGGGCGCATCAGTTTTCTCGCAAAACGGAGACGACATCTCGAAGCAACACTGGGTCGAATCCGGGAGAAATGTGCAGATATACTCCGTTACATTCAATGCGTAGAGGAGTAGTGGCAATTTTAAGCGGCACGAATCGGCCAAGCTTTCTTTGCTGCACAGAGGGCCGCAGTTTCTTCTGCCAGTATTTGAACTGATAGTAGCTAATGGCGTTATCACGGCACCAGGCCAAACCGCTTTTACCGCTCTCACTCCACGCTGATAGCATGGCTGACCAATCAAGTGTGGCATCTGACATCTACTGACCTCCTGTTAAGTTCATCAACTGGAGGTCAGCATAGCGGAAAAATTAGTGAGGGAATAGATGGTCCTCAGTTGACGGTTACAAGCAAGCGATATTTCCTGATCGGGAAATAGTTTGAAAGATGGTTTGGGTACAATGAAATATTTACTGAACGGGAAATACTCTCTCGTCGAATGCATGTAGGTATAAATTCCTGTAGGTAATCCCCCGGCTCTGCCGGGGGACCCCAAATGTTTGACAGTTCCTGAAATATGTAGAAGCCTCCCTAACGTGAACCGCTCAAAGTACACGAAAAGGAGGCTTCAATGAACGACACGCAAAGTTTATGTCACACGAAATGGGATTGCAAGTATCACGTTGTATGGATTCCGAAATATCGCCGTAAGGTTCTGTTTGGCCGGATACGGAAACATCTTGCTGATATGCTTCACAGTCTTGCGAGACAGAAAGAGTGCAAGATACTGGAAGGGCATCTTCAACCTGATCATATTCATATATTGATATCGA
This sequence comes from uncultured Geobacteraceae bacterium, assembly GCA_903901875.1. Classification (GTDB taxonomy): domain Bacteria; phylum Desulfobacterota; class Desulfuromonadia; order Geobacterales; family Pseudopelobacteraceae; genus JACRCG01. Next base: position 1,204 of record CAIUSO010000080.1, on the reverse strand, counting down.
TTCCACCAAAATACTCCGTTGCACAGGTGATCGGTTTCATCAAGGGCAAGAGCGCAATCCATATTGCTCGAATGTACCTTGGCCAGAAGAAAAACTTTACTGGTATGAGCTTTTGGGCCCGAGGCTACTTTGTATCAACAGGTGGAGCAGATGAGGAAACAATTGCCAACTACATCAGGAATCAAGAAGACGAAGACAAACGGCTCGATCAACTGACATTTTTGACCGAAGAATGACCACCACTCGTGGTGGTCGGATAATCTTTTGAAAACACCGCTTCGAGCGGTTCACGGTTTTGAAAGCCCCCGGCTCTGCCGGGGGATACGTTACTAAAGGCGCCGGCCTTCTATCGGATGTAAAGCTTGTATTGGATTTCAGCAGTGCTTCATAAACCCCTGATGCTCCAAAAACAGCTCGATCTTCTCCCAGTTTTTTCGGAACGGATTATGCCTCCCACTCAACCAGTCAGATAGTTGTTCCGGGTCACGGCCTATAACTTCACCCAAAAGATCCAGGTTCATCCCCATCGCCCTCTTATACCAAGCAAGCCGCCCCACTGTGTCGTCCGGACAGTCGAACGGAATATAACCCAGAAATTTGATAATACTCAGATTATATTGCCGTTCTGGTTCGGTGCCATGTTCCCAGTTCCAGATTGAGGACTCGGTGACTCCGATGATCTCGGCAACTTCTCGCTGGAGGAGGCCGAGATCCATTCGTTTCTTGCGAATGTGTTCACCGACTGTGATAACTGCCTGTACAAAGTGCCGACAACAGCGGGTTGGAAGAAAGCGCACACTTTGTAGTGAAGAACATCGGAAAGCCGTGTGCGGGAAAACCGCACGTACGGCTTGATGAGGGAGGGCAGGGTGAAACCTGTTCTCTACTCTTCCGGGATTCTGTCCCGCCAGGAATATTGCTAAAAACAGTTTGTGAGTGATATTTAGTTTCAAAGTCAGGCCCCGATGGTACAAAATTCATGAATCAATTTTTGCCACAACCTCCCAGTGAGAAAATACGCAAAATCCACTTTTTTTATCCGTGACCCTCAAAAAATACATTTACTCAGCATTGTCCGGTTAGCTTTTTGCATGGTTCTTTGAGAATAAAAACTTAAAAAAATTGTCTTGATGCTGCATTTTTTACTTGACATTAGGTGAAAAAATTGGTCGGCCGCAACTCGTAACTATCTGATATTATTGGA
>CAIUSO010000079.1 GCA_903901875.1 uncultured Geobacteraceae bacterium | reverse complement strand
GGAGGTCAGGCTACTTTGCGCTGTGTGATGAGGGCCTCCTTGAGGAGGCAGATCAGTGCGGCAGGCAGCTCATCGATCTGTTTGATGACGGAGGATTCTCTGAGCCAGTTCAAAATGGAAGAGTCGAGGATACCGATTCCGTACACCTCGATCCCGCATTCCTTAAGCCGTTCCACCGCTTTTCTCGTTGTTCCGATATCGTCCGGGCTCCCATCAGTCATCGGAATGACGATTTTTCTTCGTTCCGGACGATGGGTGAGGAGCATTCCGGCCCACAAAAGGGCCTCTGCCATCGGAGTGCCCCCGCTTGAGCCGATGTTGAAGAATCCGGCCCTTGGTTTCGCACCAAAGGGCTTCAGCTCCGCCAGGTCTCTGCCCCAGGGGAAGGCCCCAACGGCGCAGGTCACTCCCGGGAGGAGTTCCAGCGCCTCCCCGGTAACAAATGTGGCCTGCAGCGCTACTGACATTTTTTCGGGATTCATTGATCCGGAGCGGTCGGTGAGCAGTACGATTGCCGTGTTGTCGTCCTGCTTGTCTCTCCGTGCCGCAAATATCCGGGTGTCCGGTGTCCTGCAAGCCACGCGATAAACCGACCGGCTGTCGATTCGGTGGCCTGCTCTCTTTGCATTACTCTGTTGCAGTCGAACAGCCTGGAGGAGTCCGGCAAGCTGGCTTCTCATTCTGCTTGTCTTGCGACGCGCATCGTCGAAGCCCATTTCACCTTCGATCCTTTTCTGATCTCCGGTACCGCTGCCGGCCCCGACGCTTGGATAATGTGTGTCGGGGATTTCTTCCAGGTTGCCTGTGCTCTCACCCTTGTTATGTTCTTTGCCGAGCATCTGGGCGACAATCTTCCCGAGGTCGACCTTCTGGCTTGCCTTGCCGACATCGGCTGTCCGGAGTTTCTCCAGGTTGTCAGTCTGCTTCGCGGCAGAAGGTTTCCCTGGACTATCTCCGGATCCGCTATCACGGGAAGGTGAATTGCCGCTGTTGCCATTGCTCGGACTCTGTTGATTCTCCCCGCTATCCGGCCTTTTATCCTTCTTTCGGGCCGGTGGCGGATGTGCAATGAGCGCTTCGATCTCACTCCCGAGCTTAACGCAATCGTCCAACGTGTTGCACGAGCCGACTCTGGCGACACATGCCGCGAATTGATCACAGAAGGGGTCACCAAAAGTATGCCTGCTCCATGTCTCCATTTCGGAGGCTATGTCTCCGAGCGACTGTCCAAGGACATCCGCCCGGCCACGGCAAATAAGCCAACTGGTCAGCAGCGACATGGGCTCACTTTTCGTACCCCTGAAACTGCCATTCTCGTGTTTGAGGATGGCAATCAGATCTCGCAGGTTGATCGCACAACCCGGATAATCCGCGCATTGTTTTTTCTCGATATAGACTTCCTCGATGAGCTCACCCCAGGTTCCCATGGTTCTCTCGAAATCAGAGTGACGGACGTGGGCTGATTCATGATCGACGTAGCCACGGGCGAGGAGTGCCGCTCTGTGATCGTCGGGAGGAAGGGTGGGAATGATGATTTCATTGCCGTTGGTGTAGGCTTGGTCACCCTCTATCCTGAGGGTTACGCCCATTTTTGCACCGAGGGCCTGCATCGCGATCCGCAGCCCGCCGATGACGGTGGATATTTTCGGTGTCATGGTTTCTCCTTACATTAGAACCATTCCGCCGGCGCCTCCTCGAATTGAGGCACGTAGAGAAGGTCCGGTATGATTTCGATCTCGTTGTTGTTTGTGGAAGCTTCCAGTTCTTCAACCGTTTCTTCCGTCGGTTCATCTTCGACAGAAAGATTTTCGGCGATTTCCCTGGCCTCCGGAATGTTGCCGAGTAGGTGGATCACACCGCACAATGCAGCGAAATCTCTTCCCTTGATCGGCCCGGTTTTCGGAAGGCTGGCAAGGGTTGACCTGATGCCGGTGACCAGCTCGTTCAGGCATGGTTCGAGAAAGACCAGACCTTCTATCTTCTCCAGCATTGCCCTGATTGGTCGCACCGTTTTCTGGCCAGCTTCCAGCTTACCCTTGAAGGAACTGTCCCAGGTCAGGCGAGCCTGCTGACGGACCTCGTGGCGGAGTTGATCGGCCAGGCCGTTTATCTCCGTCTCAAGACCAGTTTCATGCCCTTCGACCGGGTTGATGTTGAATGTCTGTACGCAGAAGGCCAACTGTCTCCTGACGTATTCAAGGCTTTCCACTGATCGGGCGATGACTTCCTCCCAGCCGGGGTTCTGTGCTTTCCAGTCCTGAACTGCCTGGTCATACTCCGACAGGAATTCGATCCTGGCCGCATTGTATTCCTCCTTGACGACGTCAAGTTCCGCCATGAGACCATCGAGCTTCTCCACGGGAACTGCATACCCGCCGAGAAACCTGGTTCCCACGGCAAGAACGGTCCGTTCCGCCCGCCTCTTGAAGGTCGCAAAAGGCGCAAGCGCCGCCGGGTCCATGACCCGTTTGCTCCCCAGAGAAGCAAGTTTTTGTGGTGGGAGTTCACTGCCGTCCGCAAGTTTCAGATCCTCTTCGCGGAGTTGTTTCCGCCCCGTCCAGAGGGATACCGACAATACGAGAATTACTATGTTATCCAATATGTTCATGACGTCTCCTTTTAGTAGTGATGTAAGGAGAGACGCGCCACCCCATCCGGGATGTGTCTCCCCTGATTGGGTGGATTTAGAACCATTGATCGCTGTTCCGGTCGGACAGCCACTCGCTCATGACTTTACTGCTCAATGGGGGAGTGCTGCTTGCCGGCCTGTTACGTGGTGGGGGATTGGGCGGAGTTACCGGTTGCGTTTGACGCAGGTGTGACCAAGACGAGCCGGGAAACCATTCCCCGACCAGGCGGTAGCCTTTTCCCTTCTTTTCCTCGATCTTCTTGTCGAGGTCTATCCGGGATGGACGATCGCTGATGATCTTGGATTGATTCACCTGGCCGGTCTTTCCCCACTGACTTATTACTTCCCTGTCGGTGAGGAACCCGAGCCAGTCCTTGCCGCCGCTGGATGAGGGAGCCCTCAGCCAGATGCCGTATTGAGTATTGCCGGGAACGAACATGATTACCTCCTTGAAAGGTTGTTGAAAAACGTAGCGAGGAGGCCGAGATGCAAGGCGCAAGCAAGCGAGGGAGCGAGGCGTAGCAGCGCTACGTCGAGCTTCCGAGCGAGCGGCAACACAGCAGACCGGCCCCGCAGTAGTTTTTCACAGCCTTTCACGCGATGATCCGCTGTACCAGCTCGTGCAACGCCTGGCGGGACTGCACTTCGGCCCGGAAGCCGAGTGCGCGGTCAAGGGCATAGACGATTGGGTTTATTCCCGGTTTCGCTTTGTAAAAGGTTGCCAGTTGCGCCCACCGTATGAGCGTGCGGGTGCAGAAGGTGACCTCGATCTCGCCGCTTACGAAGAGATCGCGGACCTTGTTGGCCACTTCGATCATTTTTTGCCGGATAGGTGAAGGGACTTCTGGAACAGCTTTTTCAAGTGCCTGGTTTTCCTCCACCGGATCGGCGTAGCCGACTTCCAGCATCATGAACCTTCCCATGGAGGCGAGGTTCTGACGTTTGGTAGCCTGGTAGAGGCCGGTGGCATCGCCGTTGCCGGCAGTGTTTCCAGCAAAGATTATTCTCGCGCCGAAGCGCAAGGGGTCTATTGTTTCGCCGGTTTCCGGAATCATGATGGCCCGGCCTTCATTGACGGCGTTCAGCCCGACAAAAGTACCGGGGTCGAGGGTATCGGCTTCGTCAAGGAGTATCCATGCCGATGCCGGGTCCTTGAGCCCCTGGATAAAAGGCCCGTCTACCCAGTCCATGTTGCCGTTCCTGACGACGAAGCGTCCGAACAGCTCCGGCACTTCCATCCTCTCGTGGCACGAGACCACATAGAGTGGGATGTTGAGCCGAGAGGCGATCTGGGTGACGATGGATGATTTACCGGAGCCGGTGGGACCGACGACATAGAGAGGATCGGTCCCCGCTGCCCCTTTCATCCACGCCAGAATGTCCGAGAGGATTTCTCTCCGGAACACATAGTCGGGATTGGTGCGGGGGATCATCGCGTGTTTCGCATTGTCGCGGACATCGACGGTGATTGTGGCGGGAGCCTGAATGCCGAATACTTCAGTGATTGTTTTTTTCATGATGGTCTGTCTCCTTATTGGAGGCGGACCACTCCCTTGGGGGAAATAGTCCGCCCCCATGGGGTTGAAGTTTTTATGGATGTAAGAATCCTATGCTGACATAACGGTCTCGCAAGCCCATTAACGGCACATTGATGGTTAACCGTCCCAGGATGTAGCTTGGCGAGCAGCCCCGGTCAAGCAGCCAGTTAAGCTGTTCTTCCAGACCGGAGTTATTGATGGCTTCGGCTGACTCTGAAACTGTGTCGGAGACGAATTCGTCCAATCCGGCATCACCTGTATCATGGTTTTCGATCAATGACACCAGACGCCCAATGTCAGCTTGCCTCTCCTTTGCTCTCACTTCGAGAAGTTTGGAGATATTCTGCAACTCCTTATGAATACTCATTCGGTATAGCTGGAGGCATGAAAGATATTCGTTGATGACCAACAGTTCATCGGTAGTGTAGCTTTCAAGGTTCATGGAGCCTCCTTCCAGGCGGAGATTATTTTTGGGAATCCTGATGCCATCCTTGCCACTACCGTGACCCCCTTGTAGCGAAAACGCAGGGGCTTTTCGGTGAGGAGAGGTGTGGCAAACTTGACGCCTTCCAGGGCTTCGAGCGGAACTGACCGCTCAAGGATTCGATTGGCGCCGTGCAGTGACAGTGTGAGAACCGTCATGTTTGTCACCTCCTTTCTGTGCAACCGGTTCATGGACATTGGGGCCAGGAGTTGTGGCTGCTACAAGGAAGCAGAGGCAGACTGCGATCAGCATGACGATTGCCGCCAGGATGGTCCGGGCGAGTTCCTTGAGGTCCTCGCTGTTAATCTTCGGCTGGATGAGATGTTTGCAATCATTGGGCAGAACGCCCGTTCGATGTTTCATGACAGTTCCTTTCCGGGGGCATACGTACGCCTCCCGTGAAAGGAGTAATCCCTTTTGGGAGCGTGTGTTTCGCCCCCTGTGGGGTTGGTCTCAGGCTGCTTTTGCGAGCTGCGCCGGAGGAAGTCTTTTAACTTCCAGTTTCGTGTAGGCGGCCTTGGTTTTCTTGCAGGCTTCGAACACGAAAGGATGCTCTTTTTTTACTTTCTTCGAGTCGGCGTATTCGGATGC
>CAIUSO010000078.1 GCA_903901875.1 uncultured Geobacteraceae bacterium | reverse complement strand
TGTGAGCGGCACCGTGAGCATGTAGTAAATCTGGCACTTTAAAAATGCTGTAGTAATGATCCGCCGACTCCGAATTTTTTCGCAGTCGGCGGTTTGATTTTGTGGTTTATGCTTCTATTTGATCTTTCATACGGTAACTGGGCCCTTCGATGAGCATGGTTTCTGCGTGATGCAGGAGTCTATCAAGCAAGGCTGATGTCAGAGTGCTGTCGTTGTTGAAGATTTCCGGCCATTTTTTGTAGGCTCTGTTTGACGTTATTACCGTTGATCCTCTTTCGTAGCGCTGGCTTATGATTTGGAAGAGAAGGTCTGCACCAAGCTTGTCGATGGGTAGATAACCAAGTTCATCAAGTATAAGCAGTGAAGGAGCCAGATACTTTTTCAGTTCCACCTTGAGCCTGTTTGCAGCCTGTGCTGCGGCAAGAGTATTTATAGCATCGACTGCGGTAGTGAAGAGAACCGACTTACCGGCAATACAGGCTGTATACCCGAGAGCCGCTGAAAGATGTGTTTTACCAAGCCCTACCGTCCCGAGGAAGATAGCATTTGCTTTGTCTTCCATAAACTGCAGCCGGAATAGGTTCTGTATGGCCATTCGGTTAATCTTTTTCGGCCAACTCCAGTTGAACTGATCAAGTGTTTTTACCGCAGGGAATCTGGCGTTTCTGATGCGTCTGGCCGTAGCTCGGTCATGGCGAAGATCAAGTTCCCCCTTTGTGAGCCCGGCGAGATAATCCTGATGTCCGATGTGATCACGTGCTGCTTTTGCCGAGAGCTGTGCATAATGATCTGCCATAAAGGTGAGTCCGAGTATGCGGAGGTCCGCTTCGAGCGGGTTGGTAGTTTTATCGTCGTTCATGCAGTCTCCTTTTTATCGTAGATGGATAGATCGGGGGCCTCGACCGAGATATCGAGAAGATCGGCCCTACGGGTCAGATGCAATGCTCCCGGTTCCGGAAGCGTTCTTGCGCGGCTTTCAAGGATATTGGCAATATAATCACTGCCGATAGCGTGTAGTTTCATGGCATCAGCAATGGCACTGGCCACAGCTTCATCTCCATATATTTCAGCCAAAGCCATGATCTTTCTAAGATGGTGCCTGGCGTTAAGATGGCGCTTGTCGAGTTCTCGGTAATAATCCAGAGAACAATGCGATAACGACAGGAACCGTTGTATAATTTTCTGGTCTCTGGCGTTTTTGCGCTGTGCGATCAACTCCTTTGGATGATCCGGATCTTCGAAGTCGCGATTCCGTTCATAAGAGCGGCTGTGACGGGCAATGAGCCGTTCTTCGTAATAAAAACAGAGGCGATCAGGATATGCCTTCATGGTGAGACGTTGCCCTGCAAGACGAGCCGGTACCGAATAGCGGTTTGAGTCGAGAACGATGCGGAATAGAGGTGAAGCCCGCACAAAGGCGACATTGCCTATATCATATGAATGAAGGGGCAGCGGTTGTAGATGGGGCAGCTCCTGACTTAGCATGTCGGTTGGCCTGTTTCTGGTTTCACCATGGATACGGACATTGGCTACAGTATCAAGCCATAGTTGTGCGGCCGGATTGATCGCTACGAAGTCAGGCAACTCAGCGCCGGCAAGGAAATTCTTTTTGACGTAGCCGACGGCATTTTCCACTCGGCCTTTTTCGTTTCCCTTGGCAACACCGCAGGCTGAGATACTGAAGCCATGGTATGCAGCGAACTCGGCATATCTCGGATTGAACACCGGTGCTTCGCCAAGTGTGCGTTTAAGTACGGCACTTTTGAGATTATCGACCATAATTCGGGAAGGAATACCGCCAAAGGCGCGAAAGGCGTTCTGGGGACAGCCAAGGAAATGTTCCATGGTTTGGGACACGGTGAACTCGACATACATCTGGCGGCTGTAACAGAGCACCATGACGAAGAAGCTTAAACGTCGGGTGGTTTCTCCAACCCGGATTGAACCATATGATCCCCAGTCAACCTGGGCGCACTCTCCCGGCGCGAACGCCAAGGTCAAGTATGCCTTTTCTCTCTTGGGGCGTACCTTGCGGACGAATTTCTTTACCAATGTATAACATCCGGTGAAGCCCTCCTCCTTAAGACGCTGGTATACCTGTTGTGCTGAGTAGGGATACGATTCAACCATTTTTACGACTGTAGCCTTGAAAGCGTCGAGTATGCTTGGCCGTCTGACTGATTTACGCGGTTGAAACTGTTTCGCGGCAAGGCATCGTTTCACTGTGCGTTCGTCATGACCCAATTCGCGGGCGATCTGTGTGGCGGTAAGTCCCTTCTGGTCATGGAGGTGCCTGATTCTGGCAAAGCTATCATAGTCGATCACCTGACACCTCCTGCGAGTCCCTTAAAGATCTCGGCAATAACCATCGGCTCCCCCGCCGCCCGGCGTCTCTTCGAGTCAAGTGTCCGGCCGCCAAGAGTTAAAACCTGGTAGAGTGGCTTCTTGTAAGCGACGAGCCCGGCTTTAGCGAGACAGATGCGGGCAACGGCAAGCGTTGGCACATCCATTGAGAGGCGCTCGCACATGGAAGCATCAGAGTAGTAGCTCAGCCCCTGGCAGTCGGCAACGGTGATGAGGAAGAGGTACAGCGCCGCAGCCTCGTGGCTTAACAACTCAATGTGGTGATCACGGACCAGACGGTGATCCACCCAACTGAACTGTTCGGGAATGGTTCGGATGCGATCGGGACAGATTGGGAACTTGCGGGTCATAACGGCCTCCTGTAGTTGAACAAATGACATCATGCCCCAATTGTTCCAGACGGCGGGTTATTGCTGCAAACTCATCTTGTAACACGCAACCGGTTAAATGTGCGATTAAGCCAATAAAAACGGGGTCTTGTGGCAAGCAGAAATCTTGTAACACAGGGCTAGATACCTGCACTTCAGGTGGCAAATGTGGCATAACATCCTGTTTTGATTTAGTAATTCGGTCGCAGTCATCTTGTAACAAGGCATCATAAGTCGTGCGACGGCCCCGCCCTGGATTGGCCTGACGCCACTCACGGACCCGATCAACATGGATTGGACTCTTGAAATAATTGGGATTTTTATTAGACCATTGCTTCTGGCTGGCTCTTTTACTTGCCTCACGGCACTCCGGCTTGCAGCAATACGCCTGCTTCTTGGTGTTACGATAGTCAGGAGTGAAAATATCTTTGCAGCACCGGCATTGCCGATTTCCTTTGAAATTCATTACCCGGCACCTCCGGGCAAATCATGGATTTTACATGGAAAATAGGGAAGAAGAGAATGAACGTCAGAACAGGCGGAAGAAGAAAAAATAGAAATTAAATTGGTTGGGAAGAAAAAGGCAAAGCGGAAGAATAAGCAAATTCAAGATGCCGGAAGAATAGCATCATCATATTGCCGGTGGCAATGCAGGAGGTTTGCAATTGAAAATTCACTTAATAGTGACGAATTACTCAAAAATGTTATTAAACTGACTGATAAAAGTGTTAAAGAAACTGATGCTTACTGGGTTGATGTGCCAAAACATATTTTTCCGCACTAACGGATTGATGACACAAACATTTTGACAATATAAATTCTCAATTATTTACCAATGCCTGCTAAATTCCGACGTGTTAGGGTCAATACTGATATGTAGGGTGTATTAGTGGGGATTTAATGGCCTGACAGTATTTTTTTATAAAATAATTCCTATATTTAGAACGGATATAGTTTGTCAAATTCAGTAAGTACTTGTTCTCGTGTACCGATCAAACTTGTTCTATATCGGTTCGTATTCGCATATCTTTGAGCCTTTACATCTACCGGAGACCTGTATCGACCGGGCCATGCCTCCTAGACGGCTTCGGGCAAAGAATGTATTGATGATTTCTGGCCGATTCAGATTTATATGA
>CAIUSO010000077.1 GCA_903901875.1 uncultured Geobacteraceae bacterium | reverse complement strand
TTTCCCCACTGACTTATTACTTCCCTGTCGGTGAGGAACCCGAGCCAGTCCTTGCCGCCGCTGGATGAGGGAGCCCTCAGCCAGATGCCGTATTGAGTATTGCCGGGAACGAACATGATCCACCCCCTTTATGCAATGATCCGCTGCACCAGCTCGTGTAGAGCCTGGCGGGACTGCACTTCGGCCCGGAAGCCGAGTGCGCGGTCAAGGGCATAGACGATGGGGTTTATTCCCGGTTTCGCTTTGTAAAAGGTGGCCAGCTGCGCCCACCGTATGAGCGTGCGGGTGCAGAAGGTGACCTCGATCTCGCCGCTTACGAAGAGATCGCGGACCTTGTTGGCCACTTCGATCATTTTTTGCCGGATAGGTGAAGGGACTTCCGGAACCGCTTTTTCAAGTGCCTGGTTTTCCTCCACCGGATCGGCGTAGCCGACCTCCAGCATCATGAACCTTCCCATGGAGGCGAGGTTCTGACGTTTGGTAGCCTGGTAGAGGCCGGTGGCATCGCCGTTGCCGGCAGTGTTCCCGGCAAAGATGATTCTCGCGCCGAAGCGCAAGGGGTCGATTGTTTCGCCGGTTTCCGGAATCATGATGGCTCGGCCTTCATTGACGGCGTTAAGCCCGACAAAGGTGCCGGGGTCGAGGGTGTCGGCTTCGTCAAGGAGAATCCATGCCGATGCCGGGTCCTTGAGCCCCTGAATAAAGGGTCCGTCTACCCAGTCCATGTTGCCGTTTCTGACTACGAAGCGTCCGAACAGTTCCGGGACTTCCATCCTCTCGTGGCATGAGACCACATAGAGAGGTATGTTGAGCCGCGAGGCAATCTGGGTGACGATGGACGATTTACCTGAGCCGGTGGGACCGACGACATAGAGAGGGTCGGTTCCCGCTGCCCCTTTCATCCACGCCAGAATGTCCGAGAGGATTTCTCTCCGGAACACATAGTCGGGATTGAAACGAGGGATCATCGCGTGCTTCGCGTTGTCGCGGACATCGACGGTGATCGAGACGGGGGCCTGAATGCCGAATGCTTCAGTGATGGATTTTTTCATGATGGTCTGTCTCCTTATCGGAGGCGGACCACTCCCTTGGGGGAAATAGTCCGCCCCCATGGGGTTGAAGTTGTTATGGATGTAAGAATCCTATACTGACATGGTGGTCTCGCAAGCCCATTAACGGCACATTGATGGTTAACCGTCCCAGGATGTAGCTTGGCGAGCAGCCCCGGTCAAGCAGCCAGTTAAGCTGTTCTTCCAGACCGGAGTTATTGATGGCTTCGGCTGACTCTGAAGCCGTGTCGGAGACGAATTCGTCCAATCCGGCATCACCTGTATCATGGTTTTCGATCAATGACGCCAGACGCTCAATGTCAGCTTTCCTCTCCTTTGTTCTCACTTCGAGAAGTTTGGAGATATTCTGCAACTCCTTCTGAATACTCATTCGGTATAGCTGGAGGCATGAAAGATATTCGTTGATGACCAGCAGTTCGTCGGTAGTGTAGCTGTCAAGGTTCATGACCGGCCTCCATGGTGAACAACGTATCCATGCCATACCAGTCGTGTGCCTGGTCGGCGATGGCATCGAGGAGATTCCGGATTCCTTCCAGTGGTTCAAGATTTATGGAAGTATCTTTTTTATCTCCGTCGAGGAGCAGGGTAAGTAAAATACGCTGCTGTTTGAAGATCTCCGGGTCGATGGAAAACAGGAAGACCTTCTCACCCTCCTGATTTTCCGTATGACGCTTGAGAACGGCCGTCATCATGTGATCTATGGAAACACACGTGATTAGTTGCTCCACAAGGGCCGCATAATCATCCGGCAATTCGGCGGCTGATAATCTTCCGCTTTCCATGCAGTCAGACAGCATATCGTGGAGTTTGCCATATTGTTTTTCGACTGCTCTCAGCACGGAAACCGCGCCGCAGGTACATGTTTTCATGGAGCCTCCTTCCAGGCGGAGATGATTTTCGGGAATCCTGACGCCATCCTTGCCACTACCGTGATCCCTTTGTAGCGAAACCGCAGGGGCTTTTCGGTGAGAAGGGGAATGGCAAACGTGACGCCTTCCAGTGCTTCTAGCGGAACTGACCGCTCAAGGATTCGATTGGCGCCGTGCAACGACAGGGTGAGAACCGTCAAGCCAACCACCTCCTTTCCGGGTAACCGGATCCTGAGCCTTAGTGGGCTCCGGAGTGGTGACTGCAGCAAGGAAGCAGAGGCAGACTGCGATCAGCATGACGATTGCCGCCAGGATGGTCCGGGCGAGTTCCTTGAGGTCCTTGCTGTTAAACTTCGGCTGGATGAGGTGTTTGCAATCTTTGGGCAGAACGCCCGTTCGATGTTTCATGACATTTCCTGTCCGGGGGCATACGTACGCCTCCCGTGAAAGGAGTAATCCCTTTCGGGAGCGTATGGTTCGCCCCCTGTGGGGTTCGTCTCAGGCAGCTTTTGCGAGCTGCGCCGGTGGGAGTCTTTTAACTTCCAGTTTCGTGTAGGCGGCCTTGGTTTTCTTGCAGGCCTCGAACACGAAAGGATGCTCTTTTTTTACTTTCTTTGAGTCGGCGTATTCGGATGCCGCAACTTGTGTCGTCGCCACGGCAATGCCGTCTTCCGTAACCCCTTGGAATGATCCTCCGAAGAACTCAATCAACTCGATCTTCATCGGGTCCAGCCGCTTTTCGAGATCCTTTTTCTGCCGGTCGAGACATTCGTACTCGGCGATGCGGTCTGTGACCTCTTCCGGAATTTCCAGTGCAACGTGTGCCGGGCACCCTGTTCGCCAGGAACAGAATCCGCACAGAATACTTGGGCAGGTTTTTGGTTTGCACTCGCCGCGTAGAGCGGAAAGTATGTGTTTACCTTTCTCGACCAAGGGGGCGAATACCGCCGGGTGCGGAACATAGGAGTTGAACTCCTTGTAGACACCCTTGTTGAGATCCACCGCCAGGATCGAGCCGCCGATTTCGATTTCCGATCCTTCCTGCAGCCTGAGCAGGCCCATCTGTACGTGAAGCTGGTCTACCCATGAGCCGTAAGGTTCGTCGGGAATGCCGTCCGTGGATTTCATTTCGACCACGTGCAGACGTTTTTTCCCCCGGAAAAGAAAGTCGATATGGCAAATGATGTCGTAAAGTGGGTGAGCGATTTCGACCTCCTCTTCGAAATTGGCCCCGCCAGCCAGGAAATAATCCCTGAACATGGCCTGTGCGGCATGACCTCTGTCGAAAATGAGCATCTGCTTGATCGTGTGTTCAGCCGGCGAAAGCTTGCCAAGTACGGCCTTGCGGGAGCATCCGGCAATGTCGGAGGCCCCGGCGTACGTGGTGCGATCACCAAGGTGTGCCGAAGCTTTTTTCTGATGAGTCGGGATTGCTTTTTTGAGAAATTCATCGATGCGTGCCATCTCTCTCGTCTCCTTATCTGATAGTTGTCCGTAGGGAGACGAAACAATCCCAAAGAGGGATGTTTGTCTCCCTGCCGGGGTTGTTGAGCTGCGGTTTTACATGTAGGTGAAGGCGATCATGACAGACGCCATGGCCGATATGCCAAGCATGATCCCGGCAAAAACATTCTTGCAGCTGACCATGGAAGGTGATTTTTCACGCTTCATGTGGATGTTTTTACCCTTCGCGCATCTGAGAACGATGTGATTTTGCATGGTATGTCTCCTTATTTGGGTTGCCCAAAGAGGAGACACGTACCCCTGGCAGGGAGACGAAATCTCCCCGTTGGGGTGGTGGGTAATGAATATCAGGCTCGTCTGCGCTTACCCGGTCGCCCGGTTACGAGGTACGTGCCGAATAGGGTAACTTCCAGCATCCCTTCGGTCAGGTATTCGTGATATGTCTTTGCCGGGAATTGCTTTACGACCTCCCAGCCATCTTCGATTACAATGACCGGTATGGATGCGGGAGTGGACGATGGTATTGGTTCCGGATGCGGAAAAGGTATGATCTTGGCAGTTGCCGGTGCTGATACGGCAATCCTGTTGCCATCCCTCACGTTGGCGTTGTCGGAGCGGGTCATCTTCTTGAGCAGGGCGCTTGGGTCCTGGTAGTCGATGTTGCCTTCCTTGAGCGCCTTGGTGATGAGGGCGGAAAAAGACTGATTGCCGCTTGTGCATTCCGCAGGATCGATGTCCGGTGTTTCCCCTTCCGCGAGTTTGGCGATCATCCTCTTTTCCAGGGTATAGGCGAGCTGCGCCTCCTGGATCGGTGAAGAGGTGAGATACCAGTAACGGCAGGGACGGACTTCTCCGTAGACCATTCGGTGTATGTCAGCGGTATTCACGCGCCGGATTCTTCCTTCCCCTTGTTCAGCCATCCTGGTGTTGTCGGTGTAATCGAACCAGGCAAGGTTGTTGAACTGGGAGAGGTTGAGCCCGGTCGCTACCCGGTGGTATGAGGCGATGACGATCCGGGCGGTGGTTTTCTCGAACCACGCGACCAGTCTGTCGGGAGCTACCGAATCGGGGAGCACGTCGATGGATACGTTGGGAACGCTGTCGGCAATGATCCGCTTAAGCGGCCCACGCATGTCGATTTTCTGTGTATTGCCGGTATATACCAGCAACCGCTCTCCCCACTTCTCGACCATTCGGACGATGTTGACCAGCTCGCTTTCCTTCTCAAGCAGCTCATCGACCGGCCGTCTCCACAATGTTCCGAGGAGAGTCCCACGCAAGCGGATCTCGTCGTCAGCGTGTCTGAAGGTGTCTGACACCCGCAGGAACGCCGCCGTTCTTACGCTTGCGGCAGGCATTTTGTCCTCAATCGGCAGTTCTGCGTCATCAATGATCTTGTCGATGGTCCTCATGCACTCTTCCACTTCAGCATGAGGGATGCATTTGATTACTTCCCGTTCGACAGGAGGGAGATCGTCAAAATCCTCCGAATCGACATTCACGAAGTTCGGCAGCGTGTAGACCAGTGCAGCCGGTGAGATTCCCGCCGTGTCGTAGGTAGCAACCTTTTCCGATTCACGGTGGCGGTTTCTCTCATCGGTTTTTCTGACCTCCTCGAAGGCGCCGTATTTTGCTTGAAAGTCGGTGGCGGATTTCATGTCCCATCCCGCTTCCCGCATCTGCACCGGATTGATTCCCCAGAGCAGATTGTAGAGACTTTTTGCCATGCCGTTCGTGACGGTCGCGGTGAGACAGAGCACCCGTTTGGCGGAGGCCGCCAGGCGGATGAATGCGGTTCCCTGGTTACTCATCAGGTTGGCCGCATTGTGTGCCTCATCGAAGATGGCAAGGTCAAAGGGTATTCTCTTCAGGTAACGGATGTAGGGGAGTTGCTTGTTGTGGGATTTGACCTCGACTGATGTGCCGTTCCGTTCGATGTCGGCGATCCATTGCCGGTAACGAAGGGGTGGCCGCTTGTTCTCCGGAACGTAAGTGTAGAGGACATCACCGCAGACGGGGCACTGTTCCTTGCTACCCCTGGTGATTCTCTTTACCTCGCCCAGGCAGTTGAGACAGCAGTCGGTGTACTTTGGTCCTTCCTTGGTCCGCGCCAGCCTGGTTTTCGTGACGGGCACGAAGTCCGGGTGCATGCGGAGCCGGGTGTAGGCGATAAGGTAGAGTCCTTTCGGCCGAGCACGGGCAAGTTCCCGCAGTCGCTCCCATGAGTCGATAACGTGGACATCAAACCCTTCGTTTTCGTACTCCTTTACCATCTGGGGAACGAGTTGCGGTTCCGTCACCATGATTGACCTTTTGGCGCCGGCGATATACTTCACCGCCTTGGCCATCCAGGTTTTCCCGGTGCCGGTGTTTGCCCGTATGCCGATCCCTTTCCTTCCTGAAGCAAACGTCTTCATGACCGCCTTCACCGCTTCCCGCTGGGGGGCCTTCAAACCAATCTCCTTCAGTTCGGCGGCCAGATACTCTTCATCCCGACCGATCTCGTGAAGTGGTTTATAGATGGTGGTGAGCTTCTTGAGGAGGATGGTGGACAACTGCGAATTGAGCTCGACATAATCAAAACCCAGTTCGCGGGCTGCTTTCGCTTCGCCCGTCTTGTCCATGAGAAAGGTTTCAACGGTTGGTTTATGGAGAATAGTCGTCGTCTTGGTGCCATTATCGTCGTAATCCTCAAACGTTTCCGGTTTTTCGACGAGCATGTACTTGGCCAGATAATAGACGCCATTTATCGTGACGCTCTCAATCTGGCTGTTCATTGCGGCGAGCTGGACGGCATGGGCCGTGCGTAGTGTGGAAACCGGCTGAATGCTGGTGTCGTAGCTGGCAGGGTATTCCTTGTCCAGCATCACCGATATCGCCTTATCCAACCGCTCCTCACAGTCCTGGTAAAACTCTGTAAGGTCCATGCTCTGGAGCATGGGCTTGGTCTTTGCCCTGCTTACCTCGACTTCGATGCTGACGGTCGGGTTTTCGGCATGGGTCCGGATCAGGTCATTGTCCTTGTTATCCAGGTTGTCGAAGTTGTGAAAATAGGGTGTCCGATACGATGGGTGTTCGTTTCCCACATTCTTCCTGAGAAAAATGACCACCTGCTTAAAAGCTCCGTATTCCTCCGATTTATAGGCATACCGGTAGGTAAAGCTTCCGCGCAGGAGTTCGATCATTTTTCCTTTGAGCTCATACTCCGGGATGATCAGAACCATGACACCCCGGTGTGCAACCATGGGGGCGGCCTTTTCGACCCAGCGTAAAAGTTCACCGCCGTTTCTGTTGTATGGTGGATTGAGCAGGAGGATGTCAAACGATCCGGTGTTGGTGGTATCGAAGAACGAAGTGTTGATTTTCTGGTCGGCGCCGCGGATCTTCTTGAAGCGGTCACCGTCCAGTTCCACGGCAAAAGATGCAATGCCTGTGTTCTTGGCGCTCGACTTGTTGGCGGCCTGTTTTGCATGGCGAACCATGTTGGACAGGAACACCCCTTCGCCGGCGCATGGGTCGAAGATGGTTACCTGTTTCTCGTGAACGCTTTTCTGATCCCAGCCGAAGCTTACGCTTACGACCTTCTTGACCAGCTCTACGTCGCGCGGGAAAGTGGGATAAAACCCCTTCGCCAGTTCATTGCCTTTTACGCGGGAATGTTGATTGACTTTGTCGATGATTTCCATGTCTGCTCCTCGTGATAGGGAGCAGGCGGACAGAATACTCCCCTGGTCGGGGAGGTGGAGGTGTTTACCGCCTGCCCCGCTGGGGGTGGATGATGTAGTTAGTGCTATGCTGCCGGTTCCTTTACCTCGATAGTAATATCGGCCGTAGGTTCCGGGAACGCAAATCCGCCGTATCTGATGCGATTCCTGACTTCATCGGAAACGTTCTCGATAGAGCGGTAGCACTTCTTTTTGCCGATAACAGGGACCAGTTCCTCTGCTATGTCGAATAGAGGCAGGTACCAGTCCCGGTGTACGAATTGCTGCTGGTCCAGGACGCGGGAGTAGATGGCGAAACATTCCTCCTGGCTGTTTCCGATAATGAGGCGACGGTGTCGGTCGGGAAGGATATATAACCCCGAGTAGCCGTTATCCATCTTGCTGATAAGGCTCAACGTACCTCCCACTGCAACACGGTTGCTTTTTTTGTCGGGGATTTCCAGAAGAGGGGCATCTCTGTCGTGGAGGATTTGAGCGAACGCCCGAACCTCCTGTGACGGACCGTATGCTGACAACAAAACGACGAGTCTGTCGTTGTCCAGAATCAGATTGCTGCAGAAAATTGATGCCGAAGCGCGGAGGCCCAGCAGTGATATGGTTGGTTGCATGGTGTTCTCCTTTTTACATGGGTTTGAAAGGCTTGTTTCAAGCTGCTTTCTTGTAGACCCATGCCTTTTCGGAGGATTGCCAGCGGAAGCCTTGCTGTTTCAGGAATTCCTTCGAGGAACTGTCCTGATACGATGGTTTGGCATGAACCTCACCGACTTCCTCGTTCATCTCGAACGGGATACGACGGGCAAGCAGTGCGGATGTGATGTCCGTCACGTTGCTTGTTGTTGCATCGCCTTTCCTGGTTTTTGCGTCGAGGGCCTTGATTGCGGCGCCCATTCGTTCGGCGGGAATCTCTTCGAGACTCTTTACCCCCAAAAAGGCGAGGTATTTGTCTTGATCGGCTCCCACGGTACTGATGATCTCCTCAAGTTCCTTCACCTGATTTTTGGTGATGAACTTCGGCCCGGTTGGTTGCTGTTGTTCCGATTTGCCGGAAGATTGTTGTACAGTTTCTCCCGAATCAAGCCATGCTTGAATTGATCTTCCGTGCTCCTCCGTCAGTTTCCCGAAGAAACCATCGAATAGCTCGGTCCGGTCCTTGCTGGATGTGGCAATGTGCCGTTCCTGGTCAACATCGAAGACAAGTGAAAACTCATAATCCATGCCTTCGCGTTGCACCGGTGCCATGCCTACCTTTTTGGGGATTTTCTTACCTTTTTCATCCTCAACGAGAATGTATTCAGTCTTGGTGCGCATAGTCGCGATGACGTGCATCGGCGACTGGAGCATGGCATCGACCAGGGAGTTGTGCTTGGGGGTTGCTTCGCGCCACCCGGCAAACTTGTTTCCTTTGGCCGATTCTGTTCTGGCGTCCACGAACTCAAGGATACCTCCGGTCCCGGCCCATGCATGGGAGAGGGAGTCGATGATAAGGAGATCGTAGCCTTGCTTTTCCGCTTCCCTGATACCGTTGATGTATTTTTCGACGGTAAAGGGGGGCTTGATCACATCTACGTCGTAGTCGCCCAGGTGAGCATACAGAGACGCGCTTTCGTTTTCCGTATCGAGAACCGCAATCCTTCCACCAGGTCCGACGATGCCGAATGCCAGCTTGAGGGCCGACATGGTTTTTCCGGAACCTGCGGGGCCGCACATACCGATACGTGCTTTCGCTCTTTTTCTGACTGCTTTCACAAATGCCATGGTTTATCTCCTTTTCTGTCGGTTGTACCCGGACAGAGGAGACGAACCACCCCACAGGGTAAGGTTGTCTCCCCTGTGGCCGGGCTGGTTAGTTTTCCGTTCTTACTACGGGATGTTTTCAGAAGGGCACATCATCGTCATTTGGCAAAGGTGCCTGATCTTCATGGCTTGGAGCTGCCTCTTCAGTGCGACCGTTACCTTCTTTCCTGGACAGCATCTGCATCTTTTCACCGACGATTTCCGTGGTGTAATGATCTGTGCCGTCCCGATCCTGCCACTTCCTCGTTTGCAAACGTCCCTCAATGAACACGGCTTTTCCCTTGGTCAGATATTCTCCGGCGATTTCCGCCAGTCTGCCCCAGAGGATGACCTTGTGCCACTCGGTTCGCTCTTCCCATTCTCCCCCTTTGTTTTTGAACTTCTCCGACGTTGCAAGGGAGAAACTTGTGACCGCCGTGCCGGATGTCGTGTAACGAACTTCCGGATCCTTGCCCGTGTTCCCTATCAAGAGAACCTTGTTTAAACTTGCCATGACTGCCTCCGTGTTGGTTTTCCCGAACAGAGACAATCACCTGTCCCAAGAGGAGAGGTTTAGTCTCCCGATCGGGATTGGTTATTCCAATTCCAACTCAAAGCGCTATCAGCGTTGCTTCGAACTCGACTCCTCAACGTACTTATCATGTACGTTTCCGTCGTCTCATCTTCGCTGCCTTGATATCATCTTTGATTTGAAATCGGAATGGATTACCCGCCGCTGATAAGGCTTGTCGCGGGGTGCTGATACAAAAAAACCTGATTCAGCGCGATGGCCGAAACAGGTCTGAGAAAATAATCAGGTTGTCAGACTGAAGACTGAAGTCTGTAAAGGGTAAACGATGCGCCATCAATAATGAAGAAAGTCACGCTGCTGGATTTTGAATTTCCTTCAGCTTTCTACCTTCATCCTTCATACCTGAAGTTCCGGACGCACCTATCTCTTCTGTTTACCGTCGCCTTTACCCAAGGACGACCAATTATACTACGAAACCACCGGGAAGGGGCGTGATGCGTGCCGGGCTTCCCTGAATCTCATCCCTGCCGGGGTGTTTCTCCTCTGGGCTCTCCAGAAGAGTTTGTCCGGGGGCAATAAGGCCCTCGCGGAGTCTCTTTCGGTGAAAGAGTGTAAAACATGACATATTTTTACCTGTCTGTAAGCCGGCTGTCAAGCCATTATTTGTTGTATAACTATCTGCATTTCTTGTTGTTTCTTGTTGTTTCAGCCGCAGCTTTCAGCAGTATTGAACCATTCAGTCGCGATTGTTTAGGAAGTAGTTTAGGAAGTAGAACAGGGTTCGGAAATCTGTTAGAATAATTGACTTTTGTAGGGAAAAGTGCCATAAAATTAAGTTTGTTAAGCAAGTTGGCTCAGGCCCAAGGATATCGATGGGAATTGCTAAAAATCGTCCTCTTTTTTGTTGTGATTGGTGTTTGAGGAAAATAATATGAAAACAGGAATTGCCGGGTATATTCCGTAAGTGAATTAGATAGAGGAACAGCATGCCACCAAAACCCAAACTGAAACTGATGGTAGCATCGACTGTTTATCACTTCGAAGACCAATTAATTCAGATTTGTGGAATTTTAAGCGTTTTTGGTTATGAGGTTTGGAATTCGCACATTGGCACAATCCCGGTACATCCGGGCCGCTCGAACCTTGAAAACTGCGTAGCAGCTGCTCATGACTGTGATGTTTTCCTTGGAATTGTCCGACCATCCTATGGCAGTGGCATAATTGGAGATCGTTCCATCACTCATGAGGAATTTCTTGAGGCCGTAAGTCTCAGGAAACCCCGTTGGTTTCTTGTGGACCGGGATGTCACTTGTGCGCGGCAACTTCTCAAACCATACCTTTTTAAAAAAGACAAGACTCGCACCACGTTCAAACTGAAGAAGAACCCGATTATCGATGACCTGCGGGTCATTGACCTTTACCACATCTCCATTCAGGATGATGTGCTTCCTGCAGACCGTAAGGGGCACTGGGTTCAGGAATTCTACCGCCTGCCTGAAGCCCTCTCTCACCTCAACAGCCAATTCAAAGACACAAAACGCATCCGACAAATTTGCGAGGAGATGAACACACCATGAATCAAAATGATTTTAAAAAACTCATTTCCAAGGGCGAGAGCGCGCACGTCGAATTCCAGGCTGAAAAAATATCGCCAGAGATTATCGCAAAGGCAGTTTGTGCCTTTTTAAACCGGAATGGTGGGCAACTTTTTCTGGGAGTCGAGGCCCATGGCGAACTAGTGGGCGTGGTAGATGTTGACTCGGTGATACATGGTATCAAGAGCCAGTTGCCGAAACTTATTTCTCCATCAGCCCTTTGGACTGTTGAGCAAATACGCATCAATGATAGGGATATAGTCGTTGTCGAAGTGCCAGAAGGGATGGATAAACCGTATGTAGTCGGAGGGGCAATTTACGTTCGTCGTGGCGCTAAAACAGTCCCTGCTGCACGTAACGAAATTAGCTTGCTTATCCAGAATCGCGCCGACGCGAGCCAGCGGTGGGAACGGCAAATAGCCATGGGGGCTGAACAGGAGGACCTAGACGAAAAGTTAATTCGGGAAACTGCAAAAATGGCAGTAGAAGCAGAACGTTGGCAGGGCTCTCCAGATGATGTTGAAGGTTTTCTTCATTCTCTTGGACTAACCTCAAACGGTAGAGTTACAAATGCTGCTCTCTTGCTATTTGGCAAACAGCCATCCAGATTTTTGCCGCAAGCTCGTGTCCGACTGCTGGTTATGCCAGATGGAAAGACCGGCAATCTCTATTCAGTGGACAAAACATTTGACGGTAGTCTGCTCAGCGTTGCTGGTCAGATTCCAGCAGCACTGCCAGCACATGTAGGTGGGGTCGTAAGCAGGTTTACTGAGGAAAACTGGCAGCGCGAGGATCGGCCACTTTATCCAATGGCAGCGTTGCGTGAGGGAGTAATGAACTCGTTAGTCCACCGCGACTACAGTATAAGCGGTTCAATAACAATTTTGATTTTACCTGATTCTCTTCAAATATTGAATCCGGGAGGTTTGCCTGATGGACTTACACCGGCCGATCTAAAGCGCGATCATCCGTCGCTTCCACGCAATCCGGACATAGCACATGTTTTTTTCCTCTATGGTCTCATCGAGAAGATTGGTCGCGGCACTCAGCGAATCGTTGAAGATTGCCGCAAGGCACGCCTTCGTGACCCTAAATGGCAGAGTTCTTCTCTGGAGACTAAGTTGACATTCTTCACCTCTTCTACAGGCAGCCGAGCAGAGGTCTTAAACGAGCGACAGGAAAAAATTCTTGCTCTCTTGCGCGAAAAAAAACAACTTCGTGCTGGGGATCTAGCCTTAGTGCTGGGTAGCGAGGTTACAGATAGGACCGTGCGAAGCGACCTTCAGACATTGATGGATGGGGGATGGCTGGTTAGACGTGGTCGGGGGCGAAGCACCTCTTATGTGGAAGGGCCTAAAGCGCATGCGAAATGAAAAGTTGCTTCCATTAACTTCCGGATTCTTCCGGATTGTGGTTAGTGCGACATGGGCTTTGCAATCCTCGATTACTTAGATTAGCTGAATAAGTTCACTAAGTTGACTTATAAGTAGATATCCAGGCCTAGCAACTCTTCTCCATTCTTATATTTTCCGGATTTTTCCGGATTGGTAATTCAGACCTTACCTTGGTAAGTTTCATTTTACCAATATCTTAACATTGAAAAACACAGATATAATCTAACTATCCGATATATTAGGTAACTTTTTTTGGCATCTAAGTTGGCGTGTATATTGCTGATACAGTAGCTGTATCCATTGATCCTATTTACATTTGCTGATGGAACAACGATATGTCCGAAAACCTCACAAAACTTATTCTCATAATGCCGCCGCAGTTGGGCCTTCTCAGTGGATTTGCCGCTGGACTCATCAGTCTTGCCAACTTCGTTACAGATAAAATGCCTGACGTTTGTACTGATATCCTCGATCTAAGCGCCCATTCTATTGACAGTGCTAAGAGGCAAATTACCAGTTTGATCGGCTGCCATCATGAGCAAAGACTCTTCGTAGGAATAACCACAACTACTGCAAGTTATCAATCAGCACTCCAGATTGCTCGATTGGTGAAGACCGCAAAACCGAAAGCAATCAATGTCTTGGGCGGTCATCACGCTAGTGCCGATCCCGAAAACATACTACACAACCATTCAGAAATCGTTGACGTCATTGTCATTGGTGAAGGAGAACAGTCACTATGCGAACTCCTTCAGCATTATCCGTCGTTGAAGGATGTCCCCGGCCTGGCCTACGTGGGTGAAGATGGTAATTTTGTGCGAACAGCTGCGCCGAGACCTCTCACGAAGAAGGAGCTCGACTCAATTCCAATAACCTACGGTGACAACGGATTTATCGGGACACCTGGGAAGTTTGATCATGTAACCTATGTATCTGCCCGAGGCTGTCCTTTAGGGTGCGCATTCTGCGCAGTCGGAAATGACCAGATCCGGACCAAAAGCATTTCAGCCGTTGTACGGGATATCGAAAAACTCATGGACATGGGATTTTCTCGTATAGCTATCGAGGATAACTTCTTTGCTCATTCCTCTGCCAGAACGAGAGAGATATGTGACGCTTTGAAAGAGATAAAACACCGAAGGAATGATCCCTTTGCATGGGATTGCCAAACCCGTGTCGAGTCTCTTGCTCGGAAGGACACGATTAGACTCATGGCAGAGGCAGGTTGCGAAGCAGTCTACATCGGAGTGGAGTCAGCAGATCCAGATCAGTTGGTCTATCTGAAAAAGACGAAGAATCCCACTAAGTATCTTAAGAGTCTAATTGAGTTTGTTGTCCCATCGCTACTTGAGGCCAGTATAGACTGCTATCTTAACCTACAGTTCGGCCTTCCAGGTGAAACGGAAGGAAATAAACTTAAAACATTCGGAACCCTGCTCGAAACACTAGGAAGTCTCGCGATTGAGCGGGGCAAGTGCATCACCATTTTCCCCCAGCTTTACGTTGTGTATCCTGGAACAACCCTCTTCAGGGAAGGGGTTGCTCAGGGACGTTTCCCAGCTGATATTTTCGAATATTTTACGGAATGGGAATACAAGCACCCATCGGTGCTACATTGGTTAGGAGAACATTTTGCCCATGGTTCAGGAGGGATTCCTGAAGGTATCCTTAAACCTGATCTTTTGCAGAGTGGCAAGTTTGAGATTGAGGGCACAACAATACTTCAGATCCAAGATTATCTTAGAACGCTAAAAGGTTTCAAAGGTATAAAGATATTCAATTATTCCTCCTATATTTGTACAGCAGCATAATGTTAATCTTGACTGAAATATATTCTGGGATCTTATCACATCCGTATGAAGTCATCTTGTGCTGTCATGAATAAACTCTATCAAAGGAGAATAACGTGAAAAAGTGGTTTAGCGTATTATTAATAGCAGTCGGAATATGTGTGACAGGTTTTTTTGTGCTAAGAAACGTTAACACTTCAAAAAGTATTAAAGTTATTGCCATCGCAAATTTGATGTCACACCCGATTCTTGATTCGGTTCAAAAAAATATATTAGAAGAACTGAAGAGGGAAGGCTACGAGGATGGCAAGAATGTGAGAATCATTCTGCGAAACGCTAACGGGCAAATGCAGGTAGTTTCTAGCATCGCAAATGAATTGGTTGCACAAAAACCTGACATCATCATTGCGATTTCGACCCCCGTATCGCAGGCAGTTAAGAAAGTCGCACAGTGCCCTGTATAGTGGACCCAAGATTCCGGACAATAGTTTAAGATGGTAGCCTGCGATAAAAAGGAGCAGGCAATGAGCGAAAAGAATCGTAAAAGCTTCACCAGCCAGTACAAGGCGAAAGTAGCGCTCGAAGCAATTCGAGG
>CAIUSO010000076.1 GCA_903901875.1 uncultured Geobacteraceae bacterium | reverse complement strand
TTTGCAATAATGTTGATATGTCAGTTCCAAAGTTCTTTTCTCTGGGACGATCAAATGTTGATACACTGAAACCTGTGAATCTCTCGAAAGCATCAGAATGAGGTCTTTTGCGTTGGAAAGGTGGTGTCACTTTCTTGTGAGCACCGGCAGTGTAGAGAATCTTCGATCTGAGTGCATCAAACGAATAACCCCTGCCACTGCATTCAATCACCCGGATCAATCCATTTAAGCACTCGGTATAGGCATTCGTCACCGGATGTCCGAAGTAATTCATGATCTCAATTTCCCAATTACTCATCGCGGTTACAAGAGGTTTGAATGCTTCGCTTATGGCAGGAGAAAGACTTACCCGCCACCTCTCATAAGCTGTTTTGGCTTCGGGTATGGTCATAGCATCATAAATGGCAAAGAAGTCCTCCTTAGCCCGATAAGCGTCACCCAGAGCTGGGAAGTTTTTCGTCCAGGTTTCTAATGTCAACCGCTGGAATGGTTCGAGCTTGTCTTCTCTCTTTAGAAGGATGAACCGATCATGCATAAGGCCTCTGGCTTGCTTCTGGGTGAGGTCGGCACGTATGCCTTTGCGAATTACCTCCAGTGCAGCGTTGGCCATTCTAACGACATGGAACTTGTCTACCACAACAAACGCCTGGGGTAAGGCACTATACACAGCATCTTTGTATGGTTGCCACATATCCATTGTGACGCACTTGATGGAACGCCGGTTTTCAAGTCTCATGAAGTAATTGGTAATCAATACCTTGCTTCTGTCTACAAGCAAGTCTACGACGGTGTTCGACTCGATATTAGTGATGACACCCCTTGGTTTACCAATGATATGGATTTCATCAATTCCCATCCATTCAGGAGTTTCAAATTTCAATGTCCGGGCCAGATCGGCGGTATGTTCATTGAATATCTTACGTACAGTGCCTTCTGAAACACCAACGTCATGGGCAATACTGATAAAGGTCTTGTCTATGGATCTCTCGGCGATCCAACGATATAGTCTGGTAGTCATACGTTGACTCTCGGCCACACAGGGAAGGCGCTCAGTGAGAGTTTTGCCGCAATCAAGGCACCGTATGCGTCTGGCTTTGACGTAGATGCCGACTCGCTTCCCATACATCGGAGTATCTTTGATCAATATTTCCTGGCGGCCACCACCAACAACATTGTCAGATCCACATTCAAGACATGATTTTGGCGGTGAGACTGTTTCAGCATCAATGTGGAGGTCGTGGTCTGACTCGGAAGTGCCAAGGATATTATAGTGAGGAAGGTTTAGTTTGTTGGACATTGCGATCTCAGTGTAAAAGAGTTTCAAGATTGAACCAAACAGAGTAGGTCACATATACAACAAATATTCTACTGGCCCTGAAGACTCGATTATATTGTTATCGGGGAACTTATAGTCAGGGAACATTGCTCTCAATGAATCAGCCGCTACTCGTGGGATCTCACATCCATGGCTGCAGTCGTGGGCCGTACCGTCTTTATTGATAGCGAATATCTGGTTGTTTTTAAGATACACATGAAGATAGTAGTCGTTTTTAGAGGTATGAGGCGAATGTTTATCCACAGAATAAGGTCCTGCCAAAGAGATACCCCTATGCCTTGCTTCCTGAAGCAAGATAGCTGGTTCTTCAACATTTCCATAAATGAATATCGTAAACTGGCCAGATTCTAGCTTGAATCGCTTCATAAAAACTCCACACACTCTATTAATCCTTTTCTGGAAAGTCCTTGAGTTCTCGGTTTTTAAATATTATTGGCTATCTGCATTTCATAGTTGATAAGGGGCAGATATTACCTTTATTGACTATCCTCACCAGTGTTGATTTCCTGTCCCGTGGACGGTTTCGAATTATCTTTACCAAACAATTTCGTCAGGAAACAAATAGCTTCTTCCATGGTAGACTTACCCCCTACAGCAAGAAAAACTCCCACAAGAATCGTACCGATTTTGAATCCTGTTATCATATTTTCAGTCATGATCCATCTCACTTAACTCAGTCTCGATCTGTTCAATACTCGGCAGGCTGCCCTTCAGATCCTCCGGAATGGATTCTATCAAGCGATATTCAGATATGCCAACAGGCTTGGAAATATCCTTGAGCGCGTATTCAGCAACGAGGCGATTCTTATCTTTGCAGAGAATCAGACCAATGGACGGATTGTCGCTCTCATGATTCATCGTGGCGTCCACTGCCGACAGGTAGAAATTCAGTTTGCCGACATACTCGGGCTTGAAAGCAACAGCTTTCAGTTCGATAACGACATAACAGCGTAGCTTGAGGTGGTAAAAGAGAAGGTCGAGATAGAAATCCTCGCCGCCGACTTCAAGATGGACCTGTTTGCCCACGTATGAGAAACCAGCTCCCAGTTCCAGTAGAAAACGGGTTATGTGCTCCACCAACGCATTTTCAATATCCCGCTCGTGGGCTTCTTTGCCGTCGTCAAGGAAGTCAAATATGTAGGGATCTTTGAGAGTTTGTTGGGCAAGATCTGACTGTGGCGCTGGAAGTTGCTTGTCAAAGTTGGTGATGGCCTTGCCCTGGCGATGGTAGAGGCCCGATTCTATCTGGTGGACCAATACTGGTCGGCTCCAGCCGTATTCGATTTCAGCCCTTGCGTACCATTCACGCTCTTCACAGGATTTTATCTTCGTCAGTATCTCAAGATTATGCCCCCCAAGGTATTTGTGCAACGACCCGTTGCACAAATTGAACGTCTGTCCATGTTTCAGCAAACAACCTCATGTACTTGAGATTTCGGGGAGAAAACCCTTCAATTCTGGAAATTCTCTACGCAAATCGTCGGACAGCCGATTTACGACTTTGGCACCCCAACCCTGCCGACTCTGACGATCTAAGATGTCTCGCCCAAGTTGCCAGTACAGAATGATCATCTCGCTGTTGGCAGCAAGAACGGCCTTCTGTTGGGCGCATCGAATGCGCTCCTTGATGTCTTTGAGCCATTCTTTGTAACCTTCAGGTTGTGACAGGTTTAAGGGATGTTTCATTACGGCACCCACTGTTCTCACATTATTTGTTGCATCTGAGTATTCTACCAGAACTTCTGGCAACGCGAGTCTGCTTGCATCCACTCTCTAATAGGCGACACAGCTTTTCAATATCAACACCATAGTTCACGCCATCTTCAACCTTGTGAAGGCTTTTGTCGAACAGAATCGATGCGCGTATTTGCTCAAAAGAACGTCGGGCCATTATATCCCCAAACAACGACTTTATACGATTTAACTATAATGACACCTGGGCATACTGTCAACGACTTTATACGATTTATTGGCAGTGTCACAATAGATGGCTAAAAACTCAAATCAACGACTTTCTACGGATAGCCGATTTTTGAAAGGTTGCCGGAGGGTGTTTCCAGGAGCAGATGATAGTGGTTGTTCATAAGGCAGTAGGCATGAATGACGGCATCATACCTGCTTACAGCAGATTCAAGGTACGACAAAAACTGCTCTCTGTCTTTCTGACT
>CAIUSO010000075.1 GCA_903901875.1 uncultured Geobacteraceae bacterium | reverse complement strand
CTGGACCGGTTGTACTGCTTCAGGTATGGATGGAGCTGCCACCTGTTCAGCAATTGCCGGTGCTGCCGGTGCCGAAACTGCGACAGTCGGTGACGGAACTGCTGGTGTAACCGGTGCCGATACAGACTGCGCAACAGCCACCTGGGGTTTGATCCCAGGGGAGACGACGTTGACAGGAGCTGCGGGGGCAACGGACACGGGTGACGCTGATGGTATTACTTCTACGGTTTCCACAACTGCGGCAGGAGCAGCGGTCACCTGGACCGGTTGTACTGCTTCAGGTATGGATGGAGCTGCCACCTGTTCAGCAATTGCCGGTGCTGCCGGTGCCGAAACTGCGACAGTCGGTGACGGAACTGCTGGTGTAACCGGTGCCGCTACGGCCTGAACAACAGCTACCTGGGGTTTGACCTCAGGTGAGACAACATTGACAGGAACATGGGGGGCAACGGATACGACTGCTGGCGAAACAGAAAACTCCACGATTTTTGCAACATTGTCAGCTACACGGACCGGCGACAGTGGTGTAACTGTGATGTTTTGAACCGCCTGTTTGCTCAGGGTTATCGGTTGCGGTGTGACAGTACCCGCTTCTGCAGATGTCACAACAGCTGCTGGTTCCCGATGAGCAAGGATGGACACTGTTTCAGTACCCACACCCCCAACTGACGAAGGGGTTTCAGTGCCCTGAATAAATTCAGCTGACGGCTCGGTGCGCGACGAGCGGGACAACTCCTGTGGTTGCAGCTGTTGCACGGAGGCAACCACTGATGCAGGGACCAGAGGTGGTATAGCAGCCACAACAAATGTATCATTCCGCAGGAGTTGGGGAGCAATTTCCGGTGACAGGTCATTACCTTGATCCACATTTGCTTTGACCTGTTGGGGCAACGCAGTTGGTACTGAGGCCATTTTCGAGGGAGATCCTTCTGGATCAGGCAATCGATTGGCACCCCTGTCAACGGGAGAAGACTTCGCCATGCTCCGTGCTGAGGAGGGCGACAGACGTGACCGTTTTTTTGCGACCGACGACGGGGCGGGAATTGGTCCCGCGGCTTCCTGACCATTGCTACGAGCGGCAGGAGTGGAGGTGGAAACCTCCTGAGAGGCAGATTCATCGGAGTGCGGTACTTTCTGTACCAATACGACGCCGTCAAGTGGCAACGGAATAACGTCGGGCGTTCTGCCCGGTTCCTGGGGAATCTGTACCCCGCCTTGAACCAGAGTAACCGGATACGACAGTGGCGTTTTCGCATTTGTTTCCGCGGGCGATAGTTCCACCAGTTCCTTACCATCTTTCGCCGGGATGGCCAGGGGTGCAGGCTCCGGTGCATCGGCATGTTCTCCGCTCACCACATCCGCTGTTCCGGATGTTGATACCGTAACTCCTTCTTCCATCGGCACCGACACCTGCGTCAGTACCAGGTCAGCCATCTCCGATGTGATGTCTCCACCTGACTGAAATTGACGACTGCTAGCCACCACCACTTCGGGCAGGGCCTTTGTCTCCACATCTGTCGTGGTCTGGGGAAAGATAATTCCGCTGACCGTACCGGTCTCTTCTTGCTGTTGAATGGCAAGGGAGATCGCCTCCATTGATTGATCGGGAGGGGCCGAGTCCTTCGGCAGCTCACCAACCGTTTGTTCATACTCTTTCCGAAGACTGAGTGATTTGAAAAAATCACGCTTCAGGCCATTCGTCGGCAGTTGCACCGGCCCATTCATTTTCCACACCGTCGGAGAAGCCGAGATCACCGGTGATGAATCAACGGCAAGACTTTCCTGAGGAATGATGCCACTCAGTACATCGGCAAAACCACTACTTACTTCGGCCCCGTCCTGCTGCGCCGAAGCCACAGCAAAGAGCACATCACCAGTAACAGACGGGGATACGCCAGGGGGTACTGCTACTTGAATTAGTCCAGTATTCATTTGTTTTTCACCTCCTTTCTTTCAAGATTTTTTATGGGTTGGACCATATGTCCCATAAAATTGATTTATTTTTCCTGCAGGTTCTCGGACACCCATTTAATAATCCGTGGCTGGCTGATGAATGGTGCCAGCTTGGCAACGGTCTTGGTGTCCATCCTGCTGAGAAGTGAAAGTGCCACATCTTCTTTCAGTGTATCGATCATCTTTGCGGCCTGCTCACTCTTGAGGGTTTTAAAAAGCTTGATCATCTTCGCCGTTTTTTCATCCATTTTTTTCTTCTGGGCGTCGGACTGGGCTTTCAACGAGTCATCAAGCCGCTTTCTACTGTCATCAAGTGCCTTTACCTGAGCCTCAAGTTTGGCACTCATTTTTTTTAATTCCTGTTCCTTGGCGGCAAGAGCAGCTTCCCTCTCGGCCAATTGCTGGCGGCGGGCATCCTGAAGTGCCTTTTCCTCCCGTGCAGCACGGGTCGCATTTATAGGTGACTGACTCCCGGAAGAGCTTTCCTTTCCACTTTCAACACCCTTCGCTGTTGCATCTTTCTGGGCAGCAGAATTGGCAAACACCGTCGGCAGATGGAAAAAAACAGGGGCACATATGCTGGCCACAACCATGGTTATAATGACCGATTTTCTCAACATGTCGATTACATCGCCTTCTTTTGAATTGATAGTTCGTCGAGGAAGTTGCGTTCTTTGGCAGCCATTTCTCTCCGAAACTCTTCTGCTTTTTTCTCCCGCAATAATTCGAGAACCTTTTTATCTTTACTGGCCTCAACAAGGTCGGCTCTTTTTTCATCCACTATCTGGTCAAGCAGAACAATATGCTCCTTCTGCTGTTTGATATCTTCACGTTTACGTGCAAAGAAGTCAGAGTACATACGAATATCATCAATGCAGGCAATATCGCCCTGGCACCGCACGAATTCATGGGTCAGTTCACTGACCCGCTGTTCATGCTTTTCCAGCTCCCGGTTGGCCAAAAACAGCCCATCCTGAGCTGTCGCAAACTCCTGGACGCGAATCTTTTCCATTTCGCGCCGGTATGACAACACCTGCTCCAATTTAAATATGTTACCTTTCATTTTTCACGACTCCCGGACAACAGAGGCACTCAGAGGGCAAACATTGCTTCCAAATCCCGTACCGCATCTTCCAGCATGACGGGATCATCAACAGCCTGCTTCATGAATGCCTGCATCTGGTCCATATGTGCAACAGCATAATCAATGCCAGGATTACTACCTGCCTTGTAGGCACCAATATTTATCAGATCTTCGGCCTGCCGATACACGGCAAGTACTTCCTTGAATTTTGACGCAACCTGGAGATGTTCTTTTGTCGCCACATCGGTCATAACCCTGCTGGCACTGGCAAGTATGTCCACCGGTGGATAAATGGCACGGGCGGCAAGATCCCGCGACAGAACGATATGGCCATCCAGAATACTCCGCATGGCATCGGAAATCGGCTCATTAAAATCATCCCCCTCCACAAGTACCGTGTAAAGGGCGGTAATACTCCCCTCGACAAAGTTGCCGGTCCGTTCCAACAACTTGGGCAGCGCAGCAAAGACCGATGGTGTGTATCCCTTGGTTGTGGGAGGCTCACCAATGGCCAATCCTACCTCCCGCATCGCCATGGCAAAGCGGGTCGCGGAGTCCATCATCAAAAGGACTTTTTTCCCCTGATTCTTGAAATACTCTGCAATAGTCGTTGCAATATAGGCACCACGCATCCTGACGAGCGGCGGCTGGTCGGACGTGGCCACAATAACCACCGATTTTTGAAGACCATGCTCCTGAAGATCTTTCTCGATGAACTCGCGTAATTCACGCCCCCGCTCCCCTATCAGGGCGATGACATTGACGTCGGCCTCCGTATAGCGGGCTATCATGCCAAGCAACGTCGACTTGCCAACCCCCGAACCGGCCATTATGCCGACCCGCTGTCCCTGACCGCAGGTCAACAGACCGTTTATGGTCCGGATACCCAGATCCAGCGGTTTCCTGATGGGAGGACGAAGCATCGGATTTACCGGCAACGCATAAATGGGATATTCCTTTTCTGTAACCAGAATCCCCTTGCCATCAATCGGGTTGCCCAGTCCGTCAATCACCCGGCCCAGCATCCCTGGCCCAACACCCATGGAGGCGTTGTCACGTTTTACCGTAATCAGGCTATCGAGACCCACACCCCGCAACTCACCCAGCGGCATCAGCAGTGTCTTGTTATCTCGAAAACCGACCACTTCTGCCGGTATTGGCACCCCCTCAAATGGTTTTATCTCACAGATCGCCCCCACGGAGGTTTCCGGGCAATACCCTTCGATGACCAAGCCCACGACCTGGGTTACCTTACCATGGAGTCTGACCGGCTTCGCTGTTTCCAGAGCTGTCCGGTATTTTTCCAGGTGACGCTTTATATCAGGCATGGAATCCCACTGCTGTGTCACACCGCTTCAACCGTCACCACCGTACGCTGTTCAACCAGCGTGCGGTAGAGTTGTTCCAACTGCCCTTCCAGAGTGGCATCTATGGTCCCCATTGAAGTATCTACCCGACAAAAACCGCTTTTCACCGACAGATCCGGCTTCATGATCAGCCGCTCGTTAAGCAGCTCATGCTTGAGAAGATCATCACGCCCGGACGTTATCAGATGATAGTCTTCCGGGTTGATATGAACCGTTATCTCTTCACGGGCAGACAACCCGGCCAGGGCATTCCGAACGACCCCTTCAAGAATCGAGCGGTCCTGGACCACCTCCTGGATAATGACCTTGCGAGCCACCAGCAGAATCAAGTTAATTATTTCGTCTTCCGATTCGCGAAAAATTTTTTCCCGCAGGTTGTGTACATCCTCACTGGCTGCACGCAGGGTATGGAACACATTGACCAGTCCACGTTCAGCCACCTCTTTCCCCTCTTTGAGACCATCATTAAAGGCATCGCCAATTCTCTCGGCAAGTTCCTCTTCACTTATCTCAATGGGAGGTGGGCCCGTATTTTCTTCCTCTTCTCTGTTCGGCTCACCAGCCCCCTGATACATCGCCATCGGCACGAAACCGGTCGAACCCTGTTCAGCAGTGGACACAAAGATGGCAGTGCTCTGCTCAACAGAGGGCACACTACCAGCGTAACCAATGGCTCTGAAATTGTAGTCAACAATTCCACTGTCCTGAATCGCCTGTTTAATGATTTTAGACGAGGACATCTTCACTTCCCCGCCCGGCGAGTACAATTTTCCCTTCTTCTTCCATTTTACGAACGATCTTGATAATTTCGCCCTGGGCTTTTTCGACGTCAGAGAGACGAACAGGACCCATTACCTCAAGGTCCTCTTTAATCATGTCCGCTGCGCGGCTTGAAATATTCTTGAAAATCTTATCCTTAACTTCGTCAGGCGAGGTCTTCATGGCCAATGTCAGCGTATCATTGGAAACCTCACGCATGACCGACTGGATACTCCGGTCATCCAGGGCAAACACATCCTCGAAGGTAAAGAGGTGCTTTCGTATGATCTCTGAAAGGGGAGGGCTGAGTACGTCAAGCTTGTCAAGAATCTGTTTCTCTTTGCTCCGTTCAAAGTGATTGAACATATCAACGACCTTGTCAATCCCCCCAACTTTGTAACGCTGGGTTCCCCCCATGGCCTGAATTTCACGCTTCATCACTTCGTCAATGTCTTTGAGAATCTCCGGTGAAACCTGATCAACATCGGCGATGCGCAAGACAACTTCCGCCTGAAGTTCCTGGGGGAGAAAACTGATAATTTCACTGGTCTGCTTCGATTTCAGCTTGGCAAGTATGACCGCAATGGTCTGGGGATGCTCCTGTGAGAGAAAGTTTGCTATGGTCTTTGAGTCCATATTTGCAAGAATATCGATCAAGTCACCGTAACTGGATGCCTGCAGCTCTCCCATAAGCATGTGCGCTTTTTCTGGACCGAGTGCTTTTTCAAGGATTCTCAGGACGAACTCGTCCCCTTGAGAAAATATACCGGCTTCCGGGTCGATGACCGCAGTAAAGTCAGATACCACCTCAAGAATCGTTTCCCGTGGCACGTGGCCCAATGCCCCCATGCTCTTGCTTATTTTCTTTATCTCGGTATCATCAAGATGCTCAAAAACCTTGCCAGTTACATCATGGCCCAAGTAGAGCAACAAAATGGCGGCCCGTTCTGAACCTGTCATGGCACTCCTTTATCTTATCGTAACGTTTTAAATTACTTTTTACTTATCTTCTGCAACCCAGTTCTGTAAAATCTGGGCAACCTGGTACGGATCATTTTTTGCTTGTTCTATCAGGGTTTTCTGTTCGGCCATCTGAACTTCAATGAGTGCCCGGTCCGATGCGGTCAGCTGTTCCGTCCCTCCGCTACTAAACGGCTCAATGATTTCATTGGCCGGTCGTTTTCCTACCCGCAACGTATTAAGCAATGGACGGATCACAAACAGTATCAACACCAGAAAGCCGATCCCGATTAAGAGATTTTTGCCGAAAGACATGACAACAGGATTGGTCCACCACTTTGGTACTTCACTGGTACCGGCCTCATCGGTATCCTGAAAGGGGATGTTCTGGAGACTCAACTGGTCCCCCCGCTCCCCGTTATAGCCGACGGCACTTTTTACCAATGTTTCAATTTTCTGCAGCTCGTCAGGCGAGCGTGGAATATATTTTGACTTGGCGATCTGCCCCTCTTTTGTCACGGGGGGTGCTTCATATTTACCATCAACCAGAACGGCAACGGAGATTTTGCTCAAGGCACCGACCGGCTCAATAATCTTAGCCGTTGACCGACTGACCTCATAACTCAGGGACTCATCATTTTTCGAGCCGCCTCCCGACGAGGTTCCTGTTGCCGCACCACTATTCCGTCCCAGATTGCTCTGGACTCCCGGAGCCTGTTGGTTCGTGGTGGTCGATGCTCCCTTCTCCTCCGTCCGCTGCTCACTTCTGACGGCTATACTCTCAGGGTCAAATTTCTCTTCAACCCGTTCAACCTGTTTGTAATCAAAGGTCGCGGTCACCCGTGCAACCGACTTGCCGCCGCCGACTATCCGGTCAAGCAGTGTCTGGAGTCGTTCTTCCAGATTCTTTTCGTAGGAACGTTGGGCCTCCTGCATGGCGGTCGTCATGCGGGAGGTTGGGTCGCTGCTCCCCCCCTTGCTGAGTATTTTACCCCGATTGTCAAGGACCGACACATGCTCGGGATCCAACCCCTCTACCGAGGCCGATACCAGATGGACGACCCCCTGCACTTCCGAGTCCTGCAGGTTGCGACTGGACTTCATCTTGATAACAATGGATGCCGTGGGAGGTTTTTCATTATTCCGGTACAGTGATTTTTCCGGAATCACCAGATGGACCCTGGCCTGTTCCACACCGACCAATTGGGAGATGGTGCGGGACAATTCACCCTGCAACGCTCTCTGGTAATTCAGTTTCTGGGCAAACTCCGTCACCCCGAAATTCATTTTCCGGTCAAAGAGTTCAAAGCCGACCCCTCCCCCCTGCGGAATCCCTTCCGTGGCCAGGGTAAGTCGAAGCTCGTATACCTTGTCAGACGGGACCAGCACCCCTTTACCGTCGGCGGTTATCTGATAGGGGGTCTTGGAGTCCTTCAATTTTTTGACTATTTCTCCGGCATCCTCAGTACTGAGATTGGTAAAAAGCGGCCGATAGTCCGTTCTGTTTGCCACAAAAATAAGAACGGCAAAAGCCAGCGCAGACAGAAACGCAACCGCGACGGTCAGCATCTGTTTCCCCGGAGAGAGGGCGAGAAATGGTTCTATGAGGCGTCGTATTCCTTCTGGCATTGGGAAAAATGCATTCCTTTCACTGGTGAGGTTGGCTACTTATCTTTGTACATCAGACCTGCATACGCATAATTTCCTGGTAGGCATCCAGGGCCTTGTTCCGTACCTGTGTCATGAACTGAAAAGAGATGCTGGCCTTTTCAACTTCAATCATTACCTCATGCAGATTCTTATTCTCTCCGCTTGCCAAGCCTTGAATCGACTTATCGGATTTAACCTGCATATCGTTGACCTTGGATACAAGTTCATTGAAGAACTTGCCCGCACCGGTAACGGCTGATGAACTGTCCTTGACCGCTGCCGGAAATGCTTTCGACAAGCCGATGCCACTTTCAATACCTGATATTTCCATAACTCAATTCCTCCTACTTGCCTATTTCCAGGGTTTTCATGGCCATGGCCTTTGCCGCCTGCACTGCCGTCACATTTGCTTCATAGGAACGTGTGGCACTGATCATGTCAGCCATTTCTTCAACAACATTGACATTAGGAAGTGCCACGTATCCCTGGGCGTTTGCATCGGGGTGTCCCGGATCGTACTGAAGACGGGGTGGATTCGTATCCTCTATAATTCTGACTACTTCAACCTGCCGTGCCTGCTGGGCGACGGCATCGGTAACCAGTTTGTTAAATTTCCCCTCCGGCAGGGTCGCCTCAAACACTGCGTCTTTGCGCTTGTAAGGCCCCCCCTCCGGTGTGCGCGTGGTAGTGGCATTGGCAAGATTGTTGGAAATAAGACTCATGCGAGTCCGTTCAGCGGCAAGAGCCGATCCACTCAGCTGCATAGAACTGAAAAAGTCCATTTAGAGCGTCCCCTTGATTGCCGTTCGCAATCCTTCGAATTTTTTTGACAACATTTGCACCGAGGCATTAAACATGATCTGGTTTTCTGCCATCTTACCCATTTCGGTTTCCACCTCTACGGCATTGCCGTCCCTCCCCACTATCTTGCCGGGTGTCTCAACAACCTTTCCGGTAACCTTGCGTACCAGAGACTTGCCCCCGTCAACCTGTGTACTCGCCAGGTCCATATTCACCGCCGATGAGGGATAATCGCCTGCCCGGTCACTCTTCATCGCCCCCTGTAGTTCATCCTCAAACTGTAATGTTTTGGGGATGTAATTGGGGGTTTCAGCGTTGGCAATGTTTGCAGCAATTAAATTCTGATTTTTAGCCCGCAGATCGATACTTTTTCCTAGCAGATCAACCGTGTTACTGAAAATACCATCAATGCGCATAGTAGATACCTCCGGACGTCTGATGGTGCAAAAAACGTGCCGTCACGTACATTTGCTCACTATAACGACCGGCGCCTCATGGATCGATACGAAGAAAAAATAATATAATAACGCATAAATAACAAGACATTAACGTGGAAAATGAGGCCGTATTTATGGAGACGCTTGAGGTCTTCTGCACGCTGCGAGCTGCGTAATATGAATGAATCGGCGGTATTACGCGTATTGGACGAGCGGAAGGATCGGACTATTGGGGAAGAAGCTCTGCCATAATTTTGACGGCGTCATATTATTGACCGAACGATTCATCGGGAGGCAGACGCTGCCTCAATGCCTGACAACGCCTGCTGGGCAAGTTTTTGCCAATCGGCGTCCTTAGCGTTTTTAGCCAGTTGCTCAAACAAAATCCTGGCCCGCCCGGTTTTTTTCTCTCTCAAGTTACTTTGCCCCGCTCGATAGATAAACTCTTCACTACGGGGATTATCCGCCAACTTGAGAGCAACTTCATAAATCCGTAACGCCCCCTTCTGGTCCCCCATGCTCTCCCGGCATGCGCCTTCAATATAGTAGGCATCGGGCAGTAGTTGGGGATTACGGCCAACGGAAGAGAGGAGAAAAAGATCCATGGCTTTGACCGCCTGCCCATACTGCTGAAGAGACCAGAGGGAGCGCCCTAATTTGTAATAACTTTCGGCCCGCTGGGCACGCTCACCTTTATTAAGTAGCCAGAGCAACGCACCCTTGACCTGCTGATGTTTGTCGGCGGCAAAGTAAAGTGCACCGAGACGCTCTGTCATTAATCTGGTCTGCTGGTGGGCGGGAAACCGGGAAATGAAGAGTTTCATCATCCGTTCGGTAGTGGCAACATCACCGATGAGCTCGGAGTTATCAATAATGCAGGAGTACAGTTCCGGTGCTATGGGAGCAGCCCATACCCGTTCGACCAGTGCCGACAGTAGCCGAACCAGCTCAATCGGCCTGCCCGCTTCGGTATAGGCCCGGCTGATGACAGGGAGAAAGTCTGGCTGGTCCACACAGCCGGCCAGATATTCATGCTGTTCATCCATAAATCTGACAAGAGCAGAAGGGTCACTTTTCCAGTCGTTCTTTCTGAAAACTTCGGCAACCAGCACCTCCCTGATGGTCCTCACCACGGCAACATAGACGCCACGGGGAAACTTGCGCTGGAAAGACATGACCTGCTGAAGAGCTCCGCCAGCCTCACTATGCATGGATTCAAGCAACGCATACTTGAAATGCGCCTCTTCACGCATATCAAGATCGCCACTATGCTGGGAGGCGTTCAGATAGACGTCACTGATGGGACGATAATTCCAGGGGGTAGAGTGGAGAAATTCGCTGTCTGCCATGCGCATCATTGCCATCTGATACGCCTTATTTGTCTTGAAGTTGTCGGTAACGTTGCGGTAGAGCGCACTTGCTTCCGACTCGTGCCCCTGCCGGGCCATGATATCCCCCAAACGGACCAGCAGAGCCGGTGAAAAGGACTTGTCAGCAAGCCGTGCCACCAGTGAAGCCAGCAACGTACGGGCCGTCGTCAGCTCGCCACCTCGGGCGATACTGTCACCATAATAGAAGGTTACGCCCGGATTTACGTTGAGGTAGGCCGGCCAGAGCTTTTCTGCCTCCCGAAATGTGGCCAGTGCCTGGGGATACTTCTGCAGCTTGTACCACGTTTCCCCCAGACGATACAGTGCCAGGGCGCGAATCGGCGCGGAGCGGGTTGAGAAATGAGTGAAGAGAGCCTCGGATTCGGTCAACCTCCCTTTGTAGAGAGCCGATTCGGCAGCCATGAACTCTTTCTGTTCTTCTTCGCCAAGAAGACTACTGAGAATTTGTCGGTCCGTTGGCGTAAAGGGGATTTCCGACTTCAGTGGAGGATCGAAATCCCTCACCAACTTTTCTACCCCATTCCAGATCTTCTCTCGCCCCCCGAGGGAGGGGCCCGGTATGCCCGGCTTAAAAGGGACTCCAATATCAACGGTAATGGCACTGACGTCCGGTCGTGAAAGATCGCGCCACCCGGTATTCCGGGCGATCTGAAACGTCACCAGAAGATCGTCACCCCGTGTTTTCAGTACGAGCCCGCCAATGTTTTTGTCGGAATATCTGCGGAGTTTTTTGAATAACGAGCCATCGGTGTCACGTACGACCAACCTGAGACGGTTGCCCGGGATGGAGGAAAGTTGATATTCCGGTGAAGCTGCAAGATGAATGGTAAGTCGGGTGAAGTCTTTTTTTGGCAGAATATCGATATGATACAAATGGTTGGCAGGAACTGATGCAGCGGCATGCCCGGGTGTTACGGCAGCAACCGCGAGGATACACAACAGCACCAGCATGACTGCTCGGCAACAACTCCACCCGGTAACCGATTGTGAAACAGGAGCTTGAACCATACCCGGACCCGCCTGTCCCTGCTAACAGGATCCAAGCCATATCGGAAGTTTTCTGAACATTACCGCGGGAAAAGTGGTTATCCCACCTACTAAGCGTTAATCTTGCAATAGCGCTGTACTTTTGCCGTCACATCTGCTTTGTCAAAGGGTTTTATGATAATATCACGGGCTCCGTACTTCAGCGCCTTCAGCACTGCGGTCCGGGTCCAGCACTCGGCGCTCATCACAATTGGAGGCGGTGAATCCTGACGAATGGCATTAACTTTTATGCAAACCGCCAGTTCGCGATCATCGGCATCCTGTGATCCGATGATCACCAACTTGACGTTTCTCCCCCCAAAGAGTTCCTTAAGGTCGGCATTAAGATTCCCCTCAGCAACCTGATATCCGGTAAACGCAATCATTTCGATCATCAGTTTCCGTTGTTCCTCGTCATCTTCCAGAACAACAATACTATCAACACCGGGGCCCGCAGGAACAGGTTTTTCAATTTCATCACCGGCTCCACCCGGGGTATCCTGCGTGGACGCCCCGCCAGCAGCAGCCTCCGGTGGCTGTTTATCAACCACCGGCTGGGGATCAAAACAGTTAGCCAGCTCAAAGGGAATCAAAATATCGAGGTGATTCATCTCCTGCCCCGGCATGTCGAGCCGAGACCGGAACATGAGATAATCCCCATCCGGCAATGGTGAATCCGCTGTCAGTGGATCAATTTCGGGAATATACTTTTTTGGCGGCAGCAGCTTGAGCCGGACTTTATGGGGGAGTCCCCCCTGAAAAACCGTATTGAGTGCCCCGTTAACCATATTGGCAATTTCGGAGAACGCATCAATATCATCGTTTTCAATGATGGACAGTCGTTTCTTTTCCTGAATACGCGCCGGCGGAATGCCCAGCAGAATACTGCTGAGTACGATAGCATCCCGAAGGGAAAACAGCAGATAGAACTGTCCCGGATAGGCTTCACCCGATCCAACGCCCAGAACGAAACAGCCATCCTCCAGCCCGCCAAAATAGGAACTCTTGCTCGAGGAAAGGGAGTCGGTCAGGGTGATGGAAAGCTCCTGCCCCAAAAGCATGCCGCTCTCTTCACCGGCCTGCTTCAATGCCGTTTCCAGCATCCCGTATAGGTTGGTATACCCTTCCATCAGATTTTCAGTCTTCCTTCTTCAGCGTAAGTCCCACGAGGAGCGTGCTTTCTTCGGCAGTAAACGGAACGACCACACAATCACTGTCGGACAGGGAATTAACCGTGTAATCCTCCCCCGAAATAACCGTCGGTATGGAGAGCTTGACATCAAGCCCCCCCTTGGAAAGGACACTTTTAACGCTGCCACCCAGCATATTGGCAATTTCACCAATGGCATCATTCAGGTCATCGTTGACTTCATCACACTCCACACCAAGCATGTTTGATGTAATCAACTGAGCCAATTCGACAGGACAATGAATGGAAATAACGCCTGAGTAAGAACCGGCAAAACCGACCATCCCGGTGATGCTGCATTTAAAGCGATTTACCGGTTCCTTGAGTGGGAAATCCCCCTTGACGTCCATCATGACCATGGTGGAGAACACATCCCGTGTGGCGGCAATTATATACTCGGCTATCAGCTCTTCCGTTAAATTAGTGGTCTGAGAGATGTCCGGGTTAAGACTCATAGAAGTCCTCCCAATTTTTGCTGAAGCTGGTCTGGAGTAAAGGGTTTTTTAATGCTGTCGCTGGCTCCGCTTGAAATGGCCTCTGCAATAATTTCTTCGCCCCCTTCAGTCGTTATCATGACAATTGGTGTCGGATTGCCATTGGCACGTACCGCCTTGACAAATTCAAGGCCGTCCATGTTCGGCATATTGATATCGGACAGAATCAGATGGATAGTTTTACCGGAAGCAATAACGGAAAGCCCCTCAATACCGTCTCCAGCTTCAAAGATTTCATCGACGGTAAGCCCGGCCTGACGGAGTGATCTCGAAATAATTTTACGCATGGTAGATGAATCGTCAACAATCAGAATGTTTGCCATAGCAGTGTACCCCTTTCTTGGTTTTCCATAAATGGAATGGATAATGTGATTAATGTAGTTAACATCTGTTTTTTAGATGTTGTGCCCGTGGGATTATAACTGTTTTTTTCGTCAGTGCAACCGTGTTGTGACGAACAACAAAAATCTTTTTCAATTAATGAGTGTAATAATCAACAACCGGCGATAATAACTGCCTGACGGAGAAAACGTTCTACCTGGTCAAGATTGCCCGCCTCGCTGTAAAGGCGCAGTACCGGCTCGGTGCCGGAGGGGCGAATCAGCAGCCAGTCACCGTTGTCAAATATGAATTTGAAACCATCGCTGAAATTGGTGGAGGCAACCCGCTGCCCGTCAATCTCAAGCGGTGGATTGGTGCGAAGTCGTTCAATCAGCTCCTTTTTTGCAGCATCATCAATATGCCGGTCAATGCGGCGATAAAAGAAATGGCCGATGTCATCCATGGTCTCGTCCAGCAATTTCCGCAACCCTTTGCCATTGACCGCCACCGCTTCCAGAAGGAGCAGACCGAGCAGGATTCCATCCCGTTCGGGAATATGCCCCTTAACCCCCAGTCCCCCCGACTCTTCTCCCCCCATGAGAATATCATGTTTCAGCATCAACTCACAAATATGCTTGAAACCGATGGGCGTTTCGTACAGGTCAAGACCAAATTTTTCTGCCAGAAGATCCACCATGCGGGTAGTTGACACGGTTTTAACCACTGCCCCGGTCAGTTTTTTATATTCCAGCAGGTGTCGTAAAATCACGGTAAAAATACAGTGGGATGAGAAGAATTCACCATGCTCATCCACGGCACCGATCCGGTCCGCATCGCCGTCAAGTGCCAGGCCGACCTGATAGGCACCCTTTTTGAGCAGAGCCGACAATTCCAGCAGATTCTGTCCGATGGGCTCGGGGGGGAGACCACCAAACGAAGGATTGGCGTCAGTGTGAATTTCCTGTATTCCGGGGAGAAGCCGGGAGATGTATCCGGTGCCGGCACCATACATGGGATCGACAACTGCGGTCACCCCCGATCTGGCTATCAAGTCAAGATCCACGTAGCGACTTATCTGATGAAAATACCCTTCGCACGGGTCAAACAACTCTATGACCCCTTTTTTTACCGCTTCGTCATAGGGTATTGAGATAACGCGCCGCTCGTTCTGCTGATTATACGAAACAATTTCCTCAATAACCCTGGTCGTGTCCGGCAGTGCGGAGCCGCCAAACGACTCCTTGATTTTGAATCCGTTATATTCGGGAGGATTGTGGCTGGCGGTAATCATGATACCGGCACCGGCACCACTTTCGCGTACCGCCCAGGAAATGGCGGGGGTCGGCACATACTCTTCCGTCAGCTTGACGTGGATTGCATTGCCGGCCGCCACTTCGGCCACCCGTTTGGCAAATTCCCGGGAGAGAAAACGCCGGTCATGGCCAATAATAAGTCCCTTTGCCCCGCTCCCCTCCCGGTTCAGGTAATCCATGGTCGCCTGGGCGACCCGGGAAACATTTTCAAAGGTAAAATCACGGGCTATGATCCCTCGCCAACCGTCAGTACCAAATCTTATCTGCATTGATTCCTCCGTGTACCACACAAAATGTATTATTTCTGCTGACTCTCCAGCCAGTGCAGCCAGACAAGCACTTCAGCCACCGCCCGATACAGTTCGGGGGGTATGTACTGATCACAGTCCACCTGCATGAGCATCTTCACGAGTTCCGGCGACTCATGGACATAGACCCCCGCCTCATGGGCGCAGGCTATGATCGCCTCGGCAACCACCCCCGTACCACGGGCGACCACAACCGGGGCATAGTACCCCTGTTTGTAGGAAAGTGCCGCAGCGCGCCGTTCCCTGTCAGTAGGTAATGACATGGGCAACACTCATCTCCGACGCCGTCAGTCCTGCCCCTGCCAATTGTTCCCGCAGGCGTTCCCGCCCGGCATCAAGAACCGGAGCGGTGGCAGCATGTTCTGCGTTAAATTTCACCGAAAGCCGGGGACCGTCCAGCACAATCCGGGCCGTAACACCCCCCAGCCGGGGGAGATTAAGAGAGACAGACGTTTCCCAGCTCCGCTCCCGGACACCTGACCGGTTACGCGCCGCTTCCCGCTCCACAACCGTCCACTCCAGTTTCTGGCCGGGAAACAGATCGCCCCGAAACAGCAGTTGCCCTGTCTGCAAAGAGTGCAGCTGTTCGCTGACAATCGGCAACGTCCGGCCATCGGCAATCCCCCTATGGGCATCATCGCCACTCCGGGCAAATGCCCCCTTC
The DNA here is from genome assembly GCA_903901875.1 of uncultured Geobacteraceae bacterium. Lineage (GTDB taxonomy): Bacteria > Desulfobacterota > Desulfuromonadia > Geobacterales > Pseudopelobacteraceae > JACRCG01. Next base: position 19,000 of record CAIUSO010000075.1, on the reverse strand, counting down.
AGTAAATCCTCCAGACCGGAGCGAATATCGGCTAAATCCGGGTTGGCGACCGGCACTCCAACCTGGCCATCCACCGGGGAGAGGCGGGGAGAGAGCAAACCTTGCGGCTCTTTGAGAATATCACCCAGGGCGTAGTCGCCACCGAACCAGCGAGCCAGATGTGACTCGTAAAAAAGGCCGCTCTCCCGCAATCGGCTTTGCAGCAGAGTGCCAAGAAGTTCTGCGTCAGAGGTGGGGCCGGTTAATACCGTTTTCAGAATATTCAATGTGGCCTGGGCCGACACCTGGGTAGATGTTTCCCCCAGAAAACCACTCAGCCAGCGTCCCGTTTCACTGACACGACCTTCCGTTGATTTTCCAAAACGGGCCATCAGAAAGGTCGGACGGGGATCGTCACTGATATAATAGAGGGTAACCAGATCGCCCCGTTTCACCCCCCGTGGCATGAGAAATTCCAGCATCTGCCCGGCGACCTGAACCGTAGCACGCCCCCCCAGAGCTGTCAGCACATCCCCTTTCAGCTGTTGCCCCGGCAAAAATGGACTTGACGATGCCTGCTGGTTCAGTGTCTCCAACAGCACCAAGCGGTTCCCCTTGATAACCGCTTGTAACAATCTGGCCATGTCATCACTCAGAATGATACCATTTCCCGAAGGTGCCGGAGTAGCCGTATCGGTGGACCTGGCAGCCAACGCAGCCGACATCGTGGTGCGTGAGTAGGTTTGCCCGTCATCTGAAATGGCACTGAACGCAGGTGAGTCGGGCGGAAGGCTTTGTAAGACCTTGTTGAGCCGTTCCAGAACGGAGGACTGCTGTTCTGATATCCCCCCCTCGCTATGTTCAAGCACACTCAGCCAACGCCCTGCCTCGCTTAACACCGGCGGGGAACTGTCCGGTGCCTGACGGCTGAGTGCAAAGACCGGCTTTGGCTCGGACGCTATGTAGGTAAGACGGAGAATATCTCCCGGTACCACCTTTTGAGCGAGGGCAAGCTCCAACGTCTCTCCGGCAACCTGCACAAAGGCCCTCCCCCCCGGTAACGTGCCAACGATGGTGGCATTGACCTCCTGCCCCGGTCGCAGCGGCAGAGGATTCACCGGTTGGTTGGCAGCTTCCACCAGAGTAAAACGGGAGCTTTGGGCAATATTTTTCAGAAGCTGGCTGGCGGTGGCTTCAAAGGTATCAAGTGGTGTCGGACCAGAAGACATCGATACCATACCGAAGGATCCGGCCACTGTCGGCTCCTGCTTTCCGCCGTAGACCAGTGCTTCATCGAGCAGATGTGCCAGAACGGCAGATTCACCGGAGGAGCGGCGCATCATGTCGCCGATATTCTGCAGTGACGATCTCAGCTGAGGATCAATGATCCGCTCATTGGTAACCAGCAGACTGAGCAGGCGCGATGCATCGGACAGGCTTACCGGCGGAGCGGCTGAAAATTGACGCGCAACGGCAAAGGTCGAGCGGGGTTCACCGGAGACAAAGGTCATCTCAACCCGCTGCCCGATTCGAACCGACATTGGTAGCTCCAGATTGAAATAATCGCTGCCGGCCCGAACCTGAAACCGGTTATTGGGCATCGGGGCTATTATCTCGGCACTAACCCGCTGCCCCGGCGTCAAACTGCTGACGCGACCAGGCACCTCTTCTGCGGTCACAAAAGAGATCCCTGAATTACGGGAGAGCAGATCAAATACCTGCTGTTGAATGTCCGACGTCACTGCCATTCATTGCACCGGTGCCCTGGAAATTATGGTACCCAGCGAGATATCCGAATGGATATAGCTGTATACTGTAAACTTTTAAGATATGTGCATTTGATCCGTATGTCAATTACGCTGTAATTATCAGGCATATTTGAGCGTTCATTAGGAGAAAGTTTTACGGAACCGATGAATTTTGAACATTTTTATTGACAACTGTATACAGTTCTGGCTATAAGGCGACTTATGCTATCCTATTTATCCTATTGTTGAATTTTTAGTTTAATCGTTGGTTGCGTCACATCTCTTTACAAGGAGGACATCATGAATCAGAAGGAAGGCTATGCAGATGAGGTCGTAAAGGGCTTCATCACTTGGAGCCTCGTATGGGGCGTTGTTGCTGTGTTGCTCGGTGTGGTCATCTCACTGCAGCTCGCGTACCCGCAACTGAACCTGCCCCCCTATCTGTCCTACGGCAGACTGCGGCCAATTCATACCAACGCCGGTATTTTCGGCTGGGGTGTGGGAAGTTTCATGGCTTTTTTCATCTACATCACCCAGCGTCTGACTAAAACCAAACTCTGGAGCCCCGGTCTGGCCAAGTTCCAACTCTGGCTGTTCAATGTCATCATCGCCTCTGCAGCAGTGACGCTGATGCTCGGCATGACCCGATCCAAAGAATACGCCGAGCTGGAATGGCCCATTGCCCTGCTGATTGTGGTCCTCTGGGTCATCTTCAGCATCAACATTATTATGACCATCATTAAACGCAAGGAAGAGCAGATGTACATCTCGCTCTGGTACATCATGGCGGCCCTGATCGGGGTTGCGGTGCTCTATCTGGTCAATAACGCCGGCATCCCGGTTTCCCTCACCAAGTCCTATTCGGCGTACGCCGGGGCCAATGACGCAAACGTGCAGTGGTGGTACGGTCATAACGCCGTCGCCATGGTGCTGACCGCACCTCCGCTGGCTCTGTTCTACTACTTCCTTCCCAAGTCCACCGGCGTGCCGATCTTCAGCCACCGGATGGGGGTTATCGCCTTCTGGAGTCTTATCTTCATGTATCTCTGGACCGGTGCCCACCACCTCCTCTGGACCCCGGTACCCGACTGGGTTCAGACCTTGGCCATGGCATTTTCGGTCATGCTGATCGCACCGTCATGGGCGTCGGTTTTCAACGGCTATTTTTCCATGAACGGTCAATGGCACCAGATGCGAGAAAATTATCTGGTCAAGTTTTTCATTTTTGGCATTACCTTCTACGGATTACAGACCATTCAGGGGCCTTCCCAGGCCGTACGTACCTTCTCCGCATTCATCCACTATACCGACTGGATTCCGGGCCATGTACACATGGGAACTCTTGGGTGGGTATCACTGATTATCTTTGCCTCCATCTACTACGTAGTTCCAAAAATTTATGGTAAGGAAATCTACAGCATTCCTCTGGTCAATCTCCACTTCTGGCTTGCAGTGACCGGCCAGCTGATCTTCTCCATTACCATGTGGATCGCCGGTGTCCAGCAGGCAACCATGCTTAACGCCACCAACAGTGACGGCAGCCTCCACTACAGCTTCATGGAAACACTGGTGGAAATGTACCCCTACTGGTATGGACGGGCCTTCGGCGGGATTATCTATTTTGTCAGTATGCTGATCTTCGTCTACAACATCGTTAAGACCATCAACGGTAATTCCACCATTGCCGCCACCAAGAAAGCCTGAGAAAGGAGATATCATGCTCGAAAAGAAACCAGTCATATTCCTGTTCCTTGCTACCGTCGTTATTTTAATCGGCACCGCCGTAACCATGATAGCTCCCTTCAAATGGATCAATGACCCGAAGCTGAAAATTGCCGAGGTCAAGCCGTATACCGCTCTGCAACTTGAAGGTCGGGATATCTATATCCGTGAAGGCTGCAACAACTGCCACACCCAGACGGTCCGCCCCCTGCTCGCCGATGTTGAGCGGTATGGTGAGTACTCCAAGGTTGGCGAATTCGTCTACGATCAGCCCCACCTCTGGGGATCACGCCGCACCGGCCCCGATCTGGCCCGTATCGGTGGTAAATATCCGGATGCCTGGCATCTCAAACATATGGTCGATCCACAGTCCATGGTGCCCCGCTCCAACATGCCCAAATATGCGTTCCTTCAGCAACCGCTGGATACCAGTCTGACCGAACGGAAAATGAAAACGTTGAAATTCCCCTATACACCGGAAGAGCTTGCCGCCCTCAAGGGGAAAAGCGAACTGGATGCCATGGTTGCCTATCTGCAGAAACTCGGCAGCGATATCCCCTGGCGTAAAGCGGCACAGGCCGCCGTACTGGGTGATCTGAAAAACCCGTTCCTTGACAACAAGACCGTGCTGCCGGAAGGAAAGGCCATCTATGAAAAAGAGTGCGCCCAGTGCCATGGTGCCGATCTGAAGGGGGGAGTTGGTCGTGCCCTCGCCGACATAGATAAGCCGGATACCTACATCTTCAAAACAGTCTTCGGCGGTATCCCCGCCGGTGGTATGCCTGCCTTCGGTGACTCACTTGGCAAGGATCGTATCTGGAAAGTAGCCTCTTTCCTCAAGTCACGGCAGGCCCACTGATATGGAACTGGCCAGCGTATATTATCTCGGCGTGACCTTTCTGATGTTCATCATCTTCGTGGTTATCGTCGCACGGACCTACAGCAAAAAGGAACGTACCCGGGGCGAGAGTCCCAAGTTCAGGATGATGGACGACGAGTAAACAGAGGCTCGCCCCATCGCAACAAGGCAGGTTTCAGTCAGAACACTACACAGGAGGTTTTTCATGTCTGATGAGAATAAGGATTATGACGGAATCAGATACCGGGTCGAGACCAAATCCCCGCTGATTTTCCGGCTTTTATTGAGCGTATTGGTGATATGGGGTGTGTCCTTCATGGGATATTATCTTTTCAGCGGTTGGAGTTCGGAAGGGGAATTTGCCCAGAAGAAGAAAGCCAAACAGGAACGGCTGGCGGCGACTCCCCCGGCAGCTTCCGCTTCGGCCGCCGGTGACAAAGGTGCCACGAAGGAGGATTCCCTCGCCATGGGCAAAAAAGAATTTGCCGAGCGATGCGCTGCCTGCCATGGAGCGGATGGTAAGGGGGGAATTGGTCCCGACCTGACCCGCAAGGAATTCAAGTTCGGCAAGAGCGCCCCGGAGATCACCACCTCCATCACCGATGGACGCCCCGGTGGTATGCCCTCCTTCAAGAGCGAGCTGTCCCACGAAAAGATTGAGGGGCTGGTCAAGCATATACTGTCGTTGTAATTTTGGCATGTCGGACAGCACCGGCACCGGCAGCAGTGCGGTGGCTGAGTCCATTACGTCATCCCGGCGGAGAATATGTTCTTCGCCGGGATGACGTGTTTTCACCATCATCCTTCAAACGCTCACCGTGAGGAACATGATGAATAATTTTCGAAACGATGCGGGAAAATTCTGGATACGAATTATAACAGTCGTCATTGTGCTCTTTATTACGGCCACGGTAGCAAGCATTGTTCTTGCCAAGAAGCGGGGGAGCAGGGTTGTTGACACCGAATATTACAGCCATGGACTGCACTACGCCGAGAGCCATGACACATCGGGCAATACGGGTAACAAATGGACCATGACTCCCACTGCTGACGCTGCAGACATTCAGGTAACCGTCCATGATGAAAATGGCGCACCCCTCAGTGGCGGAGAGGCGACCTGTGCCCTGGATCAGAATACCGGCATCCCCCCCGGCACCATTGTCCAGCTTACGGAATCTTCCCCCGGGGTATACCGCACCGCAAAGCCGGCCACCGTTCGGGGTGAACTGCGCGGGACTATCCGGGTTGCCAAAGGGAACGGAGTGATTTCCGGCAGGGTGGTTATCTTCAATTGACCGAATACGTCAGGACATGTTTCCATTGCGGCCTCCCCATTGCCAAAGGAATGGTGGTTACCGAACAGCATCAGGACCAGACCCTTGAGTTCTGCTGCCACGGTTGCCGTGGTGCCTACCTCCTTATCACCGGGGCTGGGCTCGGGGATTTTTATCTCCGGCGGGACTGCCAGGAAGCGGGACTTGGTGAGGCGGCATTTCACAACACGTTCCACGACCCCTACCTGCTCCGTTACGTTTACAGCCATGAGGGAAACAGCGTCATCGACATCCTCATTGAGGGGATCCGCTGCGCCACCTGTGTCTGGCTCAACGAGCGGGTTATCAGCAATCTCCCCGGTGTAATCTCAATCCGCGTCAACTATGCCACCAGCCGAGCCCGCATAGAATTTGACCCGGCCCTGATCATGCCGTCGGCTATTTTTTCACGCATCGCACTCCTTGGCTACCTCCCCCGCCCCTTTACCCGTTCGGCAGCGGAAGAAAGTGCCAACCGGGAGCGAAGGGATCTGCTTATCCGTTTCGGCACCGCGTTCTTTCTGACCATGCAGTTAATGGCCTACTCGTTTGCCCTCTATGCCGGCTATTTTCAGGGCATTGAAGCCGGCACCAAGCAGTACCTCCACTATTTTTCCCTGCTGGTGACCACACCGGTCATTTTCTATTCGGGGTGGCCATTTCTGCGGGGTGCCTGGCGCGGACTCCTCAACGGGGCCCCCAACATGGAGCTCCTCATCGCCATCGGAGCCCTTTCATCCTACATTTTCAGCACCTACACAACCTTTGCCGGCGGCGAGGCCTATTACGAAACCGCTGCCATGATCATCACCCTGATCCTGGCGGGAAGAATTCTGGAAAACATTGCCAAACGCCATGCCGCCGTCGGAGTCGAGCGGCTCCTCAATCTCACGGCCGGAACGGCCCGCCGTTTTTCCGGCGAACAGCTTGAAACCATTGACAGTGCCGAACTGGCAGCCGGAGACCTGATTCTTGTGGCACCCGGCGAACGTTTCCCGGTGGACGGACGCCTCGTCGAAGGCTCCACCGATGTTGATGAATCACCGGCCACCGGAGAGTCGATTCCGGTTGTCAAAGGCTTCGATGATGGGGTGATCGCCGGCAGCATCAACCTGACCGGCAGCGTCAGAATCCGCTGTGACCGTCCGGCGGCGGAAAGTTTCATTGCCCGTGTGGCCCATCTCGTGGAAGAGGCCCAGAGCCGTCGCGCTCCGATTCAGGGGGTTGCCGACCGGGCGGCCGCCTATTTTGTGCCGACCGTGCTACTTCTGGCAGTAACGACCTTTATCTGGCAGTATACCACCACCGGCAGGCTCGGCAGTTCGCTCATGACCTCCCTGGCCGTGGTAGTTATCGCCTGCCCCTGTGCCCTCGGCCTTGCAACACCGACGGCTATTCTGGCCGGCACCGGTGCTGCGGCAGCTTCCGGCATCATTTTCAAGGGGGGGGACATTCTTGAACGACTCAGCAGAATCACCGTTGCCGTATTTGACAAAACCGGTACCGTAACACTCGGTAAACCGGTCATTGTCCAGGTTTCCCCCCTCAGCGGCACGACAGCTGAAGCGGCTATCTCTCTGGCAGCATCGGTGGAAAGTGGTTCCCTGCACCCCCTGGGGCGGGCAATTTGTCATCATGCCACCCTGCACGACATTCCCTACTGCACCGGCACAGCACTCACGGCGGTGGCTGGGGGGGGAGTCAGCGGAACGGTCGCTACTGAGTCCGTTGTGGTTGGCAGTGGGGCTTTCCTCCGCTCACGGGGCGTAACCGGCCTGTCCGAAACGGTTGAGTGTGAATCGGGACAGTCTGTTATCTTCGTGGCCCGCTCGGGGCACTGCATCGCCTCCCTGACCATCGAGGACAGCATGCTGCCGGAAGCACCGTCACTGGTCACCTTTTTCAGAAACAACTCCATTCGCAGCGTGCTGCTCAGCGGCGACCGACCGGAAACGGTCCGCCAGATTGCCGCAGCCATCGGCATCGACACCGGTGTCGGCGAGGTTTCCCCCGCCGGAAAGGCCCACTATCTGGACAAACTCCGCTCAGATGGTGAAATTGTACTCATGGTCGGTGACGGCATTAACGACGCTCCGGCATTATCGGCAGCCGATGTGGGGTGCGCCGTGGCAGGCGGCACCGATATCGCCCTTGAAACATCTGATCTGGTTCTGGTAAAACCGGATATAGAGCGGCTGGCCGTGGCATACGGCATCGCCCGGCGCACCATGGCCATCGTCCGGCAGAACCTGGGGTGGGCTTTCATCTACAACCTGATCGGCATACCGCTGGCCATGACCGGGCACCTCACGCCGATCTACGCAGCGGCAGCCATGGCGTTAAGCTCGGTCTGTGTTGTGGGCAATTCGCTCCGGATTACGAGGTACACACATGGATAACTCCCTGGTGACATTAATCATCCTGTCGCTCTTTCTCGGCTGCGGCTGCTGGCTCTTTTTTATCTGGGCGGTGAAAAAGGGGGAGTTTGATGATATCGAGCGTCCCAAGCACCGAATGCTCGATGACGATTTTCCTACCAGTGACCCCCGTGAAAAAGATGACAGAAACAGTTCGTCCCGAAAGGATGAAATATGATTCAAGTGTGGCTGGCATTTCTCGCCGGACTGGCCGGCAGCGTCCACTGTATCGGCATGTGCGGCGGGGTGGTTGCCGCGTTGTCCCTCACCGGTCGCTGCCGCTCCCTCACCACCCGCATAACCTCGCAGCTCTTCTACAACATCGGTCGCATCACCACCTACGCTCTTCTGGGTGCCGTGGCAGGGTGGGCCGGATCGTCACTTGACCTGCCGACAATGAAAGCCTTTGGCCGCTGGTTCCTTGTGGGAGCTAATCTCTTTATCATTCTGATCGGCATCGGCTCCGCCCTGAAGCTGGGGTGGTTCAGCATCTCCACCCTGGAAGGGAGTGCCGGCCAATTCCTTGCCAAGCCGCTCCGCCGCCTTCTCACCGGCACGTCACCACTGTCAGCTCTCCCCCTGGGTATGCTGCTGGGCCTTCTCCCCTGCGGGCTCGTCTATACCCCGCTGATGGTTGCCATGGGGAGTGGCAGCCCCCTCCAGGGTGCCGCAATCATGGCAGCCCTCGGTGCCGGGACCCTGCCGCTGCTGATGCTGTTCGGCACCGCCTCAAGTGCCATCACCGGTGCCGTCCGGGAAATCATGTTCCGGTTGGTTGGCGTCATTATTGCGCTAATGGGAATTGCGGGGCTCTGGCGTCTGTTGATGCAGGTGGGCCACCACCATTAACCTCTGTTTCCCTCATTGAAGTTTTGTTTGACTTTTTAATTTTTGATGGCATATGACACCATCATGCGCAGAGTTGCAACGATAGTTATCAATGAGAAGATCACTCGGAATGACGGCAGCGTGATGCATCTCGTTGTTGAGGTGGCAAGTGGATTCTCCATTGCCAATCTCAGCTACAGCTTATTAGATAAGGGTGAACACCTGGAATGCCGCATGACAGTTCGGACAACGGATAAAAAAGAACTTTGAAAATCTAAAGAACTCACTGTTGAAATCAAGCGAAATAGTTGAATTCACCATTTTACTCGCTGGAGGCTGAAAACGTCAAATAAACAGGTTGTTGTCCGCGTGTTCGGATGCTTCAAGGTATGAAGCAACTCCTCCGATTTGAATGCCATCGATAAGTTCTTCGCGACGGATACCCATCAGATCCATGGACATCTGACACGCCACGATCTGCACCCCACCCTGAATGGCAGTCGTCATCATCTCCTCCAGAGCGGGAACATTTTTGCTCTTCATGATACTGCGAATCAAGCGGCCGCCGATGCCGGCCATACTCATGCGGGACAAGGTCATGCGCCGACTGCCGCGCGGCATCATCATGCCGAATGCCCATTCGATCAGATTTTTGCCGAGACCGGATACTTTTTCTGGTTTACGCAGGGCATTTAAGCCCCAGAAGGTAAAAAACATCGTCACCTTGCGCCCCATGGCCAGTGCCCCGTTGGCAATGATAAAGCTGGCAATGGTTTTGTCCAGATCGCCCGAGAAGACAACCATGGTTTTGTCGTTTCCGGCCATAGGTACACCCGGCAGAAGATGCCCGCTCTTTTCAATGACCGCTGTCACGATCCCCTTGTCGATGCTAATCTCCTTCAGTATATTTCCCGTGGACCTTGCCCATGAAGGGGCATCAGCATAAAAGGCGGGATCGCTGGCTTTAATAATAACAAGCTGCCCGACGGCCAGTTGGTCGATTGCCTGCTTGAGCCGCATCACCGGCCCTGGACATTGCAGCCCGCATGCATCCACATGAACGATCTTTTCGGTTGTCGCAGGTGAAGTGGTCATAGTCGTCTCGCTTTCCCGGATGTCAGTTGCCTTGGAAAATTGCATCGTCTGTGTGGTTGTTGCCGCATGGTACGTTTCGATCCCGCCGGAGAGGTTATAACAGTCGTTGATGCCGTGTGACATAAGAATGCGGCAGGCAATGTACCCCCTCAAACCCACTTTGCAGAAAACAGTAATGTTCCTGCCAGAAGGAATCTCACCAAGTCTCTCCCGCAAACTGTCCAGCGGAATATTCACTGCTCCTTTTATGCTGCCGCCAGCAAACTCCTCCGGCGTGCGCACATCGAGCAACATGCGTTCGGTCGAGTCGGCACCCTGCACCGCATCCCAGGTGGTTGAACCAACCAGGCCATCGAGAATATTCTGGGCGGCAAATCCGGCCAGATTGACCGGGTCCTTGGCTGATGAGTATGGTGGTGCATAGGCGTGCTCAAACTGCGTCAGATCATCGACGGTCATGCCGCCCATGAGAGCTGTTGCAATCACGTCAATACGCTTGTCAACACCGCTGTAGCCAATGGCCTGCGCACCAAGCACCCGGCGTGATTCCGGTGAAAATACCAGCTTGAGAGACATCGTCGTTGCGCCCGGATAATACCCGGCATGATCATTTGGATGGATAATGACCGAGCTGCAGGCAATCCCTTCGGCCCGGCAGAACTTTTCGGATGCTCCGGTCATCCCCACATCCAGGTCGAATACCTTGGCGATTGCGGTTCCCCGTGTACCGGTGTAATGACCTGTTGCTGTTCCACTCATGTTGCCGGCAGCGATCCTACCCTGCTTGTTTGCCGGACCGGCCAGAGGAATCGCCGTCTTTTTCCCTGAAAAAGGATTGATAACTTCAATGGCATCACCGGCTGCAAACACATTGTCAACGGATGTCTTGAGCCGGTCATCCACGACAATATGTCCGCGCTGCCCCAACTTGATGGCGGATCCTTCCAGAAAAGCGGTATTCGGCTTGACGCCGATGGAGAGCATGACCAGGTCGGCAGTGATGGTTGCACCATTATCCAAGATTGCGGTAACCGCGCCTGATTCTTCAGGTACGAAGGAGGTGACGGCACTTTCCAGGTGGAACTCAATCTGCTTCATCCGTAATTCACGGTGTACCAGTGCAGCCATTTCAAAATCAAGAATATTCAAGGCTTGATTGGACATCTCCACCACAATAACCCGGATACCGCGTGCGTGCAGGTTTTCCGCCATCTCCAGCCCAATGAACCCGGCACCGATCAGCACGGCAGTTTTCACCTTCCCTGTATCAACCATGGCCCGAACTGTATCGGTATCAGGTATTGTCCAGAGCGTCTTGATTGCCGGATGGTCGATCCCCGGAATAGGTGGTTTGACAGGAGAGCCACCCGGGGCCAGCAGCAAACGGTCATAAGCTTCATCGAATTCCCGTGCAGTTTCCAAATCCTTCACGCGGACCACGTTGCGGGAGGTGTCAATGGAAAGAACCTCATGGCCGATGCGCACATCCACATTGAAGCGCTGCTTAAAGGATTCGGGACTCTGTAATACGAGATTATCCCGTTCGGTTATCACATCACCGATAAAATAGGGTAGTCCACAATTGGCATAGGAAACATACCGGCCTTTTTCAAAAACAGTTATTTCCGAGGCTTCATCGAGCCGTCTCAAACGTGCTGCCGCTGACATTCCGGCTGCGACGCCTCCAACAATAATATATTTGTACATATGCCCCTCCATTTATATGTGTAACATTTATAGCAAAAAATTAATATATCAAGTGAATGGAGCAGAAGAGCATCTTTACCTGCCAGAACAATATGACTATCTAGTTTATAGATATTATAGTTTTTTGTTGCAAAAGGGCTTTTCTTTTGATATAGTTTCCAGGCGGAAGTACTCTATTTGCTGTAAGCACTATCATTCATACCGATATTACTGTGACTTACCAGAAAGAATGGAGGTCAAGGAGATTGAGCAGACGCTCTGATTCCTTGACCTTTTTTTGTTTTACAATTTGCCGACATCCACGGCACTGGCTGACCACACTCACTGGAGGCTTTATTTTAGCAGGTTTTATGGAGGTGTCTCCTGGAAATAATAACTGAGAGTGAACAGGCACTCTCAATTATGACACTAACCGCAACCACTATGGGAACAGCTCTCCTGTCGGGCTGCAACAGCTCATCAGCTACGGCAGCTACGGCATCAACACCAAATTCAACGGCTCAACTGAGTGACATTTTCAAATCTACTGACTGGGTAGCTCAGCATGCCAGCGACGCCAACTTCGTCATCATTGACAGCCGTCCCACTGCTGCTTATAACGCAGGCCATATCCCCGGTGCAATCAGCATCCCCCGTAACCAGTTTTATTTACCAAGGAAGGTCATTGATTCAACAACCGGAATTTATAAAGTAGATGGCAATGGCAATCCAATCCAGATCGCCTACGACATTCCAACTCAAGCTGAATTGGTTGATATTCTGACAAGAAATGGCATTACTCCTGATACAACCGTGGTAGCTTACGATAACGACACTTCTTCTTATGGTGGCCGAGTCGCGTGGGTTCTGAAAACGTACGGGCACACAAAAGCCTATGTAATTGATGGGGGAATTGATAAATGGAAAGATGCAGATATCCATTGATACCAGGTTACGCTAATGTGGAGATCGGTTACCGATGGCGTGCTCAAGAACCCTCCGATGAAGTACGTTACTTGATTGAATTGGGTGTTGACGTTTCAAAAGTCTTTTATACCCGCGCCAAGCTGGACGGTACCTCGAGTGTCGATAATGGTAAAAAGCTCGACGGGAGCGGCAACCCAACAGCCACTAATAATTTCGATATTGGCAAGCTGGATTTGACCGTTGGCTATAAGGCTGCACCAAACTGGGGCTTGGAAGCTTCCTGTGTCCCCGCAATTTATGGGCAGAACACTGCAGCAGGCACCACCTATACCTTGGCAGTTTATTTCAAAACACCATAGGACAATGTCATGAGTGTAACGACAAAAACCAATCTTCGTTCAGAACTGAAGGCACAGATAGCAGCGACTCATTCAGGCTGCACCAATTGCGGCGACTGCGTGAAAGAGTGTGCTTTCCTCAAAAAGTACGGGACTCCGAAGGCCCTCGCCGATAGTTACGATGTTACCGATATACAATCAGTACGCAAGTCATTTGAGTGCAGCTTGTGCGGTCTTTGCTCGGTAGTTTGTCCGGAACAACTTGACCTTGATGGGCTTTTTTTGGAGATGCGTCGTGAGGCTGTAGACCGAGGGTTCGGTGAATATTCGGAACACAACCCGTTAGTAACGTATGAAAGGTTGGGCACCTCCAGACGCTTCAGTCTGTATCGATTACCTGCAGGATGTACAACGATTTTCTTTCCTGGATGTTCATTGTCGGGTACACGTCCAGATGGAGTTAACAAAGTATTTAGTGAGTTGCAAAAAATAGATTCAACTGTTGGTATCGTCTTTGATTGTTGTCTTAAACCATCTCACACATTGGGACGGGAACAGTACGTCAATGCCATGTGTGAAGAAATGAACCAATGGTTAGTAGATCACGGAGTTAAAGAAGTATTGGTTGCCTGCCCCAACTGCCAGGTGATGTTCGACACATTGGGGAAAGGCCTTAACGTTCGCACTGTATGGGAAGCACTTGCGGAGTCAAGCTTCCAACTTGAAAAAGTTTCGGGTACAGTGACGGTTCATGACCCATGCGTCATCCGAAATTCCGGTCAAGTTCATCGGGCTGTACGCACCCTTTTACAGAGCCAGGGCTTAACAGTCGAAGAAATGCCCCATTCGGGAAGAACCACTGTCTGTTGTGGCAAAGGCGGTGCTGTTGATATGCTCAATCCTGATCTGGCTGAATCCTGGGGTAAGCTGCGCAAGAACGAAGCGGCTGGCAGAAGAATAATAACCTACTGTGCTGGTTGCGTTCAGGCTTTGGGGGGGCACACCCCCACTAATCACCTGGTCGATGTGATTTTCTCACCTCAAAAGACACTTGCGGGGAAGAAAAAGGGTGCAGGTGCTCCAATTACCTATTTGAACAGACTGTTGCTCAAACGAGCCTACAAGCGCAAGGAGGGAATTTCCGTGACACGCGAAAGAACTTTTACCCTGGATCGGGGGCAGACGAAGAAGCGTTCCTTTAAACCACTTTTATTTTTAACTTTGTTGGTAGCAGTTGTTGCAGGAGTGCATCTTTCGGGTGCAGCCCACCATCTTCAACAGGGTACGCTGCAATCCTTGATCGGCTCATATGGCCCATTGGCTCCTGCCCTTTACATTCTGATATACGCGCTTGCACCGGTACTTTTTCTTCCTGGTCTACCAATAACAATTGTTGGCGGAATAGTTTTTGGTCCGGTATGGGGGGTGGTTTATACGATTACCGGTGCAACTATTGGTGCTTCATTAGCATTTCTTGTGGCGAGATATGGAGCCCGTGATTGGATTGCAGCAAAATTGACCGGCCCCAAGTGGGAGAGACTTGACAGCGAAGTGGCGGTGCATGGTTGGAAAGTTGTGGCATTTACCCGCCTGATCCCGGCGTTTCCCTTTAATCTATTGAACTATGCTTTCGGACTGACTAAAATTTCTTTTGCCCATTATGTGGTTACCTCATTCATCTGCATGTTGCCAGCATGTATCGCCTTTATCGTATTTTCCAGTTCCCTGTTAGGGTTGATTAAAGGAAATGTCTCATCAACAACCATCCTTGGCATTGGACTTATTGTCCTGGTATCGCTGATCCCGGTTGCCTATCGGCGCATTAAAGGGCGTCAGGTTGATGAAACCGTTACGGAGTGAAATCTGATATTAATTGAAAGAGGCAGAAACGTAAAAATGACTGACAACCCTACCATAGCCTTAATAATTCCCTGCCCGAAATGAGGAACTGTGCCTGCCGGGAGTCCTTAAAAACATACCGTCGATGATCTCGCGAATTGTCGTTGTTGACAATGGATCGACCGACGAAACCGCACGGATTGCCGCAGCGTATGGTGCACACGTTGTGTATGAACCCATTCGAGGTTATGGTAGAGCTTGTTTGGCCGGATTGTCCGCTCTCCGTGATAATCCCCCTGATATCGTAGCGTTTGTTGATGCTGACGGCAGCGATGAACTGGCTTGCCTTCCCGTGTTGATCAAGCCGGTAGCCGAAAACGAACAGGATTTCGTGCTGGGAGAACGTATTCCGGTCCATAGAAAGGCACTCAGTTTCCAGCAGCAATTCGGGCATTTTCTCGCTACCGGGTTGATTAACCTATTTTGGAAATATCGCTATCACGACCTTGGGCCCATGCGAGTAATCACATGGACGTCACTTGAACAGCTGGCAATGGTTGATCAGGACTTTGGGTGATCGGCCGCGAGTTGACAATGGAATATCGGCAGCGAACAAGCCAAACAACAGAGGTTAACGCCGGTGCTGCCGCACGATTGGCACCATAAAGGGAGAGAATTCAATGCAAAGAATTATGGATTTATGTATAGTGAAGGGGAAAACTGCCACCTTCCACCTGTTTGCTCAGTTATTTGTTATCACCGCATTAATCACATCATTGGTTTCAGTCACCAGTGCGGCCGATATTGCCTTGATCGACGCTGCCACTCTGAAGAGTAACCCGACAAAGTGGGTTATCCTTGATTCGCGCCCCAAATCCGATTGGGAAGCTGGCCATATACCTGGTGCAATTCAGTTTTTTTGGGATAGTTACACCCGCACTGATGCCAAAGGTGTCAAGTACAGTTCCTTTCCTCCACAAGAACTGGCAGGTGCTTTGGCAGGATTTGGAATTGATGAAAAAACAGCTGTGGTAATTTATGGAGATGCCGATAAAAGCTGGGGAAGTGAAGGCTATAGCGTCTGGCTGTTGTCCTGGCTTGGACACAAGGGTCCCGTGAGGCTTCTGAATGGCGGAATACAGTCATGGAAAGCTCAGAATTTACCTTTAAACAGTGGCGCCGAAAAGCCGGCTGCTAAAAAAAGCCGCTATCTGGTTGATCTTAAGCCTCAGTACATCATTTCTACGGAAGAAATTCAACAGAGGAAAGGTGGCTATTCGTTGGTTGACACACGTTCAACCTTTGAATGGATCAAAGGCAAGATTCCAGGTGCCATCCATATTCCATGGGATGACTTTTTCACCGGTAAAGACCACCATCCACTTCCCCCAGCGGACTTCAAGAAGCTTCTTGCCAAGCATGGCGTAGATACATCTAAGCAGGTGGTTTACTACTGTCTTGGTGGTGTTCGCTCAGCCTATGTCTGGACAGCCCACCAATTGTCCGGTTTACCTGATGCCAAAAACTATAAAGGAAGCTGGGCTGCCTGGGAAAAGCGTTCAGGTCAGTAATACAAGAAATGAACTCTACGATGAAATCATCACGGAACATGCTGCTGCTCATTTCTGCTCTACTTATAGCAACAGGTTCAGTCTGCTGTGCAGCAGAATCAAGTTCAAAAGCACCTTCAGGCGGTGGCAAGAAGAAACTACTTCTCTTTGCCAAGAATCCTGTCTCCTGGGCAATTTTAAAAAGTGGTGGCCATGGCATGCTGGTTTATCGTGAAGCGACCGGAACCTTTACCTTGAGCGCAACTGGTCTTCATGCCCGTTCTTCTTATGCTCTTGTCAGATATGCAGATGCACCACCAAAGGCCGAGATCCTGGCCCGAGGAATTAGCGACGCACATGGTACGTTGGAGATAAACGGAATCTGGAAAAACTGGACAAAAAAGTTTTGGGTTGTGCCAGGTGAAGATGTGGCAGGAACTGTTGGTGAAAACGGTTCTCTCAAAGCGTGGCATCCAGAAAAATATTTATTTGAAGAAAAACCGCTCGGCATTCCTTGCAACTGCCCTGAACCGGAGGAGCACTAATGGTCGATTTATTCAGGAAACATGTCGAGTCGGTAGACGTGGGACTTACTACGTTCAACAAGCTGGAATCACTTCAGGTGAACCTGGGCGATCTCTGTAACCTGAGTTGCGCTCATTGCCATCATAATGCATCACCTCAAGGCACCCGGATCATGGGGCGGGAGGTCATGGACAAAATAGTTGTGTTTCTGGCGTATCACCCTGGCTTGACATTGGACATAACCGGAGGCTGCCCGGAAATGAATCCAGACTTCCGTTATTTCATTGAAGCCACGTCCGGTCTTGCCCCACGTCGCATTATTCGGAGCAATCTGGTTATTGCTTTGGAACCGGGTATGGAGTGGCTGCCCGATTTTTACAAAGAACAAGAGCTGGTTGTGATGGCGTCTCTGCCCTGTTATGAACTGGAAAATGTCGAAAAACAAAGGGGCCGGGGGGTATTTAACCGAAGTATTGGTGTCTTACAGCAGCTCAACCGAAAGGGATACGGCTCCGACCTCGAACTCCATCTTGTTCATAATCCAGGCAACGGCTCAGTATCGGGATCCCGCGACATGTTGGAGCTGCACTACCGAAAAGAGTTGCTTCAGCACTTTGGAATCATTTTTAGCCGACTGCACTGCATGAACAACACCCCCATCGGCCGTTTTAGAGACAATTTGGAGCGTAAAGGCACCTATCAGCGATACATTGAGCATCTGGCTGAAAAATTTAATCCATCTGCCATAGAACAGATTATGTGTCGATCGTTGATCAGTGTTGGTTGGGATGGCTTGCTCTACAACTGCGATTTTAATCTTGCTGCCGGGTTACCACTTGGTCGTAAAGATGGTTCGTTGCTGAAAACAGAACACATCGATGAGGTGATTACCGCAGGGAGTCCAATCCAAATGGCTGAACACTGTTTTAGTTGTACCGCGGGACAAGGCTCAGGATGCGGTGGGTCTCTGGCGAAAAATGTGACTCAGTGAGCAATCCGACACGGTAACCGAGGATCTTGACTTGAGCTACCGAGCTCAGATGGCTGGCTGGCGATTTGTCTACCGGGATGAGTGCCAAGTACCTTCAGAGCTGCCAGTAACCATGGCTGCGTTACGGAGTCAACAGCAACGCTGGGCTAAAGGGTCAATTCAGACAGCCCGCAAGATACCTTGGTGGGAAGTATTACTGATGCTGTTCTGCACTATGGGCTGAATTGATCTCACTATTCTACTGAGTGCGTACGCCGTCAATGGTGCCAGAAAGACTGCCGACGTCACCCAGATGTTCTCAGTCCATATGCCCAGAATGAAGTAGGTTATTTGCACTTGGTAGGTCAGAAAGACCACCCAGCAAAGTATAAGACCTGCCGAACCTGCAAAGAATGGCAAAAAGACCGCCAAGCACAGTGCATACCAGGGCTGCAATGTGGGAGTATGCAGCAGAAGTGCCATGGCAATTGCATAACATGAATTTATCGCTTGGCACTCAATATGTGACTGAGTCTCAGCACAATCGTCATTACGGCGGTAACGGCGATTAATCGTGGCACCGCTAAACGTAACTCTGGCTGAATAGCAACGAAAGCACAGGATAGTACCAAACAAGAGGTAAGGTAACCTTGGCAACCGTTCCAGCTAATGTCTTATGTTCGAGTTTATGTGTGATTTTCATTTAAAATCGGCCGTATCAAGAGAAGAAAAAATTATAATTATCCACTATTACTGTCGTGAATATATCATGCTACACTCAATAATCTACAAACAAACCATGGTCATTTTTGGCTGAATGCCCGTGACCAGTATCTCCGTTTTCTCGGGAAGTACACTCCGTCTGTTCCGACTCAAAGTAGTGGTTCCAACGGGACGATGCTCACCGGTGACAGCAGCAGCTACTCCTACACCGGGAGCAAGTATCATGTTCACACGCTATCGATCAACAGCACCGGCAACGGCACGGTTTTTGAGTAGCTCTCTGATACAGTCATCAATCTCCAAATCGGTAATTGAAGCGGGTAGTACGAGGTCAGAATTGGCTAGGAGTCTGTCGGACTTGAAATTTTGATTGAATTGACCCTCCCTTCAATTTTCCTCCGTCTGGGAGAACTAGAACGGTCAATACCTTCTGTTTTGCCAATTAAAGTGTCTTTGATCTGTCTCAGCACACTTTTGAAGG
>CAIUSO010000074.1 GCA_903901875.1 uncultured Geobacteraceae bacterium | reverse complement strand
TCTCGGTATTGGCGCGCTTAAGCATCGTGCTTTCGGTGCCATGTCAACCGGACAGCAGCGGCGTTTTCTGCTTGCGAGGGCCCTTATCAACAATCCCGATGCCCTCCTGCTTGACGAACCAACCACCGGGCTCGACCTCAATGCGACATTTCACTACCTTGACTAGCTTAGAAAGATGATGCGATCGGGTAAAACAGTCATGCTTGTTACCCATCATCTTCATGAGATTCCCCCCGAAATTGAACGAATTGTGCTTTTAAAAGAGGGTCGGATTGTGGGCGATGGCAGCAAAACCGATATTCTGACATCAGACACTCTCTCCTCTTTGTTTGACTATCCACTGCAGGTGGTCACTGTAAACGGTTATTATCAGGTTTTGCCCGGATAAACTGTTATAAATACTCTATCTTTTGTTGAACTTCTTTATTCCCTTCGATGTTGTTAGGCTGTCGTTCATGTGTTGGCTGTTCAATACATGAATCATCATAAACGTTTAATCAGAAATTATTATGGCACATCTCACACTCAAAGGCAATCCAATTGAAAGTGTCGGTACCCTCCCAGCAAAAGGATCCGAGGCTCCTTTTTTCTGTCTTGTAAAAACCGATCTCTCAGAGGCAGGTCCCGCCGATTATGCTGGTAAACGTCTTGTTCTTAACATTTTTCCGAGTCTTGATACGCCGGTCTGCGCATCATCAGTCAGACGCTTCAACCACGATGCATCTTCACTCGACAACACCGTTGTACTCTGCATTTCTGCTGACCTGCCCTTTGCCCATAAACGTTTCTGTGAAACCGAAGGGTTGAAAAATGTAGTATCGCTTTCCGTCTTCCGTTCACCTGAATTCGGTCATGAGTATGGTGTCACCATTACTACAGGCCCGCTGAAGGGACTTCTTTCCCGAGCTATTGTTATTATTGATGCCGATGGAATTGTCCGTTATACCCAGCAGGTCACTGAAATTGTTGAAGAGCCCGACTACAGTGCTGCCCTCAAGGTTTTAGGATAAATAGCCCCTGCGGTTTTAAGATTTACAGAGAGGCAGGAACTCTTGCCGACGACCGGTAAGCATGATATATTAGAACGTTATTTAGAATGTCAACACGGGATCTTATGCTTATCGGGATGCCGTTCATTTCTTTAAGTGAAACTATCTGAAATGTTTACCGGAATTATCAAGGATGTTGGCACAGTTACCGGAGTTACGAAGCGAAATGGCGGATTGCGGCTCAAGGTGCACTATGGTAATTCCAGCGAGTTCAGTACGCTTTCCATTGACGAAAGTGTAAGCATAAGCGGCGCCTGTCAGACCGTGGTGGCTGTCGGTGAAGGGTGGTTTGAGGTCGACACCGTCGAAGAAACGCTCTCCAAAACCACACTTGGCTCTTTTCGTAACGGCTCCCAGGTTAATCTGGAACGGGCAGTTCGCCCTCTCGACCGTCTCGGCGGCCATTTTGTGCTCGGTCATGTTGACTGCGCGGCACTTGTTCACGACATCAGGGAGTTGGGCTCAAGCCGCGAACTCTGGGTAGCACTGCCTGAAGCGTTCACCTCTTTCATTGTCTCTGCCGGCTCAATAACCATTGACGGCATAAGTTTAACCGTAGCCAAGCTCGATGCTCTGCTCTTTGCCGTAGCCATTATCCCCTATACTTTTGCTCACACCACCCTTCACTCCCTGCAGCCGGGTAGCCGGGTAAATCTCGAGTTTGACATTCTCGGCAAATATGTCGCCCGCCAGCTCCGAGCGCCTTCCTCATCAGCACGCCCTCAATCACGGATCGATGACCTGTGGCTTCGTGAAAACGGATTTTAAATGCCAGGATACCCTGAACATGGACTCTGATCTCTTCGGCTTTTCCGACTCTCCGGGCGAAAAAGATTACTTTCAGCCTTTAGCCGAACGAGTTCGTCCCCGAACCCTCGACGATATGGCAGGGCAGGAACATCTGGTCGGACCAGATGGACCTCTTCGCAAATTTCTTGCTGGCGGCACTATGCCGTCAATGATTTTCTGGGGCCCTCCAGGATCGGGTAAAACAACTCTGGCCGAAATTTGCGCCTCCTCGCTCAGTTATCGCTTCGAACAGCTTTCAGCGATTGATTCCGGGGTCAAGGATGTCCGCAAAGCGCTTGAGAATGCAGAAAAATCAAGACGCACAGGCAAGAGGACAC
>CAIUSO010000073.1 GCA_903901875.1 uncultured Geobacteraceae bacterium | reverse complement strand
CTGATATTCGCGGGTTGTTTACCGCATGACTTGGTTTCGTCGTGGAGCTGCCTCGGTCTAAAAGCGGGAGTCAAACAGATGTCTGTCCCATAGTTCAATCGAGGGTTCTCCGACCGCAGTTACATCTCTGCTTATACCCTGGAAGTCTTGTGCGTATTTCGTGTTGGGCTCCTGTTATTGGAGTTTAGATTTGTTCTTTTAATTACAAACGGTTTTTGGTTTAACTTCTTTGGCAATTGCCCACATAAAGGCACAGAGTTCTCTGGCGATGGCACAGATGATAGTTTGATGTTTTTTGCCCCTGGCTTCCATTTTGCGGAAGCGCCCACAGAGTCTGACTTGGGCTTTCCAGGCGATGTCGCAAATTTGTTTTGACAGCCCCTCTTGACGAACGAGCAGTTCCTTGCCAATCCGGGCTTTGAGTCGATATGTCTGCGCTGCTTCGACGAGGGCTTTCCTCACATGACCATTGCCAGCCTTGGTTATACTTCCGGTTCGGCGGCTGCCTCCGCTTGAATGTTCGGAAGGAACGAGGCCAAGGTAGCTCATCAACTTGCGCGGGTTGTCAAAGCGTTTTAAGTCGCCAAGTTCGGCAACTGTTGTTACAGATACCTGTAATGAAACACCGCGCATTGCCTGCAATGCTTTCACAACTGGGGCCAGTTCCCACGAAGGGAGAATTTCCTGAATCTGGGACGTGTGCCGGGCTACGCGTGCCGTACAGTCTTTAACGGTGTTGATATATTCTTGAAGGACGATTTGTTGCGCCGGAATAGGCATTGCCAATCCAGCCAACCAAGTCATATGTGATGCCTTCCAATCACCCGTCCCGCTGGATTTAATGCCGTGCCGAAGGAGAAAACCCTTGAGCTGCTGTTTGGATACGCGCCCAGCCTTTACAGCATCCTGACGAGCCCGGACCAGGTCACGCATGGCCTCATCTTCTTCTCTTGGGACGTAGACCGGCGCGAGTTCTCCGGCACGATGTAGACTGGCAAGCATAATAGAATCACGGCGATCAGTCTTAATCCGGTTGCCGCTACGTTTTGGTATCATCGATGGGGCAACGACCATGCACTCGTGCCCAGCCTTTGCCAGATACCGGTATATGCCGTAGCCGCAAGGGCCAGCTTCATAGACAAAATTGAGCGAAGCGTCAGGATGCGCCTTTTTGATCTTCTTGACCGCTTTGTCCAGATCAGCAAGGTCGCCGCCGATCGTACCAAAGTAACGAACTGCTGAGTTTCGATCTCCTTCGACTAATGCAATGTCAATGGATTCTTTATGTACATCGAGACCAACAAATATGCTAACATTCTTCATGACTCGCCTCCTTGGTTTTGGCTCTGCGCCGTTGGATTTATTCCGACAGCGTAACCCATGTTAGCAAGGGGCGAGTCTTTTTCATTCTACTGGCGGACATTATGTCTACACCGATGACTTTCGCAGCCGCACCCTGTTCTGTACACAAAAAAAGGCCACACCCGAAGATGTGGCCTTTTTAAATTACGGTAAAGACTGATTACT
>CAIUSO010000072.1 GCA_903901875.1 uncultured Geobacteraceae bacterium | reverse complement strand
CTACCTGAGCGGTACGGCCGGTAATGATACACTTGTCGCTGCAGCAGGTGGACAGGTTGTCTATGCACTCGGCGGCAATGACACGGTTGCCGGCGGGGTAGGGAATGATGTGATGTATGGCGGCGATGGCGATGATATATTGTCCGGTGGCTTGGGTCATAACACCCTTGTGGGCGGTGCAGGTGCTGACACAGCCGATTACCGGACTTCAGCCGAAGGTGTTACGGTTAATCTCGGCCTTACGACTGAACAGCACGTCAGTCCTAATGGTGGGTGGGATACGCTTTCTTCCATTGAAAATATCTATGGCAGCCCACTCGCAGATACCCTTACAGCAGCAGCTACCGGCAGTGCGCTCACTGGCGGTGCCGGTAATGACGTGCTTGCCGGTGGTGCCGGTAATGACACTCTCCTGGGCGGTCTCGGTGATGATATACTGGGCGGCGGTCTGGGTCATAACGTTCTGATAGGTGGTCCCGGCAGCGACACCGTGGATTATCGGACTTCAGCTGAAGGTGTTACGGTGAACCTGGGCCTTACGACGGAACAGCACGTCAGTACCAATGGTGGGTGGGATACCTTATCGACCATTGAAAATATCTCTGGCACTGCCTATAACGATACTCTGACGGGTACCAGTGGAGATAACATTATTGACGGTGGTCGGGGTATGAACACCGTCACCGGTGCAGGTGGCAATGATACGTTCCTTTTTGATACAACTCTGGGAGCGGGAAACAGTACGACGATAACTGACTTTGTCAGCGGAAAAGGTAAGATTGCCCTGTCAACCAGCGTCTTTGCCTCCCTTGGTCTGGCGGGAAGTTCTCTGGAGGCACTTGGCAATCATCTGCTGTATGATGCCACAAGTGGTGCGGTGTCCTACGATTCGGACGGTACTGCCGGGCCAAATCAGCCGGTACAATTTGCTGTTGTTGGCACAGGCAGCCATCCGACATTGACGTCCAGTGACTTTAAGCTGGTATGATTAGGTAATCCTTAACCGTATCGTCTGATATGTAGATTTTGTTTGAATATTAGTTTTTGTTGTGCTAGTCTACAATAAATAATAATTAAAAGGAGTATATATGACTACTATAAACTCAGATAAAAAGATTGCGAATATTGAAAACAAGTCTGTGTGGTCTGCACCGGCCATTGCTAAGCTGAACATTTCTCGTACATTAAGTGGTTCAGGAGGGGTAGTTGCTGACGGCTTCAAAGTGGCCACCGCAACTACTTTTCAATAGGAACTCTTTTTAGAGTCCCGTCAAAGTTAGTATGTGAATTAATAGTGTTTTTTATACAATTAGGTGGGACGGTTACAATAAATGTGGCTGTCTCACCTTTTTTAGTTATTATTCTTAATTCAAGGCAGTGTTGTCCGGTTAGAAAATTGCATGGCTAAAAACGCTGTTTTATCCCCTCATCCGGCCTTCGGCCACCTTCTCCCGGGGGGAGAAGGGTTGCGTTTTTTTACTTCTCCCTCTGGGAGAAGGTGCCCGTCAGGGCGGATGAGGGCGAACAGTTGCCTCATGCAAAAAACTAACCGAACAACGCTGAATTCAAGGAGGTTATGAAATACATTTACGGCATATATTTTTTAAATGCTGATCATGCTGATAAGCATATAATTCGAAGCACATTGGACCAGATGGCGGGCAGCTATAAACAAGGAAGCGTTGTTTGGAACGATGGCCGCTGTGGTATTGGACGATGTGAAAAAAATGATGTTGTTGCTGGTATGGATCTGTGTGTGAATACTAACGGACCTGGCAATACTCCATTTACCAGTGTGGCACGCCTGGATAACAGGGAAGAGCTCATCCATGCGCTGGGTGTTTCGCCCGAGGAAAGCCTCACAACGAGCGATAGTGCCTTGATATGGTTAGCCTACCAGAAATGGGGAGACCGCTGTACTGAACGACTCTATGGCGACTGGTCTTTTGTTGTCTGGCATCCAGAGGAGCGCACTCTATTCCTGGCACGTGACCATTATGGTATAACGTCACTCTTTTTTTACGCCGATTCTCATCTGTTCGCTTTTGCTACTTCACGCAAATCATTGCTGGCTCTCAAATTGGCTTCTACCGGGCTGAATGAACTTTTTCTGGCACAGATCCTTACCATGGGGATACCGGACGGGTTTCAGACCATTAATACTCACATTCAGCGTCTCCCACCAGCCCATCGACTGACCGTAACCCCAGACAAGCTTGACATTTATCGATACTGGTATCTTGAAAAGACCCCGCTATTGCGTTTACCCAGGAGGGAAGATTATGTGGCGGCTTTCAGCGAGCTGTTCGCAGATGCGGTCAAAGTCAGGTTGCAACTGGCCGATGTTCCGTATGGAAGGTTGGGTAACATCGCTTCAACCTTGAGCGGTGGGCTTGACTCAAGCTCTGTCACTGCACTTGCTGCCACGTATGTATCACGCAGGGGACAGCGGGTAAAAGCCTATACCTCGGTGCCGCTTTACGACACGACCCCATATATAAATAATAATAGTTTTGGTGATGAGTTCCCGTTGGCCCGTGCAACGGCTGAAGCTGCCGGTAATGTGGATCTGACCGCGATCAATGGGGCAGGTTGTTCTCCGATACAGGCCATCAGGCAGATGTTGGAGATTACCAATGAGCCCTGTCTTGCTGCAGGTAACCTGTTTTGGATGCTGGAACTATGGCAGACGGCTCAAGCCGATGGTAATGATATTTTGCTCCTGGGACAATTTGGCAATGCCGGTGTCTCCTGGACTGGAGATGTTTTTTCCCAGTCACTGGTGTATCAGTTACGGAGGATGGGCTGGAAAAAATGGATGAAGCAGCTGCTGATCCGTACTCTGTCGGCCGATGTGCGGTCTCGCTGGCAACGGTATCGTATCAATCCTGAACAGTTCTACCGCAAATCTGCTATTAACCCTGCTTTTGCCGAGAAAATTCAGCTACTGGATCAGCGGTTTAATGATCCCCACGAACAATATTTACGTGCAATCCTCGGTCCTCGTTCCTTTGTTGAGCCGGTAAGAGATTTTGCCGGGGCTTTGCATGCCGAACTGGGAGCGGCATTCGGCCTTGATGTCCGGGATCCAACTGCCGATGCCCGTCTGTTGGCATTTACCTTTTCCGTTCCTGATAAGATTTTTATAGACCCTGAGACCGGGATGGGGCGGTGGCTGATCCGAGAAGCAATGAAGGGGATTTTGCCGGATGCGGTGCGTCTTAACCGTAAGTATGGACGTCAGGCACGAGACTTGGTGCCGCGCTTGCGCGCCTGCAGCGTTGAGGTTGAAGCGGCCTTGGGCGAGTTGGCACGGGGTCCCGCTGCCATATACGTCGACGTGCCTTATATGTGCCAGGTATGGCAAATGGTCCAGGTTGAGGATAAGCTGAGTGCGTATATCAATGCTTCATCGATCCTTACTTGCGGCATTATGGCCGGTTTGTTTGTGAATGATTTTTATAAATAGGAACCTTGTGGGTGCCTTTTGTGCGTGTTTCGGTTTCAATGTCTATCTGTAACGCCAATTGCACCAAGGGCACCCGCAAGGGATGCCCCTACAATTGTTTTTGACGTAATGTAGGGGCATCCCTTGCGGGTGCCCGGTTTTATATGGTTGCCGCGATTGGGCGAACAGAAAAAGGCGGGCGTATGGCCATACGCCCCTACGAATGTGTTATTTTGGTTGCAACAGGGAATAGGAATTCTGTGGGTGCCCTTTGTGGGTTTTTTATGTTTTGATGTCGGTCTGTAACGCCAATTGCACCAAGGGCACCCGCAAGGGATGCCCCTACAATTGTTTTCGACGTAATGTAGGGGCATCCCTTGCGGGTGCCCGGTTTTTGTGATGCCCGGTTTTTGCAGGCACCCGATCTTCCGGATATTCCGATCTTGCTTGATATTTGTCGTGGTATGTGCGACAAGTTGAGTAGGGGCGGGTGCCATGAAGATATACAAGACAGATGACGGATCACATGGGATTGATGATCAATTTTTGGCATCTCTATTCGGGACTGACAACGGTGGTGCCGATCCTCTTTCCGATCATGAATTTATTGGAAAAATACGATCCGGAATTCCGAGTGCTGCCATTACTACCTTGTCGCGTAAAATTGATGTATCCCAAAAGGATGTTGCTGCATGGCTGCACACCACTCCGAGAACAATTCAGAGGTCTATTGAGGCCGGGTCTCCACTCGGATTGGATCTTTCTGACAGGGTATCGCAGCTTATTCGGGTTTATCGGCGCTGCCGGGATGTTTTCAAAGAAGATACAAAAGTTTCCGTTTGGCTGAAGACCCCTAATTATGCGCTGGGTAATAGTGCTCCTGCCGCACTTCTCGACACCATTCGAGGGATGGAGCTTGTGCTTGACGAATTGGGCCGTATTGAGCACGGAGTATTCATTTAATGTTGCTGTATCGGGTTACATTGCAACCATTTGCCGTGGATCTGAGTGGAAGAGGGGCACAGATGTATGGCGGACGTTGGAATGCAAAAGGATTTGCCGTAGTATATGCTGCAGAGACACCAGCCCAGGCACTGTTAGAATTTCTTCCCCATTTTCCTGACAGCTGTGCGCCTGATAACCTGGTGCTGG
Source organism: uncultured Geobacteraceae bacterium (assembly GCA_903901875.1). Taxonomy (GTDB): domain Bacteria; phylum Desulfobacterota; class Desulfuromonadia; order Geobacterales; family Pseudopelobacteraceae; genus JACRCG01. The sequence continues at coordinate 27,395 of CAIUSO010000072.1, read as the reverse complement.
TGACAATCGGTGTACCCGACGACCTGTTGATTGATGAAATTATATATGGCGATCTACCTGAGGGGTGGGATGCAAAGCCGCCGATCATGCGTACCGCCGAGCTTGGCGTGGAATGGCTGATAAAAGGAGCGAGAGCTTCTTTGCGAGTTCCCTCCGTTATGCTTCCCTACGGCAAAGCCTGGAATCTTCTTCTTAATCCCGCGCACCCACAGTGCAGCGGACTTACTGTTGTCGAAGTCGTTACCATTCCGGTTGATCACCGACTCATAAAATGACCCTCATGTTTGACTCAAGGATGGTGTGATTTACGCATGTTGCCAGATTTCCTTCAAAATATCACGATTTCATCGGCAACGGTCCCTGCCGAACTTGAAGGTGCAACCGCTCGCGGGGTTCTCTGGCAGGCTGCGCCGGGGCGTTTCTTGCTGGATATTCCCGATGTGGCCCGGTATTTGGTCGAAGGGGGCGAACGTGTTACGATTGAGCCATCTGCTGAAGCCTCGCCCGATGTTGTAAACCGCTTTGCCCGCATGACTCCGCTGGCGGCGTTGTTATATCAGCGGGGTCTGCTTGCGTTTCATGCCGCTGCGGTGGCAAATGAACAGGGTGCACTGCTGCTTGCCGGTGATTCCGGTTGTGGCAAATCAACACTTTTGATGGAACTTCTGCAGCGGGGGTGGACTCTGCTGGCGGATGAGCTTGCGGTGGTGGCTTTTGATGGTAAGGGTGGGTTGCATGTCAGCCAAAGTTCCCTTGATAGCGCACTCTGGCCGGATACGCTGAAAAAGTTTGGTAATAAGACAGAAAACGTCATCTACGCAGATGCCAATCGTCACCTTGTTTCTTATCCTGACCACCGTATTTCTTCACCGCAGCCGTTACGCACACTGTTTCGATTAGGGGTGGAGAGTAAGTCGGCCGTGACAGCTGAAAATAAAACCGTGGCACAGCATTTCAAAATAATCTCATCTCTGCTCTATAATAGTCATGTGGCAGATGCTCTGCTTGATCGGTGCGTCTATTTGAATTACGCTTCTACCCTTATAATGAAAACTGCAGTTGTGAATCTGTATCGACCCCGTGGTTCGTGGAGTGTCTCCGAAGTGGCAGATAGTTTAGAGAATCATCTTTTATGAGCTATACCTATATCGCCTATGATCTTATCGTATCACTTCCCTTTCCCTGTCCAATGCTGCAACGTGCTCCGGATGGGTGTACGCCTGATTTGGTTGTTGAAGAGGGGTGCGTTACTAAGAATCTTGCCATGGCCGTGATGAAAGAAAACAATTGGCAGATCGAGCCGGGCCGTTTTTTACTGCGTGGTGGTCTTCGGTCAGGGCGTTTTTTGGTTGAAAATGGCTCTCATATTACCCTTGAACGTAATCCGCTTGCTGAGGATGAGCGGCTTGCCGTACATTTTATGGCTACGGCACTCCCGGTTTTGCTGCAACAGCGAGGGGATCTTATTCTGCATGCAAATACGGTAGTCACGCCTGATGGTGCCATTGCAATTTCTGGTAAATCCGGTGCCGGAAAAACAACTACGGTCGCTGCACTCCTGAGAAAGGGATGCACGTTACTTGCCGATGACATCACAATGCTCCGTCAAAATGAAAACAAGCTTGTTGAAGTCGTACCGGGCCCACCTCAATTGCATCTCTGCGAAGAAACGGCGAATATGTTTGGCTACGATATTTCCGGTTTGCCCCGCTATCCCTGGCGTCGCATGAAAGCAGCGGTCCCGGTCCACAACGTCATGGCTTTCAATTCAGTTCCCCTGAAAAAAATTTATTTAATAAAAATTTCTTCCTCAGATGAAGTAAGGGTAACTTCACTTGTTGGTAAAGAAAAATTTGCAGCGTTACAGGAAAGTTTGTATGGGCCGTTGATTCCGGATGAACAATCCAAACTATTTGCCCTTCATTCCGTTGTGCTTGATTCTGTTGAGATCTGCTGTATTGAACGACCACACAATCGCTGGTGTCTGGATGAAGTTGTTGAGGTAATTCTTCATGGCTAAGATCGTCTGGCTGGCATCATATCCGAAATCGGGCAATACCTGGATGCGTATCCTGTTGACCAATTACTTGCGCAATGGCACCGAACCGGCCGATATCAACAAGATCGACGGTGGTCCCATTGCCAGTGCCCGTTTCTGGTTTGACGAGTGGGTCGGCATCGAAGCTTCGGCTCTTGACGATGCACTGATTGAACGTCTCCGCCCCGGCGTGTACCGCTGCATGGCCCGGGAAGAGCAGTCTACCATCTACATGAAAGTTCATGATGCCTGGCTTCGCACCAAACAGGGTGAGGGCCTTTTTCCGGCTGATGTAACCGCCGGAGTCGTGTATATTCTGCGTAACCCGCTGGATATGGCAGCCTCCTGTGCCCATCACTGGGGTGTAACCATTGAACAGGCGGTGGATAATTTGTGCGATTCCGCTTTTACCTCATCCCGCTCCATCGGTGGCTTGTCAGACCAACTGCGGCAGTTCATGGGCTCTTGGAGTGATCATGTTCAGAGCTGGCTTGATGAGTCCGGTCTGCCGGTTCATCTGGTACGCTATGAAGATCTGCAACGCGATCCGGTACGTTACTTTGGTGAGGTTGTGACCTTTTGTTCCCTTCCCTTTGATGAAGAGCGGGTCCGTACGGCAGTTGCCTTTTCGAGTTTTGGCGAGTTGCAGCGTCAGGAACATGATAAGGGTTTTCGTGAGTGTTCGGTCAGTGCCCCCGGTAATTTTTTCCGGCGAGGGGAGGTCGGTTCGTGGCGCGAAGAGTTGCCGCCCGCCTTGGCGCAGCGGTTGATCGATACCCACGGTGACGTAATGCGTCGATTCGGATATCTTGGTGAAAATGGACAGCCGGTGTAATTGTTTTTAGCTGGCCTGCGGTCTTTATTATTCTGCATTTTGCCATTTGCACCCCGGGCACCCGCAAGGGGCACCCCTACGGTTTGATTTGATCGGAATTTGGTTATGTAGGGGCGCCCCTTGCGGGTGCCGAATTTTGCGGGTGCCCTGTTACACAACATAATTTTATTAGAGGAGATTTCAAAAATGTCACTAGAACTATCCACCACACTCATTCGCATACCCGACGCGATGACCGCTCCGGTTGATGATGAAATCGTCATATTGAATATGGCTGGCAATAATTATGTCTCTCTGGATGCCATTGGTCGGCGTATCTGGGATCTGCTGGAATCAGCCCAGACGGTGGGAAACATGTGTACTCTGTTGAGTCAGGAATTTGAAGCGACTGAGGAACAGATTGCCACCGATATTATTCCTTTTCTGGCAGAACTGGTTACTGATGGTCTGTTGCGTGTCGTTGAGTGATCTTGTCAGTAAAATCCGTCGTCACCCGTGGTATGAACTTTGTTTACTGCCGGAAGCTCTTATACTGCTGGCGGTGATGCGGTTGATGGTACTGCTGGTGCCATTTCAGCGTATTGCCTCTCTTCTTGGCCTTTCTCCGGCACCTCTATTAAAACCGCTGGTATCTCCTTCACAGCAGCTAAAGGTTGCCGACTCCGTCGGCTGGGCAATCAGGGCGATGGCTTCCCGGACGCCGTGGGAAAGTGCCTGTCTCACTCAGGCCCTTGCCGGAATGGTCATGTTGCAGCGGCGAAAGATTCCTGCACTGCTGTTTTTAGGGGTAGCCAAGAGTAGTGCGGGACCGGAAAAAACGGCTGCCCATGCCTGGCTCACCTGCGGTGATGCCATTATTACCGGTGGTGGCGACCATGAAAAATATGTGGTTATTTCTTCTTTTTGTGGGTAATGTCATCTACAGAATGAATGTTTGTCCGTAACCGAATGGGAGGTTTCTGCAATGGCAACTCTGGCAGATATTGAGCAATTATCAGCATCCATAGCTAGTGAATTTAAACCTCAAAAAATTGTGCTGTTCGGTTCCCACGCATGGGGTACGCCAACGCCGGATTCTGATGTCGATATGTTGGTAATTCTTCCTTTTGTTGGTAAAGGATGGCAGATGGCAGCAGCTATCAGGGAAAAAGTGGTAGTAACATTTCCGCTTGATCTTATTGTCCGCACACAAAGCCAAATTATAGAACGTTTAAATAACCATGATACCTTTATGTGTAAGATTGTTGAAAAAGGGAGGGTGCTCCATGAAAGCTGAAACCGTGGAGTGGGTCAAAAAAGCTGAAGGAGACATGAATACGGCGCAAAGAGAATTTTCTGTCCAAAATCATCCGAATTATGATGCGGTCTGTTTCCATGCGCAACAATGTGCGGAGAAGTACATTAAAGCCAGATTAATTGAAGTTGGATTGCCTGTAATTCGAACGCATGATCTGGAGATACTCCTGAACCAACTTTTACCTCTTGATCCGGGATTAATAGTTTTGTTCCAATCGGTACGTATTCTTTCGGCTATGGCAGTTGAAGTCCGTTATCCTGGTTTTGTAACGGACGAGGATGATGCCGCAGAAGCATTGAGATCATCTAAAAAAATACGTGAAGCCATACAATCAACCTTTCGAGTTTGACCCTCTTACATTGAGTACACAATACCAATGAATACCATTCTTATGAACGATGACATCCCCGCCAATATCCAGCGTCAGCACGAAGATGTCAGCCCCGTTGATCGGGCACGCCTGACGGGGCAGACACCTGTCGTCATCTGGTTTACCGGGTTGTCGGGGGCGGGGAAGAGTACCATAGCCAACTGCCTGGAACGGAAACTTCATGCCGGTGGCCATCACACCATGCTGCTGGATGGAGATAATGTTCGTCACGGACTGAACCGGGATCTTGGTTTCACCGAACAGGACAGGGTTGAGAATATACGTCGTATTGGTGAAGTTGCCAAGCTAATGACCGATGCCGGATTGATCGTCATTGCCGCTTTCATATCGCCGTTCCGGGGAGACCGGGAGTTGGTGCGCCGTCTGCTCGCACCCGGCATGTTTATAGAGGTATTTGTCAACACGTCGCTGGATGAGTGTGAACGACGCGACATCAAGGGGCTCTACAGCAAGGCACGGGCTGGAATTATTCCCCATTTCACCGGTATCAGTTCACCCTATGAAGCACCAGAACGTCCCGAAATCGTTCTTGAAACCTCTGTTGCAACTGCTGATGAGTGCGCTGATACCATAGTTCGCTATTTGCATCAGTCCGTTTAAGGAACCCATTGTCCCATGGGGAGGCGGGGAGAGGGTGGGCGAATTCTAATGACAATAGCGGGGCATTGTAGTAAAAAAGTCAGAAAAGTCACTCCATACATCAGAAATGGCAGGAGCCTATGAAAGTCATATTACCGGTAGCCGGCAAAGGAACACGCCTTCGTCCCCATACCCATACCAAGGCGAAGTCACTGGTCCATGTGGCCGGAAAAACCGTTCTTGAGCATATCATCAGTCGACTTGTACCACTGGCGGTAGATGAGTATATTTTTATTGTTGATGAGAATGGTAGTCAGATTGAACATTTTATGGCACAAAAATTCCCCGATCTTGCCTGTAGCTATATTGTTCAGAAAGATCGGAAGGGGCCGGCCCATGCGGTATGGCTTGCCTCCGTTAATGTTGTCCCCGGTGATGACCTGTTGGTGGTGTTTAATGACACCATTTTCGATGCCGATCTGTCCCTGATTCCAAAATTGTGCAGCGGCTGCGACGGCCTGATCTATTCGAAAGAGGTGGATGATTACCAGCGCTTCGGTGTTAATGTTGTGGAAGACGGATTGATCGTCAATATGATCGAGAAACCGGACAAACCTGTTTCGCGGCTTGCCCAGGTCGGGCTCTATTATCTGAAGGATGGCACCCGTTTCATGGAGTATCTGGCGGCGGCCATTGATGCCGGAGATATGGTCAAGGGGGAATATTACCTCCCCGCCGTATTCATGCGGATGATCGGTGACGGAATGCAGCTTAAGGCACCGGAGATTGATGCCTGGCTCGATTGCGGTAAGCCGGAAACCATCCTTGAGACAAACGCCTATCTGCTGCGGGGACGCCACCATATTCACGGTGATAGCTATAACTGTGTGTTTATTGAGCCGGTTCATCTGGAGCGGGGAGTGGTGGTGCGGGACAGTGTTCTTGGCCCCAATGTGTCCATTGCTGCCGGAAGTGTTATCGAACGGAGTATTATCAGGGATTCAATCATCAATGGTAATTCGCTGGTGCGGAATATGGTGTTGACCGATTCCATTCTGGGAGATAATGTCCATCTGATTAGTTCGGCCCGTAAAATGAATATTGGTGACCATTCGCTGATTGAGATGCAGGGGTAAGAAATGACTACTATACTTGTGGTGGGGGGGGCAGGATATATCGGTTCCCATATGGTTCGTGAGTTGATTGATAAGGGGTTTGAACCGCTGGTGTTTGACAGTCTTGTTACGGGCCATGCCGATGCGGTGCCGGAGGGACGCCTTGTGGTTGGTGACCTTGCTGACCGGGGGGCACTGACGCGGCTCTTCAGCCAAAACCAGATCTCTGCGGTCATGCATTTCGCTTCATTTATCCAGGTGGGCGAATCGGTGGGGTCACCGCTTAAATACTATCAGAACAATGTTGCCAATACGCTGAATCTGCTTGCCGCCATGGAAGAAGCACAGGTACCTCGTCTGGTTTTTTCTTCCACCGCTGCCGTCTATGGCACTCCTGAACGTATTCCCATAACGGAAAACTCACCCTTGAAGCCGGAAAATCCCTACGGTCATTCCAAGCTGATGATTGAACAGGTCCTGGCCGACTGTGATCATGCCTGGGGGCTTAAAAGTGCCTGCCTCCGCTATTTTAACGCTGCCGGTGCCCATCAGTCGGGGGAAATCGGTGAGCGGCACAATCCGGAATCCCATCTTATACCGATCATACTTCAGGTCGCGGCCGGTCAGCGGGAGTACATAACCATTAATGGTGATGATTACGCTACCCCCGATGGTACCTGCGTTCGTGATTATGTGCATGTCTCCGACCTTGCCTCGGCCCATACTCTTGCTCTGGTGCGGTTGCTCACCGGTTCGGACAGTATGATCTATAATCTAGGCAACGGTAACGGATATTCCATTACGCAGGTCATCGAGGTCTGTCGCCGGGTCACCGGCCATGCCATCCCGGTCAGATGTGGCGGTCGTCGGTCGGGGGACCCAGCCACTCTGGTTGCCTCTTCGGCCCGGATTGTCGAGGAGCTGGGATGGAAACCACGGTATGGGGAGCTTGAGGAAATTGTAGAGAGTGCATGGCGATTTTTTTGTAAGAATGTTGGATAAAGGGCAGTGTTGTCCGGTTAGAAAATTGCATGGCTAAAAACGCTGCCTTATCCCCTCATCCGGCCTTCGGCCACCTTCTCCCGGGGGGAGAAGGGTTGCGTTTTTTTCCTTCTCCCTCTGGGAGAAGGTGCCCGTCAGGGCGGATGAGGGCGAACATTTGCCTCATGCAAAAAACTAACCGAACAACGCTGGATAAAGGGAGGATAAAAGGTTGATAAAGGGTGGATGATACCTGACTATTCCCTGTTGCAATCAAGATGGCACATTCGTAGGGGCGTATGGCCATACGCCCGCCTTTTTCTGTTCGCCCAAGGGGCATATGCCAGATGTCAACACCATGTTTTAAATGTCAGCTTGGTTGCAACACAAAATTATTACAAGTAGTCGCACTGTTTTTTGTTTTTTATCTCAGGGGTGCCGCAGCAGAAAAACCTTTGTCTGTTGCCACCAGCAGTCCACCGAGTGCAACCAGAACGCTTGCCAGCAACAGTGGGAGGGTGAAACCGCCCCAGCTGTCCGCCAGTTTCCCCGCCACCAGAGGGCCCACTACCTGACCGGCACCGAAACAGGCGGTGAGAATGGCGGCGGCCCGTCGTCCCTCCGCTCCGCAGCGTCGTCCCCCTTCTCCCATGGCCAGTGAAACGATACCGAGAAAGGTACCGCCAAAGATCACCGCCCCGGCTCCGGCTCTGAAGACCGTATGGGCGTCAATGCTGAGCAGCAGGCCGCCGGCCTGGAGAAGGTACGCCGCTGTCAGTGCTGCTTTTACACTGGTTCGCCCCGCCAGATTCTGCCAGATAATTGTGGATGGGGCTGCTGCCAGTCCCACCACCACCCAGCTTAAGGGGGCAAATGTCTCCAAGCCGGGGGTATGGGCAATCATGGTCACCAAAAAGGTGGCACTGACGATATAGCCTACCCCTTCAAGGAAATAGGCAAAAGCCAGCCGGGTAATTCCGGTGAGGCTGCCTGGCGGGTGGGGGGTGCCGTGCGGCACCGCGATTGATCCTCTCCGCTTACCGGCAACCACGATGCCTGTCAGGGCCACAACCACCGAGATACTACCCATCCCGACCCAGGCCAGACTCCATCCCCCCCAACGGTCGAGGAGCGGCACACAGAGTCCACTGACGGCTATTCCCAGCCCGATTCCACCATAGAGTACACTGCTCCAACGGCTGTGCCTGCTGCGTACCAGCGATTCAGATACCTCGATGGCGATGACAACAAACAGCATGGCACTGGCAATGCCGGCCAGTAACCTGAGTATTCCCCACCAGTGGGGCGAGTGGGTCAGCCCCATCAGTAATGTGGTTGAAATGCAGACTGTCAGTGCGGTCAGATTTACCACGGTGCTCCGCAGGATTCGGGGCCACACAGCGCAGATCAGTGCTCCGGCCAGGTATCCCATATAATTGAGGGAGGCAAGTTCACCGGCCAGGCCATGATTGATACCAAGATCCCGTTGCATCAGGGGGAGAATTGGCGTGAAGGCAAAACGCCCAAATCCCATGGCCACCATCATGCCGAGTATGCCACCGGCCAACATTCTGAGCGGTGAAACGGGGGGAGATAGTTCCGATATATGAACGTTATTGTCAGTGCCCATCAGGTGCCGGGTGTGCGAAAGTGGGGGAACCGTCTCAATTGATGTGGCAGCATCAGAGAATCCCGCACTGATTTTTTATCTCCAACATGGTATCTGTCGTTATGGTTTCCAATTCACTCATCAATTCCCGTGCCAATAGCAGATTGTTGTTCTTTGCCGCCATTTCAATGTCCTGACTGATGCTATGAAGTGCCTTGGTACAGAGATTCGAGGCCGATCCCTTTATGGTGTGGGCGGAACGCTGCACCGACTTGCTGTCGGAGCCGTTCAGAAAACTCTTTAATTGGGCGACTTCATGGGGTAATTCTTCAATCGCCAGTTCGATAATACTGGTAAACACGTCATGATCACCATCAAGACTGTCCAGCATCTCATCCCGATCAAAAAGGTGCTGGAGCTGTTTCTCCTCCGGTTGGACACTCTCCCTTTCCTGGCTACTGTCGGTATCGCAGTCGCTATTGAGCCACTTGGTAATAACTTCTAACAGTTGCTGTTTTCGTACCGGCTTTGTCAGATAATCGTTCATACCTACGGAGAAACAGTAGTCCCGGTCATCACTCATGGCGTTGGCTGTCAGGGCAATGATCGGAACGTGGTGATTACGAACCGGTGTCAGGGGGGATCTGATCATCAGGGTGGCATCGTAGCCGTCCATTTCCGGCATCATGCAGTCCATGAGCACCAGATCATAATCCGCCGTTTCCAGAGCGTGTACCGCTTCATAGCCGTCATTGGCAACATCTACATTGTAGCCGAGCTGTTTTAACAGCTTAAGTGCGACCTTCTGGTTGATAATATTATCTTCAGCCAGGAGAATGTTTACCGCACTATTTTCCCGCGCCGGTGTGCTGCCGGACGGGGCAATTGTCCGGGGAACGGGGGTGGGGCGGGCATTCCTTTTGCCAAGGGATGTTGCGATGCAGTCACGGAGGTGGGACTGCCTGACAGGTTTTGTCAGTTTTCCATCAAAACCGATCTGTTTGAGTGTCTGTTCCTCGTCTTTCTGGCTGATCAGTGAAAGCTTGATCAGGCGGACCGAATCCAGCAGCGGTTCATTTCGCATGCGCCATCCCAGACCTCTGTCGTCCATATCCCGCAGATAGCGGTCGATGAGGGCCAAACGGTACGGTTCCTGCCGAGTCGCCGCGTTTTTCATGATTAGTAACGCTTCTTCCGCACTATCGGTGGCACTGCATCGGCACCCCCACCCGGTGAGGGTTGATTCCAGCTGCCTTCGCAGTGTTGCGTTGCCGGACACCACCATGATACCAACTCCGGCACACCCTTTCAGGAATGTGGAGACCGCATGTACGGTTGCTGAAGAAGCGTCAGTCGGCACCGTTTCAAAGCGGACGGTGAACATAAATGTCGAACCCTTACCTTCCACACTGGTGGCACCGATCTCTCCCCCCATCAATTCTACAAGCTGCTTGCTGATGGACAGTCCCAGGCCGGTTCCGCCATATTTACGGGCAGTAGAGCCGTCAGCCTGGGTAAAGGGGCTGAAAATGGCGTCCAGCCGATCCGCCGGTATACCGATGCCGGTGTCCGATACATCGAACCTGACGAAAACGCTGTCCATCTTCTGGTGTATCAGGGAGGCACTGATAATTATCTCTCCCTGATCGGTGAACTTAATGGCATTACCCACAAGGTTGGTCAGAACCTGACGCACCCTGCCGGCATCACCCTTGAGAACCATCGGTATGACGGGATCGATCTGACAGTAGAGGTCAAGCCCCTTATCGGCGGCACAGAGGGAGAGAATCTCGGTGATGTCTTCCACGGTGTTGATCAGGTCCAGTTCGTACGTTTCCAGATCGATCTTGCCCGCCTCGATTTTTGAAAAAATGAGAATATCGTTGATAAGCTCCAAAAGACTTTCGCCGCTTTTTCTGACTATTTCCGCATATTCCCGCTGTTCCGACGTCAGTTCTGTTTCGAGAAGGATACCGGTCATGCCGATAACACCATTCATGGGGGTGCGAATCTCGTGACTCATGGTGGAGAGGAACGAACTTTTTGCCTCCGTGGCGGCTACGGCCCGGTCCTTTTCCCACTGCAATTCATCAAGTGCTGTACGGAGCTCCGTAACATTTTCATGGGAAACAACAGCGTAGGCGGCCCCCCCCAGGGAGAAGGGGTTGATCCTGCAAATGAACCAGCGGAACTGGTCCGACGAATGGCAGGGATATTCCCGTACGAATTCGGTCAACGTGCCATCCATGAATCCCCTGACCGCGTTGGCAAAGAGATTGATCTCCTCGCACTCCTCATGTTCCGTACAGATGCATGCTTCCAGGTAGTTGGAACCAATGCCGCAGGAGCCTTCGGGGGCGTTGTTCTCAGCGGCAAAGGTATCCCATGCCCGGTTGGTCATGACAATTTCACCCATACTATTAATGACGCAGATATTGGCACGCAATCCATCCAGTGTGGCGCGGGTGAACAAGCCGGCTTTACGTCGCTCCTCTTCAAGTACTATTCGCTCCGTGATATCGATAAAGGTGACGACCGTGCCGCTGATTTTCCCGCCACGATATTGGGGGTAAGACCAGTATTCAACCGGAAAGGAGCTGCCGTTGGCCCGCCATACCGGCTCATTGGTCGAGTGTACCCCCTCACCCTTGAGGGTTACCCGGGATATGGGCCATGTTTCGTCCAGGCCGGTTGCACTGCCAAAGCGCGGTTTACGGTGGATCAACTCATGCATGTTTTTTCCGATCAATTCATCGGCGTCGGAGTAGCCGAGCAGGCGAATGCAGGAACTGTTGCAGAAGGTGCAATTGCCGTCAAGATCGGCACCGTAAATTGCTTCATAGGTGGAATCAAGGAGAAGGCGCAGTTGTTCCTCGGTATCCAGTAAAACCTGGGTCCGCTCCAGAACCGTCTGTTCCAGCACTTCATTCATCTGGATGACTTTTAGCTCCGCTTCCTTGATTCGGCTCACATCGGCGAAGAGAATGACAACCCCGTCAACCTTGCCGGTAATGGCCCTGAAGGGGAGAATGCGGATAAGAATATGGCGATTCCCCTGGGGGTCTGAATCTTCGTCCTCGATAAAAACACCGGAGGAAAGTACCGAGCGGACATCCTCCATGAGCCGTTTTTGCTCCGTCAGCCGATAGGAAATATGTTCGATGGGGCGCCCCACATCGTGGGGGAGCAGATTGAAATAGTCAGAAATAGCCGCATTGAATTTGCGGATACAGAGCCGTTTGTCCACAAATACGGTGCCGATGTCAATGCTCGTCAAAAGGCTCTCAAGATCCAGGTTGAGATTACTCAGCTCGGTATTCTTGCGCTCGAATTCCGAATTGACGGTAAATAATTCCTCATTCACCGAATGGAGCTCTTCATTGGTGCTCTGGAGTTCCTCGTTTGAGGCGAGCAGTTCTTCATTTGTTGCCTGCAGCTCTTCGTTGCTTGCCTGCAGCTCTTCATTGGCAGCCTGAAGATTTTCCTTGGTCAGTTGCAGGTCCTGTTCAAGGTCGTTGATGTGCTGCCGGTACAGTGACCGCTCCTCAAAGGTCTGAAAGGATTCCTCCTTTTCGAGGATGATGGGGGGGAGGGGTTGAAACTCTTCCGAACGAAAACTGATGAAAAAGTGGGTGATTTTTGATCGTGGATCGAGAAGCGGTTCGACGGTGACTTCCACCTTGAGCTGTGGTCCACTTTCCTGGCTCAGTTGTACGCCGCTCAGCATTGCCGAGGCTCGGTCCCGTGCCGACCGCTGCAGGGTGGTGCTCACGGCCACATGCAACGCCTCGTCAAGTTGGGAAAGCATACTGTTGTCAGTGCGCCCGATGGCCGGGATAGTGTAGGGCAGCATATTGCCAAAGGAGTGCAGGATATGGTGATTCTCGTCTACCAGAATCCCCGACGGGATATGGCGACTCAACAGCAGGTCATAATCCGTGAGGAGTTGACGCTCAATGGTGACTGTGCGACTTTGGGATTGGACCGGTTTGGTGGTGATATTAAATCGGGTTGTTGTGGTGGTGGTCCTGAAATCAAGCGGCAGTCTCAGCTCGCGCTTTTTGCGGAACAACCGGAAATGGGCTTCCATGGATTCAAACTCGGTGGCAAGGGAACCGAGCCCTTCACTGCTTCCCAGGAACAGGACTCCAGCGACCTTCAACGCATAATGGAAGGTGGTGATGACCCGTTCCTGGGCATCCTGCTGGAGGTAGATGAGCATGTTGCGGCAACAGACCAGATCGGTTTTGGTGAATGGCGGGTCACTGATGACGTTGTGGGGAGCAAAGACCACCAGTTTGCGAATGTCAGGAACAATGCGCCAGGTATCACCCTGGTCCTGCCGGAAATAGCGTGCCAGTCGGTCGGGAGAAACGTTGGCCAGTCGGTCACTGCTGTAGACACCAATGGACGCGGCCTCCAGTGATCGTTTATGGACGTCGGTGGCAAAGATAGTTATTTTGCCCTGATAGTTACAGAGTTCGGCCACTTCGGTCAGGACGATTGCCAGGGAATAGGCTTCTTCTCCGGTGGCGCAACAGGCCGACCAGACCCGAATTTCCTCGGCGTCCCGGGACGACGAAATCAGTTCGGGAATAACCATCTTTTCAAGGTACTCGAACGTGGCTGGGTCCCTGAAAAACTCGGTCACACCGATCAGCAGGTCGTGGTAGAGTGCTTCCAGCTCCTCTGGATCGGAGGCGAGAATCGGCACGTAGTCTTCAATGGTGAAGACCCCCTTCAGTTCAAAGCGTCTCAGGATGCGTCTTTTTACGGTGCCGATGCGATATTTGGAAAAATCAACGTTAAAACCACGGCGGAGCAGGGCAAAAACTTCAGCATATTCGCCATCTTCGGGAAATACATCGACGGTATGGGATACCTTGGAGCGGATTTCCTCCGGGTTTTTGGCATAATCAATCAGAAGCCGGGGTATAAGTTCAGGTGAGAGCTGAAAGTCGTAGTTTCCACTGGCAATGGCGTTACGGGGCATGCCATCGAACTGGGCCGAATCGGGGGTCTGGACGATGACCAGTCCCCCGGCGTCCTTGATGGCCTGGATACCGCGGGAACCGTCCGAACCGGTACCGGACAGGACGATGCCGACGGCGCGTTTGCCGCCGTCCTCAGCCAGGGAACGGAAAAAGGTGTCAATGGCCAGCTCCACCGGTGTTCCCACCGGTCTGTCCCTGAGGATAATCCGTCCCGATGCCAGTCCCATCTGGAAACGGGGAGGGGAGAGATAGATGGTGTCCGGTACCAGTTCAACACCTTCGGTTGCCTGACGGATGGTCATGTCGGTGTGCCGAGCCAGCAGATCATCCATCAGACTTTTGAAATCGGGCGAGAGGTGCTGGATAACAACAAATGCCATGCCGCTGTCGGCCGGCATGGCGGCAAAAAACTGTTCAAGGGCGTTTAACCCACCTGCCGAAGCACCCAGGGCGACGATAAAAAAGTTGTTTTCACTGTTCATGATGACTCACGTGTACATTGAGATATGAATAATGGTAAAAAATATTTTAGTATAAATAGTGACGTCTGTCTGTCGATGGATTGCTACATTTTACCTCTTATCCACAAAACGATTAATTTTTCGTGGATTTCCACCGGAGAGTATGGTGGTAATTTCCTCTTGATTGACAATAGTAACGTCAACCCGCACCCGTAACCGGTCCTGCACATAGTCACTGATCTTCGATGCCGTGCAGGACTCATCTTGCACGGCAACCGACACCGTAACGGTATCGGACAGGTTCCCGACTGTCGAAACCGTCACATAGTAATCGGAAACGGCTGGTAGTGAGTCAAGCACGGCGTAGATGGCGTTAGGGTAAAGGGTGGTTCCCCTGACTTTAAGCCGCTGATCTTTCCTGCCCAGAATCGGGCCGAGCCTCACCGAGTTTCGACCGCAGGAGCAGGGGGCGTCGATTTGGAAACCGATATCACCTGTTTTAAACCGTACGAGTGGCATTCCTTCAATTCCCAGAGGGGTCACCACAATTTCACCGGTGGTACCTGTCGGCACAACTGTTCCATCGTCATCAATGATCTCAATAACAGCCAGTTCCGGGTGCAGATGTCCCCCCTGTCGGGCGGTGCATTCGCAAAAGGAGGTGATGGTTTCCGATGAAGCGTAGGTGGAAAACAGCCGGGCACCCCACAGTTGTTCAAGCTGAGTACCCTCCGTTAGAAGATCCATATTCCGGTCCCGCACCGGTTCTCCGATGCAAACCAATTTAGTAATGCCGCATTCTGTTGGGTCAATCCCTTCCGTACGAAGAAAAGTGCCAAGCTTTCTGAGGAATGAGGGGACCCCTACAATCACTGTCGGTTTGAGTCGTTCGATAATTTCCCGGTGGCTTGCCACGCTGCCGAGCCCATTCCTGATGGCGGCGGCACCCACACTTCTGGTCCCGAGAAAGTAGGCCAATCCGGCGATGAAACAGCGATCCAATGTGCAGGTGAGCAGGACCCTGTCGTGTGGGCCAATGCCCATACTTCTGAAGGAAACCTCTTCATTGTAGGCAAGCCGTTGCAGGTCGTTTTCAGTGTACATAATTGCAACGGGGGTTCCGGTGGTACCTGACGACAGCACAATGTCAACAATCTGGGCGGATGGCACGGCAAGGAATTCTTCGTTTCGAGTACAGAGTAACTGTTTGTCAGTGAACGGGAGGGAAGCCAGAGAGTCCAGGGAGACGGCAGCAGGACTAATGCCTGTTCCCCGGAACAGGTTACGATAGAAAGGCGAGTTATCAGCAGCGTAACTCAGGTGGCGACGCAAATACTTTTCCTGGATACGGTGAATCTCGGCAGAAGTACAAAATTCGATATTCTCCACCCTGGTAATCGCCATGTATCTCCGATTAATAAATATAAACGACATTAAAAAAAGTGTTACTTTATGGTAAATATGTTACATATTCAAGCCCATTTTTAAGGACACGTTTATCTTTTGAGGAGGAGCTGTATTGTGGACATTCGGACCCGTATTTTAAAGAGAAATAAAGCAATTGCCACCGGCATGATGGTTGGTGCCGCCATACTGTTTGTTGTCGCACGGTCACAAAAGGGAGGGGGATGGGAATGGCTTGCCGCCTTTGCCGAGGCGGCCATGGTTGGAGCATTGGCCGACTGGTTTGCCGTTGTGGCACTGTTCAGGCATCCCCTTGGTATTCCGATTCCCCATACGGCTATCATCAGGAATAAAAAAGCTGCCATTGCCGATAATCTGGCCGAATTTATCCGTGACAGGTTTCTGTCACCGGACACTTTGATAGGCAAGTTGCGGGAGCAGAACGGGGCTGCCCGTCTTTCCGCATATCTCACTACGGGAAATAATGGTGACCAGCTGGCAGGCGGCGTGGTACGGGTGCTGGCAGACTCACTCAGTTTTATTGAAGATGCACGGGTGCAGAAGATTCTCCGGAATGTGGTTGCCGACCGGGTAGAGGGGTTTGATCTCTCTACTTCCGTGGGGACGCTCCTTGAAACACTCCGCAACGGCAATCGTCACCAGGCCATACTCGATGATCTGCTGAGTCGCTCTGCCGTTTGGCTGGCGAATACTGAGACACAGGCTGCCCTTGCCAGTTCCATAGATACCATGATTTCCCGCGACTATCCGCTACTGAGTGTATTTATCCCGAACCGTGAGCAGTTCTCCCAGGGGGCAGGGGAGAAAATTACGGCCCGCATCAATGAATATCTCCACGGGGTTACCGGAGACCCGGAACATCCCCTCAGGCAGAAATTCGACGGCATGGTATCCGAGTTTGTTACCCGGTTGAACTCTGACCAGCAGTTGCGGTCCTCCATTGAAACAGTGAAGCGAGAAGCGGTGCAGAACCCTCTGCTGTCGGACTATGTGAGTGCCCTTGGCACCGATCTTGCCCGGTGGCTCGACACGGATCTCAATCAGCCTGACTCCCAGGTGCGGGCTCACATAGCTGCTCTGATAGCCGGTCTTGGTACGTTACTTGCTGAAAATACCTCCCTCAGGGAGTGCTTCAATGATTATCTGGAACGGCTTGTTATCACCTATGGTACGACGCTGCGAAACGCCGTAACCCGCCATGTATCGGGAACGGTGCAGGGGTGGGATCATGACGAATATGTGACCGAAATTGAGTTGAGCATCGGTTCCGACCTGCAGTTTATCCGGATGAACGGAACTTTGGTGGGGGGGGTGATCGGTCTCCTGCTCCATGGGATTTCACTGCTCTTGAGACAATAGAATACATGGGAGGGCGACCGGCGGGTCGCCCCCATGTTAACGTTGAAATTGAAATAATTAAATTGACCATACAAGGAAACCATTATGTCTATTCCCCCCTGTCCCTCCTGCTCGTCCCCCTATGCCTACGAAGACGGTAATCTGTTGGTCTGCCCGGAATGCGCCCATGAATGGTCCCCGTCTGCCGCAGAAGCTGTTGCCACCGATGCCGTTGTCCGGGATGCTTTTGGTGCAATTCTCTCTAACGGCGATTCTCTCACCGTAATAAAGGATCTGAAGGTAAAGGGATCTTCATTGGTGGTCAAGGTTGGCACCAAAGTGAAAAATATTCGCATCGTGCCGGGTGATCATGACATTGAGTGCAAAATTGATGGCATCGGTGCCATGCAGTTAAAATCTGAATTTGTGAAAAAAGCGTAACTTCGTTGTCGGTGTCCCTTCAAGATCAAAAAAACATTGACAATGATAATTATTTTGTTTATCTATCGTATTAATAGATATGATATCGAAAAAGACTAAATACGCCTTAAAGGCCCTCAGCTACCTCGCCGAACATTACAACGGCGATCTGGTACTCATTTCCGAGCTGGCAACGGCAGAGGATATCCCCAAGAAGTTTCTTGAGGCAATTCTTGTCGCCTTGCGTAAGGGGGGAGTGCTAAAGAGCAAGATTGGCAAGGGGGGCGGGTATATGCTGGCGTCACCTCCGGCAACTATTACCATCGGTAAGGTTGTCAGCATTCTGGAAGGGGGCTTTGCCCTGGTAGAGTGCTTAAATGACAACGTCAAGGTTGTCTGCGAGGAGTGTGGTGACCCTACCTGCTGCGGTATTCGGTTGGTCATGAGCGATGTAAAGATTGCCATCGACTCCGTTCTTGCCACTACAACTCTTGCCGATATGCTTGAAAAGAGCGACATGGCCCGTCAGCAGAAGTCCCGAATCATGGATTACAGCATTTAAATTTTTTTGGTAATTACATCTATAAAATCTATAGGGTTATGTTTGAGGAGGAGGGGCAATGGGAAAGATTTATGCGGATAACTCACAGTCCATCGGTAACACACCGTTAGTACGTTTGAATCATGTTATCGGTGATTCAAAAGCAATCATTCTGGCGAAGGTTGAGGGGCGTAATCCTGCCTACTCGGTAAAGTGCCGCATCGGTGCCAACTTGATCTGGGATGCGGAAAAACGTGGTGTGCTTAAACCGGGGGTGGAAATTATCGAGCCCACCAGCGGTAATACCGGTATCGCCCTTGCCTATGTGGCCGCCGCCCGTGGCTACAAGTTGACCTTGACCATGCCTGAAACCATGAGTATCGAGCGGAGGCGGGTACTTGCTTCACTTGGTGCCAATCTGATACTGACACCCGGTGCAGAAGGAATGAAGGGGGCCATCAGTCGTGCAGAAGAGATAGCTGCCTCCGATCCGGTTCGTTATTTTCTTCCCCAGCAGTTTAAAAATCCTGCCAACCCTGAAATCCATGAAAAAACCACCGGACCGGAAATCTGGAACGATACCGATGGTGCCATAGATGTGCTGGTTGCCGGTGTCGGCACCGGCGGTACTATCACCGGAATTTCCCGTTATATTAAAAACACCATGGGCAAGAAAATTATTTCCGTTGCCGTTGAGCCGAAAGAAAGTCCGGTTATAAGCCAGAAGCTTGCCGGTCTGCCGATTCAACCTGCTCCCCACAAAATACAGGGGATCGGTGCCGGTTTCATTCCCGATACCCTGGATCTATCGGTGATTGACCGTGTTGAACAGGTGGAGAGTGCCGATGCGATTGAGTTTGCAAAACGGCTGGCAAAAGAAGAGGGGCTTCTGGTTGGTATCTCCTGCGGTGCTGCGGTTGCTGCAGCGGTTCGGCTTGGACAATTGGATGAGTTTGCCGGGAAGACCATCGTGGTAATTCTCCCCGATGGTGCCGAACGCTATCTGTCAACGGCTCTTTTTGAGGGGATCTGATTCTACGGACAGAAGCAGTCTCAAGGCTGGTTGGCCCATCTCCCAGATGTTTCCAACCAGCCTTTTTTACTTGGCAGAGAAGAACAGTTTGAGTTCAATCCTTCTGTTTGATGCTCGCAGGTCAGGGGTCGCATTAGCTTTCAGGAGGGTGTCACGGTTGTATTCATTGTCGAGCTTTCTCGATGGTGGGGCGTACTCTCCGAAGGTGGTCGCCGACATGGGTAATACTGCCGGATCTATTCCCACCTGATCTTTAAAAAACTGGAATACATCGACGGCTCTCCGTGAGCCCAGTACGATATTACCCATGTTTTTCGGGTAATTATCCAGCTTTATCTCATTTGAATCCGTATGCCCTTCAATTTGTACCAGTTTGATTTTATATGACTTGAGTTTTATCACATCTCCTACAATTTTGAGTACTTCCCTGCCGCTACTCTTAATGTTGTATTGGCTTTTGTCGAACAAAATCTTCTCATAAAAACTGATCTGCTGATAATCGGTTTCACTGGTTATTTTGACAATATTCTCGTTACTGTTGGATATGATCAACGTGTTCTCAGACTCTTTTAGTTCTCGGTAGTTATTTCCGAACTTCAATTTCAACTGATTCTTGATTTCAGAGATGATGGCGTTTTTACTTTCCTGCTTTTGCTTTAACTGTGAGGCACTGACACCGAATTTGACCACCAGAAGTGCCGCCATAATAATGGTAATAGTCAGCATCAAATCGGTGAACGAAGGCCAAAAGTTGAAATCAACGCCTTCATCGTTTAGAAAATCATTATTAAGCATCTGATATCAGGCCTTCAACTGTTTATTCAGTTCCTGGAGTGCCACAACCATTCCCGCGTAATTTGAATCGATTTTCAGTGCTGCCGTTTTGACCGGATCACCGATGCGGCTGAACTGGGCAAGGATGGTGTCATTGATCTCATCCAGTTTATCCGGCAGGGCATCCAGTCCATCCGCCAGTTCTGACTGAACGCCGGAAAGACCGCCGATTAACTCCTGCTGGATACCGATCAGGCTGTTGACAATGCGGACTGACATCTTATCGACATCAACCGTCAGCGTTCCCTTGACTTCACCCAGATTCTTTTCAATTGCCGCCAGATTGGATGTCAGCGTTGCGGTAAGATGTTGAACTCCGCCTATCAACTGGGTAAACTTGACGGTGGACTCTTCCAGTATTTTCTCGGCAAGTACTCGGTTAATTGCTGTTTCCGAACCTTTTTCAGCCGTTATCGTCTTTACCAGCACCGTGACCGCTTCGGTCTGATTTTTACTGACTTCCAGATATTGCTCATCAAAATCAACCAATGACATGAATATTTTACCAATCTGGTTGTTTATCTTAAGCGTCTGCTCATTGTTTTTTTCAACCAGCAGCTGGAATTGTGAACTCCAGTGGGACATCTGCTTGGAATGGTTTTCATTTGCAGCGGTCAAACCATCATATCCCGTGGCCAGGCGATCTTCCAGAATGATAAACTTTTCCAGGGAAGTGGAAAACTTATCGGAGAACCGGGTCAGTTTATCCGCATAGTTGTGGAGTAGCTTAACGGCTGCTTCCGATTCGTCCATAACCGGTTGAGCCCGGGACAGTGCCTGGTCAGCCCTTTTCATGCTCTCTTTAAACGGGGCCAGTTCGTTTTGTACATCGCGGGCAAACTCTGCGACCGTCGCAGCGTTGGCGAACTGCTTTTCTACCCGGAGGGCATTATCTTCCAGTTTATCAACGATAATATCGGATAACGAGGGGCAGAGTTGGGGAATCCACGAATTCAGGGTGGCATGTTCCAATGTGGTCTTCAAGGGGGTGTAATAGGTATGGACCAACCTGCTGTAAAACAGCATACCAACAATGGTACTGATTACGCCCCATATGCTGGGAATAAACGCGGAGGGCAAGTCTTGACTTACCAGTTTTGTCACATTGATTGATTCTTCATTAAACTTACCCAGACTGTCACTCATCCCCATGAGGGTGCCGAGCAGACCGATGACAATAAATGATGAGAGAATATTTTTTAACCGTATAGACTCATTGAAAAGTTTCAGTTCAGTATGTTTTATGAGTGCTTCCGCTTCCAGGCGTGATTGAAACAGGCCGGCCATGAGTATATTTCTCACATGTTCATATATGGCGGTAAACCCCTCTGGCGTCGTGGGCTTTTTCAGTGCGGAGGTGACTAAATCGGTCGTCTTCCGTTGTTCGATAGTTTTAATAATCAGAATGTTGAATTGTTTTTCGATAGCTGCCCGTGATATATTTCTGTTTTTTCGTTCCTGTTTGATTAAGAGTGAAAGCTTTTCAATAATATCACTCCGTTCAATTGCGTTAATAAACTGAAGTGCCACTTCACTGTTTTTCTTTGACCGCAATCTTTTTACCAGAAAGTAACCGAAGCCTCCCCAAATGACTCCGCAGAGTCCGAAGGAAATAGGTTGGGAGAGAAGATTTGGAAATATATTCAGAGATTTGATCATCAATTCCTGCTCGTCTTACGTAAGTTAATGTGTGATTTTTAGCGAAGTGGTCTGATGCCAACAGGTGTCGCAGAGTGTTTGACATCGGTCATACCTGTGGAATACCAGCGGAATAACTTGCTTTTTAAAGAATCGGAAGATACACTTACTCGGTTGTAGTGTCAATGTAATTTCATGTGCATCAATATAGTCTTTATTATCCAAGGAGAATCCATGAACAAGCCAACTGAAGAAATATCATCACACCTGACAAGGAAAAAAATGTTTCTGATGTCCAACGACGAAACGCCGGAAACGGTGGAGCAACCCACCATACCGACAATGGTAGTTGATGAAGTTCCGGAACAGCATATATCAACCACTCTCCGTGCCAGATTGCAGGTGAAAGAAGAGCAGGAAGAGTCCATTGAGGAAACGGCACCTCTCCGAGAAGAAATTTCCGAGGTTACACCGTGGGGGCACGTATCCGAAGAGTTTCAGGCACCACCTGTTGCACGAAAGGTGTCTGCTTTGGAGAAAGCGGCGCAAGAGTTTTCAGAGGAGCAGGATGCTCCCTGTACCGATGCCTCCACGACTGTTGAATCATTGGAGGAGACGGATGCTCTGCCGGGCGATAACGGCAAGACGTTTCAGGCAGCCATGACTACCGTTCGCAATTATTCAGCCATGTCAGCCGCCTCAGGATTAATTCCGGTGCCATTTCTCGATATGGCGGGATTTATGGCGGTTCAGCTTATGATGCTGAGAAAACTGAGTAAGCTTTATACTATTCCCTTTAATACCCAGCGATCAAAGTCTGCCATCGTTATACTTGCAAGTGGCATCAACTGTCGCTATATGGCAGCAAGCAGTTCCAAACTTATTCCATTTATCGGTGCCTTTTCTCTGGCTGCAATGCCGGTGATGAACGGTGCCCTTTGTTACGCCGTCGGACGGGTGTTCATGAAACATTTTGCATCCGGTGGTACCTTTCTTGATTTTGATCCGGCTAAACTTAAGGGTTACTTTGAAGAGCAGTACCATGGTTGGAAGGGAGCAGGTCGGCCAAGTGCAGCGTAAAAGGTGTCGGAGGTGGCCATGACAGATTGTTTTGGACTGTTTTGCCAAGGCGGTACCGTTTGCGGTCAGCACTACCCTCAGTGATTATGAGAAATATTTTGAGTCGTATATCGGTTAAGCCACGTTTTCACTTCAAATTCCACTCCCCCCCCTTTGAAAAAAGGGGAGGGCTATTATAAGCTTCCCCCTTTACAAAAGGGGGATTGAGGGGGATTTGCATTTGAATGCCGTTTAAAAAATAAATCGGGTAATCATATAGGAGACAACGGTCGAAGTGCCCACTCCGATAAAACCGGGGATCATAAAGCTGTGATTAAGAAGATATTTGCCGATTCGGGTGGTGCCGGTCCGGTCAAAGTTGATGGCTGCCAGATCGCTTGGGTAGAAAGCAAAGAAGAAATAGGCATAGCTGGTTGGTACCAGACCGAGCAGAAGGGGGATCGGCAGACCGAGGGCCAGACCAAGGGGGAGGGTGATCGCCAATGTGGCTGCCTGGCTCTTGACAAAGGCCGAGATACAGAAGGTCGCGATGGCAAATGTCCAGGGTGCTATTTTAACCATGATGCCGATGTTATCGATCAGGAACTTTTTGTTTGCCGAGATGAAGGTATCACTCATCCATGCGATACCAAAAATGGATACGACGGCGATCATGCCGGCTATAAAGACACTTGAGTGGGCGATATCCTTCGCCTTGACATTGGCGGCAAACATAATGAAAGCACCAAAGGCCAGCATGATAAATTGAACGACGGTTGTCATGGGAACCGCTTTATTTTCAGCACCCATGGGGAGGAGAGACGGTTCCACGGCAAACAGGATAATGGTTGCCACACCGGTAAAAAAGAGGAGTACTGATAATTTGGCCGTACGGCTTATTTTTTTATCCAGTGTAGTAACGTCGGCGTCCAATGATTTGCGGAAATCGGGATCTTTGAGACGGCCCTGAAACTCCTTATCCTTATCAAGATCAAGTCCCCGGTTAAAACTCCAGGCTGCTGCAGTAAGTACTCCGACAATACCGGCCGGCATAGTTACCATCAGGATCTGGACGAGCGTTACCGGTTGCCCTGCCTTGGCAGCAAAACCGAGGAAAAAAGTGACCGCAGCTGCCACCGGACTGGCGGTGATTCCCATCTGGGAGGCGACACTTGAGATGGCCATGGGGCGTTCCGGGCGGATGCCGGTCTTGATGGCAACATCGGAAATGACCGGCAACAGGGCGTATACCGCGTGACCGGTGCCGACACAGACCGTGAGAAAAAAAGTGCTTAATGGTGCCAGTATGGTGACGTATTTGGGGTGAGCGCGAAGCAGACGTTCCGTCAACTGTACCAGATAGTCCAGTCCACCGGCTACTTGAAGAGTGGCCGAGGCGGTGACTACCGCCAGGATGATCAGCATAACCGCAATTGGTGGCTCGGACGGAGAACAGCGGAAACCGATGGTGAGTAGTGAAACGCCAAGACCGCCGATCAGCCCCAGGGCGACCCCGCCTCTGCGGATGCCGAGCAGAACGGCTCCCAGTACGAGTGCGAATTGAATCCAGAACATTGCCATGGTACACCTCCATGAGTGAGAAAATATGAGCGAAACGCTCTTTTCGTAGTACTCTCTCTACAGCATGGATTGTGCCAATCGGTGTAAATGGTATAACATGCTGTTATAACAAGAACATTATGTGGTGTGAACGGATTTGTGGTAAGTGAACATCTATAACCGGCAGAAAAGGAATAATGGTAAAAATAGCAATAACATGCTGTAACTACAGCATGTTATCTGGGTATATCTAAAAGTTATCGTTATAGCTTTTGGTTATACCTGATCTCAGTCGCTTGTTAAGTGCCGGTTGGGAAATACCCAGCAGGCGGGCTGCCAGGGTTTGGTTGCCGTTGGCCCGATTCATCGCTTCGGATACGAGAAAACTGGCAGCTTCTGCAAAGGTTGGCAGATCAACAAATCCACCGAAGGGATTTTGTCGTTGATCACTCGGGGCGGGGGGGGCGATTTGATCATCTCCGGCAGCTTTAATGAAGGTGGTCATTGACAGCATCCGGTCACGATGGGTACTGACAGCGTCGTAGATCATGGCCTTCAGCTCGCGGACGTTGCCGGGGAATTGGCAGGTAGCGAGGAACTGGGCCAATTCCCGAGGGGGTGTGGGCTTTTTCTTGCCAAGAACCTGGGCCGCTTCTCCGAGGAAGTAATCCAGCAACAGCGGAATATCGCCGGGCCGTTCCCGGAGCGGGGGGACGTGTACGTGATGGGTACGGAGCCGGTAAAACAGGTCACGACGAAACGTTCCCCCAGCCTCTTTTTCCCTCAGGTTCTGATGGGTGGCCACCACAATACGTGCCTTAAGGCGACGCGGCTGATCACTGCCGAGCGGGTAATACTCCCCTTCCTGTAACAGGCGCAGCAATTTAACCTGGGAGGCGATGCTGAGGTCGCCGATCTCATCAAGGAACAGGGTGCCATCGACCGCTTCCTCAACCATGCCGCGGCGGGCCCCCTCGGCACCTGTATAGGCACCGCGCAGATGCCCAAACAGGGTGTCGGCAAACACCGCGTCATCGAGTCCCGCCACATTGACGGTTACCAGCTTTCCCCGTAATCCCCCCAAGCGGTGCAGTGCCTGGGCGATCAGCTCCTTGCCGACACCACTCTCCCCGGTGATCAACAGCGGCTGGGGGCTTTTGGCAACCGCCTCCACATAGCTGAAGAGCGTCAACATCCCCCGGTCACCGGTCACGATGGAGGCAAATGCTTCGGGGTGGCGTAACTGTCTCTGTGCCAGATGGCTCGACATCTCCCGATAATCCTGCTGCATCTCTTTGAGACGTACGGCTCGCAGAATTCCCCCCGCAATACGCTCTTCTTCATCGGTCTTTACTATGTAGTCGAAGGCACCCAGTTTCATACAGTTTACAGCTGTTTCCAACTGATTAAGGCCACTGACCACGATGGTGGTAATTTCGGGATACTGCTCACCGATCAGACCAAGGAGGTGTTCGCCTGAGAGATAGGGCATAGTCAGATCAAGGATAACCAGGCCGATACTGTTGCTCGCAAGTACGTCCATTACTTCACGGCTGTCCTGACAGGTTAAAATATTGGACAACCCCGCGCAGCTTCGCAGGGTGAGTGAAAGGGATTTCAGCCATGACGGTTCATCATCGACAAGAAGAATGCCGAATGAGGGGGTGTTGTGTGGGGTCATGTTTGCTCCTCGCTGGCGACAGAGATAACCAACGTTACTGTTGTGCCACGGCCGGGTGTTGAGTCGAAATACAGTTGTCCGCCATGTTCTTTGACGATGCCATCGGAAACCGACAGCCCAAGTCCGGTTCCTCCGCTCTCACGTTTAGTGGTAAAGAACGGGTCCGTCAAGCGGGCAAGATTTTCAGGAGAAATACCGATCCCTTCATCGTGAACGGTCAGTATAGCATGGCCCGTTGCGGAGTTGTGGCGTGTGCTGATATAAATTCCTTTATCATAATCGGGAAGAGCCTGACATGCATTCAAAATCAGATTGATCACAACCTGCTCTATTCGCTGACTGTTGCCCCATACCGGGGGAAGAGCTGCTGCGTACTCTACCTGCAGCCGTCCTGTGGTCTTGCGGACCGTCGGGTCAACCAGACGGAGTGCCGTTTGCACAACATCATTCAGATTCACCCGCTGTTTGATACCGAGATCATCCCGTCGGGCAAAGTCTTTGAGATCGTTAACGATACGTTTGATTCGTTTGGCACTATCCAACATTCCATCAAGTATACGGGGTATTTCGATGCGCATTTCGCTGTAGGGGAGCCCCCCAATGGTGAAGTCACCATGTTCGGCCTGATATTCATCAAGTATCTGCGCGGTATCACTCTGTGCCCGCTTCAGCAGGGGGACGTCGAGCAGAATCAGGCCGGTTGGATTGTTAATTTCATGGGCAACACCGGAAACCAGTACACCCAGGGCGGCAAGTTTATCGGCCTGCACCAACTGCTGCTGGTTACGTCGCAACTCCTCCTCGGCATGTTTCCGCTCGGTTATTTCCCGTGTCAAATCAACGGTGCGTAACGCAACCTGGCGATGGAGAGTCCGCGACCAGAGGGCAAAGCCTCCCAGCAGAATGATCAGTGGCAGTACCACAACCGCGCCGTATTTGATGACAGAACGCCACTGAATCTGCTCCGGTTCCAGAACTCCAAGCCACTTATTGTAAATTTGATCGTACTGGCCCGTTTTTCGTAAGATCGCCAACCCTTCATTAAAGCGTGAGAGAAGTTCGGCATCTCCCTTCTTTACCGCATACCCGTACCGATGGGTCGCAACATTACGCAGCACCGGGAACAGGTTGGTCAGCTTTAGTTCCCGTATGAGATACATTCCCGGTACGATGGCAACGATGGCGTAATCGGTCTGTCCCGCAGCCAGAAGTCGCAAGGCATCGGCCGGTGTGGATGTCAGGTGGAGTGTACCCGAAAAGTTACGCTTCTTCAGCAGGTCATGCATGATCCCGTCTCGGTGTACGGCAACGGAATGACCCTTTAAATCATCAAAAAAATTGATAGCCGGCGAATCCCGGCGGGCAAACACCGCATGGTTTATAATGGCATGGGGGAGTGAAAAGTCAACCTCACCGGCCCGCTCTTCAGGGTCACGTCAAAGTCATTTTCAACTACACGCTATTCCAGATGAAATAAAAATCACTGGTCTTTTCCTTTTTCTGCATGTAATATCAATTCATGCCATCTTATCCAGGATCAGTATCGATATCCTCTCCTGTTCTATT
>CAIUSO010000071.1 GCA_903901875.1 uncultured Geobacteraceae bacterium | reverse complement strand
TCATTTTCAAAATCACCCTTGCAGAATTCGCCAGTATAACATTTATATTCATCAGTCACAAACTTAGTGAGTTCAGTGATGGACATGATTTGACCCACTGTTTGTTACATTGATTTTGGAGGATCGATTCTTCCTTTTATGCTTTTCTATCCTGCCCCATTATTCCACCTGCTTCCTACTACTATTTACCGTTCACCGGTGAAAGTTCATACGAAATAAGATTCATAAAAGCTCTTTGCCCCTGCCTAGGCTCTAATCTCATTTATATTTATTGTGCTTTCATACTTGATAGAGTTCATAGGTTTGCAATGTTTTCTTCAACAAACTTCTTTTGCTGCCAGTTGCAATTGATTTAAGTTCTTTTTTATATGCAGGATTTAGAAACAATGCAATGAGGATGTCTGGCGTCGTTTCTGAAAGCTTATATCCACTTTTAAGTATCAATTGTTCATACGCCTCTTTCAATTCTTCACGTAAATATTCAGACAAATTACTATATGCTTCGGAGAATATCTCCTTATCTGCTAATTCATAGTCTAAATCGATGAAGTTCTCCAGTCCCTTGGTAAGCCCCAAATTTAAAGTGCCATGTAAAAATTTAGTTTTGGTTCTGCCTGTGATAAATACATAAAATTCAGCCTCAATACCGTTTTGATCAGATATGTTAGATGCAACAACAAGAACTGGGTCACCAATGGTGGGAATATTTGTTCCAGAATATATCGTGCAGTTTTCCCCGGCAATCATTATCTCGTCTCCCTTAAATCCAACTCACTTAAAAACTTTATTGCTTGCTCATTACCTTGAGTAGCTGATTTTTGAAGAAGAATTTTCGCCTTCGACATGTCCTTTTCTACTCCCACTCCTTTGGCATACAGAAGTCCGCAATTAAACTGCCCTTTTGCATTTCCGCTGTCAGCAGCTCTACAAGCCCATTTCGCAGACTCAACTCTATCTTCTTCAACACCTTCAACGACATTACCCGAGTAGATAACATTCAACATTAGCTGTGCTTCTGCGTAGTTATGTTCTGCAGAAGAATGAAACCATTCAAACGCTTTTTTTTGATCTCTGTCCATTCCTTCTCCGTTGAAAGCCATAAAACCATAATTATATTCTGCCTCTGGGTCGCCTTGTTCTGCTGCTTCTTTATACCATTTGGATGCTTCAATTTTATTTACTTTTATTCCATAACCATAGTAAAGCATCCGAGCATACATTACCTCGCAATCAAGTACGTCTTCATCTGCTCCTTTTTTAAACCACCTGGAAGCTTCCAGTTTGTTCTGCTTAATTCCTTCGCCAAAGTAATAAATGTTTCCTATATTTAAATAATATGCCGTTTCTCCTTGAGCAATCGCTTTCTTAAACCATTTTATTGCTTCAGAAGCATTTTTTGATATTCCGTCACCATTGGAATACATAAGTGCAAGATTAATCTGGGCTTTGGGATGACCTTGCTTTGCCGATTTCAGGTACCACTTTGCAGCCTCTTTTTTGTTTATTGGAATACCCTTCCCGGTAGAATACATAAATCCAAGCATAAGCTGAGACTTAGGGTCTTTCCCAGAACGCTCAAACTCCCACTTTGCAACAGAAAAATCACCTCCATTGTAAGCACGCATTCCATCCAGATAACCGGCAGATGCAATGCCCGAAAAAATAATCATAATGAATAGCAAAAGAATTATTTTAAGTTTTTTCATATTCATTCATCCTTATAAACATCTTATTCTTAAAGCAGTAACGCATCAAGTTTTTGAAGCATCGGCTTCCTGAACGGATATTTCACAAGAAATTCTTTTGTTGCTTCCCGTGCTTTGACTTTCTCAGTCTCTGAATAAAAACCATAAATCCGGAAACTTTCCCTGAAGACCCGCAGTGCAGACTCGAATTTCAGGCTATCGTCATTATAGTTATCGTAAAAACTCCACTCGTCGACGGACTTCCGGGAACAATCTATGTCCCATGTCTTATTGTCCTTGAAATAACTTACTTTCAGAATTTTGATAGTGTCGTTATCTGTCTTGTCTTTTAATTCAAATTTGTATTGATTGGTGTCATATCCATATTTTGTAATGGCACTTTTAGTTACGTCACTTAACTGTTTTTCCTTCACATGAACTCTGGTCTGGTATAGCCAGCCAAAGAGAGCAACAGCCACGCCAACAATCACGTAAGTCTTCATATTTAGTTTGATCATATTGAGTGTTCCTTCAAGGTTGGATACCATCATTTTTGAATTATTTCGTATTGCTGTGATACCATGACACCGGCTGAAATACCATAGTTCTAATCATTTTTTGAATACAAAAAAGCCCCAGAAAACGTCCTCCTGGGGCTGATGTTACTGAATGGCTTTTGTTGTTACTGGTTGCGGTTGAAATACTCTTTCATTGCAATCTTGTGGTATTCAAATAATTTCTGATCAGTAATGCCTTCCGGCAAGCTGTCGCAGAAAGCCTCCGCTTCTTCCGCTGAATCGAACCACCCGATTATTTGATACTGATACAAGTCTTTGTCGAGATAGCTGGCTGTAAATCTTCCAGCCTCTGCTTCTTCTTCGTCCACTTCTTCTGTGATGTATCT
This sequence comes from uncultured Geobacteraceae bacterium, assembly GCA_903901875.1. Lineage (GTDB taxonomy): Bacteria > Desulfobacterota > Desulfuromonadia > Geobacterales > Pseudopelobacteraceae > JACRCG01. Next base: position 83,617 of record CAIUSO010000071.1, on the reverse strand, counting down.
GTATGGTTCTGCGTCCAGAGCTGTTGCTATGTTTTGAGCTATTCTGCTTACAACGCCAAGCGGAATACTGTTTCCAGCCTGCATATAAAGGTGTCCCTTTGCCATTATTTCCGGAAACTTGAATTCTGGGGGGAAACCCTGGATTAAAAAGCATTCTCTTGGAGAAAGCTTCCTTATTCCGAAATCATCTCTTATTAGCGGGACGTTGTGTCCGCCCCTTCCCATATTTGCGGTCAGACAAGGGCATTGATTAGGCGTTTTGTGCTCTCTTATGCCGGATTTTTTAGGTGCTTCCGGTTCTTCTATACCCAGAGTTTCATCGTCAATACCTTTTTTCACTTTTGCAAGAGGTCTTGACTGATAAATTTTATACTGTTCCATACCGTATTCATGCATCTCTCGTTGCGGTCGGCTGGTCATATCGGTCATATAGAGCCGGTCGTCGTCAGCTTTTTCGTGGATGTTGATTATATCTCCGAAAAGCTGGGTTGTGAGTTCAACTGGTTCCTGAAAATCAAAATTGTGGTACTGGGCTATATCAAGGAAACCTACGATAAAGACACGTTCCCTGTTTTGGGGGAGGTCGCCATAATCGAATGCATTAAAGACCGCCGTCTTTACCTTGTAGCCAAGCGACATAAGCAATTCTTTATTTATGTCATAAAGAGTTTTGCCTTCATTTTCGGTCAATAATCCTGTGACATTTTCAAGGAAAATTACCGATGGCTTCTTTGTCCGCAAAATGTCAATTATTTTGAAAATTAGTTGTCCTTGCGGGTGAGCTTTGCCTTCCTGTTTTCCCGCAGTGCTATACGGTTGACAAGGAAATCCGCCACAAAGAATATCGTGGTCAGGTATTTCGTAAGAAGGAACGGCTTCTATATCCCCGTGAAATTCCATTGTCAGACAGTCGCCGTGATTAGTTAAATAGGTTTGCTGGGCTTCTTTGTTCCATTCTGAGGCAAAAACACAGTCAGCAAAAGGCTTCATAGCTAAATGAAAGCCACCTACGCCTGCGAAGAGGTCAATGAATGTTAGGCGTTTTGTGGTGGTCATTGTAGGTGCTCCGGTTTGTTGGGTTCGGCATATTACCTGTTCCAGACTGGTACTGATATCATAAAATATCCCCTTCATACACTCCCGAAAGATTCTTGGGGTAAAGTCGCTTACTGTCGCCCTTGTTATCATTCCTATTAGATGGAAAATTTTGTTTGTTATTTTAGTTTCGCAGTTTGTCTGATAGCTTCAATGACATTCTGTTTTGCTTTGTCGGGTATTTTGTTAAATTGTTCGTGGTTGACAGTTGCGGTAACGGACTTATTACCGTTGATAGTGATTTGTATATTTTTCATGGCTTGCTCTCCTTGTCTACTTTGTATATTTGAATTCGTCATTTAATATACGCCTGCCATAATTTTAAAATCCGACGTTTATTAATTCCTGGTGAATGCAAACGACTTCAGTGTGAAATAATTTCACATATGCTGTTTCAGTCGTCCTTATTGAGACACTGGGGAAATATAAAATTATTCCAGTTCAGTGGTAAGGGCTGTTATTCTGGTAAGCACGGCGGAATTTAGGTAGTGTTTTTGACTTACAAAAAGTTTTTATTTTCACAGATTCGTTTGACGTGAGAAAATAGCCTTTAAAACTCCCAAGTTTGGGGGAGATAGGGGGTTGTATGCTGGATTCAGCTTATATCGCCAGCATTATCGGCAACTGTGCGAGCGATTTTGGACGTTAAAAAGCCGGTCAAGGTTTTAATCCTCTTCCGGGTTTAACTCGGTTATGAAATGGCTTGGCCATTTCATATATAGCCGTATTTTACGCTGTTTCAAAGAGTCCGAGTAGGTCTTCTTCTGCCGTATTCCGGATGGTGTCAAACGAAATAACTTTTGCCAGCCTGACTCCGTAATATATTTTGTTATCGATTGGGTCTGTCCATGAACCTCTGCTGACGTACCGCCCAGATGCGTCCGGGTTGGTGTTGACACCTTGGTAATATTCCAGCGTCTGGTCGTCAAGGTTTAGAACGTAAGCGTATTGGCAAAAAACCGAATCACCAACAAATTCCGTGCAGTCGTTCTCTTCATCAGGTTCCGTTGGCTCGGTGTTCCCGGCTTTAACCATTGCAAGAATCCGCAAGCCCAGATTTGAAGGGTACGAGTCCTGGTGGTTGTAGTGCAAATAATCTTTCCCGTGTTGACGGTAGCCTAAAACGCCTCGTGTGCTCATCTTATTGCTTCTTTGTTATGTGTCAAGCCAACTTCAACGCCTGCCATGAAAGCCGTTTCAAGAGCCTTTTTGATTGACAAGACCCCACAGTCGTAAAAGTCGAGGCTGTCGCTGTGCCGTTGTTCCAGCGTTTCAATTCCCAGCTGTTTCTGGGCAATTGTTGCAATCAAGTTTTTAACGTCGTCGTTAAGTTCCATTATTTGCCACCTTCCTGGCTGATTTCGTCTTCAATTGACATGTAGATTTCGATAACAAGCTTTCTAATGCTGTCCGGCTGTGGCATAGCTTCAACAAGCTTAACCATTGAACTACGGGCAAGAAAAAGGTTTGCTTGTGCAAAATCATAGTCCGATTTTTCCGCCATCCTGCAAGCGTCCTTCAGTGCCTGTTCTGCCTGGGTCATCTGGGTGTCGATATAGTGACTTTTTCCGGCGTGGTTATCTCTGTATTGCTCAATTAGTGCGAGTGCGTTCATGGTGTCGTTTCCTTTCGGTTTGGGTTGTGGGAGGATGCATCTCACATCCTCCCCTGTTCAGTCCAGCTTTTATGCTGCTTCCGCCATTTCTACGGGTTTGCGGTTTAAGATATAATCAAAAGCCTTTTGTGCCTGTGACGCAGCGGAAACTACGAGGTTGCGGTTGTCTTTGCTTTTAAGTGCTCGGAGCCAGCTCTGAATATACGCAGCCGAATTATCAAGGGTTTCGGCTATGATTCCAAGTTCACCCATGACAATGCAAGCTGTCATTTCTGCCACCAGCTCTTCTTTGCTGTACTCGTGGCTTCCGAAGTATGAACTTTCCGTTACTCCCTTTCTGGCAAGGCGTCTACTTGAGCCTGTAGCATGACCAATTTCGTGAAAAAGCACGTTGTAGTAAAGCTCTGAGGATTCAAAAAGTTCACGTTTAGGCATGTTGATATAGTCGAGGCTGGGGCTGTAAAAGGCTTTCGACTGTCCATGTCTGATTTCAGGACAAAGTGGCATTTCTGCGACAATGCGGTCTGCTTCCTCAATTGGTGAAAAATCAAGGGGCGTCTCGGTGATTGCTGGAATTTCGATGTCTGTCTGCTCGAGATTGAATACGGTGTAATAACGCATAAACGGGATGTTTTTCTCGTCGCCTGTCTCCTGATCTGAACCTGTAACCATCGACCAAAAAACCACGGGAAACCCTTTTGAACCTGCCTTGAGGCTGGCTTTCTTCTCCAAAATCTGCTTGAAGGTCAAAAAGTATGGGCATGCGTGTTGGGTATTTGCCAACAAAAAGGCGTTAATTCCACGATATGCGGAGCCAGTCTTGAAGTTCTTGGGTGCCATCGCAGAACCGTTCCATGGTCGTTTCCAAGGGATTATGCCAGCTTCGAGCTTCTTAATGATTGCTTCCGTGATTACGTCGGAAACAGAACGTTTTTCGGTTGTAGTTGCGGTAACTGCTTTCAAGTTGGCTTTTTTAGTGGTCTTTTTCATGGTCGGCTCCTTGGTCTGGGGTTAGTTGGCTGAACGAATGATATTTTGTGCAGTTTCAAGGTTTGAAAGTGCGTGGATAACTTCGATAAGTGCCATCTTGCGTGTGCTGTCGCTGGTGGTCATCTTCCTGGTCAAACTAACCAGGGATAGTCGTATCTGATGAAGGTCTTCTATGCGTTCAAGGTCTTCAACCACCCTTATGATTCCAAGATTGGGAAGTTCCCCCGAAAATCTAACTTGTTCTGTTTTGGTGTGTGCATTCATGTTGTGGCTCCTTTTGTTTCCTGAGTTGCTTCGTTCCCGTCACTTCAACTGCGGGGATAACAACTCTGGTAAAAGGTGCCACTGCACACACAAAACTAAGCTGAAGTAGTAATTTGCAGTGAAGTGGAAAGCCGGAATTGAGAAGCGTCAATCGGTATGACAAAACCAGATTTATCGGTGGTCTGCTGGACAAAAAAGTGCTAACGGTATTTATTTATGACTCTGAAATAAATATTTATTGGCAGGCAGAATTGGCGGACTGATTTTATGATAAAGCGGAACTGTCCGAGATTGGAATGGAATAAAAATATGAGCGGTCGATTTGTCAGGCATGGGTCAAAGCCAGATAATTCGATTAATGGCTGTTTACGATTGACGATAGAAGAGGAACGGATATTGTGTATCGTAGCCCAAATCCGGCTTCCAGAATTAGCCTGAGCGGGGTTTGTTTCGGTCTGGGTAGGCGGTAGGTTGGCATTGAAATTGGCGAAGCTGTTACAACCCTACCCTTCCTGATCCGGAACGCACAGATTTTACTGAACTACTCGACGTAATATGTTGTCAGCGTTACGCCTGCGGATTATTTTATCCGCTACAATTATCTATATGTTCGGAATTGGGTACCGGTCTAATATCCACAAATAAATCTCCAGACTTCTCTGGAGGCTCTTCGTGACTTTGTCTTAAAACACTTTCAAAAATGGTTTCTGGTCATAAATCTAAACAGCAATCAAATTCTAATCCCATCCACCCCGCTGTACGTTCAATCAACTACGTCCGGGAATTACTGCATTTTGAGGCATGGTGTTTATATTCACCAATAGAACGCCTGCTGTTAATACGCCTGCGGATTTTTCAAAATCCATTCCGCATCAGGCAGTCTGGGGAAAATAAAAAACAGAAGATTCACCAGCAATTACTAAATAATACAGGCACGGGTCGGAAGTTCTGGTGTAGTTTATGAGTTTGAACGTATTCTTATTTTGCCCAGAATGCCTTTGACCTAGTGAAACAATAAAGCCCCAGAAGATTTCTCCGAGGCTTTATCGAATATATATACCGGTGTGTTACGGAATAAAATCGTCTTCGTGATTGATTGTGATCTGCATTACATCCTCATTATCCTGCACCTGTCTATCATTGGTTACTTCCTTGTCAATTTTAACTTTTTCTGTGAGTTCTTTTCCGATAAGTTCCAAAGCCTTTTTAGCCTGTTCAACTTTCATTTTATATTCGGCTTCATAGGCTTCCAGAGTATATTCAGGATGCGGAAGAAAATCAGGATTATTCTTTGCCGGTTCAACATATTTCAGTTGTTGGAGTTCACTGGTTCCAAACCCTGCAACTCGAACATAAAAGTTCATCGGTGGAAGGTCACGGAGCATCTCCGGGCTGACGAGTGGTTCCTTTTTTAGTTCCGTCATCAAGGTCACACTTCCCCTGTTGTCACCAGTATCCGTGCTAAGATTTTCTTTCGTCTTTTCTCTTTCGTCGTAGCCGATTCTTTTTGAAAGAGCTTCCGCCGTCAAATCGTCTTCAACACAATATATTATTGTCGTCGCACAACTGTTCAATATAGCACGTCTTTCAGGCTCAGAATATCGAGTATCAATTTGAATTATGCTTTGTGAACCCCCACAAAAACACGCACCGTATGATGGTCCCTTGTTGACTAAGGATGGGAGCTTGGTGATTTTCGCAATGGAAGGAATTTCATCGATTAGCCACCATACACGACGCATTCTATCCTGCTCCATGTCCATCTGATTTACTGCCATTAGCTCTAAAAACATTGCATACAGAGGCGACAAGGTTGCTTCAAGTTTGTCTGAACATGGGAGGAAAATACAATTTTTACCTTCCTTCAGCCATTCACGAATACTGAATGTGCCTTCGTTCTTGGAAAGTAATTGAAGCGTCTGGAGGTCGCACAAAACGTTCACATAAAAGCCATATGCCGTTTGACTCTTTGGATTAGAAATCAGTCCATAAGCTTCTTCGCATCCTGGTGTCGCCTTCAATATTGCAGCCATATCCATCTGCGATAATTTAGTGATCCGAGCCAGTTCTTTATTGCTCCTGTCGGTAACAAACCACCAATGAAGAAATAAAGCCTTAACGGTCATCTGCTTGCCCTTGTCCCACATTTGATCCTTCGCCTGTGGGTTAATCGGGGCAAGGATGTTCGCCAGAAGTGCAAAATCTTCAACGGTCGTTATGTCGTTTTTAATTGACCATCCAACTGTTCGGGCTTCAAGAGGACAAAATATATAGTCGATGCCTGGTCGATAGTGCGAGGTTATGAAGTCCTCCTTCTTCGCACAAAACACAACAGCCTTTTCACGACGACTCATAATTTCAGTAAGCAGATAATTAAAAAATTGTGTCTTGCCCTGTTGAGGTTTTCCAACTACAAACATGGAAAGATTTTCCATCTTCCTCGGGAGGGTTAAAGCACCAATTTTTATTGTGCCTTTGCCATATTGTTTTTTCATGATCCTTCCGAGAACCTTCGGCGAACAGATTTTGTTGCCACGAATAATTTTATCTTCGGTCTGTCGCTTCACTTCATACCGAGAATACGCCCATGCACAAAAAGCCAAAGTAAGAACGCTTGCAAAAGTTAATTCACCTACGCCTATTAAATCCTGTGTGAACTGATTTAAAAAGAAGTTCAGGTCATCCGGTGTGGCTCCATTAAAAAGAGCATTGGCTCTCAGATTATCTACCGATTGAAAGTTCGTAAATCCACAGCTCTTAACAATGTTTGCTACGTGTGAATCTGCATCAATGACATTCTTCAACCAGAATTCCGGAATACCTGCAGGAGCATTTTTGCATTTCCAAATTAAATCAGCTCCGCCCACTGTAGCACCTCCGCCAGCAACAAACTTTATCCAAAAACCAACACCTGCCCAGGCTTGGTTCCATTTTTGTTCTGCCATCAAACTGCCTGATGCTCGCCTAACTTCTGACATAAGAAACTCCTTTGCCGGGATAGTGTCCCGGCGTTACTTTCCTTGGATAAGGTTTTCCATCACTGTTCGGTTGGCATGGTCAAGTTTCATAACTGCTGCCTTTGCCTTCCTGCCGTATTCAGCATCAGTTCCCAGACGGAAATATATATTCAATCCAAGAAACAATATTCCGGTAACGACCATTGAAACAATTGCTTGATTGATAAGCGGTCTACTGCCACCAGTTTTCGCTTCAACTTCATTTGCAGCCAAACGTAAATTAATTACTGCATCGTCTACTTTTTTGAGCAATGGATTGAACTTGCTTTCAATATCGAACCCAGCATTTTTGGTAATATCCTGTGCAATCGACTGCAAACGTCCTTCCAGTATTTTTTCGGCTACTGCCTTCATGCTTTGCGGAAGTTCAACGTTCAGGTGGTGATAAAAAGTTGCTTGTGCTTTCGTCAATTCCGTCAGAATGATGTCGGCACTTTCTAATGTGTCAGTTAACTTGACACACAAATCTTTTGAATCCTTTTCCACGGTCAGCCATCGAGCACTGATACTTTCCTTGGCATGTTCAAGGGCATCAACCGCTACCCTTGCCCAGTCCTCGTTGGACACATCTTTTCCTGTTTCACTGTCTTCAATCGGTGACGTTAAACCGCCGTCTTCAACTACTTTTTCTTGACCCTCCGGCTGAATTACTGCCGGAGTGTCACTGTCCATCCAAGAAACAGAATTACTACCTGCACTCGCTATTCTTGCTTTGATTTCTTCTGCTGTTGTTGCCATTTGACACCTTCCTTTCATTTAGTTTTTAGGTAGACATTTCATAATCATCTCGAGAATTTCTGCGATGGTCGCAAAGCCCTTAATTGACTCTTGTTTTGTTGCAAGTTCCGGCAACATTTTAACAAGAAACAGTGACAAGTCTTTTACTTCCAGCTGAACATCTTTCAGTTCCTGCTGAACTTCTTTCAACTCCTGCTGGATATCCTTGTTATCGTGACGGAGCGTCCGCAACTCGGAGTAAAGTTCATTCGGTTCTGCATTAATGCATTCCCGCAGGGCATCGGAAAACGGAGTCAGCTTCCCGTTCACGACCTTCTGTTTTTCCTTAATTCGATTGTATGTCACCTCGTCCAGACGGACGTTGATGAGCATATTCTTTGGTTTTAATTCTGGTTTCATAACTATTTCCCCCTTTTCATTTGGCTGGATCTTCTCCGTCAGTAGTACATACGCCTGCGGAATTTTCAGAATCCGATTGTCTTACGAACCAAAATAATTGAATTAGGAAGTTAGCTAATTTTGGTATGACAACGATTACAAATAGCTTGGAGGCTATTTACCGCTTAAAAGGGGCGATTATGCCAAATATTAGGGAGGTTCTGGGTAGAGGGAACTGGTGGAGGCTTGCAATGCGAAGCGTTGCGTGTAGTACCATATTATTACGTCTGTCTTACTCTTGAATTTTTCTTTTACCTTTGAAATAATCTTTTTTGTTTTCTTGCCTTTATAATCCTTCAAGTTGCTCATATAGCTTACCCAGTATTTATTCAAGACGGGTTCCGTTTGATTGGTCTTGTACTTTTAATTGAACTTGTATTTAACCTCCACCATTGACCATCTTTCCTCAGTTTGTTCAATTTGCAGTTATCCCTGGACAAATTATTTGTCAATTCTCTGGTTCATGGTTTTCTTCTGTGTTCTGTCTGGTGGTTTAATTATTTTATCAGGTCTACTGAGCAATTTCAGGAGCCTGGATAAGATAATATTTTTGTCCATTATGTTTCTGGGCGATGATATGAAAGGGAGGAGATTTGCTGAAAAACTCTCTCTGCTTCGGGAAATACAAGAAACTGTCTATTGTTTTGGTGTAGGTGGTTGTAAAGAAAAAATCAGATTCAGTGTTATTCCTTCGGGTATTCTTCTTTATAGTATTCACTTATCCGGTCGATAGTATTATCCAGTTTCGTGAAAATTGAGAGGCGTTATCGAATAATTCTGTTGCTGACTTTGACGTGTTTAATTTTAATTTTCCCAGCAGTTTTGAACTTTTATGATCATAATTTTTCTCCAGCGGTATTCAATTGTCAATTCAGTAATATATATCAGCCTGAACGGAGCAGTTCCGATACATTTGACTACACGAAAGGGTATTTTTGAATATGATTTGGTGATTTCAGTTATATATATCAGCCTCAACTTGTATTGTCTGTGCCGTTTGACTGCTCAAAATAATACTTGGTCAAAATTTAATGTATTTAAAATTCCTATCGGAAATATTTTTGAATCTGAAGATAAATTGCGGTGGTAGAAAAAAAGAGTCACCGGCTTGGCAACTCTTTTTGAAAAGACGTAAATTTAAGTCTATTTGTTTTTCTCATTTGACGTAATAACCAAAGCTGACAATTATACCAAATGCTGAGCGATAGCCTGCACCAGCGACATATCCCTGCCCGTCAGTAACGGATAACTTGTGGGTAAGCTCCCCGCCCCTGCCTGGTCTGCGGTCGCCATCTTTCACTTTAATGCCGACAACGGTTATCCTGAGACTTATTACATTCCGAAATCCATTGTCATTTCCTTTTCTTCTTCGTTTTCCTTTTCGTAGTGGTGGTCGTGTTCCTGATGCTCATGGTCTTCCCGTTCGTGGTTCTTGCCGATAGTTTCTTCCGTTGTTTGTTCGTCCCGTCCTGCTTCAACAATTTGCATTGCCTGTTGTTCGGCGTCCTTCTCCCTTTCCTTCGTTGCTGTTATGGGATTTTCCGGTGCTAGGTCTTTTGCATTATCCGCTGCAACCATTTGTGCCATCTCGTCACGGATTTTTTCTGCTGGAGTAAGCTCTTGTGTGGTTTCTTTACTTTCTTCCACTCGTTGAGCCATTTCCTGAATACCGGCATCTGCCATGAATGACTGCTGTTGTACTTGCTGGTTGCTGGCGTTCTGGTCAATCGAATTGACTTCTGTTTTTTCTGGTGCCTTTTCTGCTTCAACTGTTTTCTGGTATTCAGCCTGCAACTTTTCCATTTCCTCTTTTGGCATATAGTCCAGTGTTGAAGTCTTGTTGCTCTCCCTGGATATGGCTTCAAGCAGTTGTTCTTTGTTGTCAGTAACGATTGTTACGTCTTGTTCGTGCCTCGTAAGGGCAACATAACCCGTCTTCATATTGCACAAACCACCGGCGTCTTCTGCGGTAGCCATAACGACAACGTGCCTTTCCGAAATCCCTTGTGACTTGTTTATAGTAATCGCTTCCGCCTGGGATAGATAAGCACCCTCCATCTTTTGGTCAATTACTTTCCCTGAATCGAGTTCAATTTTTGCTATGCCGGATTTTTCGTCCATGGAACGAATGTAGCCGGTCACACCGTTTTTGATGCCGTTTTCCTTCCCATATGCGGTGTTGTCATTTTTCAAAAACATCACTTTTTCATCAAGAGAAAAGGGTGTATCAACCTTCTGAAACTGCGAGATATTGGCTCCGTTTTCTTTAAGGTCAATAGTTCCGGTTGCACCGTTCGCCTTCATTTCACCTAGAATAGCTGCGTAGCTACTATACGTTTTGAGCACATTGTCTTTGTCCGCAAAATCAAATGTCAGTGCGTTCTTTGAAGTATCTACCCCTGAAATTTTAATTATTGAACCGGCTTTAAGCTCGCCGATATCCTTGTTTAAAGTGACATAATTGCCTTCCGTGTAGCTGTACCCCATCCTGCGGTCAACACCTGACACGGAAACAGGGTCATTAGTCTTATAAATATAGTCTTTTTGCCCGATTAAACCGCTTACTTTTAAAATCGGTCTGACATGTTCGATTACGGATTTACGATCAGCATTGGTCATACATAAAATTACTGTGTCTTTGTGCGACGCAATGAACATGTCGGAAACAGCTGATAATCTGGCATCTTTGCCAGGCGATTCTTTAATTACGTCGGCTTTGTCCATTTTATTGAAAGCCTCCGTAAAATCACCACGCTTTAAATCCTGGGCAATTTCTACGGCATAAGTGTTGACGGCTTTGGACATATCATCTTTGCCTGGTTGAAGTTGTTTTCCGTCCTGGTCATAAAATTTCTGACGTTTCACTTCGGTCATATAAGAAGTTTTTAAAAGCCCGTATTCCCGCAGTTTATCGCAAGAACCAGCCCCGATGCTGGAAATTTGTTTGTTGTCCTGGACGAACACAATTTGTGCATTTTCTATAATTGCTTTTTGTACCAGCTGTTCGGTCTGTTTTGAATTCAGCATGGAACTTTCATCAACGACCCAGAGTTTTCTGCTATTCGTATCCGGGTTTGTTTTCTCGGCTAAAAAGGAATGTAGCGTTTGAGAAACAATGCCTGAACTTCTCTCCAACTCCGCAGCAGCCTTTCCTTGAAATCCAAGTCCATGAACTTCTGTATCACTGTTTTTTAAGGCATTATTGATACAAAGGAACGCCGTACTTTTGCCTGCTCCACTATCGCCCTGAAGGTTAGCCATACGTCCGGAGTTGCCTGAAAGCACATGTGATATGGCATCACGTTGACCTTGACTGGTTTTCCAGCCTTTTTCGGATTCAAATTTATCAATGGCTATGCCGGATGCTTCTTTTGACATCAGCGGTTCATACTTGGTCGCCTGAGTGACGGCGATAACTGCAATATATTTTTCCATTGCAATCATGTCTTTTGTTGAATAGGCATTTTTTTCAAGTTGAACTATTTCCCCGGATTTAACAGCATTATCAAAAGCCTGTTCAACGTCCTTTCTTATGACGTCGCCACATCCTATTTTAATTGCGTCGTTGATAATTTGTTCACGTTTGAGCACGGATTCCTTTTCAATGTTGTCCGCCAAAGCATATTTAACGTAGTCGTTGGCAGTTAATCTTGGTTGGGCGTTCTCCTTACCGAGCGTCTGGGCGTTGGCAACCATAGATTGTAAATCTTTCCCGATTGCCTGCACCTGTGATCGAGAACTATCGAGGATTTTCTGTTCGGTTAAATCCGGGTCTTTGGACAGCTTTCCTTTTTCCTGCATAATACCGTCAATCTGTGATTTAGTGGCATTTGGAAGGTCTTTTTCAAGCTGTGTGCGTGCTTCGCCATTACTAATTTCGTCACGACGCTTTGAGAATACGTCCCTGACTTCCTTATCAATGCCTTTAAGCTCAGGAATGACCGTTCCCTTGCCTTTACGCAGGTCAACATCAAAACCGAATTCCTTTGCGGTTTTAGATATGACGTTGTAAACGTCCTGTTGACGGGTGATTTGATTTTTCATAACCTGGTGATTTTCAAGTGTCGAGTAGGTACCATCTGGACGTTCAACGCAGTTAGCCACAACACAATGAGCGTGAAATCCGATATCTGATGGATTACCTTCTGTTGGGCGTGAAATGGAGTGCTCAAAGTAGCCCATAATCATCGCACCCTTGACCTGTTCGGTCTTGCCATCAACGTTCTGGCGTCCATACACGTCTTTTTCAATATCCTTGGCAATGCCTTTCAGGTCTTTCATTATGGCATCTCGGAACTCCTTGTTTTCAAGCATTGCAAGACTGAAACTCTTTGGAACGGTCAAAACTACGTCCGTGCAGGCGTTTTTATCGTGAGCGTGTTCGCCGTCAGCATTTCCAACGAGTCGGACTTCGCCGTCCGGTGAAAGCCCGTTCAAGATGTTCACAAACTCTTCGTAATTTAATTTGCCGTCAATACCTAGTTTTTCTGCCCCTGTCCCCACCATTATGCCGTTGCTGTCTTTGTCGCCGGTTGGGTTCATGATTGGATCTTGCTCGTGGTAATATGTTGTGGCAGCACCAGCTGACATTTTACAACTGGTTCCTTTACTCATTGGATTTCCCCTTAAACGCTTTTAAAAGACGTTTTGTATCAAGTTGGAGTGGAAATATATTTTTGCCGTCGTGGATAGCAACCAGTGGAATGACAATTAAATGTCCGTGAGCCGTTTTTTTCCCCGGTGCCAACAATCGAAATGGTTCCCCGTTGTTTTCTTCACTTCGTTTTTTATTTAGCTCATCAATTTGCTGTTGAACTGCTTGTTCATTTTTTGTTGAACCGTGGAAGATTAATCCGGCTAACATTCCAGCTTTAAAACTGCCGAGAACGTTAACTTTAACCTGGTAGCCGTAAATATGTTGTTCGATGCTTTCAATCTGTTCGAGAATGGCTTCTACTGCTTCGGAAACTTCGATGTTGGGTTTGGTTGCAATCTTGATATGAACAAACTGTCTGCCGGTATGGTCTGGATTTGCAGTCATGTCATACAAATCCTCTGCGGAACATACACCCCGGCAACCAAGCAGTTTTGAGCCTTCGCCGAACATATAGGCTGAAATATTCTGTTTGTGTTGAATCAAAAATGTTGAGATTTCTTCTGCGGTCTGAATTTTATGATTTATTCGCATCGTCTTTCCTCCAGTGTCGTTCATTGGTCGTATTTCGTCAGTAGTAATACGCCTGCGGTTTTTTCTGAATTCGAGGCAATAAAAAGCCCGGAATTTCTCCCAGGCTTTAAATGTTTAATTTGCCGGTTGCTATCTGGATTAGAAATCAAGCTCCATTTGAGTTAATTTTGAGATGCACTTCTTACGGACTTTTGTCCGTACATCAGTTTCTTCAACCTGATTTACTTGATTAAAATATGGCTGTGATTTTGGCTGCGGTTTCGGTCTAGCTATCTTCCATTCACGAGCATGTATTTTATATTGACCGAAATATTTTCGAGCCTGCTTCTTGAAGTTCTGCAATTTTGAACTTAATGTCGATTCCGTCAGGTTAACAGCATCTGCAATTTCCTTTTGAGTTTTTCCTGCCATGAACATTTCGGCATAAATTGGAAACCATTTCGGACGTAACGCACTGTTTTCGAGTAGATATTCAAGGGTTTCATTCTTAACAACACAGTTGTCCTCTTCTTCTTCAAGCTCTAAACGTGTTGGTGTCGGATAATAGAAAGAAAGTCCGCAATCGGCAGTCATTATATCCGGAGTGGTTAGGTGGTTAAAAACGCCTACCTGGTCTTCTACGCTGATTGAACGCAATTCAATCGGAAATACTATATGATTTGTTTCAAGCTGTGTTTTACAACTTGGACAAAATGCTTTATTTGTTCGTGTAAGAGTGCCGTCTTCTTCTGTTTTGTAACGCCACTCAGCGTCTTTCCAGTCGAAATTTTCTCCGCAGTCATCGCATTTTGTAACGCCGATAAATGCGTTTTTCCCTTTTTTTGTACCGTAATTTACTGGCAAATATTTAAGTTCGATTGCAGCATCTTTTAATAGACCTGGGAGGCGGTCTACGCTGTCAAAATTTTCTACTTTAATTTCTTTATTTTTCCAACTAGTTAATTGCATCTCATAAGCAGTCATAACAATGTCGTAAGTATTGCCAGGTTCACAGCGAATATTCTTTTTATTTTTAAAAACCGTGTATGCTGTTAATGTCGCCGATTTGATAAATGCTTTTGTTAATTCATTTGATATGTTTTGCATAAATGTTCCTTTCACTGAGTTATTATCCACTTGTCCACCTCCGCTTTAACAAATCTGAGGTTGGTTGGCGTCACTTTGTGTGCCGGAAGATTCCGGGTTCGTATCCAAGTTCTGATAGTCTTTTCTGCAAGCGGTGTATCTGGTTCGCCCAGATATTCCCTTACCTGTTGAAGATTGAATATTTTTTTACTCTTCCATCTCTTACGAACTGCCGATTTGTATGGTGCTTTTGGTGCTCCAGGTGCTTTAAACGGACGTCCACGCTTTGCCGGTACCTTTGGCGGTGCGTTCGGGTCAACAGGCTTTGGTGGTCTGCCTTTCCCACGTATAATTTTCGGTGGAGCATCCGGGTCAATCGGTTTAACTGGTCTACCGATTTTTGGACGATTGTTTTTCAGCCAGGAGTCAACGTCAGTTTTAAAAAACATAGGATGAAGTTTGCTGACTTCGTCAAACGGAAATGCCCGTTCTTTCATCCAGGTTCTTATATTTTTCGCATGTGTTTGAACGTATTTACACAGCTGGTTCATATCGAGGTAGCCGTTCTGTTTCATCGACTGGATTAGAAATTCACGCTGTTTTTTACTCAACAGATTACCGTTTACCAATTCTTGCTTGGTTTTGATTACCGGCTTTGTCAAAACTTCCATTGAAGATTTCTTGCTTCTGTATGTCGCTTTTGGCGTTCCATGAATTTTAAATGGTCTTCCAATCTTCGGGCGAGGTTCACCTTCTGCATATTTTTTTCTACGGTCACGCTTCGGTTTGATTTGTAAAAGTTCCATGTTCATTTCAGCTCCTTATTCGGTTTTGCCGGATTTTGCATTCTATGTGATACTTATAGTGGTTCTCGATTCCGTAAACGCCTTGTAGGTCATTTTGGACTGCAAGATTAGAAGGTTTACTGGTTGCCTGGACAAAGTCCTGGGCAAACTTCATTTAGAAGTCTGTAAACTTCTGAGCGTATATCTGCCTTCTCGTTGTAATGGTCGCTGAGCTTATTGCTCATTGCCTGCCAGTGTTTCTCCGGTACGGACAACGCCCCGCCTGCAAACATGGCAGCCGTAAGGTTGCTAAGTGCGTTGTGATGATTAATTAGGTCATTTAATTGGTTAATTATTTCTTCATTCATTGGTATAGGCTCCGTAATTTATCTGTTTGTTTTAACAACTTTTTTAAAATCAACTTCAAGAAACTGGAAGAGGGTTTATCAAGGATATTTTAAGTCTACTTCAATTGTGTTTCCAGTGTCGGTAGCACAGGAAATTGCGAAGCAACCACTTCAAGGCAAGAAACTTCTACCCCTGAAACTGAGGCAAAAAACGGGTTCGGCTTGTGAATTTGGATTTCTCATAAATCCAGCTTTTGTTGTCCATCGTCCTGTCGGACGCCGTCTTGCTTCCTTTCGGGCTTTCTCTTCTCCGGTTCAAAATCCACCGGTCTTGTGGGAGCCTGTACGTTTCGCAAATATTCCTTTGCCTTATCCTTGTAGAAGGGGCTGTCTAATTTTTCGCACATCCACCGGAAATAATCGGTGTCCAGTATGTGAATTTCGTCAATACGGAGTCCCTTATATTTTCCAAATGGCATGATGACGCCACCAGGATTTACGCATTGAACAAGAAATTTTATAAAATGGTGGCAACGAGGACAATCAAGTCTGAGGTGAAGCCCCGATTTGTAACGGTCGCCCTGTACCTCCGTAAATTTATGGTTGCAACTTCTACAGGTATACATTTGGTACCTCACTTAACTTGATTGTTTTATTCACTTGTTTCTATGAGTTGCTGAAAAAATAGAGGCGTTGCCCTGGATTTCTCCCGACAACGCCCCTTTATTAACTGTTCACGTCTCGTTATTCTTATGTGTTTGCTTATCGGATGCTCTGGATTAACTGAGCATTTTTAACTGGTTGAGTCTTATACTGATTTCATTTCCTTTTCCTGGGGAAAATAAAATTTTCTTCAACGTCAAGTTCACCATCAATTCTTTTTCCATTCCACCCATGTGTCTTTTACATCCTTACCGCTGGTGATTATTGCTCGTTGGTCAACTACAGTCGGAAATTCTCTGATAAATCGAGCTGTTTCATTATTTCCAGCCTGGTCTACGTCAAGAAGCAATGAAATGGCGTCCACCCTTTGCGTATGAAGCCATTTTATCGCCTGGGGTATGGTGTTGGTCGAGTTAAGGATTAGAAACGTTCCCTTGCCAGTTATTTCTGGCAGCATATCAATCAAAGCCAGAAAATCCCCGATGCCTTCCAAAACCATCCAGTTGCCGTTATCAATGCCACAAATAGAAAAGCCACCACTTCCAAGATTTCCGGCAAAAGTCTTTGAACTATCGGAAAGCAACCCACCCTTGATATGGGTTCCATTGCTGGTCGGAAAACAGAGATTTCCGTTAAGGTCTACAAAAAGTTCCAACTGGTCAATTACCCAGGTAGGTACCGGCAGTCCGGTATGACGAATATATCTTGATTGCATTACAGGAGTTTTCGTTCTGACACCGGCTTTTGTGTCCTTTTTCTTCTCTCCGGAGACATGGCTGATTTTTCCGGATTTAGCTGTTTTATTGTAAACATGGCATTTGGCAGAAGCTCCGTCCCAGTTCATAAGCTCTGTGCAAGCGGTGTCTGCATCACAACCAGTTAAAAGTCTATGGAGACTGACAAGATTTCCGCAGGAGCCTTTTCCTACCATCCCAAAATCTTTCCAAAGAAGTCTTCCATTGCTGCCTTTAAAGACATGGAAAGAAGGATCAGAATCGCTTCTTCCTGGTAACGGGCTACGGTATTTTATGTTCATATCCTCGATGCCCAAATAGGCAGCTAATGAACGTGAATCCAAAACTTGTTCTATTGAATAATGTTTCATTATCTATGTGCTCCATTTAATTGAGTTATTAGCGTTTAGCAACTGCTACATCTATGCCAAGTGAAACCTATTGGATAAAAAGGAGATGCTCCTTTTGGGTTCTCGATAAAGCCAGTGTGTTTTTAAACAACAATACGGCTTGGTTATCCAAAATACATTTGCCAAGAAAATTCATTTTAAACCTGTTAGCTGAAGACATCTGGTTATTCAAAATTGCTTATGAAAAATGATGCCCCCACTTTTTCAGTTTGTTTTTGACTTTACGGAAATGATAAATAACAACTGCTCCTGACTTTTAATGTATTTTGATTTTCCCAGATGCTTTTGACTGAGACGGGATTGGAACAGCGAGACAATCACGGCTTAAAAGGTTTGATAGTGTGAAACTGTTCAGACTGATTTTCGTCTGCACTTTTAGTGTCAGTCAGATAAAAATGAATGTTGGTTTTAAAAGAACTGATTGTTTATAAAAGAACTGTTTCTAATTTTTAGGCGGGTCTTTTAAACCCGCCCTGTAATACTCTATATTACTCTATAATACTCTATGACTCCCCACGTTCAAGCGTCCGTTTCCCCACGGTCAAGCGTCCGGCTTCCCACGTCTAAGCGTCCGACTTCCCACGGTCAAGCGTCCGTGCCTTCCTGAACCTGTCCATTTTCATCGGATTTTTCTTCTTCCTGGACGCCATTCAGATAATTTGACGGGGTAAACCAAACACCATCAAGTTTTTCCGGGTAATAGAAATTGTTGTTATGAAAAAGAATCCCGTATTTTTCTAATACCTGAGTAGAATTAAGCAATTCTTTTACTTTATCCCTGAATCGTCTATCGGAAATGTTATTCAAATGTTTTTTGTCTGGTTCCGGTAGGCATATAATTCCAAGTATATTTAAAAGAGTTTCTGGACGGTATTTGCTTTTTTCGTATGTTTCTCCATCGTGAGTAAGGAAAAAACGAACAACTGCTTTAACCAGAGGACTTTCAATTTGACATATAGACTCAACGTGGCTTGGATAATGGACATTCGATTCCATGCCAAAGATTTTAATAAATTGTGTAGAGAATTGAACGTATAAAAGGTCGCCTTTTCCTGGTAGCGTTTTGCCATTTGCCCCTGTAGTTAAAATTCTATTCGCACCGTAGGCGTATTGAAGGATTACCCCAGTGTGTATAATGAGACCGAGGTCGTGGACAACCATTGAAGTCAACCGCATATCTTCCAATTTGTCTTTTAACCACTGAACATCACCCGGATTTTTGTATCCCATCTTTTTAAGTATCTGATAAGAATTAATCCCATAAGCAATCTCGCCTGTCGGAAACTTAAAGATTTTCCCATGGTGCGTCAGAATTGAATCAACAATATCTCTATGGGTTTGCGTTAAACGACAATCCTTGATAGTGCAACTTCCCCATTTCGTCTTAAAAAAGGTGTCTTCGTTTTTATTCCCTGACTTTTGCTGAGCTATTCTTGAAACCGGTGCAAAAATGGGTAGCCGAGACTGAGAAACAGAAGTCGTCGGGTGGCTGTGTGATTGTTTATTATCGGAACGGATTTTCTGTGACTTCATAGTCTGGCTCCCCTTCTCTGTAACCAGGAATCGGAAACGTCAGGTTATGAGGATTAAATGGGTTCACTGTTAATTCGTAACCTTCTTCTGGTGCTTCAATCGAAATTTCAGGCTGATCATCCGGCTGATTATTTTCTGGTTCCACCTGCCGTTTTTTCGCAGCAGACTTCATTAGGTTTGCTTTCTTGTTCTGACGCTTCCCCGGCATTGCACTTGATTTAAAATCCATATCAATCATTTGAAGCTCTCCAGTTTTGGTGATTTCAAAGAGGATTGGATTGAACCGGTTGCCTCTTGGCATGGGCGAAGGTATTTCGTTGTGTTTGCTGACGGAAACCGCAATAATTTTTGCAAATTCGTCAAATCCCATTTTTTCTTTTTCAACTGTAGAGAGGTTCGTCATTCCCATAAGCCAGCGTAACCAGCCGGGGTAGCCATTGCCTCCAGAACGAGATAGAAAGTGCAGCCGATTTGAAAGGACATCGTTCATCGAGCTTTGGTTGGTATGCGATATTGTCAGAACCGTTCCGCCAATTGCCTGTTGAAGCTGTTCGACTTTCTGGGCAAGCATAACTTGCTGGGTAAGGTCAACGGGGTTATTGCCAAGTGCTACACGGCTTATTGTGTCAATCACGGTTACAACCGGTTTTAGAACGTTTATGTGGTCAACGATTTCTTGATATTCCGGAGTAGTCACCCACTCGTCTTTATTCCATGCCCACAAAGCCGTTTCTGGGTCAAGGTTGGTAAAACTTCCCTTTTTATGTATCCCTGCAGATGCTCTGTGAAGATCTCTCGTCCATACTTTATTGGAAGATTTTTCACCACCCACGTAAGCAACCTTGCCCGACATTATTTTGTATCCAAACCAGTATGCTTCCTTGTTAGCGATTGCAGAAAGCAACGATAGAAATATTGAAGACTTCCCGCAATCCGGCATGCTGAAAATGTCGCCTGCAATTTCATAAGGAATAAGGTTTTCAACGAGCCAAATAATTTCTTCTGTTGGCTCCTGGCTAAGTTCGTATCCGTCACGGATTTTCATTTTATATCTCCGCAGAAACTGCACTTTTTGCACGTTTTATTAACTAATCTATTTGCTTTATATCTAAAACATCAGTAACTATGTTTAGTATTTTTTATTCAGGTTTATATTTATGCTCAATTATTAAATCAAGGTTACCGTACCGTTTTTTAAGAGTCAACGTAATAATTCACAATAAATAAACTATATTCCTGCTATTACAGCTATTTATTAAAGCAGTATTCCAGAAATATACGGTGACATGCAGTGATTGTTTTAATCAGGCTGGGATTACAAGTCTAAATATTTTTTATTTATTTTACTATTATACTGTTTATTATTGACACAACTGTTAAATAAAGGCATTATCAAGCCATAGATTGATTTAAATGATAATTATTCTGCAAATACAGGAGTTACAAAATGACTAGACCAGAAAACGTTGTCCCGTTCCGCCCCGAAACAAACGAAAAACCCGCAAAAAGAACAGAACTCGGTCGTCCAAAATTATCAGAAGAAGAAAAAGAAAAACGTAGAAAAAAAAGAATTGCTGAAAAGGTGAATTCCGGCGTTGTTGAGATTCGGGATTGCATTAAAATCTATTTTAATCCACTTCAATTCGCCTATCTGCGGGATTATCATAAACAAGGTGGGGAGCAACCAGGGGAAACGATCCGACAAGCGGTTGATTCGTTTTTCCGTGAAAAGATAGCTTCGGGTATCTATACGCCTTCCGATGATGCAACTCCGCTTGCAGCTAAAAGAGCATGGGAAGCACGGTTAGCTAAAAAGAAGGCTGAAAAAGAAGCTGGAAAAGTGGAATCAACTGAGCTTAGTGATGGAAGTGAAAATCAGGAAATGTCTGTTAATGACCCAAGAGTGGGTGAAGACATATAGACATTAGCGAATGCCGAATACAAAAGAACCCCTATCCGGAGAGTATCCTGGCGGGGGTTTTCTGTTAGTGGATTTACTGCGTTATTTAGTTTCAGGGTTGTGCCCCTTTGTGCCCTGCTTTTCTGAAAAGTCTCACTATGCTAAACTGCATTTTCTTAGCTGAGTGCTTTTTACCAAATCCTGCAACCGATACTTGTAAGATAATACTGTCTTTTCTACTTTGATTTTTCGTAAATAGACTACCGCACTGTGAATGCCTTTACCTCAACCACCCGTATTGTCGCTCTCCTTATATTCGTCCATATATTCAATTGGCTTGTGTGGCGTTTTTGGCGTATTGAAATTGGTTTCACTGACCTGGTTCCATAATATTTATCAGCCTGAACATAAAAGAAGACCTACAACGTATTTATCTAAAATGTATTTGCATTGAATTTATTGCTTTTGTTCGATGCCAGTCTTTGACTGTCCGTTGTGTGCCGGAATTGCTGTTAAACTCATACCTCAACTTCAATTTCTATTCCGCTTTTATCGTGGTTTTATTGTGCTGTTTTTGCAAAAAGGGGCACAAATCGAGTCTTATCCACTTTTTAGTTTTTGCAAAACAGGGCACAAGTGGGGCACAAGACAAAAAAAGGGCACTCTGGTAGAAGTGCCCTATTAGGAATAACCTAATCATTTCAATAAGTTATGGTGCCCGAAGCCGGAATCGAACCGGCACAACACTCACGTGTCGAGGGATTTTAAGTCCCTTGCGTCTACCAGTTCCGCCATTCGGGCGAAGCTGCCAGAGTTTACTGGTTAGCAGTTTACTCTTTCTTTCAGCTCTTTTCCCGTTTTGAAAAACGGGGTTTTCTTCGACGGAATACGTACAACTTCACCACTCTTTGGGTTTCTTGCTTCACGCCCCAGACGCTCACGAATGGTAAAACTGCCAAATCCCCGTATTTCTACTTTATCACCAGACTTGAGAGCATCTTCTATCGAATCAAAAACCGTATTGACAACAATTTCCGATATTTTGACATTCAACATGCTGTGTGATTGAACAACTCTGTCAATAAGTTCACTTTTCGTCATACATCCCTCTGGTAATAAAATTAATTAGAATTATTCTTGTTGTTCAATCCCTGCCTCAGCAGATCACCAAAGGTCGATGTTGACTCACCCTGGGAACCCATGTACTGCTCAAACTCTGCTTTTTCAGTGGCAACATGGAGCGACTTGATGGAGAGGGAAATTCTCCGGTCCTTAGAATCGCAACTTAACACTACAGCTTCAAGCTTGTCACCAACCGATGCAAATTCTTTGGCAGAAGCAACTTTCTCGCGGGAAAGTTCGGATACATGGATCAACCCTTCAATCCCCTCTTCCAACTCGACAAAAATGCCAAAATCGGTCAGTGAGGTAACGGTTCCCGTCACCAATGCACCGGCACGGTATTTGCCGGGTGCCAGACTCCAGGGATCGGGCTCAAGCTGTTTGATACCGAGGGAAAGACGCTCGTTTTCAACATCAACTTTCAGAACAACGGCATGAACAAGGGAACCCTTCTCATAAACGTCGCCCGGATGCTTGATACGCTTGGTCCATGACATATCCGAAACGTGTACCAGGCCGTCGATGCCGTCTTCGATACCGATAAACATACCGAAATCAGTCATGTTTTTGATCTGGCCTTCAATCCTGGTACCTGCCGGATATTTCTCGGCAATGGTGTTCCAGGGATTGTCAGACACCTGTTTGAGGCCGAGGGAAATTTTACGGTTACCCATATCGATGCCGAGAACCACCGTTTCTACTTCATCACCAATGGCAAGAATATCGGCTGCACGACGTACCCGCTTGGTCCAGGACATTTCTGACACATGGATCAAACCTTCCACGCCGGTTGACAGTTCAACGAAGGCGCCATATTCCATCAGGCTGACAACCCGTCCACGGACCCGCTCACCAACAGGGAACTTGGCCGGAACATCCAACCAGGGATCTGTGATGGTCTGCTTGACGCCGAGGGAAATTTTCCCCTTGGTGCGGTCATATTTTAAAACTTTTGCAGTAACGTGCTGACCCGGTTTCAGAACATCTGATGGTTTACCCACCCGTCCCCAGGAAAGGTCGGATACGTGCAGAAGTCCATCCACGCCACCCAGATCGACAAATGCGCCGTAATCGGTTACGTTTTTGATGGTACCCTCAACAATCTGTCCTTCAGCAAGTTTTTCCAGCGTAACGTCGCGGATGGAAGCACGCTCTTCTTCGAGAACGGCACGTCGGGACAGTACGATGTTATCGCGGCGTTGATTGATCTTGATGACCTTGAAACGGCCGGTCAAGCCGATATAGCTGTCCGAATCGGAGGAAGGACGGATATCAACCTGTGAGGAGGGCAAAAATGCCTGAACACCGATATCGACCGTAAAACCACCATTGACTTTACCGGTAACCGTACCTTCGATGATGCCGCCTTCCTGACAGGCGTCACCGATTTTATCCCACGCAGAAAGGTAGTCTGCTTTCTTCTTCGAAAGAACATATCCTTTTTTTCCATCCTGACGGGTCATCAATACACGAATCTTGTCGCCAATCTGTACAGTAACAGTTCCATCGCCATTGCGGAACTCGGCAATGGGCACATGTCCTTCGGACTTGAGACCGATATCAACGAGGACAGTGTCCAGATCAACGCGCACTACAGTTCCCTCTATGATTTTATCCCGTTCGGGACGATCTTTTAAACTCTCAGTGAAAAGCGCTGCAAATTCACTGCTTTGCTGATCGCCGTCGAATTCTTCATTTTCTTCTCCGGCAGCGTCAAGCCTTTTAAAATTCACCATTACACCATACCCCCTGGACGTTTATCGTTCATCTTTTTATATTGAGCTAACTAATGTATCAATATGATCAGAATATTTCAATCGCTTTTATTCAATTGTTCAATTTTGTTGATGACTTCATCTATGATCCACTTCGGAGTTGAGGCACCGGCGGTAATACCGATGGCTTCAATGCCGGTAAACCACTCCGGTTTGATCTCCGAGGCGGTCTCGATATGGTGCGTTCGAGGCTGAATTTCCCGGCATATTTCAAGAAGTCGACAGGTATTGGCACTGTTGAACCCCCCGATCACCACCATGCAGTCAACCTGCCCGGAAAGTGCCTTCGCCTCGTCCTGCCTGACGGAGGTGGCGTCACAGATGGTGTTGTATACCCGGATTTCTCCCCCCCGCTGCAGACATTCACAGACAACATTCTGCAAGTTTTCAAAGGCCTGGGTCGTCTGGGCGATCACACCTATTTTATTCATTTTGGGCAGTTTCTTCACGTCGTCACCCGATGCAACCACATGGACCTTGTCCCCGCCGTAGGAAACAATACCCTGTACTTCCGGATGATCCGCGTCACCGACGACCAGAACCCAGTAACCGGCTTCGGAGAGGGTTTTCACATATTCATGGGCCTTTTTGACAAAGGGACAGGTTGCATCAACAACTTCAAGGTTTTTCAGCCGCGCTTCGGCAAGTTCCTGACATTTCACTCCATGGGAACGGATAATAATGGTTCCCTGATCAAGCCCGGCGAGGGAATTGAGGGCCTTTATCCCCAACTCCTCCAGTTTTCCCACCACCTGGGGGGAATGAATGATGGGACCGAGGGTAAAAGTATGCCGATTTTTTCCCGCAGCCTCAAACGCCATCTGGGTGGCCCGCTTGACGCCAAAACAAAAACCGGCCTGTTTTGCCAGAATAATCTTCATTACTGTTCCCGTGCTGAGAGCTTCAACTGACAGTGTGCATACATGGCCTGTACCACGTCATCTATGCCAGAAAATGATGAATCAATCGGCACTGCATCATCCGCCTGCCTGAGTGGCGCAATGGCCCGTTCCGAATCCTGACGGTCCCGTTCGGCAACGTCAGATACGGTCTCTTCCAGGGTAACGGTTTCCCCCTTGGCCACCAGCTCTTCAAAACGCCTGCGAGCTCGCTCCTCAACAGAAGCAGTGAGAAAAAACTTAACCTCGGCATCGGGAAACACCACCGTACCGATATCCCGTCCTTCCAGAACGACCCCCCCCTGGTCTCCCATGCGCTGCTGGGCCTTCAAAAGGGCACTCCGTACCGGCTTGAGGGCCGAAGTGCGGGAGGTGAGCAGAGACATTTCCGGGGTACGAATCAGATCGGTAACGTTCCTGTTGTTGGCAAATACCAGCTTCTGTCCCTCGAACAACTCAAATCTGATTTCAAGATCCCGACAGAATTCCTCCACTCCGGCCAGATCGGACAGTTCGATGCCACCATCTGCCAGGAGAAAGGCCGCTGCCCGATACATGGCACCGGTGTCAATCTGTATGTAGCCGAGACGTTCGGCCAACAGACGGGCAACCGTACTTTTACCCGCACCGGAGGGGCCATCAATTGCCACAACAATACCATGGGGACGGTGCCGTATCAGCATGGTGCCGCAACCTTTTCAAGCAGAGGGTAAAAGGTCGGGAATGATGTTCCGACGCACTCCGTGTCAGTCACCGTAATGGGGGTTTGGGCCACCAACCCCGCAATTGACAGGGACATGGCGATACGATGGTCACCCCGGCTGTCTACGGTTCCCCCCAACAACAGATCAGTACCGGTAATATCCATACCATCAACGGTTTCGGTCACCGTGATACCAACGGTTCTCAAATTTTCGGCCATGGCGGTGATACGGTCCGTCTCCTTTACCCGCAGTTCACGGGCATCCCGAATGGAAGTTATCCCCTCGGCACGGGCGGCGGCAATGCAGATTGCCGGAAATTCATCTATGGCCCGCGGCACCACATCCCCCCCTATTGAGATCCCTTTCAGACGGGATGAGCGAACCAGTATATCGGCCACCGGCTCCCCCGATACCTCACGGCAATCAAGCAGTTGGATGTCCCCACCCATGGCAAGCAGGATGTCGATGACACCGGTGCGTGTGGGATTGACGCCGACATTTTTAATCAGCAGTTCCGAATCGGGGGTAATCAGTGCCGCAACCATGAAAAAGGCGGCGGACGAAATATCTCCCGGTACGGTAACCTCCTGGGCGGTCAGCTCAATCCCCCCCCGCACCGTTATGCCGGATGCGTTCCGGGTTACTGTTCCACCAAAAAGGGTGAACATGCGCTCCGAATGGTCGCGGGAAAGGGACGGTTCACTGACCGTCGTTTCCCCCTCGGCATAGAGTCCTGCCAACATCAGCGATGACTTGATCTGGGCACTGGACACCGGCGATTGATAGTCTATTCCCTTCAAGCCTCCACCGGTAATAGCCAGGGGTGCCAAAGTCCCCCCCTTGCGGCCGGTTATACGGGCTCCCATGAGCGTGAGCGGTTCAACCACCCGCTTCATGGGGCGCTTGCGCAGGTACTGGTCCCCGGTAACAACGGAAAAAAAGGACTGGCCGGAGAGGAGGCCGGTGATCAAGCGGATGGTGGTTCCCGAATTACCGCAATCCAGCACATTGCCCGGTTCCTTCAGACCGTAGAGCCCCCCCCCGGATATCCGAATAATTTCTCCATCATCGGCAATATCTATTCCCATGGCACGAAAGGCATGCATGGTGGACATATTGTCTTCACCGCGAAGAAACCCCCGCACCGTGGTCACACCGCGGGCGATGGCACCAAGCATAATTGAACGGTGTGATATTGACTTGTCACCGGGTACGATAATTTCACCCCTGACAGACGCAGCCTTACCAATTGTATTAGTGTTCACTCGGTTCTCCCGGTGCGCGGATTTCAGAGAATTCCGTCGCGAAATTTTTTTGCGGTGGTAAAAAATTCCGTTAAACCATCACGGTCATTGCCGTCAATACGACGCCGAAGTTCGGCAAGACTGGCAGAAAATCCGTCGATGCTTGAAAGCAGTGCATCGCGGTTCATCAGTGCTATGTCGCGCCACATGACCGGGTCCGACGAGGCGATGCGGGTAAAATCGCGGAAACCGCCTGCGGTGTAGGAGAGCACATTCTCCCCCTCAACATCGGCAGTGCCGACCGCATGGACCAGCGTGTAGGCTATGGCGTGGGGAAGATGGGATATTTCGGCAAAAATACGGTCATGGTGCCCCGATTCCATGGAACAGACCGCCGCGCCCGCAGCGGTCCAGAGCCGGGAGACGATTGCCACCGCATCCCGATCGGCAGCGGCAGCGGGGGTCAGTACGCACCGTCTGCCTTGGAAAAGATCGGGAAAAGCAGCAGCAGCACCGGAGTGTTCCGTACCGGCTATGGGATGACCACCGACAAAGTGGCACCCGGGGGGCATCACGGATTCACACCGCTCCACCAGCGTCCCCTTGACACTACCCCCATCGGTGACAATGGCACCACTTTTGAGGCCAGGTGCCATATCGCGAATGATGTCGGCAATGGTACAGACCGGCGTGGCGACAAACACCACATCGGCTTCGGCAACTCCGGCCAGAAGATCTTCCGAGATATCATCAACGATACCCCGCGATCGGGCCAGAAGAAGATTCTCCCGATCAGCATCTATACCGATGATACTCCCTACTGCACCGGCCCGGCGAAGAGCCATGGCAAAGGAACCGCCGATCAGGCCGACGCCAACAACGGCCAAACGATTAATAATCACGGTTGGCATCCTTTACATTGACCGGGGAAATGAACCGAGAATTTTCAGGAACTGACAGCAGACTTTCAGTTCATCCAAGGCGGCGATGACATCGGGATCGGAGGCATGGCCGAACAGATCCAGAAAGAAGATATATTCCCACGCCTTGCTTTTATAGGGGCGTGACTCGATTTTTGTCAGGTTGATCCCCCGTTTGGCAAAAGGTTCCAACATACGACAGAGAATACCCGGCTCATCCTTGACGGAAAAGAGTACGGAGGTTTTGTCGTTGCCGGAACGGTCACACCCCTTGCGGGAGATCACCAGAAAGCGGGTAAAGTTGTTGACTTGATCCTCAATGCGGCTTCTGACGACCTTGAGATCATAGAGGGAAGCGGCAAGTTCACTGGCTATTGCCGCCGCAGTGTAGTCATCGCTGACTATCTGGGCCGCCACAGCGGTTGAGGCCACATCCACCACCGGCACGCCGGGGAGATTACTGTCAAGCCACTGACGACACTGGGCGATGGGCTGGGAATGGGAGTAGACCTTTTTGATATCCTCAAGCCTGCCGGTGCGCGAGAGCAGATCGTGGTGTACCTCAAGCATGATTTCTGCGGTTATTTGCAGCTTGCTCTCCACAAACATGTCAAGGGTGTGGGAAATAACCCCCTCGGTTGAATTCTCGACGGGGACCACACCGTAGAGTGCTCTCCCCTTTTCCACCTCTTCAAATACCGCCGGAATGGACTTTTGTGGCACCAGCTCGGCGGACAGACCAAACTGCTGCATCGTCGCCAAATGGCTGAAGGTTGCCTTCGGGCCGAGAAACGCCACTTTCATGGGAGATTCAAGGGCCAGGCAGGCCGAAATAATTTCTCTGAAGACCGTTTTCAGGGCATCATTGGGAAAGGGGCCGGGGTTACCCTGCAAGAGCCGCTCATAGATCTGTCGCTCCCGCCCTGGAACGTGAAAATCAAGGTTTTTACCAGACTTAAGTTTGCCTACTTCAAGTACTACTTTAGATCGTTCGTTAAGAAGATCCAAGAGGGCATCGTCTATGGCGTCTATCCGCACCCGGAGTTCCGGAATGGAAGGTTCATTATTCTGCACTGGGAAACCGCCTGAAAGAAATTGCATATAAATAAAGTTGCTCAATCTAAAACATGAAAGCGTAAAATGCAATGGCTTTTCGGCACCTTTTATTCCCCCGCTCCAGAGCGGAACTGCTCAAGCCATCGATCAAACTGGGCAACCTTATCCTCACCAAAGGGAATCAGCTTGCTCCGCACCAGCGGGATACTTTTGCGCTCGGTCAAATGCCCCGGTTTCTTTGAATAGAACAGGTCGGCAAAGCAGATAATCTGCTCCGGCAACGACACAGGCACCATATCCCGGTGGGGGAGCGGCAACCCCTGCCTGATGATATCTTCTCTGGTCAAGCCCACTCCGGTGTGCCGTTCTGATACCAGCCCATGTTCCGCATACCCTTCCCGCTCCAGAATGGACCGGCCAAGCGTACCATGCTGAATGTAGGGGTACTTCCCTTTCAGGCCAAGGCCGGGTGCGTGTACCAAGGACACACCAATATCATGGAGCATGGCTGCCTCTTCAATAAAGATCCGCTCAGCATCGGTCAGGGAAAGGTGAGCTGCGATTTCTAGGGCCAGATCTGCCACACAGCGACTGTGGGTCACCACAATATCCAACGGTTCCGCATCAAAATAACGGCGTAACAGGCCAATGGTATCTTTCACTCAGATAACTCCTTATCGGGGTGATACTCGGAATATCTCCAGCTAAAGGCCTCAACCTGAACCATAAGCAACTGTTCCAGGGAGACACCACAGCTATCCAGCAACCCGGCAACTGAGGAGAAGTCGGCAACTTCAAGTTTTTCAGCAACCAGCAGCAGCGTCCCCAGCTCCCCCTCCCGTTTCAGAAGGGCCGCACTCAAGTCGTCACTCAGGTTCAAACCGGTAACAATTTCCTCAAGGGGAATATCCAGTAGAACATCAAGCAGAGAGACAATGCCGACCATAAACGCCCCATCGGCCTGCTCCCTCCCGGAACGGGAAAAGGTGGAAATCTTGTGTAATCCTTCCATCATTCTCCCCCGAACGGCAGCCAGTTCAAGCAGAGGATTATCCATATCGCCGGTATCATTTCCCGCAAACAGTGAAAGTTGTATCCAGCGACGCAACTGATTAAAACCGAGTTGCAGAATAGCGTGGCGAAGTGACTTGATTTTTACCCGCAGCCCAAATGAGACAGAATTTACCAGTTTGAGCAGATTATAAGATATGCCGGGATTTTCCTTGAAGGTCAGCTCTATCTCTTCAAGTGACGCTTCAGCGGATAATTGCTGCAGCAGCTTGAGGAGTGCCAATTGTGATACATCGACTTTCCGACGATTGAGTACGGTGGGACGGGCAAAGAAATACCCTTGGAACAGCTCAAAACCAAGATCGTAGCAGACCTGAAACTGCTCGGCGGTTTCAACTTTTTCAGCAAGCAGTTTAACGGGGTATTTTCGTAACTGTCTGACGACAGTGGGGAGAGCCTCCATACCGGTCAGAAGAATATCTATTTTTATGATATCCACAACCCCGTAAATATCCGTGTTATCACCATCGAATACATGATCATCAAGGGCCAGGGTGAAGCCAAGCTTTTTCAACTCACGGCAACGCTCCACCACCTGTTCATTCAACTCGATTATTTCCAGTAACTCCAGTGCGGTCTGTTCAATGGGTAACAATTCCAGTAGTTCAGACAGAAACATTCCCAAGGGCACGTTAATGAAACCGATTTTCCCCCCCAGAACATCCTGAATGCCGAACAGATCCAACGCCTGTTTTATGACGGTGGAACAGGCCTGTGAATAACTGTCAAAGCGGGCAGTCTCCACGTCGGCTGACCGAAACAGCAATTCAAATCCGATAATATCCTGATTTCTGTCAAGAATCGGCTGACGGCCTAAAAAAAATTTCTCCGACTGAGCGTCCATTAATCACCAGTCCCCGTTTTTTTGGAGTATATATCACTTCATTTCACACTCCAAGCTATAAACGTCACCCGTAATAACTCACATTGCCTCTGTCGAATTTACGACAAATCTGTTACAGTGCCCCGATTTTAATCCAAAAGGAGTTACCCATGTTTTTCAGATCGTTGGTGAATAGTTGTCTCATTGTGTTGGTCTGCGCCGTATCAGTCGCCTGTGCCGGGGTCACCGGCCAGGAAGTCGAATACCGCACCGGCAGTACGGTTCTCAAAGGATACCTGGCCCAGGATACGGCTCTGAAGGGGAAACGTCCCGCTGTTCTGGTGGTCCATGAATGGTGGGGACACAACGAATATGCCCGTTCACGGGCGAAAATGCTGGCTGAACTGGGCTATGTGGCACTTGCCGTTGATATGTTCGGTGACGGCAAAACCGCACAGCACCCCGATGATGCCGGAAAGTTTGCCGGCGAAGTCATGAAAAACATGGCTGTTGGAGAGGCCCGTTTCAATGCGGCCCTCGAATTTGTTAAAAAACAGCCTGCCGTCGATCCAAAGAATATTGCCGCCATCGGCTACTGTTTCGGTGGAGGGGTCGTGCTTCACATGGCCCGTCAAGGGGCCGACCTGAAGGGGGTTGCCAGCTACCACGGCAGCCTGGCAACCGATGCCCCGGCCAAAAAAGGTGCCGTAAAGGCACGGGTTCTGGTATTCAATGGTGAAGCGGACAAGATGATTCCCGCCACACAAGTGGCCGCCTTTAAGAATGAAATGACCAAGGCCGGCGCGTCATTCCGGTATGTCGGATATCCGGGCGTACTGCACAGCTTTACCAACCCGGACGCCGACGCCTATGCCGTAAAGTTCAAACTTCCCGTTGCCTATGATGCACAGGCGGATCGTGATTCCTGGGCCCAGTCGATCAAGTTCTTCAAAGAAATTTTTGGCAGATAGTCTTTTCGGGATTAATTTTATACATGTACTGGAGATGTAATGAAACGTAAAGCAATCGCCCTCCTCTCAGGAGGGCTGGATTCCACCCTCGCGGTCAAGATGATGCTTGACTGCGGCATCGAGGTGGTGGCACTCAATTTCACTTCGCCGTTCTGCACCTGCACCGGCAAGAATTCAGGTTGTAAATCCGAGGCGGTACGCGTTGCCGAGGAGTACGATATTCCGATAAAAGTCATGCACAAGGGGTTAGATTACCTGGAAATCGTCCGTAATCCGGTCCATGGACATGGCAAGGGGGTTAATCCCTGCATCGATTGCAGAATATTCCTCCTTAAAAAGGCCAAGGAATATATGGAAGAGATCGGGGCAGACTTTGTGTTTACCGGCGAAGTCCTTGGCCAGCGGCCAATGAGTCAGCGACGGGACACCCTGCGCGTTATTGAGCGGGAAAGCGGTCTGGAAGGGTTACTGCTCCGTCCCCTGTCGGCACGGCATTTTGAGCCGACCATTCCGGAAAAAGAGGGGTGGGTAGACCGGAGTAAGTTGTTAGATATCGAAGGGCGTTCCCGGTCGATACAGATGCAGCTGGCGGAAGAGTTGGACGTGAAGAACTACCCCTGCCCCGCAGGTGGCTGCCTGTTGACCGAACTGTCGTTCGTTCCGAAAATCAAGGATGTGTTCGACCATGCGGAAGAGCTCAATCTTCGGGATTTTCGCCTGCTCAAAACCGGCAGACATTTCCGCATCGCCCCCCGAAGCAAGGCGATCATGGGGCGCAACGAAGCCGACAATAATCTGCTTGAACAGTTCCGACAACCGGGCGAGGCAGCAGTGACCTGGCAGGATGGCAATACCCCGGTGGTTATCATCACCGGTGTTCAGGACGAAAAGCACTATACTCTGGGTGCCCGCATACTGCTCCGCTATACCAAAGCCGAACCGGGAAGCCACTGTCGGATGGAACTGCGCCTTAATGATTCACGGCAGGAGTTCACCGTCTGTAATGACATGGGGCCCGCTGCCGTGGGAAAATATCTGGTGGCGTAGGAATCTGTCTCCTGGGGTCTCACCCCAGCTTCAGCTCATCAAGCGACAGCCGGTAACCGGGGAGCAGCCGTTTGAGAAAATAGCCCACTTCCGGCAGTGTACTGGCAGAAAGCTGCTCAAAATGTTCCGCCTCGGCTCGGCGGAATTCATTATTGCCACTCTTTCCCTCCTCGATACATTTGGTCAGGGCCGCAATTTTATCTGCGGCCTTGACCACCTGAACATACTCCTCCTGCTCATCGAAGAAAAACAGAGGCTCATATTCCTTCGCAAGTTCGGCCGGGAGCATGGCCAGCAGTTTTCTCCGGGCCCGATCCTCCAGCTCATGGAATGACTGTTTGAAATCCGGATTGAAATGTTTGACAGGCGTCGGCATATCACCGGTAAAGATTTCACTGGTATCATGAAAAATACCGTACATCGCGGCGCGTGAGGGGTCGAGAGTGCCACCGTAATAGGTAATACGGATCATGACCAGGGCATGGGCAATAATGGCCACATCCAGACTATGTTCCTGGATATTTTCCGGCACGGTGTTGCGCATGAGACCCCAGCGTCCGATGTAGCGCATGCGGGAAAGAAAAGCGAAAAAATCATGCTGTTCCGGTTCGGCAATTGGTGTCATTGTTATACTCTCTCATAGGGTTCGAAAAGCCGTTTATATTCATCCAGGGCAAAGCGGTCGGTCATGCCGGCAATGTAGTCGCAGACAACCCGATGAAGCTCCCGTTGCTCCAACCGGGCCTGATATTTGGGGGGGAGCAGGTTGGGATACCGGCAATAGGTTTCAAATAACCGGGTGATGAAGATTTCCGCCTTCACCCGCATTTTGTCAACTTTATAGTGACGATACAGATTATGGAACAGAAACTTCTTCAACTCAAGATTCCGGGCGGTGATGTCATCGGTAAAATGAACAACAGCACGGTTATTACTGCGTAATATATCGGGTGACGTTATGCAGTAGAGTTCAATATTTGACCCGGTTGTTACGCAGATATCGCTGATCAAGAGGCCGATCAAGGCACTGATGGTCTGATACACGAGACGTTTCTGATCTATTGCCGGATATTTCCTGCGTACTCCTGCACAAGCCTCCCGCCACAGCTCAACCTGTTCAAGCTGTTCAAGGGTAATGTAGCCGGCCTTCAGGCCGTCATCGATATCATGATTGTTATAGGCTATTTCATCGGCATAATTGATAATCTGCCCTTCAATTGATGATACCGTTCCCGGCAGGAATTCGGCCATGACCTCACTGGTAGCGTCATAGTGGGACGAGTGTTTGATGATCCCCTCCCGCACTTCCCAGGTCAGATTCAGTCCGTTGAAACCGGGATACCGTTCTTCCAGTTCATCCACCACCCGAAACGACTGCAGATTATGTTCAAATCCACCAAAACCGGCCATAAGACGGTTTAACACCTCTTCTCCGGTATGGCCAAAGGGGGTGTGTCCCAAATCGTGGGACAACGCCAGTGCTTCGGTGAGCTCTTCATTCAGGCGGAGTTTCCGGGCAATGGCCCGACCGATCTGTGCAACCTCAAGGGAGTGGGTCAAGCGGGTCCGGTAATAGTCCCCTTCGTGGTTGACGAATACCTGGGTTTTATATTCCAGGCGCCGGAATGCGGCGCAATGGATAATCCGATCGCGGTCCCGTTCAAAGGCGGGGCGATTGTCCCGAAGTTCCTCATCATGTTTGCGCCCCCGGGAGGCGGAGCTGCGGCAGGCGTAGCCGGCCAGATCATTTCGTTCCATGGCATCGGTCATGGTAATAGTCCCTCAGTTGTACGTCAGTATTTTCCTGCTGTGCCGCTTTTTCGGCGGACTCTTGACCGGCGATATCCCGGCAATGGAAAAAATATCAGAAAGATGCATCTTCCAGTCTCCCCCCTGGTTTGTCAACTTGAATTCTCTGGTTATCGATTTCGTATCCAGCGGGGTTCCCTCCAGACCGATCTTGACATAGACCGTTGCTTCCGACGTTTTTTCGGAAAGTACCGTAAACTTCTCCATTTTTTCCCAGCAACAGGCGGGACGAACTGACGTATCCCTCATTTTTACGATAAATTGTTCGCGGGATACTTTCCCCCGCTTGGACAGCATATCAAAGAGCAGCTCATAGCGCCCTTCCCTCCAGGCATCCAGAGTCCGGGACATACTTTTTTCCAGTGGCGTTTCACCCTCCTGTGTGTGCCCAGACACCGGCACCACGAGCAACAGCATCATTACTGCGAACAATCGAACCATGTCTTTCATGGGACCTCCTGAAGTGAGAAAATAGCGGGTCTTAAAACATAACATTATGATATTGTAGATTAAACATCTATCCCACACAACTTCAAAAATAATAATGGGGATTCACCAATTCTCTCCTTTGATATGATGCCCCATTTGTTGTACTATATTTTAGACCAGATTAACGGGAGGTACCCCCATGTCCCATCGTGAAGAGAAACTTCGGAAGGTAATTGAGCTGGGGTTGATTGTTTCCCAGATCAAGGATATTGACCTGCTCCTGGAAAAGGTTCTCCGTGAAGCGCGGAGTTTCACCAATGCCGATGCCGGTTCCATCTATATCCGTGAAAATGGGCAGCTCAGATTCCGCTATGCACAGAATGATACCATGGTGCAACAGTTGCCCCCTGGAAAAAAGCTCCCCTACACAACCTTTACCGTTCCCATCGACAGTTCCTCCATTTCCGGTTATGTTGCGACCCATGGCACCATCCTCAACATTGCCGATGTGTATGACCTTGATGAACAGTACCCCTTCTCCTTTAACCGTTCCTACGATGACATCACCGGGTACCGGACCCGTTCCATGCTGACCATTCCCCTTCAGAATTTCCGTGGTGAGGTTATCGGAGTTTTGCAGTTGATCAATGCCAAAGATGAAACCGATGGCACAACGATTCCCTTTGCCGCACAGGATGAGGAGATCATCGTCTATTACGCCGGCAATGCTACGGCGGCCATTGAACGGGCGAAGATGACCAGAGAAATAATACTGAGGATGAATAAGATGGCGGAATTGCGGGACCCCAAGGAAACCGGTCCCCACGTCAACCGCGTCGCCGCCTACTCGGTAGCACTCTATGAGGCATGGGCATTTAAAAAGGGGATTTGCCAGGAAGAAATCGACCGAACCCGTGATACCCTCCGGATGTCGGCAATGCTCCATGACGTCGGTAAGGTTGCCATTTCCGATGCTATCCTGAAGAAACCGGGGAAGTTCACACCGGATGAATACCTGATTATGAAACTCCACACCCTCTACGGTGCCAATCTGTTTTCCGAGATGTATTCCGATTTTGACGAATCGGCGGCTATTGTGGCCATTAATCACCATGAACGGTGGGACGGCAACGGTTATCCGGGCTACATTGACCCCCATACCCAGCAACCGCTCCCGGACCATGCCAATGAAGATGGCACCCCCCGAGGTAAACGGGGGGAGGAAATTCCTTTTTTTGGCAGAATAGTGGCACTGGCCGACGTCTATGACGCCCTTTCATGCAGGAGATGTTACAAGGAAGCGTGGAGTGAATCGGATGTGCTGGACAACATACGAAGTGAGGCGGGAAAACAGTTTGACCCGGAACTGGTGGAGATTTTCATTGAGTCAATTGATACCTTCCGGCAGATAGAGAAGCTATATCCGGATCATTCGGAAGAGAGCTAAATTTCATCATCCCCGTTTTGAAAAAAGATGACACATATATTTCCCCCCCTTTATAAAAGGGGGGTCAGGGGGAATTTGCTTTCAAACAAATCCCCCCTCTTAACTGACTACAGTGTCCTGCCATCCGCTTCGGCAAAGAGGCGCAACTTTTTCATCATTTCATCAAATTTTCCCGGCTTCAACGATTGCGCCCCATCGGAGGAGGCATGTTCGGGGTCCGGATGAACCTCAACGATCAGACCATCGGCACCGGCAGCAACGGCAGCATAACTCATGGGAGCAACATAATGGTGATTACCCGTACCATGGGACGGATCGATGACCACCGGCAGGTGGGTTTTCCCCTTCAACACCGGTATGGCCGACAGATCCAGTGTATTCCGGGTGGCCGTTTCAAAGGTCCTGATGCCCCGTTCACAGAGAATAACCGACTGATTCCCCTCACTCATGATGTACTCGGCACTCATGAGCAATTCCTGAATAGTCATGGCCATACCCCGTTTCAGCAGTACCGGCTTGCCGAGTTGTCCCACCTTTTTGAGAAGGGCAAAGTTTTGTGAATTACGGGCACCGATTTGCAGAATATCGGCATAGTCTGCCACCATGTCGGCGGTTTCCGGATTAATAACTTCCGTGACAAAGGGAAGTCCGGTCAGGTCCCTGGCCTTGGCCAGCAACTTGAGCCCTTCCTCTTCAAGCCCCTGGAAGGAGTAGGGAGAGGTGCGGGGTTTGAAGGCACCGCCCCGCAGAATATGGGCACCGGATTTTTTCACCGCGAGGGCCGACTCAATAATCTGCTCTTCACTTTCCACCGAGCAGGGACCGGCCATCATAATGATACGGGAACCGCCAATAACGATATCATCACTGATGCGTACCGTGCTTGACTCCTTTTTTACCTCTAGGGAAGCCAATTTATACGGTTGCAGGATGGGTACGACATTTTCAACACCATGGAGGGTTTCAAGGGCTTGAAGTGCCATTTTTCCCCGTTCATCTCCAATGGCCCCAATCACATCGCGGGTAGCACCATGGATCACATGGGAGGTGTATCCCAGTTCCTTGATCCGCTTCAAAACTTCATCCTGGTCCTTCTTTGCAGCTCCTGCCTTCATGACGATAATCATATGGTGTCCTTTCATGCCACAAACAAGTAAGAGCCGGGAAACTACCCCGGCTCTTACTGTTCTCTGAAAGACAGAAAAAAACCGGGGAAGATTCGCGTCTGCCCCGGTTGTGGTTTTGTGTGATAGCTTCTCGGCTTACACCTCTACCCGGGCAGACGGCATGAAATAGCCGTACCAGAAATAAAAGTTAAAAGCTGTAAAGAAGCTGTGTGAGTTCATAGGCTTCACTTAATCATAGAGTTGACAGCTTGTCAAGTGACAATCATGCGGTCAGTTCGTCAACAACGGTTACCAGACGGGGGAGATCCGGTTTGGTGAGAATACAGTTGGCACCGAGTCCGATCCACTTACGCTTGTTGTCATCCGATGCCAGTGATGAGAATATGGCCACCGGCATATCTTTCAGCCCATCGTCTTTTCGTACCAGCGATGTCAAATGGAGACCATCCATCTGGGGCATCTCCACATCGGTAATCAACATACTGATATGCCCCAACAAGGTTCCATCCCCCTTGGCAACCTTTTCAAGGGTTTCCTGGATAATTTCCCACGCCTGTAAACCGTTTTCCGCTTCAATGACATTATAGCCGGCCGACCGGAGACCGGAACAGAGTGTTTTCCGGATAAATACTGAGTCATCCGCCACCAAAACTGTTTTTTGTACCCGTTCCGGATGGGGTTCTTCCCGTTCAAGCAGCATTTCATCCAGGGGTTTGAGGGCACTTTCGGAACAAAGTTCCGCCACTATTTTTTCGAAATCGAGAACAAGGATGATACGGTCATCCATTTTTACCAGACCGGTAACCTCATCGCTGTGGACCGCAGCAGAAGGTGCTTCAACGTTTCTCCAGGAAATACGGTAGATACGGGACACCGAATGAACAAGGACCCCGACCATCAAATTATTAAACTCAAGAACCACCACCCGGTCGGCAACAAGATCACCGACGGATTTATTGAGTACCGTGGCAAGGTTGATTATAGTGATCACCTTGTCACGAAGTTTTATCATCCCCTCAACACCCGGCTTGGCGTTCACCACCCGTGACATTTGGGGCAGACGGATTATTTCGCGCACCTTGGCCACGTTGACACCGTAGTAGCAGGGAAGAACAGTACCATGCCAATCAACTTCATCGATCCTGAACTCAACAATCTCAAGTTCATTGGTATCGCTTTCAAGAAGTATTTTACTCTGCTTCATAGTCGGTTGGTCACCTTTCACGTGTGGCATAGCAATCCGTTCATGTTCACGGGCTAATATACAGCATACAAAGAAAAATACAAACTAACTTTACTCTCGGGATTTTTTTCTCAGGAGGCAGGCAACAATACCACGAACAGCTTCCATCTCATCTTCCGGTCATCTTATTATTGTCAGCCTCCTGACCCTGAAAAGGTCCGTGGGTTACTTGACTCTCTCCGGTGCCTGTGTTAGTTTTTTTCAGGTCATTAAAATTTCGGAGTTGCCCATGTTTTTCCCGCCACGCGCCACATTCCACACCCTTGCCACAGAGGGTAATCTTATTCCGGTTTACCGGGAGATCATGGCTGATATGGATACACCGGTATCGGCCTTTCGAAAAATCGATAATGGTCAATTTTCCTATCTTCTCGAAAGTATTGAGGGGGGGGAAAAATGGGGTCGCTACAGTTTTCTCGGTTCAAATCCCTCCCTGATCATCCGTTCAAAGGGTTCTGTTGTTGAAACCATTGAAAACAATATCACCACCACGATCGTTTCCGAAGACCCCCTGGCCGAAATCCGCGCCCTGTTGGCAACATTTGAACCGGTAGAGGTTGAGGGACTCCCCCGCTTTTTCGGCGGTGCCGTCGGCTATCTGGGGTATGATATGGTGCGGCACTTTGAACACCTCCCCACAAAAAAACCGGCCCTCATTGACGCCTATGATTCCTACTTTCTCATAACCGACACCATCGTCATTTTTGACACCATGAGTCAGAAAATAAAAGTTGTGTCAAACGCCCACCTGAACGGAGAGGTCTCTGCCGAACAGGCATATGATGAGGCGACCAGGAAGATCGATGCCATCGTCGCCCGGCTGAAGACCCCTCTGCCGGCGGAAACACGTGTGCCAGCCGTAACCCCGGTGGTACTGACCTCGAACATGACCCGTGAGCAGTATGAAGCCTCGGTGGAAAAGGCCAAGGAGTACGTTCGGGCGGGAGACATCATTCAGGTTGTTCCCTCCCAGCGTTTCAGCGGCAGGCTCTCGGCCGATCCCTTTGACATCTACCGGGTCATGCGGACACTGAATCCCTCCCCCTATATGTTCTTCCTCCGCCTCGACGATACGGTAATCGCCGGAGCCTCACCGGAAGTTATGGTCCGAAAAGAGGGAACCCGTGTTGAATTGCGCCCCATCGCCGGAACCAGACCACGGGGAGCAACCCCTGAAGAAGACGGCAGACTGGCCGATGAACTGCTGGCAGATCCCAAGGAACGTGCCGAGCATGTGATGCTGGTTGATCTGGGTAGAAACGACCTGGGAAGGGTCTGTACCACCGGTTCGGTCACCGTCACCGAGCTGATGATTATTGAGCGGTATTCCCACGTCATGCACATCGTTTCAAATGTGCGGGGAGAACTTGAAAAGGGGCGTGATGCCTTCGATCTGGTGCGGGCCGCCTTTCCGGCCGGTACTCTTTCCGGTGCCCCGAAAATCCGGGCCATGCAGATTATTGACGAGCTTGAACCGTCCCGCCGTGAAATCTATGGTGGTGCCGTGGGCTATTTCTCCTTTTCAGGGAATATGGATCTGGCCATTACCATCCGGACT
Organism: uncultured Geobacteraceae bacterium; assembly: GCA_903901875.1. Taxonomy (GTDB): domain Bacteria; phylum Desulfobacterota; class Desulfuromonadia; order Geobacterales; family Pseudopelobacteraceae; genus JACRCG01. The sequence goes on along the minus strand of CAIUSO010000071.1, from coordinate 43,590 downwards.
CTGGTTATCAAGGATGGCATGGTACACCTGCAGGCCGGTGGTGGCGTGGTTGCAGATTCAGACGCGGCAGCCGAATGGCAGGAAACCGTCAACAAGGCCATGGCAGCTCGCCGGGCCATCGAAATCGCTGAAAAAGGGCTGGAGTAATTCGAAGAGGCCCTTTGTTACCGGGTAACAAAGGGCTTGAGTTTCCGCCACACACCGGCGTGGAAACGAATAGACCAGATGACTGCGGTTGCAAACACAAAAAATGTGGCAAGTGACCATTCCGCCACCAAACCGGGAATAGTTCGATCAATCAGCCAGAGTGCCACCACGAAGAGCCCCGAGCAGGCAAAAAAAGTACGGGCGATCCACGGGGTATCCCCCGCCGCAGCCAGCACACTGCCAATAACCACATTCGCGGCATCGAAGATACAATAGAAGGCCACAAACTTCATAAGCAGGGAACCGGTCCTCACAATCCCGGCACTTTCGGCACCGGTCCCGGCAAACAGTGAAACCAGCGGGGCCGATGCCACTGCGAACAGCAGTGCCATGGTCACCATCCATAGTTCACACACCATGAGGGACTGCCAGCCGATTCCGGGTATGTCGCTGTCCCGCCCTCCCCCACGGGCATGGCCCACCAACACACCGGCTGCCTGCCCCAGGCCAAGGGCGGGGAAAAAAGCCGTACCGTTTATTCTGAAGGCGATGCTGGAGGCCGCAAGTTCCACCGTACCCAATCGCCCTACCACAACCAGAAAGAGCGTCCACGCCGCAAGCTCACCACTGATACGCAATCCCATGGGCAGAGCCACCAGCAAAAACCGCCGGTACTCACCCCAGTTAATCCGCCGGGCAAGCGGATCCGTAAGCCCCCCCGACATTCCAAACAGGACCACACAGAGAATCACCGTAACGGCTTGAGCACCCACAGTGGCAAGGGCAGCCCCCGCAATACCCATCCGGGGAAGGCCCCACTCCCCCAAAACCAGACCCCAGGCGCACAGAGCATTCACCACAAGTGAAATAAATGTCACACCGGTAACGATAACCGGACGGCCTATGCCCGAGAGCCAGCCGGTCAAAGCGGAACTCAGTACCGGAAAGAGGGAACCGGCCATACAGATCCCGAAATAGATGCATTCATCCTGTGCAACCTTGGGTTCGTGGCCCGCCATAAAGAATAGTTGGGCAAGGGGCCAGGCAACCGCAAGGGCTATTAACCCGGAGGCCACTGCGGTATAGATACCAAGCCAGGCGGACGCCCGTACACCCGAGGGGTCACCCCGACCATGGCTATGGGCAACAAATGTCCCGGCGTACCCGGCAGTACCAAACAGAAGCCCCTGGAACAGAATGACCGCAAGCCCCGATGGTCCTATGGCCGCAACGGCTTCGCTGGAGTGACGCGACAAGATGATGGCATCAATTATCTGCATTATGGAGATTGCTGACGTTGACAGGATCATCGGGATAGCAAGTTCAAGCAGGGGGCGTACATGGGGTAACTTCATATTTATTTCACTACTCCGGCAGAGCTTCTCGTTTTCGTAAGACTTCAACCATCTCGGTGATAATTCGTCTGAATTTTTCCCCTTCGCCTGCTGAAACATAATCCATGCGGCAACGAGCTGAAACAATCCCGAACTGCTGAAGTACCAGACTCAACAGACGGTGTCGCTGCAAGGCCCGGCAGTTCCCCTCTTTATAATGACAATCTCCGGGGTGGCATGCCAGAATCAACACGCCATCGGCCCCCTGTGCAAAGGCAGAAAGAATGAAGTGGGGATCAACCCGTCCACTGCACATGACGCGAATGATATGCACATTGGGAGGATAGGGTTTCTGCATACCTCCCGCCTTGTCGGCCCCCGCATAGGAGCACCAGTTACAGAGGAAGGCGATGATTTTGGGTTCAAATCCACCGTTCGCACTCATTTCAGAAGCCCTTCTATCTCAGCCAGAATCTGTTCATTGGTAAAATGGTGGCCGGTGATCGCTCCGGCGGGACAGGCTGCCACGCAGGTGCCGCAGCCACGACAGAGCACACCATTGACCGAGGAAACATGCTGTTCTGAATCAAAGGATATGGCATGGTACGGGCAGACGGAACTACAGAGATGGCACCCGGCGCACCTTGATGTTGCTACTTCCGCAGTGGCCGGCTCGACTTCGATCATACGTCCCGGCTGAAGTCCGGCCAGGGCATGACCCACCGCCGCCATCCCTTCGAGAAGGGCCTTTTGTATATCCATCGGCTCCCGACAGGCACCTGCCAGATAGATGCCCTTCAGGGTGCTCTGGGAAGCGTCCATTCGACCTTGGAGCTCATCGTAAAAACCGGCGCAATCACGATTAATATCCAGCAGTGCGGCAAGCCGGTCCGCCCCCTCGGCAGGAACAATAGCCGGGCAGAGAATGACCATGTCGGCAATCGTCACCACGTCCTCCCCCCTCACCTGCAACCGGCCAGTACCCTCCGGTGTTATGACCGGATAGTTGCCGCTATCGCAACGTATAAACGAGGAATTCCGCCTGGTGCGGGCCGCTTCCATAAGGGCGTACGCCTCCTTGCCCGGCGCAACCAGCTCTCGATGATAATGGGTTATGACCGTCTCCGGGTACTTCGCACTGATGGCATGGTTGAACTTGAACGCGTACTGGCAGCAGATTCCCGAGCAGTAGGCGCAATGGTCCCCATCAAGACTGCCGACACAATGAATGATGGCCACCGCAGCCGGCACCTCTCCCGATGACGTGACAATTCCCCCCCCCGTGGGACCGGTCGATGACAGCATATGCTCGAACTGCAGGGCATCATACACATCGGGCAGCATTCCCCTCCCCATGCCGGCAAGCCGGGAAGCATCAAAGAGCCCGGCACCGGTGGCGATAATAATAGCTCCGATGTTTCGCTCAAGCAGGGATTCCCCTTCATCCAGATCAATGACATCTTCACCCATGGGGCAGGCATCCTTACAGGCCCGGCAGTCACTTCCCTGGAAACGGAGACAGACTTCCTCCCTCAAAAACGGTGCATTCGGCAGCATACCCGCAAAGGCGAAGTCCACCGCTTTTTGCTCACTGCCGTTGTTATGAAGGCGGTTTCGGGTTGTGGCAGGACACGCCAGGGTACACTCGCCGCAGCCGATACATCCATGGAGCGAAACATGGCGCGGCTTTTTTTTGATTTTGGCAATAAAATTACCGTAAAAACCGGTTACCTGCCACAGCTCCGCCAAGGTGAGCAATTCGATGGCCTCCGAATGGTCACCATGGAGCAGCTCCCCCATCAGCGGTTCCAGCAGACAGGGAGCACACTCCAGGGCCGGAAAGAGTTCATCAAAGCGAACCGGCAAGCCACCAATAAAGGGGGACCGCTCCACCAGCACCACCGATCGTCCCGCCTCGGCAAGGGATACCGCGGCCTTCATCCCGGCCGGACCCGCACCAATCACCAGTACATCGGTGCAGACTGCCACCTGTTTCTTCCGCAACGGTTCCTGAAGCCGTACCCGGTAGACCGCCCCCCGAATGGCCGTGATCGCCTTTTCTGTGGCACGGTCCCTATCTTCAGTCACCCAGGCGATCTGTTCGCGAATGTTGACCATCTGCATCAGGTAGGGGTTTATCCCCCCCCTGGCCAGACAGTGCTGCATGGTTCCTTCGTGGTCACGGGGAGAACAGGCAGCCACGACAACCCGGTCCGGCCGTTCAAACGTCAGGCTTTCCACAAACTGCTCCTGCCCCGATTCTGAACAGATGAAATCCACCGTGGCAACATACGGCTGGTCGGGAAAGGTGCGGGATGCCTCCCTGACCGCATCAGCACTGATTTTGTCAGCAATGTTACTGCCGCAGTTACAAAAATAGATCCCTATCTTCACGCCGCCCCCTGCCATGCTGCGATCTGCTCCACAATCAAATCCACGCTCTCCGAAACCGCTGCTGCAACCTCACCGCTCAAGGTTTCACCGAAGAGATCGAATTCTCGCCCCTCGATCCCCCAGAAAGCCACCTGTTCGGGAAGTGCGACTCCTGCCATGCGTCCCAGATCCCAGGCCGTGGCAAAATCGGTGTCGTGACTGGAAAAAGTATTCTTGGTGGTAACAAAATCATGGGGATCAAAACGGTGTACCGTGCCGGGGGGCGCACCACTCACCATGGCGTCCACCACCACGGCCCACCGGTAACCGACCATGGCCTCCATCAGACGGATTCCTCCGGTATGCAGCTCAACCAGGGACAGATTGGTTCGATGCATGAGCCGCTGGGCCACGGCATGGGCCACCACAGACCCCACACCATCATCGGAGAGCAGCGGATTCCCCATGCCTATGATAACCGTCCCCCCGTTCACCGGTTTCTCCCCATTTCCCGCAGCAGCCCCCCCTGACTGTCCCGGATGGAGACCGTCAGGGGCATCTTGCCCGGCAGAAAGTGGGTGGCACAGGAAAGGCAGGGATCGTACAGACGAAATGCCATTTCAACCCGGTTAAGAATTGCCTCGTCAGGGGCCCCGCAGGTAATCAGCTTTTCTGCGGCGCGGGTGATAGACATCGAGATTGGCGCATAATTATTGGTGGTACCGACGATCATGTTGACCATGGTTAACAGGCCCCGTTCATCGGTTTTATAGTGGTGGGTCAGCGTGCCGCGGGGAGCTTCGACGCTGCCGATCCCCTCGCCCACAAAACAGGCCCGATCAGGAATATTTCGGGTCTCCGGCGAGGTAATCTCCCGATCCTGCGCCAGCTCAAGCATCCGCTCCGACGCATATAATAATTCGATCAGCCGGGCCCAGTGTGTGGCAAGACGATGGTGGATCGGCGCATAACGGTTCTCCGTGATTTTTTTACAGCCGAAGCTTTCATACATGCGCTGATATTCGGCGTGCGCCAACGGAGTGGCCACCCCCTCCGAGACATTCAAACGTGACAGTGGCGTGGCACAGTAAACTCCGCTGTCAATGCCGTCCGTGAATCCCCGCCACCCTACTTTTTTCAGATACGGATATTTCAGGTAGCTCCACGCCTCCACCCGTTCGGCAATCTGTTCACGGTACTGTGCCGGTGGATAGAGTGCAAACTCCCCCCCTTCAGGATCGACGACCCGAATCATACCGTCAGAGAAATTGGCCTGATTATTTGCATCCACCGTCCCCATGGAATAGGTGCGGTGCAGGTAGATATCCGAGTTGACCAGATCAAGATATACCTTATTTTTGAGAACTATTTTTTCAAACAGGGAGAGTGAAAACCGCGCAAAATCAATATTCTTACGTGCGGTTTCTTCAATCTGAATACGTTCATTCTCAGTGATGGCACGACTCCAGCCGCCAGGCACTCCGGCCACCGGATGAATGGACTTCCCCCCCAGAAAGGCAATAATATCCTGGTTGCGTTTGCGACAGGCGATAACTTCACCGGCAACCTCAACGCCGACTTTGCGGACAACACCGAGTATATTCCGTTCAGAGGCCGGTGCATCGGGCCCCACGATAAAGTCAGGCCCTCCCAGAGCATAGAAATGGGTCGTATGATCCGTGACAAAAAACGCCATATAGAGAACTTCACGGAGTTTCTTTGCCACGGGAGGCGGTTCGGCACCAAACAGCTTGTCCAGTGCCTTGGTGGCGGCAAGATGGTGCGCCTCGGGACAGACCCCGCAGATTCGGTTGGTTATGACCGGCATCTCCTCGGCCATGCGTCCCACACAGAACTGCTCAAATCCGCGCAGTTCCGGTATCTGAAAATAGCTATTTTCCACCCTTCCCTGATCATTAAGGAAAATATCGATCCGGCCATGTCCTTCAAGGCGGGTAATCGGATCAATGGTAATACGTGTCATCGGTTACCTCCCAAGCAGCGAGCTGGCCAGCGAATATTTGTAGAACTGACCGGCATAGTCCGGGATGGAAGCCAGAAAGTCGTCAACTTTCTGCCCAAGGGCCTCTTCAGACAGGCGGGAAGTATCACCAAGATCCATCACTGAACCAAGTGCCGCCACCATGGCGGCCCCCTGATCGTTCACCCCATCCGGTGCGCCATAACATCCGGTACAGGGCATATTGGCCTTGGTACAGGGTGCGCCACAGCCGCTCCGTGTTGCGATGCCCATGCAGAGCAACCCCTGTTCCAGCAGGCAGACACCCGGTTCGGGATAAAATTCGTAGTTTCGGCGAAATGCCGTTAGGCGTTTTTCTTCTTTCTTCCGGTCACACTCATCACAGACTGTCAACGTACCACAGCCGATCGTACTTCCACCAGGAGGAAGATCACCGGACAGAAGTGTCTGGATCACACGCCAGATTTGATGGGGCTCGGGGGGGCATCCGGGCACAAAGTAATCCACATCCACTTCCTGGGCAAGATGTTTCACCGACTCAAGCAGGGGTGACAGTGGGATATGTCCCTCGGGTACGGCGGTCGAAACCTGTGGAATGATCCCCAACGGGTTATCAACCGACGGATTGTCAATGAATATCGTGTTGAGCAGGGCATCTTTGGAAGTGAAATTTGCCAGAGCCGGTATGCAGCCACCTTGAGCACAGGAGCCAAAAGCCACCAGAATCTTCGATTTACGTCGGAGAAGCTGCGCCATTTCCACGTTTTCTTCCGTGCGCAGGGCACCATTAAATAACGTCACTGCAATGGACCGGTCGGGAAACGCCTCCAGATCCTTCTTTTTGGTATCCAGCAGACAGGGGCAAAAGACCAAATCCATGGCGGCGGTCATGTCGAGAAATTGCCCGTGCAAATCGAGAATCGCGATTTCGCAGCCACCGCACGACGCCCCCCAATAGACGACAAGTTTCGGTTTTTCAGACATACACTCTCCCTGTCACTCCGTTTCCACAAATTGCTGGTGAGTGGAGAGAAATTTGAGAAACTCACCAACGTAGAGAAACCGTGAGGCGTTATCCTGGCTGATCGGCACACTGATGAAATCCTTGTCCCTGCCTGCGGCAATTCCCAGTCCCGCTTTACCATCCCGCTCCCACTTCTCAACCGTAACACTCGTGACAATCTCCCGGTCAGCGGTTTTAAACTTGTGGGTGATCTTCTCCTTGCCGCCATCCCGAAAGACCTTGTTGATCCGAAGGAAAAGATCATAGGCTTCCCACGGTTCAAGATTAAACTTAATCTGGGTTATTTTCCTCTCGACAGGGGGCAGGAGGTGGAAAAACCTCAGTTGAACCATACCGGTGCGTATATTCTTTTTCTCAAGTTCTTTTACAACGCCGGCAATATCCAGACCGGACTTTTGGGAGTAAAGGGTATGCACATATTTTCCGGACATAGGGTGGTACCTCCTGGCAGGGTGACGTGCGGTGATTGATTCTGATACGCACCAGCGATAATAGACAATTTAATGTCGCTCGTCACCAGTTTTCAAAAATATATTGATGCCGTGCTGAAACGGGCTTATGGCCACCATCCTTCGACACAGCGGCACACCTTATAATCAGGATTAACATCGGGTTCCGAGCGAGTGTCTTGAGGGGCGCAAAATATGATGTCCCGGAATTGATAATGCTACAGTTGCGTGTATTCTATTTGTATTTTATATTTATCGGTACTGTGCTCGCCTGAAATAGCTAGACTGTCTAGCAGCGTTGCCCGGTTAGTTTTTTGCATGAGGCAACTGTTCGCCCTCATCCGCCCTGACGGGCACCTTCTCCCAGAGGGAGAAGGAAAAAAACGCAAACCTTCTCCCCCCGGGAGAAGGTGGCCGAAGGCCGGATGAGGGGATAAGGCAGCGTTTTTCGCCAGCAATTTTCTAACCGGACAACACTGACTGTCTAGCCTCATAAAGGAAGGTATTTATGAAGACCAATAAAATTATTCGGTCAGCTCATGATCGGGAATGGCAGCTTCAAGAAGCCAAGAACTCTATAGCACACGGGTTGGTTGTGGTTACGCGGAATGTCAGGGATATTGAGAGATGCAGCGTGAGAGTTTATAATCCGTGGGCAGCATGAACTGGAGGGGTACCAGGGGGACGCTACTTGTTACATCAAAACTGAAAAGATAACTTTCTCTTTTTGTCTATCTTCGCGCCAGAGAAGAGCACAGGAGAGGAACTGCCGAAGTGCCAAGCATTACAAATGTATAGAAATCTGAATGTTATATTTTATCTGCGTTCATCTGCGTGCATCTGCGGTTCCTGTTTATAGCTTTCAACAAGCGGCACATCAACTATCTGCGCGGTACCCCTGTTTTAATCGGGCTTTTTCGTGAGGTAATCGTGGGGCTAAAAAAATTACGTATGATGTCCCCGGAATTGATAATGCGACAGTTTCATGTGTTCAATCTCCCCCGTGCGATGTCGAGTTGGAAATGACCATGGCTTAATCCATAACATTAATGTGTGAAGTCGGCGGGATTTCCTGACTGATTTTCAGTGCCGTGGCCCCTGCTGCTCGTGCGGCTTCTGTCGCCTTTACGGTCTCTTGTCGCGTAATCTGCGTAGCCATATTGTCATGATAGGCCACAACAGCCTGCTTCATTTCCGATTTCGAATTAAGAATAGTTGAATGTACCATGTCGGATGCCGCCGCGTTATCCGCCAGCCGTTTAACTTCTGCGGTGGAGGTCTTGGCTGCTAAAAAATCTTCAAGAGCAACTGTATTTTGGTCAATGGTCGCGATGGCTTTATCTCGAGCAGCCTTCGAATTAACCTCGGCTGCGTGGAAGTGACTGGCACTGGCTTTTTTTACAGCATCCATTTGTGCATATTTATCTTCCAGCAGCTGTTTGTTAGTTTCTTTAGTGGTTTGGTACTTCACCTCTTGATCTGCCCCAGCGAGCTTTGCTTCCTCAGATTTTTCATCTTCAATTTTTTTGAGATCTTTTACTTCCTGGGCAACTTTGGCGACCTGCAGTGCTGCTGTTTTAGCCGCCTGCTCATCCGCAATGTTTTTCTTTTCTGCTAAATAATCTGCGAGCGATTTGTTTGCTGTTTGTGAAATGTCACTTATCGGTGTAATCGTATCTACTGGCATTGTGTCCACCACCTTCTCAAGAGTGATTACTACACGACAGCACTGGCAACAAGTATACCAAATAAGTCAATGATCATAACCAGATGATTTTATTTAGTTAAATCGAGTAAATTGTTTTTTTCAGTAATTAATCCGTATGAAATAACTGTCACACTTGACATAACTGTTACCCCTTATCCCCTTTTTCAAAAAGCTCTGCAAACTTTCCGTGTATCTCTCTGAAAGCGTTTAGTACCTCCGGATCAAAATGCTGCGGAATGGTTCTGCCGTCCCCCTCTGTCAGTATGCGGAATACCGTATCATGGTCAAATCCGTCCTTGTAACACCTTTTGTTACGCAAGGCATCATACTGATCTGCCAGATTCATAATACGCCCTTCGATCGGAATCTGGGGACCTTTTAAACCATAAGGATACCCACTGCCATCATACCGTTCATGATGACTAAGGGCGATCCGGTTTGCCGTGCCCATCTGATCATGCCCCCCTATGATTTTAGAGCCGTACAGAGTATGTTGTTTCATTTCGCCCCATTCAACATCGGTCAGCTTACCAGGTTTTTTAAGGATGGCAGGGGAAATATGAATTTTCCCCACATCGTGCAGGGCCGACTGGACACGGATCTCGTGTACCAACTGTTCCGGCAGATTCAGCTGTCTCGCAAGCATGGCAGAATAATCACCTACCCGCAGGACATGGTCACCGGTATCCTCATCATTTGCCTCCGATGCCCGGGCAAGGGCCAGTACCGTGTACTCAAAGGCAGATTTTGTGTTCATGACCTGACACGCCAATGATTTAAGAAAGAGACTTTGCATGACGACGCTGTTTAGTACGGTTGAATCGTAGATGGTAACTTCCCGACCGTAATTGAGAGCAATGAGACAAAAGCTTTCATTGGCATATCGGACCATATTCAACACCGGAATCTGGTGGTCCTTGAGTCCCGTGACAAGTTCAGATATGTTCATTTCAGAATCTGACTGATTGTAATATATTGCTTCCGAACTACCGCTTTCAGAGAACGTAAGGTGGGCGGCAAGATTCAGAGTCATGGGACTTCTATCGCTTGTTTTGCCTCGGGAATCGTAGCGGGACCACTGACATGAGCCGGCCTGATCCAGAATACCGACGATAACAATTTGGGGACTATCTACCAAATCAAATCCTTTTCGAATGATCTGATTGACAATGCTGTCAACTTTTTCCATAAAATCAAAATGTACGGGATCAAAACTGGTAATGATCTGTTCGCCAAACACACTCAGTCGAGATATGTTCTGATATGCCGAATTAAGTCTATCATTGAGTGATTTAACATGGAGAAGCATCTTGATTCTTGCCAACACTTCGGTGGTATCAAACGGCTTGCAAATGAAATCTTCGGCACCGGCCTCTATTCCCCTGATCCGGTTTTCCTTATCTCCGAGTGAGGTAATCATGACTATCGGAATGTTACGAAGAAGATCATCGTTTTTAATCCGGGAACAAACCTCAAAACCATCCATTCCCGGCATCATCACATCCAAAAGACAGATGTCAATTCGCTCATGCTGAATCTTCTCAAGTGCCTCAAAACCGTTTGAAGCCGTAACAACATCATATCCCCTCGAAATCAGCACCGCCTGTAACAAACTGAGATTTCGAGGGTCATCATCCACACACAGAATTCTTTTTATCAACTGGTTCATACTAACTATCCCTTTTTCATTCAGCCACTCTACAGAGAGAAACGGTGATAAATCAAAGCCCCTTACAAAGCTGAGTGTTTGTAAATGCTTTGACGTACCGTAGTGACATAGGTTCCATTGTAATCTTATTTCAGACATTTACAAGGTAAACAGGATACGAGAGGTTGCCTATTACGAGCACCTCAGTCAGGTCATCGACGGTTACTGGGTGCCGCTTGCAGGAGTCGACGAGCTTTATGTCCATTTTGGTATCGATATCACGGAATATGCTGCCGACCGGCTTTTTCCAACCAACAGCGACCAGGTTACGAAATAATCGTATTTATGAATTGACTTCCGTATGTAGTCACAAGAGCTTCACGAACATTACTTCTTGACAATAGTGCTCAAGATGGCGTAACAGATGACGATATAACATCGTTTTCTTTGCAAAGGGCAAACTCGGGGTAACCTGGGGACGCAAAACCACGAGTCCATCGAGTGCGGATAGTCGGGTTGCCAAGGAGGGAATTTGTCTCCCCTTCTTTTATTCTAGAGATGAACAGGGGTATGACATGAACAATTTAAAAATTATAACTCGGCTGCTTCTCGGTTTTGGTCTGCTGCTTGCCCTGTTGATCGGCATCGGAAGTAGTGGCATCTGGAACATGGTGCGTATGGACCGCGAGGTCGCTACCATTACCAATCATTACCAAGCGGTAGAGTATTCCCAGCGGATCAGGGCCAATATCAATCAGCTGAGGCGGTTTGAAAAGGATATATTCCTGAACATAGAATCACCGGAAAAGGTCACCAAGTATAAAAAACAGTATGACGAAACGGTGGAACATTTTACGAAGCGCTTTGAACAGCTGTCAAAGCTTGAGTCGGACGCGAAAGAGCAAGCACTCATCGCCGAGATGAGAGAGAATTCAGCTGCCTATCTCAAAGGGTTCAGTGGCGTCTATGACCAGATAGTCCGGGGAGAAATAAAGAGCAAAGACGCTGCCAACCAGCAGATGGAGCCATTTAAACCGGCAACCCACAAAACAGAAACCCTTGCCGTTGCTCTGGCAGAAAAATATTCCAAAGATGCTGAAGAAGAACTGATTGCCGGGAGTGCTTCGCGAAAGGCAGCCATGTCACTCATGGCCGTCTTGTTAGTGGTGGCAATCTTTGCCGCACTGTTTGTATGTTATGCCATCTCACGATCAATTATTGTTCCGGTAACGATCCTCACCACACAGGCCGACAAGCTTGCCGAGGGGGATCTCACCGTTGAAATTGCCTGCGATTCAAGCGATGAGATAGGTCAACTTGCCCGATCCTTCCAGCGCATGTCCCAGAGCCTGCGCACAACAATTGCCGGTATCGGTCAGATCTCATCACAGGTCGCAGCCTCCTCAACACAGCTTCAGGCAACGGCAGAGCAGATTTCAACGGGGGCCCAGGAAGTGGCGAATCAGACCAATCTGGTTGCCACTTCCAGTGAAGAGATGTCATCAACAAGCAGTGACATTGCACAAAACTGCACGTTCGCTGCTGATGCGGTACACAATACCACAGAATCGGCCCGTAGTGGGGCGCAGGTAGTTCAGGAAACCATCTCCGGCATGAACACCATCGCCGAACGGGTACGCCAGACATCCACAACCATTGCCGCACTTGGTGCCCGCTCGGATCAAATCGGTGAAATAGTCGGGACAATAGAGGATATTGCCGACCAGACGAATCTACTCGCACTGAATGCGGCAATTGAGGCCGCCAGAGCGGGAGAGCAGGGACGGGGATTTGCAGTCGTTGCCGATGAAGTGAGGGCACTGGCAGAGCGGACCACACGGGCAACCCGTGAAATCAGTGAAATGATCAAGGCAATACAGCGAGATACCAACGATGCGGTCAACGCCATGGAGGAAGGGGTCAAAGAGGTTGAAAAAGGTGCCGTATCGTCGCAGAAGTCTGGCCAGGCATTAGTGGAGATACTTGACCGCATCCACGAAGTATCCCTGCAAATCAATCAGATATCAACGGCTGCTGAAGAACAGACGGCAACTACCAAAGAGATTGCATCCAACCTGCTGCAGGTGACAGATGTAGTGCATCAGACCGCACGCGGTTCGGAAGAAACCGCAAGTGCTGCCGGTCAACTTTCAAAACAGGCCCACGATATGCAGTCTCTCGTCAACCAGTTCAGGGTGTGAAGATGAAGAGTAAAGCGCAGCATCTGCACGATAAGGAGACTCTCTGAATGGGCTTACTGACTTGAAAATCAGGACGAACTGACCGTTACGTAGGATAGTACCCAAGGGTTATGAAGTGATACCCTTCTCGTTTCTCTGTCTCATTTCTTTTGACTTTCACGTCAGTAGTTTGCTACATATTACTCTACAACTGTTTCACAACCAGATCTGGTGCTATGCCATGAAAGCATAGTTAAAAGGGAAGAAGGTGCAAATCCTTCGCTGTCCCGCAACTGTAACAGGCGATGAACGCTGCATTATGCCACTGGGGCAACCCTGGGAAGGCGCGGCAAGTAAGATGACCCTGGAGCCAGGAAACCTGCCATTTCTGTGACTGTTTTGGGACCTCCGTGGAACGAGGGGCCGAAGCCCGATCATTGTGATTGCCCGGTTTTGAGCCCCTGTCCCCCTACGGACAGGGGCTTTTTATATGGAGAGGAGGAAACCATGGCACATACCATTTTTGTAACCGGCGGTGCCCGCAGCGGCAAGAGCGTGTTTTCTGAAAAAAAGGCACTGGAATTCGGTAATCGTCTCGGCTATCTGGCGACGGCCCAAAGCCTGGATGCAGAAATGACCGACCGGATTGAACGCCATCGCACCCGGCGTGGTCCTGAGTGGCAAACCATCGAAGAACCAATTCAGCTATCCCAGGCAGTGGAAAATACCGAGGGAAAATATGACGCCATTCTGGTTGACTGTGTGACCCTCTGGCTTACCAATCTGTTGTTTGCCTTCGAAGATACCGGCAATGTGGAAACGCGTATCCGGGAGGAAGTTGGTCGGTTAACAACCACACTGCAACGGATGTCAACGCCGGTGATTCTGGTCAGTAATGAAGTCGGCATGGGAATTGTTCCAGAGCATCACCTGTCCCGTCTGTTTCGGGACATTGCCGGTGCGGCAAACCAGTCACTGGCGGCTGCAGCCGATGATGTGTACATGGTACTAAGTGGTATCCCGCTGAAAATAAAATAAAAGGAGCAACATTATGGGTCTCTATCAGGAAACAGTCGATCGCATCACACCGGTAAATCAGGAACTGCTGCAACAGGCGCAGCTTCGGCTCGACAACAAGACCAAGCCACTCGGCTCACTGGGGCGGCTGGAAGAATTCGCCCGCCGTATCGTTGCCATCAGCGGCAGTACCAACCCGGATATTTCAAAGAAAGTTGTTTTCACCTTTGCCGGAGACCACGGTGTTACCGAAGAGGGGGTTTCGCTCTTTCCCCGTGAGGTGACCCCCCAGATGGTACTGAATTTTCTCTCCGGCGGAGCGGGGGTAAATGTGCTGGCACGCCACGTAGGAGCCGATGTGCGGGTGGTCGATGTGGGTGTGGATTATGATTTTGGTGGAGTTGCCGGCCTGATCCATAAAAAAGTTGCCCGGGGTACCAAAAACTTTGCCAAGGGCCCCGCCATGACCGGCGAGGAGACCCTGGCTGCCATCACGGTCGGCATCGAACTGGCGAACCAATGCCGTGCCGAAGGGATAGGGCTGGTGGGAACCGGAGAGATGGGTATTGGCAATACGACCCCCTCATCGGCCATTATCGCCGCCCTCTCCGGTAAAACCGTCGCCGAAGTAACCCATCGTGGTACCGGCATCGGCGATGCAGCTCTGACCAATAAAATCCGGGTCATTGAAGAGGGACTGGCACTGAATAAACCTGATGCAGCAGATCCGTTGGATGTACTGGCAAAGGTCGGCGGCCTGGAAATCGCTGCCATCGCCGGACTGGTACTTGGCTGTGCTGCCAACTCAATCCCGGTGGTCATTGATGGTTTCATCTCTACCGCAGGTGCACTGATCGCGTCTGAAATCAATCCCCATGTGCGCGACTACATCTTTGCCGCCCACCAGTCGGTGGAAATAGGCCACCGCTTCATGCTTGAGCGAATTGGTGTTGAGCCGATACTCGATCTGAAACTCCGGCTGGGTGAGGGAACCGGGGCAGCCCTTGCCATGACCCTCATCGATGCCGGAGTGGCTATTTTGAAAGAAATGGCCACCTTCGAGCAGGCTGGCGTTTCCCAGGGATAACAGGGTGACGGTTCGCCACCACCAAAGGATAATTGTATGGCTACCCAGATAGAATTGGCCCGTCAGGGCATCATTACCCCCCAGATGCAGACCGTGGCTGAGAGCGAACAGCTTGGGGAGGAGTATATCCGCCAGATGGTGGCAGAAGGGAAAATCGTCATTCCCTGGAATCATAATCGTAAGCCCTCCCGCGTGGCCGGCATCGGTAAAGGCTTGAGGACCAAAGTGAATGCCTCAATCGGCACCTCTTCCGATATTATCGATTATGAGGCCGAAGTCCGCAAGGCACTGATTGCCCAGGAATCGGGGGCCGACACCCTGATGGAACTTTCCGTTGGCGGCGACCTGAACCGGGTGCGCCGTGAAGTGATTGCCGCTGTGGACCTGCCGGTTGGTAATGTGCCACTTTACCAGGCGTTTTGTGAAGCGGCCCGCAAGTACGGTGATCCGAACCGTCTCGATGAAGAGCTGCTCTTTGACATAATTGAGCAGCAATGTTCCGACGGCATGGCCTTTATGGCGGTACACTGCGGCATCAACCTCTGCACCATTGAACGGCTCCGCAAACAGGGGTACCGGTATGGCGGTCTGGTCAGCAAGGGGGGCGTTTCCATGGTGGCCTGGATGATTGCCAATAACCGTGAAAACCCGCTCTACGCCCACTTCGACCGGGTGGTATCAATTCTGAAAAAATATGACACGGTGCTTTCTCTCGGCAACGGTCTCAGGGCCGGTGCCATCCATGACTCCTCGGACCGGGCACAGATCCAGGAGCTGATTTTCAACTGCGAACTGGCGGAAATCGGTCGTGACATGGGGTGCCAAATGCTGGTGGAAGGACCAGGACATGTGCCGCTGGACGAGATAGAGGGGAATATCCAGCTTCAAAAGCGGATGAGTGGCGGAGCCCCCTATTATATGCTCGGCCCCATTGCCACCGATGTGGCCCCCGGGTTCGACCATATTACCGCCGCCATCGGTGCGGCACAGTCAAGCCGCTTCGGGGCCGATCTCATCTGCTATATCACCCCCGCCGAACATCTTGCCCTCCCCAATGAGGAAGATGTGCGGATGGGAGTAAAGGCGGCCAGGATAGCCGCATATATCGGTGACATGAACAAATACCCGGAAAAGGGGCGTCAGCGGGATAAGGAAATGTCAAAGGCCCGCCGGGATCTGAATTGGGAAAAGCAGTTCCAACTGGCCCTCTACCCCGAAGATGCCCGTGCCATACGGGCCAGCAGATGCCCTGAAGATGAAAACAGCTGTACCATGTGCGGCGACTTCTGCGCATCCCGCGGTGCCGGCAAGCTCTTTGCCGATGACCTGAGAGGGGATAAAATCTGACATGAAGGGGAATGACTCATGCGCCTGTTTCTGATCGCCTTTCAATTTTTGACCATCATCCCCCTTCCCGGCACCATCCGCCACGAACCGGGTGACCTGGGGCGTTCCACCCTCTTTTTCCCCCTCGTGGGTCTGTTCATCGGCGGGGCCATGGCAGGAGCTAACTGGCTATTATCCCCGTTGCTGGCCCGGTCCCTCTGTGACGCTCTACTGATTACCGTCGCTACGGTGGTTACCGGTGCCCTCCACCTGGATGGACTGGCCGATGTCTGTGACGGCCTGGCAGCACGGGGGAGCCGGGAACGTTTCCTCGAAATAATGAAAGATTCCCGGGTGGGAGCAGTGGGGGTGGTTGGCCTGGTGTTGGGACTGTTACTCAAATGGCAGGCAGTGACGGCAGTGCCGGACGGATTGAAGTGGCAGGCACTCCTGCTCTTCCCGGCAGTGGCCCGATTCGGGCAGGTACTGACCATGACCGGGGCCCGGCGGGCCAAAGCCGACGGACTTGGTGCCGCCTTTACCGAGGGGACCGGGGTAACGGTACTCATCGTGGCCGGAGCCACGACCGCCGCTGCCAGCGTCCTGCTCCTGGGTGCCGGAGGCATCCTTCCTCTGGTGGCAGTACTTCTCTCTACCGGTGCCGGCCGCTGGTTTTTCCAGGCGAAACTGGGCGGGCTGACCGGAGACACCATCGGCTGTATCAGCGAACTGAATGAAATATTGGCTCTGACGGTCATATCGGCACTGCCCGCAGCCGGGATATTTCATTTGTAAATGGTAACAATTTAAATTCAGGCACCAACCAGGAGACCCCCCATGACCCCACACACCAGGATCTACCTCATCCGCCATGGCCAGGTGGCCGGTTTTGATCAACCCCGATATAACGGCCAGAGTGACGTTTCCCTGACCGATTACGGAATCGAACAATATCACGCACTGAAAGACCGCCTGGCAGACGCTCATCTGACCGCCTGTTATACCAGCGACCTGTCCCGTTGCACCATCGGTGCCGACATCATCTGCCGGGAATATCCCTTTACACCGGTTTCTCTCCCGGCATTACGGGAACTGAACATCGGAATCTGGGAGGGGCTGACCTGGCAGCAAATACGGGAAACATGGCCCGAAGGATGGCGGACCCGTCTCGCCGATCTGGTCAATTACCGGGCACCTGAGGGGGAAAATCTGTTGGATGTGGAGACGCGGGTGATGCCGGTCATCTCCGATATCATTGCCCGACACCGGGGAGAAAGTGTGCTGGTTGCAGCCCACGGCGGGGTCAACCGGATCATTCTGCTCAATACCATCGGTGCCCCGCTGGCCGGTATGTTCACTATCGAACAGAATTACGGCTGCCTGAACATCATCGACTATTACGACGATGGCCGGGCAACCGTTAAATTATTGAACGGATGACATGCTGATTTTTCCGGTTATTGCTTTTCACCGACATAAATGGTAGCAATGCCAAAGGTAAGCTCGTGGAGGTGGATATTACGGAAACCCACGCCGGCCATCATCTGTGAAAATTCTTCCGGGGAAGGGAATTCAAGAACCGAGTCGGGAAGGTACTTGTAGGCGTTATAGCGTGAAAACATCCCCCCAACCACCGGCAGAAGACGACGGAAGTAAAAATAGTAGATTTCTCTGAACAAGAGGGAACGGGGGGTGGAGAATTCCAGTATGATCATCCTGCCGCCGGGGCGGAGCACCCGCCACATTTCAGCCAAACCCAACCGCCGGTCAACCACGTTGCGAATACCAAAGGCGATCGTTATGGAGTCAAAGGTATCACTGGCAAAGGGAAGGTCCTCACAGGGGGCCACCTTGAGATCGATGCGGTCGGCATAGGGGGAGGCCGCCACTTTTACCGCACCAAGCTCGACCATCTCCCGGCAGAAATCCGCACCGGTAATTTTGACCGATTTGGGGGTACGAAGGGCAATTTCCAGGGCCACATCGCCGGTTCCGGTGGCAACATCAAGAATGCGTGACCCCTCCTGAAACTTGAGCAAACGTACCGCAGTCGTGCGCCAGCGCCGGTCAATACCCAAGCTGAGCAAGCGGTTAAGAAAATCGTATTTCGGTGCAATGGCCCCGAACATCTGCTGAATTTTTTCACCTTTATCAGAAAGCCTGAACATCTGTTTCCGCTACCTTTTATCCGAGTTAAGTGGTATAAATGCGGTGCTGTTGTAGCACATTTATTCCACTCTTAACCAGAAAAAAACTTATTCCAGCCACTACAGGAGCTGCCCCGACCGTGACCCCGACCATCCGCATTCAGGATATAGCCGACATTCTGATCATGACTTTTCTGCTCTACCAGCTCTACTCATGGTTTCGCGGCACCAGGGCCATACAGGTTCTCATCGGCCTGGGAGTCGTTACCCTCATCTACTTTGCCACCCGTTTTCTTGATCTCTACATGACCAGCTGGGTACTCCAGGAGCTTGGCACCGTCCTGATCATCCTTATTATCGTCGTGTTTCAGAATGAGATCAGGCAGGCACTCTACCGTTTCAGCTTACTGCGTCACATGCTCGACAGCCGTCAAGACACCCGGCATGGCCAGTTTCAGGAAATTGCCGAGACCCTTTTCCGGATGGCAGCACAAAAAACCGGTGCTCTTATCGTCTTCCAGGGGAGCGAGGCACTGAACGACCTCATGACCAACGGGGTGGTGATTAACAGTGACATTTCACCCCAAATGCTGGAATCGATTTTTTACAACGGAGCACCGTTTCATGACGGTGCGGCCCTCATCTGTGACGGAAAAATCGAAAAAGCCGCCTGCCACCTGCCACTCTCGGTCAGTCCGGACCTTCCCCAGCATCTGGGTACCCGCCACCGGGCTGCCCTGGGACTCTCCGAACGGAGTGATGCCGTCATTGTGGTCATCTCCGAAGAGCGGGGAGAGGTCTCGCTGGTCACCGCCGGGACATTTCGTCCCATGGGAACCCCTGCCGAATTAATTATGGCATTGGACCAGCTTTTAAAAAGTGACTACGAAAAGCCACGGGACACCCTGCTGAAACGGCTCTTTTCACACATCCTTCCCAAGGCCCTGCTCCTGCTCGGCGTCACCGTTTTCTGGGCGTTGATCACCATCCGTCAGGGGCAGATAACAACTGTTACTGTTCCGGTTCGGCTCCATGGCCTCCCGGACCGGCTTGTGCTCCTTGACACCATTCCCGAAGAAGTGACGGTGCAGGTAAAGGCCATGTCAAGCCTGGCTCCCACACCTTCCAAGCTGGATCTCTTTGCCGATATTGACGCGTCCCGGGTTTTTGAAGGCTCCACCGCCATCCGGGTCGAGCACCATAACGTCACCATGCCCTCGGGAATGAGAATCACCTCCATCTCCCCTGCCAGCATTCGTATTAGCACCGAAAAGAAATTGCGTAAAAGTGTGCCGGTCAAGCTATCATTGCGGGGCAAACTCCCCGCCCCCCTGTCAGGACAGCGGATTGTCTGCGAACCGGATATGGTGGAGATTGAAGGCCCGGCCAGCCAGATTAGCCAGACACTCTCCATAGCAACTGAAGATATCGACGCATCACGGCTGCAACGGGGCACTGAATATCACAAAAGTCTGAGGGCACCGGAAAAACAGATTTCCATCATGAGAGAAACCCCGGTAATCATCAAGGTAATGGGACGCGCCAAGCCGAATAAACAATAATTGGCACGGTGCTTGCTAGTATTTTACCATGATGGAACTTGATTTATCTTGACTTTTTTCCCCGGCTGTTGTAGTAATGAGTTCAAGTTGTCAACATTAAACCAAAAATAAGGAGGGAACATGGCCCATTTCCGTAATGCTCTCGCAGCATGCCTCATACTCCTCGCACTCCCGCAGTTTGTTCTGGCATCGAAATCCCACGTGGTACGCAAGCGGGAATCCTTACAGTCCGTTGCCCGCAAATATCACGTCTCCGTCGATGAACTAAAATCGGTTAACAACCTTACCGCATCCCACGTGGCCAAAGGTTCACGGCTCATCATTCCCTCACATGCCGACTCACAGCAAAACAAATCGGCTGCCGTTGCCCGCCCCGACAGTTACAAGGTTTCCCGGGGCGATACCCTCCCCAAAATAGCTAAAAAAACCGGGGTAAAAATGTCTGAAATCAGGAGCCTGAACGGGCTGAAGGGAAACCGGATCAAACCGGGCCAGGTCCTCGTTCTGGTGGCAACTGATTCCGCCCCCCGTGCCGTAGCTTCGGTCGCCTCAAACAGACTCCAGCTCATTAACAAAGACCTCTTGAACGAGCAGGAATTATCCAATACCCTGGCTGAATTGACCGATCTTGATGCCGACCGTCCGGTTGACTTGGCTAAATCCTTGGAAACTAACCAGGCCATTACCAGCCTGAAAAAAAGTGCCTACAGCTTTCTCGGGGCCCGCTACCGTTTTGGCGGAACCAGTCGCAACTCTCTGGACTGCTCCAGCTTCACCCAGCAGGTGTTTCGTGAGCAGAGCGTCAAACTCCCCCGCACCGCGCGAGAGCAGTTTTATGTTGGCAACGAAGTCGTACGGGGTGACCTGAAAAAGGGTGATCTGGTCTTTTTCCAGACCTATGCCAGCTTCCCCTCCCACGTCGGCATTTACCTCGGCAACCGCAAGATGATTCACGCCTCTTCCCGTGAGCACCGGGTCGTGATTTCAACAATGGACACCCCTTATTATCTCTCCCGCTATCTGGGTGCCCGGCGCATGACCAACGTTACGTCCGATTCCATTGACTTCAATGAGTTGCTGGTCGGAGTGGAGGAAGAATCTGAAGGAGATATCCTGACGAACGATACCATGGGAGTATCACTTAACCTTGCGAAATAATTTAAGAACTCACTATGTTCTCTCATCATCCGGGTCCCAGGACCCGGATTTTTTTTCGGCATGAAAGCTCTTCTTGCCTATCAATCGGGAGTAAGCCACCGCGAAGACCCCTACATCACCCTGGTGCCGACGGGACTCTGCTATCTCCACGCATCCCTCCGCGATGCCGGGCATACTTCGCTTCTGGCAAATTTTTCCGCCTGGTCAACAGCTGCAATCACCCAACAACTTCAGTCATTTTCTCCCACGCTCATAGGCATATCCCAGTGGACCCATAACCGGCACGCCTCCCTCGAACTGGCCCGTCTCTGCCGGCAACTGCTTCCCGCTGCAACAATCATCATGGGGGGGGGACACGCTACATTCTGTGCCGAAGATCTGCTATACGAGGGCTCACCGATCGATGCCGTGGTACTTGGTGAAGGGGAAGCCACTCTGGCTGAACTCGTGTCACGTCTCTCGTCGCACCATGACTGGCGAGATATTAATGGAATTGCCATTCGACGAGGCGACACCATCGTCACAACCGCCCCCCGGGCCCGGCTGGAGAATCTTGATCTCCTCCCTACCCCGGCTGTCTATCTTAATGAATCGGTCGGGATAGATGTGGAACTGCAGGCAGAGTTTATTGTCACGACCAGAGGGTGCCCGTCGAGTTGCTCTTTTTGCAGTTCCCCCGACTTTTGGGGAAGAAAGGTCCGATTTCGCTCCCCCGAAGCTATCATTGCCGAAATAAGCTTCATACGTGAAAAGTTCGGACTCATCTACTTTTCCATTCGTGATGACACCTTTACCGCCGACCGTACCAGGGTACTGAAATTCTGTTCCCTGTTACAGGAACAGAAAGAACACATCCTCTGGAACTGTCAATCCCGTGTTTCAGCCATTGACGAAGAGTTGGTAACCGCCATGAAACGGGCCGGTTGCGAGTGCATTCAGCTCGGCGTCGAGTCCGGTTCACCGGCCATCTTACGGCAACTGGGAAAGAATATTACGCCGGAACAGATTCTGCGGGCAGCGTCACTTGTCCATGGCATCGGTATAAATCTTTCCATCTACCTGATCGGTGACGTCCCGGGAGAAACTCCCGAGGATATTCGCCTGACCAATGAACTGATCCGTACGATTAACGCCGACGACGGCTACGTCTCGCCACTTGCCTATTTTCCCGGCACACAGCTTTATAAAGAGGCAGTGGCAACGGGAAAAACCACCGCCACCATCTTCAACCATTCCCCGCTTCCCGCACTGTACGCACTCCCCACCGGGGGAAAATCATCGTCCCGACTGCTGAAAACAGTGACAACAAGCCGTTCCCGGGGGGTAAAGCCGTTCTCTGAGCAGAAGGCACATCTTGGTTACTGTTCCACTACCAACATACTAGCCGCCGAGCAGTATCGACAGCGTGGGGGCTATGCACAGGCAGAGAAAGAGTTGCGGGAGATTACGGAACATGAACCGGACCATCCATGGGGCTGGTTTTTGTTGGCAGACTTATACGCAGAGATGGGTAAGAAGAAGCAAAGCAGGGAGTATTATGCCGAGGTCATCCGAAGAGTTCCCCGGCATACACCCTCCCGTGAGGCGTTGAAAACATAGTCAACCAGCCACACTCTCAATAGACGACATTCCGCTTCACCGCATTCCCCTCCAGCAGCTGAACAAACGCCTTGCCGCTGTCGGCATTGACCAGCAGATAGCGGGGAAGTTTGAACACTGAATCGGAGGCAGTGGCGTGCCGGCGTTCAATGGTAAAGGTGGCCCCATAGCCAGCTTCCTTGGCCTTGCCGATCAGGTAGTCGTCATAAATCCCGAAAGGCCAGGCAAGCATATCCACTTTTGTTGCCAACTCGGACTCCAGACGGCGTTTTGATTTGGTGAGCTGGCTGTTCACCAGGGCATCAAGGGCGGTCTGGCTCAGCTTTCTCCGCTCTTTCTTGAAATTGGGATGCCAGTAGGTATGGGACTGCACATCAAACAGCCCTGTTTTGACCAACTCCCTCATCTGATCCCAGGTCAAGGCATACTTTGCGTTGGAAATCGCCGACGGATAGGTAAAAATAGTGACGGGGAACCGATATTTTTTGATGATGGGAAGCATATCACTGAAGACCGATTTGTGGGCGTCATCTTCCACAATGACAACCGACTTCGGTCCGGGAACCGGTGCCTTTCCCCGGTAATAATCAACAAGCTGCCGAAGCGGAATTACCTTATAGCCATTGTCATGGAGGTACTTCATCTGCGCTTCAAAAACCGGGGTGGTCATGGTCATGCCATCGGCAACGGTGGCCCCAAAACGATGATAAAGCAGAATGGGAACCCGAAACGAATCGGCGGCCAATGAGGCCAGAGGAAACAGGGTCAGCAGCACTAACAACAGTATCGAAAAAACAGACTTCACCATGAACAGCACCTTTCTTGTATCAATCATCTTACAATATACACGGAACATTCCGCATTGGTGGCAACCTTATGGGAAACACTCCCCTTGATCCGCCGCTGGAGAAAACCCTTCCCTGAACTGCCGATAACAATCACATCAACCTCTTCCCGCTTGGCAAGGGAGATAATCTTGTCAGCCGGATCGCCGTATTCAACAATCATCTCCAGTGGAATGTCATGCTCCACGGCGCACTTTTCAACGACATAAAACAAACGTTCCCGCAGCTCATCCCATTTTTTCGATTCAGTCATGGGAGCTGACGGCACAAAATCAGTGTATGTGGCAGTCGGGGCGTTCGGCAGCACCAGAAGAGCACATATGCGGCTTTTAAACTGGCTCTGGTTGCCGGATGCCATGCGCACCGCCTCCTCAGCCGCCTTATCGGACTGGGGTGATCCGTCTATTGCCACGAGTATCTTTTTGCGTAAGCTAAGCATGATAACCTCACCTATGAAATGACTGCACTGTATACAGGTTAACGACAGTAGTAATTGACATATAAAACAATTTTTCACACTTGACAATTGTAAAACAATATTCTACAATTTTAATTCAAAGACAATTTTACCCAATTATTTTATAAAAGTACTTTTTTCATAAATATTCTCGGCTGTTACAGAGGCTTTCCTCACCATTTATTGAAAAGGAATCGGACCATGGCAAAAAAAGAAAAATCTGACTATCTCATACAAGCCGTTTCCCACGCTCTTGATCTTCTGGAGCAGTTTCACGGTGAAGTTGACGAACTGGGAGTTACGGAACTGAGCAAGCGCTTGAAACTCCATAAAAACAACGTATTCAGGCTGTTGGCAACCCTTGAATCACGCAGTTATATTGAGCAAAACAAGGTGACAGAAAACTACCGTCTTGGTTTGAGAACACTTGAACTGGGACAGACCTTCATCAAACAGATGGGGTTGCTCCGCCAGTCGAAACCGGTACTGGAAACGCTGGTGGAGAACTGCAATGAAACCACCTATGTTTCCATTCTGAAAGATTTCAATATCGTCTATCTTGATGTGGTCGAAACCGGCATGACCGTCAGGGTTGTGCCACGGGTCGGCTCCCGCCTTCCGGCATACTGTACGGCAGCCGGCAAGGTACAAATTGCTTACATGAGCGATGAAGAGCTGGAAACCTATCTGCCGGTAAAAGAATTGAAAAGCTATACGCCCAGCACCATTACGGACCGTGACGCACTCAAGTTGCAGCTGAAGAACATAGCAGAACAGGGGTATGCCCTTGATAATGAAGAACTTGATATCGGTGTCAAGTGTGTCAGTGCCCCCATCCGGGACTATACACGGCGTATCATCGGAGCGGTCAGCATCTCCGGTCCTTCCATGAGATTTTCCGACGAGCGTATCCACAGCGAGCTTATTCCGCTGGTGCTGAAAGCAGGCGACGAAATTTCTTCAAAACTCGGTTACCAAAAGTAACTCGCGAAGTCTGTCGGACTGAGGAAATCGTCGCGAAAATTCGGCTGGGCGAGAGCAGATTTTGACGATTTTGAAGGTCAATAGTCGTTCTATTGACCGAGAAAACGGTAAAATATGATCCGTTCAGACGGATTTGCAGCAGATTTCTCCTCAGTCCGACAGGCTTCTCGTCAACTTCCAGCAACAGGCGGCTTTCGGGCCGCCTTTTTTTTGAACTAACTTTCCGTACACAGGGCAAAAACGTCGGATTACAGTTTTTGGGCTGTTCTGGCTATCCCGAATGTAAAGGCACACTCCATGCTCACCTATAAAGTAATTGAAATCACCACCGTCACCGAAGAGGCGATCGAAGAGGTTCTTAATGACTGGAGTGCCAAAGGATGGCACTTTGACGGCATGCAGTTTGCCATGCGGGAATCCAGCAAACGCCCGGCCATGGCCTTTGTTCTATTCACCAGAGAGGAAACGCACCATGAATAAGGACTCTACACTCTATCTGGTTGATGGCTCTTCCTACATCTACCGGGCCTATTTTGCAATACGCCACCTCTCCTCCCCCAGCGGCCATCCGACCAATGCCATCTACGGATTCATCCAGATGCTGCTGAAGCTGCTGAAAGAGCATGAACCGACCCGGGTGGCCGTGGTATTTGATGCCGGACGTACGACGTTTCGGACCGAAATGTACCCGGAATATAAGGCCAATCGTGTGGCAATGCCCGATGACCTGCGGGTACAGATGGAGCCGATCCGCGAAGTGGTGCGGGCCTTCAACATAGCGACACTGGAACTGCCCGGCTTTGAAGCCGATGACCTCATTGGTACCCTGGCCGGTCGCTTTGCCGCAGAGGGAGGAAACGTAGTAGTGGTAACCGGCGACAAAGATTTGATGCAGATAGTCACCGACCGGGTCACCCTGCTTGATACGATGAAGGGAAAAGCTTCAGGCATAGCCGATGTGGTGGAGCGATTCGGCGTTGGGCCGGAACTGGTTATCGACATCCTGGGGCTGGCCGGAGATACTTCCGACAATATCCCCGGAGTCCCTGGCATTGGTGAGAAGACCGCCACCAAACTGATTCAGGAGTTCGGCTCCCTGGACCGGCTATTGGAGCGTGCGGGCGAAGTTAAGGGGAAGATTGGAGAGAAACTGAGGGAATTCCGTGATCAGGCACTGCTCTCCCGGCGACTTGCAACGATTGAGTGCAATGTTCCCCTGGAGGTCCCTCCCGAAAGCCTCCATAGCCGGGAGCCCGACCAGGAAACTCTCAACGCTTTTTTCAAAAAGTTCGGCTTCACCACCCTCATCAAGGAACTGACCGCCCACTCCACACTTTCAACCGAAGCGTACCATACCATTACCACACCGGAGCAGCTGGATCGGTTCATTGCCGAATTGAGCCACGTGGAAGAATGCGCCTTTGACCTTGAAACTACCGATCTAGATCCCCGCATGGCACACATAGTCGGGCTGTCCTTTTCCTTCAGGGACCATGAGGCATGGTATATTCCGGTCGGCCATGTGACCGCCTCCCCCTCCCCCGCTGCCGACTTCGGCACCCTCTTCGCCAGCCAACCGGCCGAAGAAGACGGATACCTACTCGCCCCAGACCAACTCCCCCGGCAGGACGTTTTAGAACGTCTTCGCCCCCTGCTGGAGAGTTCCAATCTCCGCAAGGTTGGCCAAAACATTAAATTTGACATGCAGGTGCTGGCCAATTACTCCATCATCGTCGGTGGTGTCTGGTTTGACACCATGGTCGCGTCCTATCTGCTTAATCCGTCTCGGCAGGGACATGGTCTGGATGCGTTGGCGCAGGAACATCTGGGACATAAGATGATCAGCTATCGGGAGGTAACCGGCAGCGGCAAGGAACAACTTAATTTTTCCCAGGTTGACATTGCCACTGCCGCCCGTTATGGGGCGGAAGATGCCGATGCCACCTGGCTGCTCTACCGCAGGTTCTCACCCCTGCTGGACGAACGGGGAGCTGAACCGCTGTTTCGCTCCGTGGAAATGCCGTTGGTGACGATTCTGGCCGAAATGGAAAACAAGGGGGTACTGCTGGACTCCCCCCTGCTGGACAGCCTGTCCGCCGATTTTTCCGGACGGATGGGACTGCTTGAACAACAGGTCTTTACGGTTGCCGGGGTACCGTTCAATCTCAACTCTCCCAAACAATTGGGGGAGGTTCTTTTTGAAAAGATGGGGCTGAAAAGTGCGAAAAAGACAAAGGGGAAAACCGGCTGGTCCACTGACAATGAAGTATTGACGGCCCTGGCAGAAGAACACGAAATCGGCAGACTCATTCTCGAATACCGGAGTATGGCCAAGCTGAAATCAACCTATACGGATGCCCTCCCCCGCCTGGTCAACCCACGCACCGGTCGGGTTCACACCTCATATAACCAGACTGTCACCAATACCGGGAGACTCTCTTCTTCGGAGCCGAATTTGCAAAACATCCCGATCCGGAGCGAAGATGGCCGCCGTATCCGCCACGCCTTTATCGCCCCCCCCGGCCATGTCATCCTCTCGGCCGACTACTCCCAGATCGAGCTCCGTGTGCTGGCCCATGTATCGGAAGACAAGGTATTTTGTCACGCCTTTGCCAATGATGAGGATATCCATACCCGGACCGCTGCCGAAATTTTCGGGTTATTCCCGGAAATGGTCACTCCCGAAATGCGCCGTCAGGCCAAAACCATTAACTTTGGCATCATCTACGGCCAAGGAGCTTTTTCCCTGGCAAAGCAACTTGGCATTGCCCGGAAAACCGCCGAAGAATTCATTGCCGCCTACCGGGAACGTCATAGCGGTGCCATGGCCTATCTTGATTCCTGCATCCGGCAGGCAGAAGAGCACGGCGCGGTGACAACAATTCTGGGACGACGTCTCCCCATTCCTGACATCCATAGTTCCAACGGTAACACCCTGGCCTTTGCCCGTCGTAACGCCATCAACTACCCCATTCAGGGCTCAGCCGCCGACATTATTAAAGCGGCAATGATCCGGGTATGGGAACGACTCGGCCGTGAACGGCTCAACAGCCGCCTGATCATGCAGGTTCACGACGAACTGGTGCTGGAGATACCTGAGGAGGAGTTAATAGCCGTGGAACTGCTTGTGAAAGAAGAGATGGAGCGGGCCGTAGATCTCCGAATTCCCCTCAAGGTGGATATCAATTACGGAGTCAACTGGAGTGAGGCCCACTAAGCAGACGTAGCCCGCCGTCTTCGGCGGTCTTTCTGCTTGCGCAACCTGGCAATACGTTTCATTTCTTTGGTGACCACACCGGAAGCGGCCTCAATCCGTTCAAGCAGCTCACGGCGGGCAAGAAACCGGTTGACCGACTGGCTCCGCTCCCGCATGCAGGTCACCTGAATGCCGCTCGGCAGATGCTTCACCTGCACACAACTTGATGTTTTGTTGACGTGTTGTCCGCCATTTCCCGAAGAGCGGACAAAACTCTCCTGCAGGTCCTCTTCACGCACCTGCAGCTCGGCCATTTTCTGCTGAAGCCACCTGTTTTTCTCTTCGCTGACGGCAAATACAATCATAACATCACAATCTCCGCGTATGGTCTCTTCCTATACCAGACCGCACTGTATTGCAAGATGTAATGCATCGTCGGTGGAATATTGCCTCAATGGTCCCGGTGTGATATGATGACCTGAAACATGAGACAGACGAGTAGCGAAGGAGTCGTGTGAAGGCATCCATTTTTCAACGTTGTTGGGTGACGTTTTCCGTCTATGTGATCGGAATTTATGCGTCGCTGTTGAACAGCTTTGTCATCAAAGGAAGTGAAAACATCCCCCGTTCGGGCCCGGTGCTCATCACATCCAATCATATTTCGGCATATGATACGATCTTTCTCCCCTGGGCAGTGATACGGCACAACCCTCTCCAGATGGTCTGGGCACCCGCCAAGGAAGAATTATTTACTAAGATGTTTCAACGCCTGCTGTACACCTCATGGGGTGCCTTTCCGGTTAAACGAAAGCGGGATATGAGAGCAGGACGCACACTCAATGACCTGCTGCTGGACCAGAAGGTCATGCTCTTCCCCGAGGGGACCCGCCATAAAGATGGACAGCTGGGGAGCGGTAACCGGGGCGTAGGCAAGATTATTTACGACACCCGACCGGCCGTCATACCAACCGCCCTGGTCGGTATCAACCACTGGAAATTCCCCGGTTTCGGTCAGAAAGCCGCCGTTGTGTTCGGCCCCCCACTGGAATTTAGCGACCTGTTTCTGCGAGAGGATTGCAAAGAAACACACCTGCTGATTGTGGAGCGGGTTATGGAGGCCATCGCACGGCTACTGGCCGAAGAGAGGAGCATCGATGCCGGAAAGTAAAGAACAGGTTGTTGAGATCTTCTGCGATGGAGCCTGCAGTGGCAATCCGGGACCGGGGGGATACGGGGCGATCCTCCGCTATGGAAAACTGGTAAAAGAATTGAATGGGGGCAGTGCCAACACCACCAACAATCGCATGGAGATGACCGCCGCCATTGAAGCACTCCGCCTTTTAAAACGCCCCAGCAGTGTCATTATTACCACCGATTCCCAGTATCTGGTTAAGGGGATGACGGAATGGATTGGCGGCTGGCAACGGAAAGGATGGATCAACAGCAAGAAAGAACCGGTTGTCAACCGGGACCTGTGGGAACTGCTCCTGGGTCTCACCTCTTGCCATTCGGTGCAATGGAAATGGGTGCGGGGGCACGCCGGACACGCCGAAAATGAGCGTTGTGATCAGTTGGCCAGAGAGGGAATCCCGACGTAAGTCCGGTTCAACACAATTAACTTCTTATCAATTACCCGTAGGGCGATGTATCTGCTCCCCTTACGGGTTTTGTGTTTTTTATAACCTCACCCAGGATGCTCTCGCAAAAAGTAATTTCCTCCCCCAAGCGGGGGGAGGTCAGGAGGGGGGATTTTTTGCATCTTATTGAGATAACATCAGAAAACGTCCCCTCCCTACCCCTCCCCCTCCTGGGGAGGGGACTTGTCTGCTTTTTGTCGAGTGCATCAGTTTGAGCCACAATGAAGGCCTGGCATCCGTCCGATAGGCTCCTGTACCCTGCAAAAAATGCTTGACAATGTTAATTTTATGTATTATCTATAGTTATAGTAGTTTATAGATTAAAGGAACCTGCTCATGAGTAGTAACGCGACGGAATATTGGAATAAAGAGCTTGAGCTGCTGATTCGTGACGCGCTCGAAACCATCCGCTTTGGTACGGTTAGCCTGGTCGTGCAGGATGGAAGGGTAATTCAGATAGAGAAAAACGAAAAAATACGCATTAATCGTTCCAGTCATATAGACGGGAGTGGCATCTAGGAAGACCCTAACTTTTACCCCGCTGACCAGAAAAACTGGAGGCCGGTTAAGACATCATAACGATGTTCTTTTCCGGCCTTGATTTTTTCAGCACTAATTCAGAGAGAAGAGAAAGTCATGGCACACCATATCGCATTTCTTGGCAAAAACGGAGTTGGCACAACAACAGTGGTCTCCAATATAACGGCAGCACTCACTGAGGCAGGGTTTCGTGTGCTCATGGTGGGCTGCTCCCCGGACGCAGACTCTTGCTCTCAATTACTGGATCCTTCCGTGCCGTCGGCAGTGTCACATGAAGTGAGCACTCTCCCTGCTTCTATCCTGAAAAAAACCGTTATTTCAGGTTTCAAAGGTGCGGGATGCGTAGAACTCCATGGAGTTGACACAACTTCAGGAGCAGTTTCGAATTTGAAGAGACTGCACGCTGAGGGGGCTTTTTCTGAGTGGAAACCGGATTTTATATTGTTTGATGTACCGGGTGACGGTTCGAACGGCACACTGAAAGCCATCGTCGATGAAGTAGGATTGGAGCTGCTTTTTGTCATTACCTCTGCCGACCTGAAAGCATTACAGAAGGCAAACGACATATTCCGGTTCCTGGGAGGATATGACAGGGAATATGGCAGGTCACTTCCCCTGGGTGGACTGATTTTGAATAACATTTCCAGTTCCTTTGAAGAGGCATTTGCCAATGACTTTGCCTACCATACCAATGTCAGGCCCATCGGCAAGATTCCCCGTTCTGCAACGGTACGGCAATCTGAACTGTATGGCACAACCGTAATCGAGGCCCGGCCAAAATCGAACCAGTCATACTATTACCGGAGACTGGCTAACCAGATTGTAGACGCCACCGAGGTGCCTTCATCCCGAAATCAGCCTTTCCCCTTATCCACGGAGCGGTTAAGCGAGTGGCGTCTTGATTGGGCGGAGAGGATCAACGTACTTGAGAATGGACTGGTTTCGGATGGAGCGGCAATTTAACACCGCAAGAACAGACAGATACAGTTATCAGGAGAATCCCCCATGGCCACAGTCGCTGAAAGCGTTAAAAGATACCGTTCATTTTTTAAAAAGAACTCGGCAACAACGGTGCTTGATTACGGAACCGGCACCATGCGCAATGCGCTCTATCTGGAAAAACATGGCTTCATGGTCTACGCCGCAGACCTTCCGGAGCAGGTAGCACGCTTGAAGAGCAGGACCGGTGGCCCCGTTGTGGAGCGCCTGATGGCGACCGACGAGCTTCCCACCTCACAACTCAATGTCGATCTGGTGCTCTCCACCTATGTATTCAATATCATTATGGAAAGCAATGACCGCCGCGCATATCTTGACAATGTGGTACGCAATCTGAAACCGGGCGGCTATTTATTGATGGAGGTCCGCTGCCGCCAGCTGAGCGAACGATGCGACCCAACCTGCAGAGACTTTTTCTCCTGCGATGAATGTTCAAAAACGCTGACCCACCACGAGTTGGATTTACTCCTGAATCCCCATGGACTCCAGCGTATCAGTCATTATTATCGGACCCATGCCATAAGTGCCATATACCAGAAAGGCACAACTAAATAATATAAAAAATATAGATAAACAATTTTTTATTGACAGGGCATGCTCCGTTTGTTATTTTCACCCCAGTAAAACGTACCACTGGGAGCACTTGCTCCCGTATCACCCCCTCACACAAACTGAGACTGACCAGAAAACTGGAGGTCAAGGAAAGAGCGAGTCTGCTCTCTATCCTTGACCTCTTTTTTTATCCGTATAGCACGGCAAGGAGGCACCAATGGCAGAGAAAAATAAACTATCCATCATAAGCATGAGTGGGGATTTTGATAAAGTAATCGCAGTATTCACCCTGGCATCCGGTGCGGCAGCAGTGGGATATGAAGTGAACATTTTCTTTACCTTCTGGGGGCTGAACAGCATCAAGAAGGTCACCAGTCACCGTTTTATCGGCAGCGGTTTTCTGGCCCGGTTTTTCAACTTCCTGCTCGGCGGACGAAAGAGCCTGCCACTCAGTCGACTTAATTTTGGTGGTTTAAGCCCGATCCTGATGACCGGCATGATGAAGGGAAAAAATGTGGCAACCCTGGAGGAGCTGTTTGATGCTTCTAAGGCACTGCGGGTCAACTTTTTTGCCTGTGAAATGGCCATGCATGTGTTGGGATTAACCAAAGATGATTTTATACCGGAAGTGAAAGATGTCCTTGGCGTCGCTTCCTTCCTGGAACTTTCAAAAGGAGGTCAGACACTGTTCATATGAGCACATTCAATCTCGACATCACCAAAGAGCGTTGTCCCATGACATTCGTGAAGGCGAAACTTCACCTTGAACAACTGGAACCGGGAGACATCACCGAGATACTTCTGGCTGCCGGTGAGCCGCTGGACAACGTACCACGCACCGCCACGGAACAGGGATACCAGGTACTGGAATCGGTTCACGTCCGCGATAACATCCATAAAATTACCATCAAAAAGCCGTAACACCACATTAAAGGAGACAACACATGGCAGACAATCTCATTCAACGCAGCGTTACCACATCGGTGGCCAGGAACCTTGCCAGCACCACTAAAACAGCACCCCAACTCGCTTCAATAACCCCGCGCCACCTGCTCAACCTGCTCCCCTGGGTTCACGTTGAGGGGGGTACCTACCGGGTAAACCGTACCAGAGTTGAGCTTCCCACCGCAGAGCGGGTCGAGTTTACTCTGACCGACAGCGTGGCAACCTTTGCGCCCCAGGCTCTTCGAAGTGTACCGCTCTTTGCTAAACTTTCCGACGGCATCATCGGCAAGATTGCGGCAAGCTTTAAAACCGAAAATGTCACTCTGGGTAACACCCTGGTAACCGAAGGAAAGGACCGTAACAAGTTCTTTGTGATTGCCCAGGGACAGGTGGAAGTACTGAGCAAAGGGGTCCATGGCAGCGATCTCCGTATTGCCCTGTTGAGTGAGGGGGAATATTTCGGTGAGGCTGACCTGGTGTCGGACAAACCATCGGATGTCACCATTCGCACCATTAACCCATGCGTACTGCTGACACTGTCCCGTACCGATCTGGATGCCCTGCTCAGTAAGAATTCCGGCTTGAAACAGGAATTTACCAAGGCGGTTGAGGAGCATCTGGAACTGCTGGCGGCGGTCAATAAATATGGCGAGCGAAATATCGATCTTGTCTCCGGTCTGGCGGAAAACGTCATTATCCCGGAAACCTTTGTCGATTATTCGGCAACCCCCCGCGAGTATTCCCTCAGCGCCGTGCAGACGGTGGTACGTGTCCATACCCGTGTCTCCGATCTCTACAATAATCCGTACAACCAGCTGGAAGAACAGCTCCGCCTGACCATTGAAGGGATCAAGGAGCGACAGGAATGGGAGCTGATCAACAATAAGAACTACGGCCTGCTCCACTCGGTTCATCCTTCCCACCGGATCAGCGCACGCTATGGTGCTCCGACCCCCGATGACCTTGATGAACTGCTGGCACTGGTCTGGAAAAAACCGGCCTTCTTCCTGGCACACCCGAAAGCCATTGCCGCATTTGAGCGGGAATGCACCTGGCGCGGCGTTCCACCGAATACGACGACGGTGTTTGGCACGCCGGTAATACTCTGGCGCGGTATTCCGCTGATCCCGTCCGACAAGCTCGAAGTGAAGAGCCGCTATGCCCACAATCAATGGCTCGGCACCACCAATATCCTGTTGATCCGGGTCGGCGAAGAAGACCAGGGGGTAGTAGGACTCCATCAGCAGGGAATTCCGGGGGAAATTTCCCCGAGCCTGTCGGCCCGGCTGATGGGACTGGACAACCTGGGTGTGGCCTCATACCTGCTGTCGCTCTACTTCTCCGCAGCCGTACTGACCGACGACGCCATCGGCGTCCTGGAAAATGTCGAGGTGGGCTACTATCACCATTACGAGCATAGCGTACCGGTTGCCTATAACTCCGGAGCGGGGATTTAGCGTGATGTCACCATTTAGTTGACACCAAGTTCCAGCAGCCAGTTTGTCATTCTGAGTGAAGCGAAGAATCTGTTTTTTTGCTCTTGCACCATCGAAAACCACAGCAGATCCTTCGCTGTCGCTCAGGATGACAGCTATGTCAACTATATGCCGCCACTACCGAATTTAGAAACCACCTCGTTATGCCGGTTGGTTAGCATTCTGACAAGACTTTAAAAGGATTTCATATGCCAGATATTACTCCTGACTTGGTTGCCCAGGTTGCCTCACGACTCTACAACGAACGCCCCGGTGAGCAATCGTTCACCGGGGACGCTTCGGACTCGCGCTGCATTGCAGCATCTCTGATAGACCGGGCGCAAAAAGACACCACTGCCCTTCCGACCGGTGCTGTCGGCATCATACCGGCCGGTGGCGATCCCCTTGATCGTATCTCACAGATTTTTCAGACGATTAAGGACAATTCGCCGTCAACGCATACCGCAGTTCCCTTTGCCCATGAGTTGCTGCAATCGGCCAACCTGCAACCGGCTCCCACCCTGGGCCAGCAGGCTGACCATCTGGTGCGGCAGCAAACCTATAAAGATCAGAACGCCAGCCACGGAGACTTAAAGGGCTTCGTCAAAAACATTCAGTCCTGCCGTCACGACCTGTCCGGCAGTACCGATGGGGAGGGAAAGTACGCCGATCCCTTTGCACGTCTGCTGCAGGCCACCCTCCCCAAAGGGGGTATCCGGGGAGGCAATCCGGCCTTTAATGTGGCTGCGATCCGTGCCGACTTCCCCATTCTTCATCAGCAGGTCCATGGCAAGCAGCTGGTCTGGTTTGATAACGCCGCCACCACCCAGAAGCCGCGCCAGGTCATTGATGGGTTGAGTTATTTTTATGCCCATGACAATTCGAATATCCACCGGGCCGCCCATACCCTGGCTGCCCGCTCCACCGATGCCTTTGAAGGCGCACGGGACAAAATCCGCGACTATCTCCATGCCGGTTCCAGTGAAGAGATTATTTTTGTCCGGGGTACCACCGAGGGGGTCAACCTGGTTGCCAACGCCTACGGTAAACGTTTTCTCCAACCGGGGGACGAAATCCTCCTGTCAGAACTGGAACACCACGCAAATATCGTCCCGTGGCAGATCGTCGCCAAGGAACGGGGCGCGATCATTCGAGTAATTCCCGTTACCGACAGCGGCGAAATCAATCTGGCCGAATATCAGCGACTATTAAATCCACGCACGCGACTGGTTGGCCTTGCCCATGCCAACAACAGTCTTGGCACGGTGCTGCCGATCGCCGAAATGACGGTGCTGGCAAAACGTGCCGGGGCCCACGTACTGATAGATGGTGCCCAGTCGGTGGCCCATCTGCCGGTGGATGTGCAGGCACTGGGCATCGACTTCTTCGTCTTTTCCGGTCATAAAATATTTGGGCCCACCGGCATCGGTGCCGTCTACGGACGACGGGAACTGCTCGAAGAGCTCCCCCCCTGGCAGGGAGGTGGCAACATGATCAAGGATGTCACCTTTGAGCAGACACTGTACAGCGATGTACCGGCCAGATTTGAGGCCGGAACACCCAATGTGGCCGATGCCTATGGTTTGGGAATTGCCCTGGATTATGTCACCCGCATCGGACTTCCCGCTATCGCCGCCTATGAACACCGCCTGCTGGAATACGCAACGGAACATCTCCGATCGGTCAACGGCTTGACTATCATCGGCAATGCCCGGGAGAAGGTAGCGGTAACATCTTTTGTTCTCAAGGATAAACCGGTTCCCGAAATCGGAAAATATCTGGACCAGCAAGGCATTGCGGTGCGGGCCGGCCACCATTGTGCCCAGCCGTCACTGCGCCGCTTTGGTCTGGAGGCAACGGTGCGCCCCTCTTATTCCTTTTATAACACTTTTGAAGAGATAGATCGCCTGGTGGCGGCCCTGAAACAATTACGCTGAAGAGAGGTGGAACCATGACCCCGGAATATGCAAAAAAAGTGACCCTGACCGGTATTCATCAGGAGCGGAATGTCTACCGGGACAAACCGGAACAGAGCGACCCAATCTGGACCCGCCTGCGTCAGGATGTATTCATGAATGCCAAGGCCGAACCGATATTGGCCGGGTATCTGCACGACACAGTCCTTAAGCATGCCACACTGGAAGGATCAATCTCTTACTTTCTGGCCGGTAAACTTGCTTCACCCTACCTGACAACCACGTCACTGCGGGACATATTCCATGAGGCACTGACCGCTTCGGCTGATATCCGCGAAGCGGTCCGCCGCGACCTCTCTGCAGTGGTTGAACGTGACCCCGCCGCCCGGAGCCTCGCCCTTCCCTACCTGAACTTTAAGGGATTCCAGGCCCTCCAGTCCTATCGGGTGGCCCACTGGCTCTGGCATCAGGATCGGCATTCCCTGGCGTTCTACCTGCAAAGCCGGATATCCGAAGCGTTTGACGTGGATATCCACCCTGCTGCCCGTATCGGCAAAGGTATTCTGATTGATCACGGCACCAGCGTCGTCATTGGCGAAACCGCTGTGGTTGGTGATGACGTATCAATGCTCCATGAAGTCACCCTGGGTGGTACCGGCAAGCAATCGGGGGACCGCCACCCCAAGGTTGGCAATGGGGTACTGATCGGTGCCGGCGCCAAAATCCTCGGCAATATTAAAATCGGCGATGGATCGAAGATCGCTGCCGGCAGCATTGTACTCAACGAAGTTCCACCCCACACAACGGTTGCCGGCATTCCGGCCAAAGTAGTGGGCAAACCAAAATCCACCGAACCGGGGAAATTTATGGATCACTACGTGGAGTTTGATTTCTGCATTTAATTGTCTATAAAAAATAGAGATATAAAAATTTGCCCTTGACAGCCAAGAGCTGAACTGTTATTCCTCATTTATAGATAATTTTAGTCAAGATTCTATTACAAAAGAGGGGTACATGGAAAAGTCTCTCCGCTTCGACTCATTGCTTGTGCATGGTGGCCTGGAACCAGGACCGTCCGGGGCAACCTCTGTGCCCATCGTGCAGTCAAGCTCTTTTGCCTATGACACCGCTGAAGCGTTGGAAGACGTGTTTCGCGGGAGAGCGGTGGGATCAGTATATACCCGCATTGGCAACCCGACCAGCGAATCACTGGAGCGCCGTCTTGCCCTGCTGGAGGGGGGCGGCACTGCCATAGTCACCGCTTCCGGCATGGCAGCCATAACCACCGCAGTACTGACCATACTTCGTGCCGGTGATGAGATTCTTTCATCATCGTCACTGTTCGGCGGCACCTTTTCACTGTTCCGTGACACGCTCTCCAATTATGGCATCACTGCCACGTTTGTTGATCCCCTCGACTTGGACGCGGTAAAGAACGCTTTTAATGAGCGTACCCGCCTGCTCTTCGTGGAAACGATCGGCAACCCCAAGCTTGACGTGCCTGACATTCCAGAACTGGCCCGTATCGCCCATGAAGCGGGGGTGCCTATCATGGTTGACACAACCGTGTCCACACCCTACCTGGCCAGCGGTGCTTCAATCGGAGCGGATATACTCGCCTATTCCACCAGCAAGTACATTAATGGCACCGGCACGACCATCGGCGGAGTCATTATTGACCGGGGAGTGTTCAACTGGAACAGCCCGAAATTTCCCCACTTTGAATCCTTTTACAAAAAATATCGTTCCTTTGCCTTCACTGCCCGGGTAAGAAAACTCGTTCATAAAGATTTCGGTGCCTGCCCGTCGCCATTTAACTCCTATCTGCTGACGGAAGGTGTCCAAACCCTGGCCCTCAGGATGGACCGGCACTGTTCCAGCGCATTGACACTGGCCCGTTTTCTTGCTAATCATCCAAAGGTTTCATGGGTACGTTATCCGGGCCTGGAGGATTCACCCCAGCATGCAATTGCCCGTAAACTGTACGGCGGCCGTTTCGGCGGGCTGTTGACCTTCGGAACCGGTGACAAACCTTCCGCTTTCAAAGTTATCAACGGCCTCACGCTGGCTAAAAATCTCGCCAACATCGGTGATGCAAAAACCCTGGTTATTCACCCGGCCAGCACCATCTGTGCCGACTACAAGAGCGATGAAAAAGAGCTGATGGGAGTCACGGAAGATACCATACGTGTTTCCGTCGGCATCGAAGACATTTCAGACATTATTGAAGATTTCACACAGGCACTTGACGCCATCTGATACGGAGATCAGCCATGATTATTACTGTTAATGGAAAAGAAACCACTCTGCCGGAAAATCCGGCACGCACCATCGACTCTCTCCTCGAAGAATTGAACGTTTCCCAACGCCTCTACGTCACTGTTGAGTTCAACGGCGATGTCCTTGATCGTGACGCCTTTACCGGAACTCCGGTCAAAGAAGGAGATGTTATTGAATTCCTCTATTTCATGGGCGGAGGGCACTGATATGCTGACCGATGAGCAGATTGAACGGTATTCACGTCATATCATCCTGAAAGAGGTTGGCGGCAAAGGGCAGCAAAAACTTTTTGACGGGCGCGTGTTGATAATCGGTGCCGGCGGCCTCGGCGCACCGATTGCCCTCTATCTGGCGGCAGCCGGTGTCGGCACCATCGGTATCGCCGATGCCGACGATGTGGACCTGTCCAACCTGCAGCGCCAGGTGATCCACTTTACCCCCGATGTGGGCAAACCGAAGGTTGAATCGGCCCGGCAAAAGATGGAAGCAATCAACCCTGATGTGAAGGTGCATACCTACAAAGAGTGGATTTCAGCGGCAAACATCAACCGGATAATTGCCGATTATGACTTTATCATTGACGGAACCGACAATTTTGCCGCCAAATTTCTCATCAACGACGCCTGTGTGCTGGCCGGAAAACCGTATTCCCACGGTGGAATCCTCCAGTTCGACGGTCAGACCATTACCGTCAAGCCAAAAGAGTCGGCCTGCTACCGCTGCATTTTTCCCGAACCACCGCCAAAGGATGCCATCCCCACCTGCTCCCAGGCCGGTGTTATCGGCGTACTTCCTGGCATAATCGGCACACTGCAGGCCACCGAAGCGATCAAATATCTGCTGGGAATTGGCGATCCGCTCACCAATCGACTGCTGACCTACAGCGCACTCCGAATGAAATTTCGGGAAATTCCGATTAAACGAAACGCTTCCTGTCCGGTGTGCGGTGACAATCCCACCATCACCGAAGCGGTGGACGAACTTGACGCCATGACCGTCTGCGACCTCAAGGAGCCGTAGCATGATACGGATACCCCACTCGATACGTGCTGCCATGGTCACCCACGCCAATGAGGGCTTTCCGTTGGAGGTATGCGGAATTCTTGGTGGAACCGAGGATACGGTCACCGAGTTTTTTCCCATGACCAATACCGATGCCAGCAATGAGCATTTCATGATGGAGCCCCGTGAGCAGTTTGCCGTCATCAAGCAGCTGCGGAGCAAGGGACTTGCGATGGTCGCCATCTATCATTCCCATCCGGAAACCCCGGCACGGCCATCTGAAGAGGACATCAAACTCGCCCTGACCCCCGATGTCTCGTATCTGATCATTTCCCTGGCCGATCCCGCCAGCCCGGTGGTCAAATCCTTTAAGATCAGCTCGGGAACCGTTGAACCCGAAACCATCGAATATATACTATAGTAAACCTATAGATATATATTTTATATCTGGACAAAGTAATTCATTTCTGATATTACAGTGATTAACCTTACTCTGGAGCCGATACATGTCCGAAGAAAAACAGACAAAACTTGACTTGAATAATCTGAAAGCGGGCGGTTTCATCAAGGAGCGGGGCAAGGATCTTTTCACCGTGCGTCTCCGCGTTCCCGGCGGCAGAATGAGCGTACCCCGGCTGAAGAAAATAGCCGAGGTTGCCGAAAAATTCGGTGGCGAATTTGTTCATCTTTCGGTACGTCAGTCCATTGAGTTGATTAATATCAACTATAAGGATTTCGATGCGGTAGTCGAAGAGCTGGGAGAAAAAAGCCAGAAGGTCGCCTCGTGCGGTGCCAGGGTCCGGGTGCCGGTGGCGTGTGGCGGCTGTGAATATAACCCCAATGGTCTGGTTGATACCCAGAAATCAGCGTTGGAAGTTGACGACAAACTGTTTGGCACCCCGACCGGACATCACAAATTTAAAGTTGCTTTTGCCGGGTGTCCCTTTGACTGTCCCAAGTCGGCAACCAACGATATCGGTTTTCAGGGTGCCATCTATCCACAGTTCGACACGGATGCCTGTATCAGCTGTGGTCTCTGCACGAAAAACTGTGTTCCCAAAGCACTTGTTACCGGTGATGACAATAAGCCCGTGTTTAACAATGATCCCTGTATCTGGTGCGGTGATTGCGTCAAAGTCTGCCCCACCGGTGCCTGGAGTGAAAAAAGACGTGGCTATACGGTGCGCATCGGTGGCAAATGGGGTCGAAGTCCTCTGGTTGGCACCCTGTTCGCAACGTTCCTCCCCGAAGATCAGGTGGTTGCCTTTATTGCCTCGGTGCTGGAATGGTATAAACTCAAGGCGGAAGGACTGGGGCGCATCAGATTGGGGGACACCATTATCAGGGAAGGTGCTGCTGAGCTGTTGAACCACCTTCGGGATCAGTTTCCCGAATATATCGTTTCACACACCATTGCACCCCAGGTTATTGAAACTCAGGTCGGAAAATAACGAAGAAAGGAGAACTTCATGCAGCTGATTGATCTGCGTGGCGTCAGTTGTCCCACCAATTTTGTCAAAGCAAAGTTGGCCCTGGAAGATCTTGACAACGGAGCCACTGCCCGTATCCTGCTTGACGATGGCGAACCGGTTAAAAACGTTCCCCGCAGCCTCAAAGCCGATGGCCACAAACTGCTGGCACTGAAACAGGCCGAAGAAGGACACTATGTTCTTGATATTGAAAAGCAGGATGAATAAGTTATTTTTTCACACTAATTATCTACAAAATATATAGTTAAAAGGAGTTTAAAATGAAAACGAGTTCCATTGCCACCTTCCTCATTGCAGCCGTATTGGCTGTTTCCACAACTTCTGCGGCAGTTGCCAAAGAAGTGACCCTGCTGAACGTTTCCTATGACCCGACCCGTGAGCTCTATACTGACATCAACAGCTCGTTTGCAAAAGTGTGGGAGCAGAAAACCGGCGACAAGGTTACCATAAAGCAATCCCACGGCGGTTCCGGCAAGCAGGCACGGGGAGTTATCGACGGTCTGGAAGCCGATGTTGTGACGTTGGCTCTTGCCTACGATATTGACGCAATTGCGGAAAAGGGGCTTATCAAACCTGACTGGCAAAAGCGGCTGACACACAACAGCTCCCCCTACACCTCAACCATTGTGTTTCTGGTCAGAAAAGGTAATCCGAAAAAAATCAAAAACTGGGACGACCTGATCAAACCGGGTGTTTCGGTCATTACCCCTAACCCGAAAACATCGGGTGGAGCCCGCTGGAACTATCTTGCCGCATGGGCGTATGCACTCCATCAACCGGGTGGTAACGAGGCCAAAGCCAAGGAGTTTGTCGGTAAGCTGCTGAAGAATGTACCGGTGCTTGATTCCGGTGCCCGTGGTGCCACCAACACCTTTGTCCAACGGGGCTTGGGCGATGTGCTGCTCGCCTGGGAAAATGAGGCATTTCTGGCCATCAACGAACTGGGACCGGATAAATTCGAAGTTGTGACACCGTCGGAAAGCATCCTGGCAGAGCCTCCGGTAACCGTGGTAGATAAGGTTGCCGACAGACGGGGAACCCGTAAAGTGGCCGAAGCGTACCTCAATTATCTCTACACCGACGAAGGTCAGAAGATAGCCGCCAAACATTACTACCGTCCCATTAACACCAAAATACCGACCAAACTGGCAAAAGTGAAACTCTACACCATCGACAAAGTGTTCGGCGGATGGCAAAAAGCACAGAAGACCCACTTTTCCGACGGCGGCACCTTTGATCAGATTTACGCTCCTCAGAAGAGATAATTGTGAGCACACGAGTAGTAATTGCCATGAGTGGCGGCGTTGACTCTTCAGTCAGCGCCGCCCTGCT
Source organism: uncultured Geobacteraceae bacterium (assembly GCA_903901875.1). GTDB lineage: Bacteria > Desulfobacterota > Desulfuromonadia > Geobacterales > Pseudopelobacteraceae > JACRCG01. The sequence goes on along the minus strand of CAIUSO010000071.1, from coordinate 1,200 downwards.
GAAAGAGCAGGGATACGATGTAATCGGCGTATCCCTGCAACTGTATGACCCGATTGCAAAAGACGCCTCCTGTCGTTCAAAAACCTGCTGCTCGCTGGACGATGTTCTCGATGCAGGCCGGGTTGCCAAAAAGCTCGGCATCCCCTTTGAAGTCATCGATATGCGTGCCGAATTCGCGCAGGTTGTGATTGATAATTTCATATCCGAATACGCCGCCGGACGTACTCCAAATCCCTGTATCCGCTGTAATGAACGGATCAAGTTTGATCTGCTGTTACGACGTGCGCAACAGCAATTTGGCGCAGCACTGCTGGCCACCGGACATTATGTTCAAACAGAAGAAACCACACCGGGTCAGTATCAGCTCAGAATGGGCAACGACCCGTCCAAAGACCAGTCATACTTCCTCTTCACCCTCACCCAACAGCAGTTATCACGGATCATCTTTCCGGTCGGTGCTCTCACCAAGAAGCGTGTCCGTGAACTTGCCACCTCGTTTGCCCTTCCGGTGGCCCAGAAGCATGAAAGCCAGGAAATCTGCTTTATCCCGGATAATGATTATGCAGGTTTTCTGGAGCGAAATGGGGTGCCATCGGTACAAGGTGACATTGTTCTGAGTGATGGAACCGTTATCGGCACCCACCAGGGAACCCACCGGTACACCATCGGACAACGCAAAGGCTTGGGAATCGCCTGGGACCACCCGCTCCATGTCCACTCCCTTGACAGCGCACACAACCGGGTTGTCGTCGCTGCTGCTTCAGCTCTCACGCGTACCACCCTGACGGCAGGCCACGCCACCTGGATAGAGCCCCAAAAGCAGACAGAATTCAGGGCTTCATGCCGAATACGCTATCGCCATACCCCTGCCCCCTGCTCGGTTGTGATTCATTCCGATCATCGGTTTGACGTACATTTTGACACTCCCCAGTCATCAATCACTCCGGGACAGGCTGCCGTACTGTACCATGAAGAGCGGGTGCTGGGTGGCGGGTGGATTTTGTCGTGACAAGGCTCACGGCAACTCCGGTACAATGCCGGATGAATATATGGTGTCTGTCAGGGTCACGTCAAAGTCATTTTCAACTACACGCTATTCCAGATGAAATAAAAATCACTGGTCTTTTCCTTTTTCTGCATGTAATATCAATTCATGCCATCTTATCCAGGATCAGTATCGATATCCTCTCCTGTTCTATT
>CAIUSO010000070.1 GCA_903901875.1 uncultured Geobacteraceae bacterium | reverse complement strand
TAGACAATGGCATATATTCGCTCCGAGCTTCAGTAATGTTTTTTATTCAACCAATAGATGGTACTCATTAACTCAATTAGGATACTTTCTTGAATAACAACACCATTCTCGTTGTGGATGATGAGCCGCTCAGCGTCAAGATTCTCTGCCACCTTCTGAAGAATGACTACTCGGTGGTCGTTGCCACCAGCGGAGAAGAGGCGTTGGAAATTGCCCGGAGCGATGCTTCGCCCGATCTGATTCTGATGGATGTCATTATGCCCGGCAAGACCGGCTATGATGTCTGTTCGGAACTGAAGAGGGACCCGCAGACCGATGGAATCCCGGTGATTCTGGTTACCGGCCTGTCCGAGGAGTCCGATGAAAAACGGGGACTGGATCTGGGCGCGGTGGATTATATTCAGAAACCGTTCTCCCCTTCTTTGGTTCGGGCACGAATTCGCAACCAGCTCGAACTGAAAAAATACCGAAATCACCTTGAAATGCTGGTTGTTGAACGGACCACCGAGCTTCAGCTCAAGCAGCAGCAACTTGCAGAACTCAACAGGGAACTGGAAAACCGGGTGGCTGAAGAGGTCAATAACAGCCGGAAAAAAGATGCCCTGCTGATCCATCAGGATAAACTGGCATCCGTCGGTTATCTGGCGGCCGGTGTCGCCCATGAGATCAATAATCCCATGGGATTTATCATGAGTAACCTCAAAACACTGCTCAACTTCACCAACACCCTGCAACAGTATATGGACGCACTTCACCATTCTGCCAGCGATGAGCAGCGTGCCCAAACGGCAGAATTGTATGCCGATCTGGACGTTCCCTACATTCGGGAAGAGTTGCCCATACTGATTGCAGAAACCCTGGAAGGTGCCGAGCGTGTCAAGAGCATCGTGCTGGATTTGAAGGACTTTGCCTGCCCCGGCAAGGACTTCATGGATGAAACCGACCTGAACCGTTCTGTTCAGAGGGCAGCTAATCTGTACCAAAGCGAACTTTCACCCATTGCACAGATTGAACTTCACCTGGGTGATATTCCGGCGGTGGAGTGTAATGCCCAGCAAATAAATCTGGTTATTGCCAATCTGCTCATGAATGCGGCGGAAGCTATTGACGACCATGGCACCATCACCATCACCACCCATTGTGAAGGGGACTTTGTGCATATTGATGTCAGCGACACCGGACACGGCATTGCCGATGATATCCGTGAGCATATCTTTGACCCCTTCTTTACCACCAAGGATGTGGGAAAAGGGGCCGGCCTGGGCCTCAGCATCTGCTATGGCATTATCAAAAAGCATGGAGGGGATATTATCCTGGACAGTCAACCCGGCAGGGGAACAACTTTTACCGTTAAAGTGCCGGTTAACGGGATCATCTAAACTCATGCTCGACTTTGGAAGGACACTCACATGAAAACCAATGACAGACTTGACCAGCAGTATCTCAAAACACTCACCGTACTCTATGTGGAGGACGATGGCGCCACAAGAACCCAGTTCGCCGAGTTTCTCAGCCGCCCGGTCGGCACCCTGATAACCGCAGAAAATGGCGTGGAAGGGTTGGAGCTGTTTAACAAGCATCGGCCGGATATTGTCATCACCGATGTGCAGATGCCCCGCATGGATGGTCTCACCATGGCCCGTGAAATTATTGAGATAGCCCCCAAGATCCCGATCATTGTTATAACGGCATTTGAACAAAGTGACTACCTGATGCGGGCAATCAACATCGGTATTGACAAGTACGTTACCAAGCCGGTCAACAGTTATCTTCTGTTTGCGGCCCTCTTGGAGTGTACCCATCGCCTGCGGGGGGAACAACAGCTCAAGATTCAACACGAACGTGACATACGTGATGCCAGGTCAAAGCAGAATGAGACCATAGCCGTGCTGGCCAGCGGCATGGTACATGACTATAACAACCTGATTCAGTCAATTCTTGGATATACCTCATTGGCATTGGAAAAGTTGGAACCGGGCAGCGCAAGCTGGAAGTATCTGGAAAAGGTAGAAACATGCTCTGCCGATGCCCACGAACTTGGTAAAATGCTCAGCATTATCGGCAATGGCCACACAGAGAACAGGTACCGGGGACCGGTCATCCCCTGTATCATCGATGCGATTGAGGGAGTTCTTCCCGCCGATACTATTTCCTTTAGCTGTGAGATTCCGGAGCATATCCCCGACATAGATTTTTCTGAACCGCTGATACAACTGGTATTTTCCGGATTGGCAATTAATGCGGTGGAAGCAATGCCCCAGGGGGGATCCCTGAAGCTGACCGTCCAGACGGTCACCATGAGTCAGGCAGATACGGTGCCACTGACACCAGGAGCCTATATGTGCATACAGCTGCGCGACTCGGGTAACGGAATTACCCCTGAACTCCTCCCCACCATTTTTGATCCCTATTTCAGCACCAAACAAGAGGGCGACAAAAGAGGAACCGGGTTAAATCTTGCCCTCTGCCAGACCGCCATCATGAAAAGCGGTGGCAGCATACAGGCCGAATCAACACCAGGAGAAGGGACCACTCTTTCTATCTGGTTACCGGTACCCGATGGCGAGAATGATGCAGCGTAACAGGCGGTAATACAACAAAAGGAGCTACGCCATGGCCATTAATGAATCTGTTATCAAACAATTGAATCTGTCAGAGGATCAACTTACCGATTTTCTGGTCGGTGACATGGGTACCATTTTTGAAAACATGGCCGGCATTGCCAACGTATCCCAACGACCAAAGATCATCGATCCTATAAACGTGTTCACCAATTGTGTTACCGCCCTGGTGGGACTGGGTGGTGCATGCAGCGGTCTTGTCAGCCTCCATCTCCCCGATCTGCTGGCACGGGAGTTTACCTCTGGAATGCTTGGCACACCGATTACCAGTATAAACCGCGACGTGCATGACGCCATTGGTGAACTTGCCCTCATGATTGCCGGTTCGTTTAAATACCATCTCGGTAACCATGGCAACGACATCCATCTGTCAACGCCATCAACCTTTACCGGTGGAGAATATTTTTTCAACAACAGTGCCCCCGAAGAGTCACTTGCCATTCTCTGTGATGTCGGTGACCAGTGGTTCATGGTTGGCATGACACTCAAGCAACCATAAGGCACTGCTCCTACAAAATACCCCCGCTAATCCTACATATTCTGTCAGTATTTTAGGGACTTGTGAACTGACCGATTATCTGATATTTAATAATACGTGTACATTAAAAGCTTTTCTATGTCTGTCAGAATCAGACACCGACATCCGTTGCAATCAGTGGATGTCGGTGTCTGACCTGGACTGTCATGACAACTAACACCAGGAGGCTCCATGGAAACCAGCTTTGCACCAGCTGAGCGAACGGACCGGAACGTTTTTAATCGCCAGATTGAAAACATCAGCACAAGCCCGGTGATGAGCAAACTGTTGGAGGCATCCTGTGGTTTACTGGTGGTGCTTAACGAAGAGCGTCAGATAGTGGGACTCAATGAGGCTTTCCTCAATTCCCTCGGTATGAAGAATCTGGACAGAGTGTTGGGGCTCCGCCTGGGAGAGACCCTGGAGTGTATTCACGCAACGGAACGGCCCCATGGTTGCGGCACCACCCCCCACTGCGGGAGCTGCGGAGCCGCCATAGCCACGATGTCGGCAATCATCGACGACGTCTCCTCGGAGCAGACCTGCGCACTCACCGCCGAAAAGGACGGCAAAACCGTAGATCTGTTTCTGTCGGTTACCGCACGACCATTCATGGTTGATGGGAGCCGGTGGATTCTCCTTTTCGCACAGGATATCACCCAGCAGCATTCCCATGCATCGTTGGAGAAAATTTTCTACCACGATTTCAACAATATATTGATGGTACTCACCGGGTGCGGCGATTTACTTTCCATGAAGCAGCCCGATAATGCCTTGGCGACCATGATTCAGAACACCTCACGGCGCCTCTGCGCCGAAGTCGAGTTGCAACGTTTCCTGAGTAATCATCAGGGCGATGGCACCCTCCTGCCACAGTGCAGAGCTGTAACCCTGGGGGCCATTCAGGAAGAGATTGAGCTTATCATTTTGAATCACCCAAGTGCCGAACGGAAAAATGTAGAACAGATCTGCCATGATAAAACTATTGAACTCAAGACAGACATTTATCTTCTTTCCCGTGTAATCGGAAATATGCTGTTGAATGCCCTGGAATCGACCGACGTCGGGGGGACCGTTCGTCTCGTTACGTCATCAGATGGTAAGGAAATTACCTGGGAGGTCTGGAATGACACCTACATCGCTCCCGACATTCAACGAAGAATTTTCCAGAAGCACTTCAGCACCAAAAATACCATGGGGCGCGGCTTGGGAACCTATTCCATGAGACTGCTCGGAGAAAAATATTTACCGGGCAAAGTCAGTTTCACCACCTCCCCTGAAGAAGGAACCACCTTCAGGTTCCAACACCCTGCAACACCTCCCTGACGTACAATAAAACGTTTCCTTTCCAGTGGCACCGGAAGACCATATTTAATAAGAAATTGTTCACCACATAACATTAATACTTGACTTATATTTCCATTAGCTTTATCTAAATATTGTTCTATAATTTCCTCTAAGTAACAAGAGCAAACTCAGGGTAACCTGATGACGCAAAGCCACGAGTCCAGTTTTTGGATAGTCGGGTTGCCAAATAGAGGGTGCCATTATCACCCTTCATTAGTTTTTTATTGAAGGTTTTTTTATTTCCAAGGGAACGAAATCGTTCCACCTGAAATCAGGGCACGGGACTGCCCGTTACTTACACAATCGGAGGAAACCAGTATGACATTGACCAAAGCGGATATTGCAAAAAACATCCATGAGCGCATGGGGTTCCGGCTCAAAGAATCATTATCCTTGTGTGAAGAAGTTCTGGACATAATCAAGAGCACCCTGAAATCAGGTGAAGAGGTTAAAATTCACCGTTTCGGCAAGTTCGAGATCAGGCAGAAAATGGGACATAAGGGAAGAAATCCCCACACCGGTGAAACCGTCTCAATTACCTCGCGAAAGATTGTTACCTTCAAACTGAGCGGACAGTTGAGAGAGCGTATCAACGGCATGAGTAACTAACACCTCCCTATGGAATCGACTAAGATCCTCATCGTTGATGACGATGAAGTGAGCTGTGCTATTCTCAGGCATATGCTCTCCGAAAATTTCAGGAACTTTCAGTTTGCGAGCAACGGACTGGAGGGGCTGAACCTGCTTGCCAGACACCGAGATATCGATTTGATTCTGCTGGATCTTGAAATGCCGGTTATAAACGGTAACAAGATGCTGGTTGACATACGAAATTCGGAAGAATTACGTCATCTTTCAGTTATTGTCGTAGCGAGTAACCGGGATGATGCCATCCATACCCTTGCACTCGGTGCCGACGACTTTATTACCAAACCCTATGATCGGGTTGAGTTAACGCTGCGAATCAAAAACCACCTTCAGAAAAAATTAGATACCCGAAATCAGATACAGGCGGAACAGCTGCTCCGGAGGAGTGAGGAGAATCTCCTGCGGGCACAGTCTGTCGCTCAGACAGGAAGCTGGACCCTTGACCTCATGACCGGCGATATGGAATGGTCCGCCGAAGCACGCCACCTCTGCGGCATTGACCAGGATACTCACTTTTCGTCGGCAGACTATTTTTCCCTGATACATCCTGATGACCGTGGCATGGTTTTGGCCTCATGGGAAGATATCCTGCTCAACGGTGCCTCCTCTGACATGGTATACCGCCTTGAAAAAATCGGCACTGCTCTCTGGATCAGGGGAAGAGTTGAGGTTGAGCAGGACGACCAGGGAGCACCGCTCCGGGTCACGGGAACAATTCAGGATATTACGGCACTCAAGGAAGCTGAAATTGAGTTGCAAAAACGCAATGATCTGGTAAAAGAACAGAGAGATCAACTTGAGGCAGCCCTTACCCGTATCAGACAACTGGAGGGGATAATTCCGATCTGCTCATACTGCAAGAAAATAAAGGACGATAAAAACAGCTGGTTGCAGGTCGAAGCCTATATATCCCGGCACTCCGAAGCGGTGTTCAGCCATGGTGTCTGCCCCGAGTGTGCTGATGAACAGCGGGCGATCATACGTAATATGAGAAATTAGTGGGGAAAGAGAATAATGGTTATTTTTGTCGATGATGAAGAGCAGGTACTCCAGTCACTGAAACGGCTGTTCAGGGGCGAACCCTATACGGTTGTTTTTGCCACTTCCGGGAAACTTGCCCTTGAGATGCTTGCTGCGGCCGAAGAAGAAGTTGAAGTAATCGTCTCTGACCAGCGTATGCCCGCCATGACCGGAACCGAATTTCTGATACGTTCCCAGGAATTTGCCCCCAACGCGATCCGAATGATCATGACCGGATATTCGGACATACAGGTTACCATTGATGCCATCAATAAGGGGGGAGCTACCCGCTATATCAGTAAGCCGTGGGATAATCAGGAGATGCTCTCTTTTGTGCAGGAAGCGATTGCCAAGTACCGGGATGACAGCAAATTACGTACCGATCTCCATAAAATTCACGAGCAGCAGCGTCATCACCAGGAGCATTTCAGTGCCCTGTTCGGGGCCCTGACCGGCTTTATAGACCTGACCCTGCCGGCGGCAAAACGCCACGCAGCCATCACCGCCGAGATTTCGGTTGGCATGGGTGTCAGCCTTGGCCTTTCCCCCACCGACCTGGAAAAGATCCGAATGGCTGCCCTGCTCCATGACATAGGCCTGAACACCCTTTCCAGCGATGTTGCGGAAATGGACCCGCTCTGTATGTCCGCAACCCAGTATGCCCTCTATCGTTCCCATCCGGTCATTGGGCAGAGCATGATAGAAACCATCGTACATCTCCATGATATTGCACTGATTGTGAGACATCACCATGAAAACTTCGACGGCACCGGTTTTCCCGATGGACTGGCGGGGAATGCCATTCCCCAAGGGTCAGCCATCATAAGCCTGGCAAATACCCTGGAGAGTGAAATGGAATTGAATGGTGGCAAATTGCCCCTGCAAAAAGTATTGGAAAAAGTGAGCGACCGGGGTGGAACCGAATTTGATCCCCAGCTGATCCCCCACATGGTGAGGGTGGCTGAAGACATGTACCGTGGCAGGTGAAAACATCTCATACGATCTGGTACAGGCCGGTTACACCCTGCGCCTGGATTTACTGGACAACGCAACACTCTGTACGGGACGCTATACTCCTGCCAAAAGCGGGGCAGGTATCACCGAGGAGGGGCTTCGGGAGTTTTTGGAAATCCATGCCATAACCGAACATCTCAATGATGAGGGTATAAATTTAGTGGTGAGTGCTGCCACTGACAACAAACCGGTTTCAGGTGTTGTATTGGCACTGGGGGAAGCGATGCAACCGGGAATAGACGGTTGGTTCGAAATGATCGTCCCCGATGCCCTGGTAGATGAAAATGATGAAGAGGAAAACGAACTCCGGCGTTACACACGGGTTAACTTTAAAAAAATCCAGACGTTTCAAAATGTTGAAGCAGATGACCCAATTGGCATCATCCATGAGTGCAGTGACGGTGTGGATGGTATAACCGTACAGTCGAAACCCATACCTGCCATTCCGGGAAAACCGCTGATTGTCCGATATGGCAAGGGAATTTTCATGGGAGAAGATGGCAAGACCCTCTATGCCAATCGATCCGGACGGGTGTTTAACTCACCGGAAGGGCTCTCCGTTGAAAACGTTTATGTGGTTAAGGGAAAAGTTGATTACCATGTGGGGAACATCCGATACAACGGTCTTGTGGAGGTAACCGGTGACGTTTTAGATGGTTTTGAGATATTCGCAACAAAGGGCATCAAGGTAAGTGGTATCGTCGGTAACGCACTTATCACCTCAAACGGCAACATTGATATCAACGGCATGAATGGAGCCGGGGTGGGGAAAATAAGCTGCGGCGGCGACCTGGCCCTGAAGTATTGTAACGACACCTCCATAACCTGTGCAGGAAATGTCACCGCACAGATCGAAATCCGCAACAGCAGAGTCAACTGTCTCGGCACCCTGACCGTCACCAAAGGTGCGTTCTGCGGAGGAACCTGCATAGCATTGGGGGGGCTGGAAGCCACGATTATCGGCTCAAAAACCTCACTGCCGACGGCAGTCATTGTCGGCGTAAATTACAATGATTACGATATGATTGAGGTACTTAACCATTCACTGATCGAATTGAACGAGCAATTCGCAGCTGCCCCCCCCAACCAACGGGATCTGATGGCCTTCATGACCGAAAGAAACCGGCTCTCCACACAACTTCAGGAAGTTAACAGTCACACGTACGAAAATGCCAACCCCAAGGTCAATGTTATTAAAATAGTACACGAAAACGTCAGATTCAAGTTTGACCGGATGGCTTCTGTCACAACCGATGTAATTAAAGGGCCTGTCACCCTCATCAGCAATCTTGACGAATCGGAGATATTGCAGCTACAGATGAGCGGAATGCCGATTACCGCAGATCAGCTTAAGGAAGCACTGCTCCGCGAACAGAAGGAACAGAAGGAAGTTGCGGGAGGAGAGTAATTCACTGACATCAGGCGATTTGGTAAGCCTTCTATGCACTCAGCCCATTGAACAGGGTGGTGACCGATTGGGACAACGCCGCATAGGCCTTATACAGCGCGTTCTTTTCGTCAAAGGTAACCGGTCGCGATGGGGGCTTGACGTCCGAAAGGGGGAGCCGGGGCAATGCCATGTAGTCGGAAGAGATGGTTACCGTATCACCGCTGCCGGCACTCTTGGCAGCTTTTACCTGCTTTTTCTTTCGCACGGTATCAGCCCCAGGGTTTTGAACCTGTTCCGATGAACTTCCCTGTTTCAGACTTGTGGTCAGATCGTTCACATTACTGGAATTAATTCCCTGTACCATCCCGCCGTACCTCACTATTTTAATTATATGTGATTAAGCAGAAACGTTTATCCGGTGCAAGAAAATTCTCTATCACAGTAAAAACAGTATTTCAAGTAGAAAATACAATTACGTAATCCATACAAAGTAGTAGTTTATTTTAGTATCAATGCCGCCACCCCCTACGTTGAGGAATACGCCAGATGTGTGCCCAAGATAAAATAGAAGGTTGCGCAGTACCGGTGAAAGTGCTATACAAAACCGTTACAAGTTTTGATATAATTTGAAATTCAAAACACAAGTATATTACACTGTAATATCAGCCTATTACATAATTTATGCATTCCTCGTTAGAATGAGGCGTTTGCGCAAAAAGATGCTACTGCCCAGAAACGTCGAAAGACGCCAATGTGGTCACCAGGTTTTGTCGGATTAAGGCTTAACCCAATGTAGCTGGAGAAATCCTACGTTGCGCACTGCTGAAAGTCCACCAGGGGGGAAATGGTTGCCATTTTTTGTGAGACCCTTTCTTCCTGACGGGGTCTTTTTTATTGCGCGAAAGACGGGCCCATGAATATTGAAATAAATGAAATATACCTCAGCTCCGTCATTGGCCGTTCGGTAATCAACCTCAAGGGGGAACAGCTCGGCATCCTGCGTGACCTCATCATGGTTCCGGGCGAAGTATTTCCCGAAGTGTCCCATATCGTCATTAAAAGCCGTAAGGGGCTAAAAACCCTCCCCTGGGGGGAAGTGTCTCTCTTTACCCATGTGGTCATCTCCACGGGGAGTAACAACCCCCAGCAGCTGCACACCTTTATCCCCGACGAAAAAGACATACTTGTCAAACGGGATCTGCTCGACAAGCAGATCGTCGATGTTGACGGTGCCAAAGTAGTCCGGGTTAATGACATCAAACTGGGTAATCTGAATCACAAACTCTGTATATTCTCCGTTGATATCGGCTTTCGCGGTCTGCTCAGACGTCTGGGATATGAACGTTTCGGTGAGCAGGTTGCCAAACTGCTCAAGCGGGACATTCCCCACAATGAAATCAGCTGGGAATATGTGCAACCCCTGGAAGCCAACTCGTCAAAACTGGCTCTCAACATCGCCCGGGATCAGATGAATGAAATGCATCCCGCTGACCTTGCAGATATTCTGGAGAATATTCCGATTCAGAGTATCCGGACCGTGCTCGATTCCATTGACGTTGAAACCACCGGTGAAGCCCTCTATGAGCTGGAATCGGACATGAGAAATCTGGTTATCAGCCAGTTGGATAATGAGCAGATGACCGATATTCTCGAGGAGATGGAACCGGATGAGGCTGCCGACGTATTGAGTGACCTTCCGGAACAGAAAGCGCAAGAACTGCTGGAAATGATGGATCAGGAGGATGCCGAGGACATTCAGGAACTTCTGGAACATGAAGAGGATTCGGCCGGTGGCCTCATGAACCCGGACTACCTGCGGCTCACCTCCGAGATTACCGTGGGGAGGGCTTTGGAAATTCTTAAAGAGTCAGCCAACGAGATTGAGACCATCTTTTACGGCTATGTGGTTTCATCGGATGACCAGCTTGAGGGTATTGTGTCCCTGAAGGGGTTGATCATGAATCCGCCGGAAACCCTCCTGACCGATATCATGGAGGAAAACATCAAGTACGTCCGGATTGATGCCGAACCGGAGGATATGCTGGAAACATTAACCAAATATGACCTGATTGCCGTTCCGGTCCTGGACCTTGATGACAAGATGGCGGGAATCGTCACCGTTGACGACGTGCTCGCCCATTATCTGCCGCAAATCATTAAAATTAAACGACGTTAGAAGCCCATACCATGTTCACAGCGATATCACAATTCAGATTCCTAAAACCACTCAAGAGTTTCAGCCCCCGTAATATACTGATCTTTCTGGCTATCCTTGGTCCGGGCATTATCACCGCCAATGTGGATAATGATGCCGGTGGCATCACCACCTATTCCCTGGCCGCCGCCAATTACGGTTACTCGATCCTCTGGATGATGATACCGACCACTATTGCCCTGGTGGTGATCCAGGAAATGTGTGCCCGCATGGGGGCCATCACCGGCAAGGGGTTGTCGGATCTCATCCGGGAGTCATTCGGCGTCAAGGTCACCTTCTACGTCATGATCGCCCTGCTGCTGACCAACATGGGCAATTCCATTTCCGAGTTTGCCGGCATTGCTGCAAGTCTTGAAATTTTCGGCATCAGCAAATATATTTCGGTCCCTATTTCCGCACTGTTAGTCTGGCTGCTGATCGTCAAAGGTTCCTATAAAGTCGTCGAAAAAGTCTTTCTCGTGGCCTGTCTGGTCTATATCGCCTACCCCATTGCCGCCTTCATGGCCGGACCGGACTGGCCTGTGGTTCTGAAAGCAACCGTCACCCCCACCTTCAAGACCGACAGTGCCTACCTCATGACCCTGATCGGCATCGTCGGCACCACCATTGCCCCCTGGATGCAGTTTTACCAGCAGGCGGCCGTGGTTGAAAAGGGGATAACGGCAGACCAATACAGTTTTTCCCGGGTTGATGTGGTCTTTGGCTGCATCATGGCGATCGTGGTGGCCTTTTTCATGATGGTTGCCTGCGCCGCATCAATCCACCTTCACGGGCTGAAAATTGAAACGGCCGCCGATGCCGCCCTGGCCCTCAAGCCGCTGGTCGGCCAACATGCATCGGCCCTGTTCGCTTTTGGACTGTTCAACGCGTCGCTGTTTGCCGCCTGCATACTGCCGCTCTCTACCGCCTATTATATTTGTGAGGGAATGGGGTGGGAATCGGGGGTCGATAAGGATTTCAAACAGGCACCGCAATTTTTCTGGCTGTTTACCATCATTATTATCATCAGTGCCGGGCTCATCCTGATTCCAAACGCGCCACTGATGGCCATCATGTTTATTTCCCAGGTGGTGAACGGCGCGGTGCTCCCCTTCGTGCTGATGTTCATGATCAAGCTGATCAATGACAAAAATCTCATGGGAAGTTACGTCAACGGACCGGTCTTCAATATCATCGCCTGGTTTACCGTGGTGGTCATGATTCTGCTAACCCTCATTATGACCGTCGATATGGCGGTCCCCGGCCTGATCAAACGGGTTATGGCGTTTTAACCATTACCCGGGAGGCCAGCTAAAATCACGCCCCGCCAGAAGATGGAAATGAAGGTGAAAGACCGATTGTCCCGCCCCAGTCCCGTTGTTTTGAACAATGCGGAAGCCCCCGTCACCATATCCCCTGTCACGGGCAATAGTACCGCCACTGCGGAGGATATGCCCCACCAAAGCGTCATGTTCGGCCGTCATATCCAGTAGGTTGGCAAAGTGGCACTTTGGTATCAGCAGCAGGTGGAGTGGTGCCTGGGGGGTGATATCCTCAATGGCCAGAAACTGTTCGTCCTCAAAGACGATGCGTGCCGGGATGCTGCCGGCGATTATTTTACAAAAGAGACAATTTTCCATGGGTAGTTCCTCATTTCGGGGGTGATGGAAGGTGTAACAACAGCAGAAATTCCCGGTTACCGTCGGCACCGGTTATGGGGGATTCACACATACCGGCCACCTCCAGACCAAGGTCACGGGCATGGACGCTGATATCTTCGACAACCTGCTGCTGGGCGACGCTATCCCGGACAACCCCCCCCTTCCCCACCGCATCTCTGCCGACTTCAAACTGCGGTTTGACAAGGGCGATGACACTCCCCCCCTGGCTCAACAGGCCGACCGTGGGAGGGAGAACCTTGACGAGGGAGATAAAGGAGGCGTCTATGACCGCAAGGGTTGGCACCACCTCAAGCTGTCCGGCGGTGACATAGCGGATGTTGGTGCGTTCCATGCTGATGACCCGCGGGTCAGTCTGCAGCTTCCAGGCGAGCTGCCCATACCCCACATCAATGGCGTACACACGGGCAGCCCCCGCCTGGAGCAGGCAATCGGTAAAACCTCCGGTGGAGGAGCCCACATCGACCGCAACCACTCCCCGCACATCAAGGCTGAATTCATCAAGGGCTTTACGCAGCTTGAGCCCCCCCCGGCTCACGTAGGGGAGCTGCTCCCCCTTGAGACGCAGTTCCACCGTCGGTGCATACAGCTGGCCTGCCTTATCGGCCAGGTGGTCGGCCACGACCACCTGCCCCGCCATGATAAGAGCACGGGCACGGGAGATATCCGTGGCCAGCCCCTGGCTGACGACCAGCAGGTCAAGGCGCTGTTTGCTCATGGTTGATGCCGCTCATGCCCCACGGTTATGCTCCGACAAGCTCACTTTTGGTAAAGATGGTGCGAAGCCAGTACCCTTCCGCCTCGATATTTTCCCGTCCCCCCTCTTCCCGGTCAACCAGGGTCACGATACCGAGTACTACCAACCCCTCCTCCTCGGCCCGTCTGACCGCTTTCATGGAAGAGCCGCCGGTTGTCACCACATCCTCAACGATGACCACCCGGGTTCCGGCGGGGAGATTTTTTCTTCCTTCCAGCCACTGTCCGGTGCCATGCCCCTTTGGCTCCTTACGGATAATGAAGGCGTGCATACTGGTACCGTCCAGGTGGGCGGCGATGGAGGTAGCGGTGGCAATGGGGTCTGCACCCAGGGTTATGCCGCCAACGGCCTGAACCCCTGCAACGTCCTTGATCGCTTCATAGAACAGTTTGCCCACCAGAAAGCCCCCTTCGGCATGGAGGGTGGTCTGTTTGCCGTCAAAATAAAAATCGCTTTGACGTCCCGAAGCCAGTGTTACCAGACGTTTTTCATAGGAAAGTTCCAGGATAATCTTTTTTAGCTGTTCACGATCACTCATGTTCCGAATACTCCTCTTCAAATAGTCCCAACTGGGGAATATCCACCGGTTTGGGGAATGCGACCGGGTATTTACCGGCAAAACAGGCTTTGCAATAGCGGGTATCGCCCTGACCGATGGATGAGATGAGTCCCTCTTCCGAAAGATACCCCAGGGTATCGGCGGTCACATAGCGACAGATTTCATCAATGGTGTGGGACGAAGAGATCAGCTCCTTCCGGTTCGGCGTATCAATGCCGTAATAGCAGGGATAGCTGGTGGGGGGAGAGGAAATTCGCAGATGGACTTCAGACGCTCCGGCATTTCGCACCATCTTGACGATCTTGCGGGAGGTGGTGCCCCGCACGATGGAATCGTCGATGACCACCACCCGTTTCCCCTTTAACAGTTCCCGCACCGGATTCAGTTTGATCTTGACCCCGAAATGGCGGATGGACTGGGCCGGTTCGATAAAGGTCCTCCCCACGTAGTGGTTACGGATCAGCCCCAGCTCAAAGGGGATACCGGACTCTTCGGCGTACCCCATGGCGGCAGGCACACCGGAGTCCGGCACCGCAATCACCACATCGGCATCGACCGGATATTCCCGTGCCAACTGACGCCCCAGTTCCTTACGGGCCATATAGACGTTGCGACCAAAAATATGGGAATCGGGGCGGGCAAAATAGACAAACTCGAAAATACAGGGGGTCGGTTCGATCTTCTTAAAGGGGAAGAGAGACTTGATATTGCCATCTTTAGTGCAGACGACCATTTCACCCGGCTCAATTTCCCGAACAAAATCGGCCTCAATCAGATCAAGGGCACAGCTCTCCGACGCGACTACCCAGGCATTGCCCAGCTTACCCAGACAGAGGGGGCGAAACCCGTTGGGGTCACGGACCGCAATCATGCGGGATTCGGTGAGAAACAGCAGACAGTAGGCCCCCTGAATCCGCTTCAGGGCATCCACAATCCGGTCCACCAGGGAATTGGTTTTGGAGGCGGCAATCAGATGGATAATAATTTCGGTGTCCATGGTGGTCTGGAAGATGGAACCGTAGGCTTCCAGTTCTGCCTTCAGCAACTGGGCGTTGACCAGATTGCCATTGTGGGCAACGGAAATGGAGCCACGGGAGTAATCGACCATGATCGGCTGAACGTTTTTTTCAACGGAGGCACCGGCCGTCGAGTACCGGACGTGACCGATGGCCGATTTGCCGGGGAGTTTTTTGAATACTTCGGGATTACTGAACACATCGGCCACCAGCCCCATCCGCTTATGGGCATGGAGCGAGGTGCCATCGGAGGAGACAATGCCACAGCTTTCCTGACCCCGATGCTGGAGGGCATAGAGTCCCAGATAGGTCAGGTTGGATGCTTCCGTATGATTGTAGATGCCAAAGACACCGCATTCTTCTTGGGGACGGGATAACTTCATAGGTAAAAACTCCACTGGTATGTGTCAGATCAGGTTATTTCGGACATATTCGGCAGCATTTTTATAGAGGATCAGCCCGCCGCCATTGACCGGCAGTTCCTCCCTGGTCCAGCGGGGATGCTGGGTGTAATGGACAAAAGCCTCCGGGTGGGGCATGAGCCCCATGATTCGCCCCGTCGGATCGCAGAGTGCCGCAATGGCGTTGACCGAACCGTTGGGGTTGGCGGGAAACGCCAGGGATGTTTCAGTGAAGGTGGCATCACTGTAGCGAAGCACCGCCAGATGCCCCTCTTCGATGCGTGCCAGGGTGGCGGGTGAATCGGTGAGAAATTTTCCCTCACCATGGCGTACCGGCAGGTAAATGCCCTTCTCGATACCGGCGGTAAAGACAGAGGGGGAATCGGCATCGACTTTCAGATAGGTCCAGCGGTCCTGAAAACGGCCACAGTCATTATGGGTCAGGGTGACACTCTGGCGGAGGTAGTCGCCATCAAAACCGGGGAGCATGCCCATTTTCACCATCAGCTGAAAGCCGTTACAGACGCCGAGAATCAGTTTGCCCGCCCCAATAAAGCGGGTGAACTGGTCCACCAGCTTTTCACCGCTGCCGGACACCACGCCGTGGGTGAGGCGATTGGCCTGGGCCTTGGCACTGCCCAGATCGTCGCCGTCGAGAAAACCGCCGGTCAGATTGAGAAAATGAAAGTCGTCCAGAGAAATTTCACCGGACAAAATCTCCGAAATATGGGCAATAACCGCCTCATCAAACCCACCGAGGCGACAGGCATGGGCTGCCTCCATTTCGCAGTTGGTACCATTACCGGTTATTACGATTGCTCGTGTCTGTGTCATTGCGTCCTGATCTCCTTAAATGTGATGCTCACGGTTCACCAGTGCCGAACTCCCGTATGACAGCCAGAAACTGGGTGCCGTATTTACGGAGTTTATGTTCGCCCACCCCATTAACAGCCAGCAGTTCCCGAAAATCGTGGGGTTTGCTGGAGGCCATTTCCAGCAGCGTGGCATCGGAAAACACCACGAACGGGGGGACACCGGCTCCGTCGGCAATTTCTTTGCGGACCCCCCGCAGCCGATCAAACAATCCTTGATTAAACCCGGCGGAGACACCCCTTTTGCGGCGGCTCTTCTCCTCCGGTTTCGCAACCACCCGGGGAAGTCCGAGAATAACCTGGATTTCCCCCTTCAGCACCGGCCTCGCGGCGGGCGAAAGTCCCAGTACCCCGTAGCGGGTAAAATCCTGCACCAGATAGCCGAGATGGATCAATTGCCGGAAGATATTTTCCCATTCGACGGCCGACAATTCGGCACCGATACCGTAGGTTGAAAGCTGATGGTGCCGCAGTTCGAGAATCCGTTGATTTTTAGAACCGCGCAACACCTCAATAACATGGCGCACCCCGAACCGTTCACCGACCCGGTAGACACATGACAGGGCCTTCTTTGCCACTTCCGATGCATCGAAGCGCTGGGGAGGATCGGTACAGATATCGCAGTTATCGCAATCATGGGGCATCTGATCCCCGAAATAAGAGAGCAGGGCCCGACGGCGACAGGTCAACGCCTCACAATAGGCAACCATGGCATTGAGTTTTTGCAGCTCAATCCGCACCCGTTCGGCGTTATCACTGGTCTCGATCAGGGAGCGGGCCGTCATGACATCGCCCATGCCAAATAGCATCACCGCTTCCGAATTCAGACCATCCCGGCCGGCCCGGCCGGTTTCCTGATAATAGCTTTCAACACTCTTCGGCATGTCATAATGAACCACAAACCGCACGTTCGGCTTATCAATCCCCATACCAAAGGCGACGGTCGCGACGACAATCCTGATGTCGTCACAACGGAAACCGTTTTGCACCCGGCTCCGTTCCCGGTCCGACAGACCGGCGTGATAGGCGGCGGCGGAAAATCCCTGCTGAACCAGCTGTTCGGCAATCTGCTCTACCCGCTTCCTGCTTAACGCATAGACAATGCCGGACTCATCGCTGCGCCCCTTGAGAAAGCCGCACAACTGGGCGAACGGCTTATGCTTGGGAATCACCGTATAGGTGATATTGGGGCGGTCAAAGCCGGCCACAAACACCTTGGCCTGCTGGATACCCAACTGATTGACGATATCCTTGCGGGTTTCGGGGTCAGCCGTTGCGGTCATGGCCACAATCGGTACCTGGGGAAACAGCGCACGGAGCTGACCGAGCCTTACGTAATCAGGACGAAAGTCATGGCCCCACTGGGAGATACAGTGGGCCTCATCGATGGCAAACAGTGCCAGGGTAAGGGTCGCCACGGTTTCAAGAAAATCGGGGAGCAGCAGACGCTCCGGTGCCACATAGAGCAGATCAAGTTCACCGCAATGCATCTGCCGCAACACCTGACGGACCTCATCGGACGACAGGGACGAGTTGAGACAGGCAGCCCGCACCCCGTTATCCTGCAGCGCATCAACCTGATCCTTCATGAGGGCGATCAGTGGTGACACCACGATGGCCACTCCGGTCCGGTGGAGTGCCGGAATCTGGTAGCAGAGGGATTTCCCCCCCCCGGTCGGCATCACCAGAAACACATCCTCCCCCCCGATGACCCGTTCAATGACGTCCTGTTGGGGCGCTCTGAACTGGTGAAAACCGAAGACGGTTTTCAGGGTGTGGTGGATGGATGGGGTCATAGTTCCCGCAACGTCTGCTGCCATGCCTCTTTCAACCCGGCCAGGTCGGCCGCAATGACCGGCGTACCGTCCAAACCGGTCACATTCAGCACCTGCCGCTCGGTGACCACACCGACAACGGCACAGCACTCACCGGCCATGGCTGCTTCAAATTCACCCTGCTGTTCCGGGTGAACCGTTACCAGATGGCGGGATGCCGATTCGGAGAACAACAGAACCGCATCACTCCTGGCGGCACTCTCCCCCTTCCAAGGTACGGAAGAGAGGTCAAGGGTGATGCCAAAACCTCCGGCAAAGGCACTTTCCGCCGCAGCCACCGCAAGCCCGCCGTCGGAAAGGTCATGGCAGGAAGCCACCAACCGACCGGTAGCAGCCCCCTGATAGGCCCGATAACGCCGATAAGCGGAGGGGGCGTCAACCTGGGGCACCTTGTTACCGATCTCACCGGACAGGGCAAAATATTCGGAGCCCCCCAGCTCATCGGCCGTGGCACCCAGAAGGTACACGAGGTCGCCGGGCCGCTTGACATCCATGGTCACCGCCTTACGGGCGTCATCCATCTTGCCGATAACCGAGAACAACAACGTAGGGGGGATGGAAATTTTGGTGGTGCCGTCGTAAAAATCATTTTTCATGGAATCCTTGCCGGAGATGAGCGGCAGGTTATATTCCATGCAGATATCGTAGAGAGCCTGATTGGAGCGGACCAACTGGGCCATCTTGTAAGCACCGTCCGGGGTTTTGTCGGACTCCACCGGATCACACCAGCAGAAATTGTCCAGACCGGCAACCAGGTCAAGGGAACCACCCACAGCCACATAATTACGGAGTGCCTCATCAACGGCATTGGTGGTCATGTGATAGGTGTCAATATCCGAATAGCGGGGGCAGATACCATGGGCGGTGACAACCGCCTCGAAGGAATCCAGGAGCGGCCTGACCACCGCCCCGTCGGACGGACCATCATTGGCCACACCACTGAACGGCTTGACGACCGAGCCCCCTTGTACCTCATGGTCATAGCGGCGAACAACCGACTCCTTGGAGCAGATGTTCAGTGCGGAGAGGAGCTGCTTCAGTTCACCGGTATAGTCGCTTTTCGGGTCACGTTCAGGCTCCGGGTGGCGGGGGGGGGTCCATTTTGCCGGCAACTGCATGGGGGGGAGCCCCTCATGCATGAACTCCATCGGCAGCAGGGCCACGGTCTGTTCACCGTACAGCATATGAAATACCCCGTTATCGGTGAATTCTCCCAGTACGGTTGCCTCCACACCAAAGCGGTCGGCCATATCCAGAAACTCCGCAATCTGTTCCGGCGGCACCGCCAGGGACATCCGTTCCTGGGCTTCGGAGATCAGAATTTCCCACGGGTTAAGACCGGGATATTTCAGGGGTGCCTTGGCAAGGTCCATGCGACAGCCGCCACATTCGCCGGCCATTTCACCGATGGAGGAGGACAACCCTCCGGCACCGTTATCGGTAATAAAGCGGTAGAGCCCCTTGTCACGGGCCCGGATCAGAAAGTCGAACATCCGCTTCTGGGTGATCGGATCACCAATCTGCACCGCCGTCACCGGCGAATTTTCATTCAACTCTTCCGACGAGAAAGTGGCACCATGGATACCATCCTTGCCGATCCTGCCACCGGTCATGACGATCAGGTCCCCCGGCTCAATGGACTTGTCATGGCCCGGCTGACCATTGACGCGGGCCGGCATGAGTCCAGCCGTACCGCAGAATACCAGCGGTTTGCCGCAAAAACGCTCATCAAAAACCAGTGAACCGTTCACCGTCGGAATACCGCTCTTGTTCCCCCCATGTTCCACCCCTTCCACAACCCCTTCGTAAATGCGGCGGGGGTGGAGCAAACGGCTCGGCAGCGGTTTGGTGTAGAACGGATCGGCAAAGCAGAACACATCGGTATTGAAAATGAGCTTGGCCCCCTGCCCCGTACCGAACGGATCACGGTTAACGCCGACAATACCGGTCAACGCTCCGCCGTAGGGGTCCAGAGCCGAAGGGGAATTGTGGGTTTCAACCTTGAACACCAGGGAATGTTCTTCGTTGAACTTGATGACACCGGCATTGTCCTTGAAAACCGACAGGCAGAAATCTTTCTCCCCCATCCGCTCCCGCACATCCGCGGTGGTTCGCTGGATGAATGATTTGAACAGCGACTTGATCTCCTGACGCTGCCCCGTTTCGTCTTCATAGTGAACTGTTCCGGCAAAAATCTTGTGTTTGCAATGTTCCGACCAGGTCTGGGCCAGACATTCCAGCTCCACATCGGTGGGGTGGGCCGACAGACCGAATTTCAACCGCTCCGCCTGAACATCCGCCAAGCGAAAATGTCCCTGGATGATCTTCATTTCGTCAAGGGTCAGGGCCAGCACGCCATCTTTGCTGATCCGCATTAACTCTTCGTCGGAAACCTCCAGATCAATGTCCCTGACCTGGACCAGTGACTCACTTGCAACCTTGGGCACCATCACGGCAAAGCCCCCCTGGGCCGCAAAATCGGCACGGGAGAGAACGCTGTAGCGCTGGATGAGGGTATTGCAGAGCAGGCCGGTGGCGATGTTCTCCACATCCGCTCCGGTAATGTTTCCCCGCAGCAGGTACTGAACCGAATAATAAACCCCCTCGCCACCTGAGAAGGGGCGTCCCGTCAGGTAGGATACCGCTTCCCGGGCCGTACGTCCCACGTTGTCGGTCACACCGGGACGAAAACCAACCTCCACGACGAAGTCAAAGCGGTCCGCAACCGGCGCATCGATTGACCACCCCTGAATAACCGGATCACAAAACGGACCGGCAGCGACCTGCCGAAGCTCTTCCCCGCTCAGGGGGGCATCCACGGTGTACACATCAATGGTTCGCACTTCGTCAACTGCAAGCTGGAGAAAATGTTCAATTTCCCTTTTGATCCGCTCACCACGGGCGTCCCGTACACCGGAGTGCAGGGCTATTTCGACTCTGTTTGGCATTGGTATCGGTTTCCTGTCGTTGTTAGTAGTAACATGCTGGGGGAAAAACGGCCTCCCCGTTCACTGTTCCATCCGAACCGTTCTGATCGGAAAGGGTATTTCAATGGACTGTTCGGCAAATCGATGCAGAATCAGCGAATTTACCAGGTCAGTCGTGCCGAATAAGGTACTGTAATCCGCGACCCAGAAGAAGAGGGACATATTGAGGTCAGAGTCACCAAACGCGACGAAGTAGGCTTCCGGGACCGGGTCCGAAAGCACGAGATTCACTTCAAGGGCGGTGGCTACCAGAACCCGTTTCACCTTTTCAACGTCACTGCCATAGGCAACGCCGATATTGACGCGCCCCTTGACCCGTCGATCGGGAAACGCCTGATTTGTCAGCATGGTATTACAGAGATCGGAATTGGGGATGATGAGAAGCTGGTTATCCAGGGTTTTTATCTTGGTACTTCGCAGGCCGATGTCCGCCACATCACCGATTTGCCCCCCCACCAGCTGAATCCGGTCACCGATACGAAAGGGACGGTCCAGCATGATGGTAAAACCTGATATCATATGGGCAAGGGTATCCTTTGCCGCCATACCGATGGCCAGGGAGCCGATGCCCAGCGCGGTTACCAGGGAGATGATATCATAGTTGAAATGTTTGAGAATGACGATGAGGGCCGCTCCCATCAAAAACAGTGACATGATCTTCTGGGCAACCGGCATCATCTGTCGGGACATGAGAGCCCCGGCAGTATCCTGCTGTCTGGCAACATACCGGTTCATGATCTCATCGATGAAGATAAACAGCACATTGCCGGCAATCGCTACCAGAACGATGAAGACAGCACCGGAAATGACCATGGCCACTTTTTCGTGAAGCGGCAGGGAGCCGATGGCCAGATACGCTCCATACACCACGAACAACCGGGACAGATAGGGGGAGAGGCGCACAATGACCGTGTCCTCGTCCTCCAACCCCGAATCGGTTGACAGCGTTTGCCTCCACCGTCTCAGCATGTTAACCGCCAGCCGTGAAACACCCCAGAAGAGGGCCAGGATCAGTAATGCCCTCAGCCCCTCCTTACTCCAGAACAGCAGAAAGGGGTCACCCTCATGACCACGCAGCAGCAGATCCCACAGAGCGAAAAGGCTATCCATTGAATACTCTCTTGAAAATGGTGTCGACATGCTTTAAATGGTACGAAAGATCGAATGACTCACGGATTTTTTCTTCACCGAGGGCCCCAACCACTTCCGGATCTGCCAGAAGTTCGACCTGAAAATCTTTCCCCTCTTCCCACACCTTCATGGCATTGCGCTGCACCAGACGATAGGAGTCCTCACGGGATACCCCGGCCTGGGTCAGATCCAGAAGAATTTTCTGGGAGAAAACCAGTCCCTTCATCTGATTGAGGTTTCTCACCATGTTATCCGGGTAGACCACCAGATTACGAACGAGTCCGTTCAAACGGCGCAGGGAGAAGTCAAGGGCAACGGTCGCGTCGGGGGCGATGTACCGTTCCACCGACGAGTGGGAGATATCCCGCTCATGCCAGAGTGCCACATTTTCCAGGGCCGGAATGCACATGGCGCGGATGTAACGAGCCTGACCGGTGAGGTTTTCTGAAAGGATCGGATTCCGTTTGTGGGGCATGGCAGACGACCCCTTCTGCCCCTTGGTGAACTGTTCTTCCGCCTCAAGCACCTCGGTCCGCTGCAAATGACGGACTTCAATGGCAATCCGTTCGATGGAAGAGGCGATGATTGACAACACACAGAAATATTCGGCATGACGGTCCCGGGGAATGACCTGACTCGATACCGGCTCCGGCGTCAGCCCCATTTTCCCGCACACATACTCTTCAACAAAGGGATCGATGTTGGCAAAGGTGCCGACGGCACCGGAGATGGCACCGGTGGCGATATTTTCCCGGGCCGCCTTGAGACGGGTACGGTTACGCTGCATCTCGGCATAGAAAGAGGCAAGTTTGAGGCCAAAAGTAACCGGTTCTGCATGGATGCCATGGGAACGCCCCATGCAGACCGTATCCTTATGCTCCAAAGCACGTATTTTGAGGGATTCCAGCAGCATGTCAAGGTCTGCCAGCAGTTCGTCGGCAGCCTGCACCATCTGCACGGAAAGACAGGTATCCAGCACGTCGGAAGAGGTCATCCCCTGATGGATAAAACGGGCCTCGGGGCCAACAAATTCAGCAACTGACGTGAGAAAAGCGATGACATCATGCTTAACTTCGGCCTCGATGGCATCGATCCGCTCGATATTGAAATTGCCCTTTTCCCGGATTACCGGCACAACCTCACGGGGAATAACCCCCAGTTCGGCCTGGGCCTCACAGGCCAGTGTCTCGATTTCAAGCCAGATACGGAAACGGTTTTCCGGTTCCCAGATTTTTGCCATATCGGCACGGGTATAACGTGGGATCATAGGGTAAAACTCCTTGTGGCATATTTGATAACATCATCATATGGTAGCAATGCTGGGCACGCTTTGCTTTGCCCAACCTACTTGATTACATCACATTTCTATCAGCTCGCTGGCCCGGTACTGATCGCCGATAATCATTCGGGGGGCACAGATGCTCTGGTCCGTCAAAAAAGAATGGCCACTACGCTCCACATGATCCGGATGATTGTTGACTTCGGACAGATGGGCCATGATCACGGTTTCAAGCCCGTCGTGGGCAAGTTCATGGAGCAGTTCCAGCGATTCACCATTGGAAAGATGGCCATGGCGGGATTTGATACGCTGCTTCAGCTCCCACGGATAGGGACCGTTCATCAGCATATCGACGTCATGGTTGGATTCAAGATTAAGGGCCCGGCACCCCCGCAGTTTTTCCCGGATCAAGCGGGTGACGATCCCCAGATCGGTCACCGAACCGGCGCGCCCTTCGGAAGAATCAATAACAAAACCGACCGGATCACAGCTGTCATGGGTTATCGGCACCGGGTCGATCTGGATATCTCTGAAGGTAAACGCCACACCGGATTCGAATTCACGGACCCGGGTGTTTTTCAGCAGTTTTGCCGACTTATCCCTGACCAGGTGACTGGCAAACACCGGCACATCGAACTTACGGGCAAAGGATCCCACGCTCCGAATATGATCGATATGTTCATGGGTAACCAGCAGGGCATCTACCCGAGCCGGGTCAATACCGCACTCTGTCATGCGAAGCACCGTTTCCCGCAGCGAGAGCCCCACATCGACCAGAACCCGGCTGTCACCGGTTTCAAGATAGAGACAGTTTCCCTTGCTGCCGCTCGCCAGCGAACAGATTTTCACACAAACTCCAGGATGTTCTGATTGGTGGTATGCCGACCGGTTATGGCCCATCGCAGGGGACTTCTACAGGTTATTATTACGTTCCGGCTTGCCGTGGATGGCTCGTGTACATGGGGTACTATATACACCGAAGCGGGTAAAATTTTCAAGGTTTATCGTCGCCCCGGTGGCCGTGATTTGGAAGTTGCGATCAGGGGCGGTGCCTGTTGGGCACGCGTTGCTTTGCCCAACCTGATATGGACTTCCACCAGTACCTTCTTCAGAATTCCGCATGCCCCGGCGTTCGGGGAAAGGGAATGACGTCACGGATATTCTCCATGCCGGTGAGATACATGATCAGGCGCTCAAACCCCAATCCAAACCCGGCATGGGGACAGCAACCCCACCGTCGGCTGTCAAGGTACCAGGAGAGGGACCGGGTACTTATGCCCATCTGGTCCATGCGGTTTTCAAGGTAATCAAGGCGTTCTTCACGCTGACTCCCGCCGATAATCTCCCCCACCTTCGGCACCAGCAGATCCATGGCGGCTACGGTGCGACCGTCGTCGTTCTGCCGCATATAGAACGCTTTGATGTCTTTTGGGTAATTAAGAACAAACAGGGGACCGCCGACGACCTGCTCAGCCAGGTATCGCTCATGCTCGGTTTGCAGATCAAGCCCCCACTCCACCGGATATTTGAAAGTAACCGGTGCCTTCAGCAGCCGGTCAATCGCCTCGGAGTAGTCCATTCGCACAAAATTGGATTGGGCAAGGGTTCCCACCCGCTGAATGAGACCCGGCTCAATCTGTTTGTCAAAGAACGCCATGTCACCGGCACATTCGTCCAGGACAAACCGGCAGAGATATTTGATAAAATCCTCCGCCAAATCAGCATTATCCGAGAGATCCGCAAAGGCGATTTCCGGCTCTACCATCCAGAACTCCGCCGCATGGCGGGAGGTATTGGAATTTTCGGCGCGGAACGTCGGACCAAAGGTATAGACGGACGACAATCCCATGGCCAAAAGTTCGCCTTCCAGCTGTCCACTCACGGTAAGACCGGTCGGCTGGGAGAAAAAATCACTGCTATAATCAACGCTGCCTTGAACGCGGGGAGGATCTGCCATATCCAGGGTAGTCACCCGGAACAGTTCCCCCGCCCCTTCACAATCGTTTGCCGTAATGATGGGGGTATGGACGTAGACAAACTCCCTCTCGCGAAAAAAGCGGTGAATGGCAAAGGAGAGCGCAGACCGTGTCCGAAATACGGCTCCAAAGGTATTAGCCCGTGGACGCAGGTGGGCAATACTTCTCAAAAACTCAAAGCTGTGGTGCTTTTTCTGAAGCGGGTAATTTCCGTCGACCCCTCCGTAAATAGTTATCTTTTCAGCCCGAAGTTCAACCGACTGACCTGCAGCGGGAGATTCCACCAATTCACCATAAACGCCAATGGCACTGCCGGTTCCCAGCCGACAGACCTCGTCATATTCCGGCAGAGGGGATTCCATAACAATCTGCAAACCGCCCACAGTTGAGCCGTCATTAAGGCTTATAAAGGCAACACCTTTATTAACCCGCAGGGACCTGATCCACCCGTTAACGGTCAAATTGTTGCCTATCTGAGCGGTTTGCAACAACGAAGCAATCTTAATATAGTTACTCAAATACACCTCCGTACCTATGACATCAGTTTTCAAACTCAACACGCCATATTCCTGCTGCCACATCGGCTAAGCGACTTTGCCGGGACTGTATCTTGTTTTCATCCCATTCATCTTCGCCCCAGGAATAATCCCTCTGAAATGGTGGGACACGGTAGATAAGGCCATTACCCAAAAGCTGACGAAACGTCTGGTTTGCGGTATTAAAATTCATAGCTGACATAAAAGCACCTTCTAATAGTACGTTGTAACAATATCACTCTTCCCCAAAAGTTCTCACCCATACACTTTGAACAGTTGCAGCACCAGCAACGTTATTCCGGCACCGATGCACCCACCGGCAAGCAGTTCTCCCACGGCATGGATTTTCATGAGCAGACGGGAATGACTGACCATGGTGGCCAACACCAGACTCAAGAGGGAGATAAGCGGATCGCCGGTCGTGAATGATACTGCGGTTGCAATGGAAAAAGCCACGGCGGCGTGGCCGCTCGGAATGACTCCATGGAACGGCGTACCGGCTCCGGTAACACTCTTGACAATAATGACCACAATCACCACGATCAGAATCGAGACAAGCGTCCCCATCCCGGATAGTGGGCCAAACAGGGAAAGCACCTCCCGGCAGGACGGCATGACATACTTTGAAAGGATCAGGCACCCCATGATGGCCGCACCGCAGCTTGCAACCAACACGGCACCGGCGGCCGTATCCTTGGCAATTTTTGCCAGGGGATGAAAATCGGGGGAGACCAGGTCCACCACCGCTTCTATGGCCGTATTAAGCAGTTCGGTGCAAAGGACCAACAGGATTGACAGGGCCAGCAGGGCAAATTCCAGGGGGGTGACTTTCAGAAACAGGGACGCCAACAGCACGACAATGGCCGCGCCAAAATGAATCCGCATATGCTTTTCGGCGCGAACGGCGTGTAGAATACCTTCGATTGCACAGTTGACCGAATCTATGAAGCGGGTTGGCTTAACAACCCTTCTTTCTCGAGAATCCCGAATAGCTCCTGCTCCTTCTGCTCCATTTTCACCGCTTCCACTTCACCGCTCCGTTCATGATCGTACCCGCACAGATGGAGAATACCATGCATCAACAAAAAAGAAAGGCGCCCAAAAAACGTCTGGTCGCACTCCTCCGCCTCACGGGCGGCGGTATCTGCCGACAGGATCACATCCCCCAGGGCATGGGGATTGATACCGCCATACTCCCCCTCCTGCAACGAAAAGGAGATGACGTTGGTCGGTCGATCCTTGCCCAGATATTCCCGGTTGACGATCCGCATGGAGCGGTCACCCACTACGGAAACGGAAAGTTCGGTCCCATCAGGACATCCCAAGGCGCTTAAGATTCTCTCCGCCACTTTTTTGAGCTGCCGGTTCCTGAAGGGGTGGCGGCGCTGACGATTGTTCAGTAGTATCTCCACGTGGCAAACCTCCTTGGTCAACCTTTGCCTGATCACGGTTTTCAGCTTTTTTACTCCGGTCTCCCCCCTTGTAGGCGGGTTCCGGATATTCAATGCGGTGGTGGAATATTCCGTTCAAAATAACGGTAAAACTTTTAGCAATTTCATGGAGATTTTTCAAGGTAAGCTCGCACTCGTCAAGCTGACCATCAATAAATATATTGTTAATCAACTTCTGCACCAGCCCCTGGATACGGTCCGAGGTCGGATTTGCCAAGGTGCGGGAGGCGGCTTCAACGCAATCGGCCAGCATGACGATACCAGCTTCCCGTGTCTGGGGTTTGGGGCCCGGATAGCGGAAATCCTTCTCTTCGACCGTATGACCGGAGACAGCTGCCTGACTTTTGGCACGCTCGTAAAAAAACTTGATAAGCCCGGTGCCGTGGTGCTGACGGATTATATCGATAATCGGCTGCCCCAGCCGATGCTCCCGCGCCAGCTCTGCCCCCTCCTTGATATGGGAAATCAGGATCAGGGCACTCATGCTGGGGGTCAGCTTGTCATGGCGATTTTCCTCTCCCCCCTGGTTTTCAATAAAATAGAGCGGCTTGTTCCCCTTGCCGATATCGTGATAATAGGCAGAAACCCGTGCCAGCAGCGGGTTGGCACCGATGGATTCGGCCGCCGCCTCCACCAGATTCCCCACCACCACACTGTGATGGTAGGTACCGGGAGCCTTGACCATCAGCTCACGTAACACCGGGGAATTGAGGTTGGCCAGTTCCAGCAGCTTGATATCGGTGGTGTACTGGAAGAGAGTTTCAATCAGGGGAATGAAACCGGACACAAAACCGGCGCAGATAAAACCACTCAACAGGGCAAAAAACGCCACATAGAGGGTCTGCATGGTAAAAATCGCATTATTAAAGGTTTGGAATGACAGGGCCAGGGCCAGATTGACCACCGACACCTTGATCCCCGCCCCGTAAATGGTACCCCGGCTGGAACAGTGGCGAACCCCGTGGGCCCCCACAATACTGCCGAGCAACGAATAGATGACCACCAGCATGTCGTTTTCAAACATGATCCCCAAAAGTGGTGCCAGAACAGCACAATAGACCAGGGCCACTTCCGAATTGATGAACAATCGTACGATCATGGCGCCGGCGGCAAACGGGAACAGGTAAAAATAACTGGACACCGCAATCGAGGGGAAAACCGGGCCGATATTATGTGAAATGAGCAGGGCTGTTTTAAAGCAGATAAAACTGATGGAGATCAACAGGGAGATGAGCAGCACATCCTTATTGGTCGGATTGAATTTACGGATGTTTTTGCAGGCGAACCGGTAGGGAAAATAGAAGAACACCAGGATAAGGGTAAAGGTGCCGCACGCCTTGAAGATCCGGGTATCGCTGCGATGACTGCCAAAAATTGCTTCAAGCTTGTGGGCCTGTTCGGTGGTGATCCGTTCCCCCACCCGCACCACCATTTCCCCTTTCTGGAGCTTGAACATCACCGGCCTGACCACCTCCATGGCACGACGGGCCCGAACCTCCGACGCTTCACGGTTATAAAACAGATTGGGAAGCAGAATCCTGCCGATAATAGCCGAAATCCGCCCTTGGTCACCATCGCTCCCCACCCCTTTGTAACTCCAGGCAGACACGGACTTCCGGGCATCGCCTATTTCGGTCACCCCGTCAGCAAGGTCCACCCCTTCAATAGGATGGCCGTTGTTATCAGTGATCTCAAGGCCCCGGTGACTGTCGGTCTGAAAGACCTTTTTATCGAGAACGATCCTCTGACGATACAGCTCATCCAGCAATTCCACCACGGTGGCCTGAAACGTTTTGACCGATTTAATACGGATCAGCGCCTTGATTTCTCCTTCGCTCAAATCCGTATCCAGCACCGGGACCAGCAGCGCACGCCACTGGACAACCGTTTTTCCGACAGCATCACCCTGGTCACCATGGATGATTGCCACCGCCTGACCGATTTTATCGGCAAGGGCCGTGGCCACCTGACCATTCAGGTTATACACCACCGGCGCACCATTTCCGGCATCCTTTCGCCGCTGTTCGGTCAGGGCCTTGTCTTCAACAAGCTGATCCTGAGTAACCCGGATATCGGATACGGCAATTTCACCAACTTTAAAAGAAAGATTTGAGGAATTCTGGATAGGAAGAATAGTCAGTGTCAACAGAAGCGCGGTTGACACCAGCAGGATAAAGCGGTTACGTCGGGCGGTTTCGGCATTGGAAAACCTCTTGACGAGTTTGTCAAGCAGGTTGGACCCGAATTGGGTCAGATAGGTCAGAATGTTCTGTTCCTGCTTGCCGCTTTGTTGTTCAGACATAATGTGCAAACGCCGCTTGAAAAAGGGGATTTGGTTTAATGAAGATCAAATTGTAGTCTGAATACCAAAAGGTGTCAACAAAACTGCTCCAGTCCGAAACTGTTTCTGCCCCCGTCCCCTTATATTACTATCTTTTCGGCTATCTTATCTGCCAGTTGATGAAAGTCCTTTTTTGCGTCCTGTACCGCATTTGCATGGCTGCCAATGGCACCATCAGCGGGGGTTAGGTAGAAAATCGGCTTTCGGTGCTCCTGCGCCATCGAGATCAGGCTACGATAAAGCTTGACGGTTGCCAAGCAGTAGGGATCCTCTTGCTGGCGTATTGTGCCAGTAGGCAAATCACCTAATACAAACTCTCGATAAACATCAGGAATACGCTGTACCCATTTGTCGTCAGCTTTTACCGGACGATCAAGGCGCACTCCATGTTGCTGGCATACATAGCCGATAGGGTGCATATTTCCTTGTGGAAGTCTGAAATCAGGAAATCTCTTTTTTTCAGCATTGGTATCCCAGTTAGCCAATCTTTTATTCCAGAGATTTCTCCACCCTCTCAAGGTTGGGCCCAGATTCTTTAACCCTTGCAAGGAGAAAAGGTCTGCACCAAGCGGGATTGTTACATAATCTGTTGCTATCAGAACCGATCGATTAATTGCTCCCACGTTCGTGCCTGTATCTACGAGTATGATGTCTGCCTGAACTTTTTGAGCCGCCATCTGCATCACCTGCCAGAAGGAACTGAGCATTCGCATTGGGCGGTAAAGATTGTTATAGATGGTCGATCCCACATTTTGCTGATTCCAAATTGCTTCAATCGTGTCTTCATCCAGAAAGGCCGCGGTAAGGTTGCATTGCGGATCCAGGTCCATGATCACAACCCGCTTACGCAAACTGGCAAACATCCACGACAGATGGTAAATGAGAGAAGTTTTACCAACACCGCTTTTGTTGCTAAAAAAGGTCAGCACAGGTGAATTCATATCCTGCCCCTTAATGTGCATACGACAGCACTCTGGTTTGTTTCAAACTCCGGGGTAGGATTGCCATTTTTTTCCATCTCTTTTCGGGCCGTGGCGATGCCTCTCCCGAAGGTTTGAATAAACCCGAACGTTTTCAATACATCACCAATGTTGGGATTGCGGTAGTCCGTAATCCCTGGTTTACCGAAATTCTCGCTGGTGACATTGCCATAAGGACCGCCCGGACTGTTGATTTCGATCCGATCATTAAACCAGTACACCCGGACAGGTGCATTAGTACTTTCGTATGTGCGATGAAGCACAGCGTTATACAGGCATGTCGGAAGGCATGACCGTTATCACCGCCAGCTCAGATCCTTTCAATATTCGTCTCTCTACAGTTAATACAGGCAGGGGCAAGTATGTTCCCCTCACTCTTCATATCGGCAAGCGACAGTAAGAGCTGATCAGTCACATGCAATCCAGACGGCACTCCATTGTCTTTTACACCAACAAAAAGAACACCTGGCTCATTGTGACCTGGTAAATCATTGGCAAAGGCACAGACAGCCTGGCGAGCCTTTTTAGGAACATCGCCGTTGAATGACTCTTTACGTTCAACTCGATCAGATTCAACGGAATTCAATAACTCCAAAAGTTCTTGATCAGAATATCTTCTCATAGTTCACCCATTGAACCGGCACTATACGGGAACAGTATGGCAAAAATCACCATGGGACATGAGCACGCCGGGAGGGTCCTTGAAATACATCCATGCGGTATACTGGGTACCATCAACGATCACCACAACCTCTTTCCGTGTGTAATAGCGGGGATGCCCTTCCATCTTGTCCAGAACGGCCAGCGTGGCATCATCCACCCCGAACAACTCCCCTTTGATCGGATATCTGGCCGCATGGCTGGTGACGTAGGGGTACCCGCTGAGCAGATACATGGCATAGTTCTCGGCAGAATACCCCGTACCCAAACGAGTAGAATCCTGCAGCAGGTGATGATTATTCTGCCCCGAACAGAGGGTACCATACACAAAAATCAAATGTTTTGTTTCCATGGGAACATCCTCCGTGTTGAACTTTAAAATCCCCCCTTAAAAAAAAGGGGGTTGAGGGGTGATGTGCAGAAAAATTCTGGAAAATGCTCAATCGTTATGAACATACCACCGAAAGATGTTTAAGACAATGCCTATACATCTGAGAAGCCCCCCTTCTGACGCTATCAATTATCAATCATTCCGCTACCTGCACCCCTACCCTCACCCTATCGGTCAAGATAATGGAATTGTTGTCTCCATCAATCCCGGTTACCTGATAGTGCCAAAAATTCGGAGTCGGGGTCGTTATGGCACTGGCGTACACCGTCTGCCCCACCGGAACGGTGAACTTCAACTCCACCAATTGACCGGTGCGAAAGGCACTCTCCACGGCAACCAGATTCACATGCACGCTCCCCCCGGTCGAGGCAGCGGAATAGGAACCGTACACCGCAGAAGCAAAGGGACCCGATGCCATGAGCGAACTCTGCTGGATAGCTTTTGAGCCGTTGTCTGCCGTTGCCACGGTGGTGCCGCCGGGGAGTTTGAAGCCGAAATCGACGGTCGAAATCGGCACCGGCAGGGTAGCCGTGTCGGAGGCCATGAATAGCAGATAATGGTCACCCGCCGAAAGGGGAACTTCTCCTCCCGTTCCCCCATCTCCTCCCCCGCCGCATCCGGTCACGGCAGAGATCAGCAGTATCAGCACCACGAGCCGCAGCATACTGTTTTGCTTGTTTTTTTTCATTACACACCTCTTCATGAGTATATTAATTCAGCCCCACGGTTCGCCGCAGAATCCACAGCACATCCATCAGATCACAGACCTCATCGGGACGGGAATACCCATTGACGATGGGTGCCACGTCACACCGTGTCACGGCAGC
The DNA here is from genome assembly GCA_903901875.1 of uncultured Geobacteraceae bacterium. Classification (GTDB taxonomy): domain Bacteria; phylum Desulfobacterota; class Desulfuromonadia; order Geobacterales; family Pseudopelobacteraceae; genus JACRCG01. The sequence continues at coordinate 3,064 of CAIUSO010000070.1, read as the reverse complement.
GGCGTCCAGCGGAGCGATCCCCGACACATGACGAAGTGCCATAAGGGCATCAACAATATCCACCACCCGGTCATTGGTAACATCACCGGAATGATCCATGGTCAAACCCACCAGGCGCAGGACCGCCGAACCGCTGAGACCGTCCCGGGTGGCCGTGACAACCACGCTGTTATCGCCGGAGGCAAGGCCAGACAACGTGGCACTGAAGGTACCGGCCGAACTGGTGACCGCACGCTCAACCCCATTCAGTTTCAAGACCAGGGTGGCATCACTGTCCACCGTTCCGCTCAGGGTCACCACCTGGGTCGTGAACATTTCACTGTTGCTCCGGGGGGAGACGAACTGCACCCTGGGGGCCTGGCTGTTAAGGGTTACCTTCCGGGAGACGCCACTGGCGATATCGTTCTGGTCGACGGAGTCCACCTGAATGGCGTTGGCTCCCGACGTCAGCTTCACCACCGTGCTGTAGAAACCGCTACTATCCCACGTGACCGCCATCCCGTTGATCGTAAGGGATTTGGGGGGAGCAGACAGGTCCACCATACCGGATATGGTCATCTGTTCTGTGGAGGTGACGGCTCCCTCACCCAGGGTAACCACCGTGGGAGGGGAAGTCCCCATGGTGGCCAGGGTGACCGGCTTGACGTCATACTGTTCGGTGTCGATGCTCGTTTTTGGGTAATGTACCGGCAGGCCAATTATTCCCCCCAGCACATACCCCTCACTGGACGTTGCCTTGACGTTCCCCCCGCCGGAGACAACACCCCCCTGGAGGGAATAGTTGGCACTGGATATGGCGAAAACCCGTACCGGTACCAACAACAGGACGGATAACAGCATGACCAGATATGTGTAACCGCTGAAATTTTTCATGGTAATTCCCGCCTTATATTTCTCGGTACTCAGTGATGTCCGTTTGTTTTTTTGCAAATGGCACCGTTTCGCCCTCATCCGCCCTGACGGGCACCTTCTCCCAGAGGGAGAAGGAAAGACCACAACCCTTCTCCCCCCGGGAGAAGGTGGCCAAAGGCCGGATGAGGGGATAAAGCAGCGTATTATACCCCACGCAATTTTCTAACTGAGGAGAGGGTCTCCCCCCGCTCACGTTAACGTCACCACCAGACCGGTGCCCGCCTTCCATCTCAGGTTTGTAGCCGCTCTACCGCTGTTGTTTACCAGTGACGGCACAATAGCCGGCAGTGCGCCGGTGTTGGCAAGCAGCACGATATCGGTGCCGGCCGGCATGGCTTCCATGAGGTTAACCACAAAGCCGGTTGTCACCGTGATCGCGCCGCTCGTGACCCTGCTTACCGATGTGCCATCGCTGTAGACCTTGAGTATGCTGCCCGATGCAAATGCCAGCGTGCCGCTGGTATAGGTACCCGCGTTTCCTGCACCGGTCCCGCCAAATATCCACGCGCCGGAGGCAACGGTATGCGCCGACGACGCCGATGAACCGCTGCCGCCAAGGCCACCGGCAGTTATTGTTGTTGCTCCTGTGTAGTTATTCCCCGAATTATTTAACAACAACACGGTAGTTGCGCCGGTTTTTCCTATGCCGAATGAATAGGTTGCGGTGATAGGACCATCAATATTACTGTTGGTTGTGGCTGATCCAACGGTGAAGACCGCATTGTAAGCGGAATAATTGCAGATGATACCACCGGTAAGATTGGCATAATCCACGGTCATGTTGCCGCGAATCATGTACAGAGTACCCGCTGACGATTTCAGCCGCGTCCCCGTAGCGGCAACCGATGACCCGTTAGGGTTAATGTAGAGGGTGCCACCCTGCACATCGATCAAGCCGGCAAAATTAGTCAGCGCACCGGCCGATCCCGCCCCGCCTATCAGTGCCGTCACCTGTGAACCGGTTTTGATTATTGAACCGGTACCGGTTAATGCACCAGGCATAAAACTCGCAGACTGGTTAACGGTATCGTTTGCGAAAACCATGGAACTACCGGCATTTATTTTAATCGGATTCGTGTATATTGAAGGCCACGCACCAGCACCAAAAGTATCAAACAGGTGCGTTAAGGTGGCGGTAGACGTTCCATCGTTGGCACCGATGGTGATTGACGTCGGCTGTATCGTATAGTTTGTGCCACTGGCTGCCCCCGTATAGTTTATCGCCGCTGAACCGGTGGGCAGTAGCAAAGAGCCTTGAAAACCCCATTGGAACGGTATGCTTAATAATCCTGACGAGTTCCAGTTGAAGGTACCGGTGGAGGTTCCATAGGCCGTTGGAGCAGTAAAACTGTTTGATCCGGTTACCAGCAGTTGACCCGGCGTTATTGTCGCAAAAGCTGATGCTCCGAGATTATTCAGTGCCGTAATTTCGAGAGCACCTGCATTTATCAAGGTTTGACCGGTATAGGTGTTTGTCCCGGTCAGCTTGAGTGTGCCTACTCCATCCTTGGTAAAGTGCAACACTCCGACGCCGCCATTTTGCAGCAGCCCCGGGAATGTGCTGGAGACGGCCGTATTGATTTTTATATAGCCGCCAACACTACCATGACCGTTACTGACGGTCCCCAAGCCGGTCAACCCGCCAAAGACAGCTGTTGTATTGTCTATTCCAAAATTTCCTCCCGCCTCCACGTTCAGCACATACCCCGGAGCGTTGAGACCATACCAGCTCGACATACCCGCACCGCTTTTGATATTTATTGTCCCTGTTCCCGCCCATGCTGCCGAGTCAGCATCGGCCGCCAATCGGGAGTAGCCGGTCATAAAATTGATAACACCGCCCGTACCTGCCACTGTCTGACAGGCATAACTATAATATGACGGAGCCGCAAACGTCCCGGCTGCGGCATTAACATTGATGGTGCCATTATTGGTTATGGTGCCGCGAGCAATTGGTTGCCCCGTTACTCCGAACACCGAAGGATTGATATTGAGTACGGAACCGGTGCCGACGGTTATTGCGCCATTGCCTGTTGCGTTTACTCCGCCGGTAGCGGTCACCGTCACGCCGTTGGCTATACTGAACGGGTTGGTACCATTTAAAATCCCCGAAAAATTGTTTATGCCGGAGTTGAAGGTGAGTTTGGCGGTT
>CAIUSO010000069.1 GCA_903901875.1 uncultured Geobacteraceae bacterium | reverse complement strand
GGCATACTGGCGCATGGTCCAGAAACGTCCCCGGTACATGGTCGGCTGCACACCACGGGTGTAGGGGTATTCCCCCGGCAGGCCCAGCTGTTCCTCATAATCCGGATAGTCAAAACCGGGGGTGAAACAACGCTCCAGCTCGATGTTTGAGGTTGTCAGAAACGTATTCATCCGTTCCGGCGATTTGGCAAGCCCTTTGGCTACTTTTTCATCCCACTTCTGTTTACTTTCTTGTATGCTCATTATTTCCCTCCCTGCGATTTTCTCTCCGGTATGTTACCCTTTGCGGGGTGACCTTTGGGCGGCACTGCGCCGCTGATGGAATTTCCACGATAACTCTTCCCACTCGATGACCAGTGAACCGTTGGTTGCTTCGTGCTGTTTCTCCCAGTTTGACAGCAGGTCAAAACAAGCGTGGTCGATGTATTCAAGATTTTCAAAATGTACATGCACTTCGGTGCCGGGGCGTACCTGTTCCAGTGCCGAGGCCAGCATCGGCAGGCGGATTAAGGTTGCCGATCCGGACAGGCGCAGATGGGTACAGTTGCCGGCTTCATCATCGTCACATTCAATATCCAGCTGGGAAAAGACGTACAGCAACTTGAACAGTGACAGCAACAGTCCAAGGACGACCCCTTTGAGCAGGTCGGTCCCGACTATGACCGCAACGGTCACGACAGCAATAGCCACTTCGCTCTTGCCGAATTCAAGCAGCTTGGGAAGTGCTTTCGGATAGGCCAGTTTGTAACCGGTGAACACCAGCACCGCTGCCAGACTGGAAACCGGAATGTAGCGGAGGGTAAACGGAAGTACGGCTGCGAACAGTAGCAGCCACATACCATGAAAAATTGCCGAGGCACGGGTTTTCGCGCCCGCTTCAATATTGGCACTGGAACGGACGATAACGCCGGTCATCGGCAGCACACCACAGAGGCCGCAGAGGGTATTTCCCAGACCCTGTGCGGCAAGTTCCTTGTCATATTTTGTGCGTTGTCCCTGGTGCATCTGATCGACGGCACTGGCGCAGAGCAGGGTTTCTGCGCTGGCAATAAAGGCGACGGAAACGGCGGCAATCAGAATCGGCGTATCGATGATATGCTTCAGGTTTTCCAGGGTAGGAAGCTGGATAACGGACCAGATGTTTTGCGGAACCATGACGTAGGCGATCTTGAGCTGGAAATAGGCGGCAGCCGTTACCGACAGGACCACGGCAATCAGAGGCGCGGGGAGCATCTTGAGTTTCCGGGGGGCAAAGCGCCCCCAGAGGGCCATGGTGGTTATGCTTAATATGCCGATATACAGGGCATGGAGCGGTGCGCCGCCTCCGGTAATTGCCCGGTTCACTGCATCGGGAATGGCCAGCAGGTTGTCGATCCCTTTACCAATCGGTTTGCCATCGAGCATGACATGAAACTGTGCGGTAAGAATAAGCAGACCGATACCGGCCAGCATGCCATGGATTACTGCGGGGGATACGGCTCGAAACCATTGCCCCAGTTTGAGAAGCCCGGCCGTCAGCTGCAGCAGGCCGGCCAGAAGTACGATGACGCCCAGCATCGGCAGACCATGCTGCTGAACAAGTTGCCAGACAAGTACCGTCAAACCGGCGGCGGGACCACTTACCTGGAACGGTGAACCGGCAAAAACTCCGACCACCAGTCCGCCGATGATGCCGGTTATCAGGCCGGAGGTCGGTGGAACTCCGGATGCGATGGCCACGCCCATACAGAGCGGCAGAGCCACCAGAAAGACCACAACCGATGCCATTGCATCCTTACCAAGCCACCCCTTACTGCCCGCTTGTACCGCTGGTGCCGCTTTGGACATACGTTCATACCCTTTAAAATGTGAAGTGAGGTGCTGCCTGCTATGCCCGTGGTGAAACGTTCTCTCTCACCCAGGTAGCAATATACTCGGTTGATGTGCCGGGGGTAAATATTTCACAGATGCCGGCAGCTTTCAACCCCGGAATGTCATCCTCCGGAATAACCCCTCCGCCGAACACCTTAATATCATCGGCGGATTTGTCTTTCAGCAGTTGGCAGACCCGTGGCAGCAGGGTGTTATGGGCACCGGACAGGATGGACAGCCCGATGCAGTCCACGTCTTCCTGGATGGCGGCGGCTACGATCTGTTCCGGCGTCTGGTGCAGGCCGGTGTAGATTACTTCAAATCCGGCGTCCCGGAAAGCCCGGGCAATGATCTTTGCCCCCCGGTCATGGCCATCCAGCCCCGGTTTGCCGACCAGTATGCGTAATGTTCTCTCTGACATGGCGAATATCCTCCCTTGTTTTCTTTTGTGGCAGATAAGTGTCACGACATGATGTACCTCTGCCGCACCTCCCGGAGGGGAGGTGCGGCAGAGGTGGGGGGTGTCAGTTACGGTTACTTTTCATACTTTAGTGCTGCAAGTTTCTGGTAATACTCAAAACGATTTGCCGTCCAGGCCGAAGCCTTCTTCATCAGCCGGTCCGCTGCTTCCGGGTTAATCTTTTTCAGCACCTTGTAGCGATTCTCACCGTTGGCAAAATCTTCGAAGGTGGTGGTCGGTGCCTTGCTGTCAAGCTGGAGCGGATTCTTTCCTTCGGCCGCCAGAGCAGGGTTGTAGCGGTAGAGTGGCCAGTAACCGGAGGAAACCACTTTCTTCTGCTCATCAACGGCGGTGGTCATGTTGATGCCGTGGGCGATGCAGTGGGCGTAGGCGATGATGATGGAGGGACCATCGTAGGCTTCCGCTTCCATAAAGGCCTTAACCACCTGGGCCGGATTGGCCAGGGAAACATTGGCCACGTAGACGTAGCCGTAGGCCATTGCCATCATGCCCAGATCTTTTTTAGCCATGAACTTGCCACCGGCTGCAAACTGGGCAACCGCACCGATGGGGGTGGATTTCGACGCCTGTCCGCCGGTATTTGAGTACACTTCAGTATCGAGCACCAGGATGTTGATGTTTTTGCCGGAGGCGATCACATGGTCAAGGCCGCCATAGCCGATGTCGTAGGCCCAGCCATCACCACCGACGCACCAGACCGATTTTTTCACCAGATAATCGGCCAGAGGGAGCAGTTGTGCAGCACCCTTTTCCGGACAGCCGGTAAGGGTTTCTTTGAGCAGTGCTACCCGTTCCCGCTGCTTCTCTATGCCGGTCTGATCCGATTGGTCGGCGGAAAGAATCTCTTTCATAACCGGGATAATGGCCTTGCACGAGTCACAAATGCAGTGATCGGCCAGTTGTGTCAACAGTTCTCGGGCTGATTCGGTGAATTTATCCACCGCGAGGCGCATGCCGAAACCAAATTCGGCATTGTCCTCAAACAACGAGTTTGACCAGGCGGGGCCGCGGCCATCGGCACGCTGTGCCCAGGGGGTGGTGGGGAGATTGCCGCCGTAGATGGAGGTACAGCCGGTGGCGTTGGCGATCATTGCCCGGTCGCCGAACAGCTGGGACATCAGTTTCAGATAGGGGGTCTCACCGCACCCGGCACAGGCACCGGAATATTCAAAGGTCGGACGAACCAGTTGGCTCCCCCGCAGTGTGTCCAGTTTGACCTGGGTGGCGTCGATGTCCGGCAGTGCCAGGAAAAACTCGTAATTGGCCGCTTCAGCAACTCTGAGTGGTGCCTGGAACTGCATGTTGATGGCCTTGCGGCTGGGGTCTTCCTTGCTCTTGGCCGGGCAGTTATGGACGCAGGCACCGCAGCCGGTGCAATCCTCCGGGGCCACCTGGAGGGTATACGCGCTCCCTTTGAATTCGGGAAGTTTACAGTCGGTAGATTTGAAGGTGGCCGGAGCAGTTGCCAGAAGCCCTTTGTCATAGGCCTTCATCCGGATGGCGGCGTGGGGACAGACGAAGGAACAGATGGCGCACTGGATACAGACCGATGGCTCCCACACCGGGATGTCAACGGCGATGTTCCGCTTTTCATACTGGGAGGTAGCGGTCGGGAAGGTCCCGTCAATCGGCATTGCCGAAACCGGTAGATCATCGCCGAAGCCGGCAATGATGGGGCCGGTGACCTCCTGGACAAACGCTGGTGCACTTTTGGAAACCGACGGCGGCATGATGATGCTGCTGGTGGCAGAAGCCGGGACAACAACCTCGTGGATATTGTCGAGGGCGGCATCAACCGCGCCGTTATTCATGGCGACAACCTTGTCCCCCGCTTTGCCGTAGCTCTTCTTGATGGCACCCTTGATTTCGGCTATGGCCTGTTCAAGGGGAATAATGCCGGAAATCTTGAAGAACGCAGTCTGCATGATGACGTTGATGCGTGCTCCCAGTCCCAGTTCCTCGCCCAGCTTGATGGCGTTGATCACGTAGAATTTGAGCTTCTTGGCGATGATCTGCTGTTGAACTTCCGTTGGCATCCGGTCCCAGACCTCACCATGTTCAAACGGCGAACAGAGCAGGAATGTCCCCCCCGGTTTAGCTTTGCTGAGCATGTCGTACTTCTCGAGGAAGGTGAAGTTATGGCAGGCGATGAAGTCAGCGTTGTCAATCAGGTACGGGGCGTTGATCCGCTCCTTGCCGAAGCGGAGGTGCGAGATGGTGATGGTGCCGGCCTTTTTCGAGTCATAGACAAAATACGCCTGGGAATAGTTGTCGGTGGTTTCACCGATGATCTTGATGGTGTTTTTGTTGGCACCGACCGTACCGTCGGAGCCGAGGCCGTAGAACATCGCCTCATAGGTTCCTGCCATGGGGTTTCGGAAGGAGGGATCGAAGCTGAGGCTTGACCCGGTGACATCATCCGTAATGCCGACGACAAAATTCTTCTTCGGTTTGACTTCCTTGAGATTGTCAAAGACCGCCTTGGCCATGGCCGGGGTGAATTCCTTGGAGCCGAGCCCGTAACGGCCGCCGACGATGGTGGGATAGCCGTCAAGTGCGCAACTTCCGTCGGACATTGCTTCTCCGATGGCGGTACGTACGTCCAGATAGAGCGGCTCACCGAGGGAGCCCGGTTCCTTGGTGCGATCGAGGACGGCAATTCCGGTGACGGTGGCAGGCAGAGCCTTGATAAAGGCTTCCAGGGGGAAGGGACGGTACAGGTGGATTTTTACCACGCCGACCTTCTCTCCCTGTTTCGTCAGGGTGGTCACCGTATCCTGAATAGTGTCTGCACCCGAGCCCATGATGACGACTACCCGGTCGGCATCCGGTGCCCCGAAATACTCGACCAACTGGTAGCTGCGACCGGTGATGGCGGCAAACTTGTCCATCTCTTCCTGAACGATGGAGATACAGGCGGGATAAAATCTGTTGACCGTTTCACGCCCCTGGAAGTAGACGTCCGGGTTTTGGGCGGTACCGCGCATGACCGGATGGTCCGGTGAAAGGCCCCGGCCCCGGTGGGCGTTGACCAGTGTGTCATCGATCATGGCCCGCATATCGTCAAAGGTCAGCTCTTCCACCTTTTGCACTTCATGGGAGGTGCGGAAACCGTCGAAGAAGTGCAGGAAGGGGATACGGGCGCGCAGGGTGGCAGCCTGGGAGATCAGGGCGAAGTCCATGACCTCCTGGACATTGTTGGAACAGAGCATGGCCCAGCCGGTGGAACGGCAGGACATGACGTCGGAGTGGTCACCGAAGATCGAAAGGGCCTGGGTGGCGATGGCGCGGGCCGATACGTGGAACACGGTGGAGGTCAATTCGCCGGCTATCTTGTACATGTTGGGGATCATCAACAGCAAACCCTGGCTGGCGGTGAAGGTGGTGGTCAGGGCACCGGCCTGCAGGGCACCATGGACGGTACCGGCGGCACCCCCCTCGGACTGCAGTTCGGCCACCAGGGGGATGGTTCCCCAGATGTTCTTCTCTCCGGCGGCACTCTTGGCGTCGGATATTTCTCCCATGACCGATGACGGGGTAATGGGGTAGATGGCGATTACTTCGTTGGTGGCGTGGGCCACATGGGCAGCGGCGGTGTTGCCGTCTATGGTAACAAGTTTTCTGGACACTCTGGTATTCTCCTGTGCAAAAAGGATAAGGTGCGATCCTCCCCCCGGTGGTCAGGGGGGAGGCAAACGGCTGAATCTCAGATGTTCTGGGCATCAACGACGGCGATGGCGGCCATTTTGACCATATCATCGACGCTGTCACCCCGTTGCAGGACGTGAACCGGCTTGTTCATCCCCATGAGGATCGGGCCGATGGCTTCTGCGCCCCCCAGGTGATGGAGCAGCTTGTAACAGATATTACCCGAATTCAGGTCGGGGAAGATCAGGATGTTGGCATTACTCTTCAGCTTTGAGAAGGTAAAGCCGTTGAGCAGCTCCTGGGTAACGGCCGTGTCAGCCTGCATTTCCCCTTCAACGATCAGGTTGGGGGCCCGCTCCTTGACGATCTCGGTGGCCCGCATTACTTTTCTGGCCTGGGGATGGTTGGCCGACCCGAAGTTGGAGAAGGAGAGCATGGCAACCCGCGGTTCAATATCAAGCATCCGCACTTTTTCTGCAGCCAGGATGGCGGTTTCGGCCAGCTCTTCGGCGGTCGGGTCGATGGTGACGGTAGTGTCGGCCAGGAAGTAGACATCGTTTTTGAAAACCATCATATAGAGACCATGGACGCTCGACAGCCCCTGTTGTTTACCGATAACCTCCAGAGCCGGACGGATGGTTTCCGGGTAGTGGGTGTCGATACCACCGAGCAGCGCGTCCGCATCCCCCATGTGGACCATCATGGCCCCGAAATGGGTGCGTGATTTGCGTCGGAGCAGGCGCAGTGCTTCGGAGAGGGTCAACCCTTTTCGCTGGCGGAGAGCATACAGCTCGTTGGCGTATTTCTCGGTCAGCTCCGATTCGGCCGGATCGATGATCGGCACGTTAAGCTCAATATTCAACTCTTCCAGTTTCTGGGCAACTCTCTTGCGGTCACCAACCAGGATTGGCAGGGCAATTCCTTCTTCCACCAGAATCTGTACCGCCCTCAGGGTCTTTTCAGTTTCACCTTCGGGGAAAACCACCCGCTTTGGATCGCTTTTGGCCTTGTTGATGATCATGCGCATGATCTCTTTCGATTTCCCCTGGGTCGACTCAAGGTGCTCGATATATTTGGCCATGTCTTCAATCGGCTGGCGGGCAACGCCGGTTTCCATGGCGGCACGGGCGATGGCTGGTGCCACGTGGAGCAGTACCCGGGGGTCAAACGGCTTCGGAATGATGTAGTCCCGCCCGAAGCTGAATTTCACGTTGCCGTAGGCTTTACTGACGGAATCGGGTACCTCTTCCCGTGCAAGCTGTGCCAGGGCCTGGACGGCGGCAAGTTTCATCTCTTCGTTGATGCAGGTTGCCCGCACATCAAGGGCACCCCGGAAGATGAATGGGAAACCGAGGACGTTGTTGACCTGGTTTGGGTAGTCGGAGCGGCCGGTGGCGATCATCACGTCGGCACGGACCGAGTAGGCGTCTTCGGGGGTGATTTCCGGGTCCGGGTTGGCCATGGCAAAGATAATCGGATTGGGGGCCAGGCTGGCAACCATCTCTTTGGTGAAGGCACCTTTGGCCGAGAGGCCGAAGAGGACATCGGCTCCGGCGGTTGCTTCTTCCAGGGTACGGAAGTGGGTGTCTGCGGCAAACAGCTCCTTATAGGGGTTCATGCCGATGGTGCGCCCCTTGTAGATGACCCCCTTGGTGTCGCACATGATCATGTTGTTCGGCTTGACGCCGAGGGCAATGGCCAGTTTTGCGCAGGAGTTGGCCGAAGCACCGGCACCGTTAACGACGATGCGGATATCTTCGATTTTTTTCCCCACCAGGTGGAGGGCATTGAGCAGGGCAGCTGAAGAGATGATGGCGGTGCCATGCTGGTCATCGTGAAAAACCGGAATGTTCATGGTCTTTTTGAGGGTTTCCTCAATGTAGAAACATTCGGGAGCTTTGATATCCTCCAGATTGATTCCGCCGAAGGTTGGCTCAAGAAGCTGGCACGCTTTGATAATTTCATCGGGATCTTCCGTATCCAGTTCGATGTCAAACACGTCAATGTCGGCAAAACGCTTGAAGAGAATACCTTTTCCTTCCATAACCGGTTTTCCCGCCAGGGCTCCCAGGTTGCCAAGTCCGAGAACGGCGGTGCCGTTGGAAACTACCGCCACCAGATTTCCTTTGGCGGTATATTTATAGGCATCTTCCGGGTTTTGCTGGATGGCCAGGCATGGTTCGGCCACGCCCGGGGAATAGGCAAGTGACAAATCTGCGGCGGTCTGGCACGGTTTGGTGGAAATAACTTCAATTTTGCCTTTGCGGCCCATGGAATGGTATTCAAGGGCCCCGATTTTTTTGCTCATGGGTTAATTTCTCCTTTGTCATGGTTGTTGGTAGCGCAGCGTTCCAGTGGATATATGCGGTATGCGGGGAAGAATGTTTCCTGCACTATTCTTCCTCCCGGTTATATAACACATATTCCAAATTCTGATTAGCACTAATCTGTTACGGCAGTTGAAACAGTCACCTCATGGCTTATAAATCTTCAGCAGGGCCTGTGCCATTTCTGCCGGACTGGTCGCCACACTGATGCCGCACGCCTCCAGAACGGCCACTTTTTCCGCTGCCGTTCCCTTGCCGCCAGAGATGATGGCACCCGCATGTCCCATCCGTTTGCCGGGGGGGGCGGTAACACCGGCAATATAGGCAGCAACCGGCTTGGTCATATACTCTTTGACAAAACGGGCACCCTCCTCTTCGGAGCTGCCGCCGATTTCACCGATCATAATGACCGCTTCGGTATCCGGATCTTCCTGAAACATTTTGAGGACATCAAGGTGATTGGTGCCGTTGACCGGGTCACCGCCGATGCCGACGCAGGTTGACTGCCCCAGTCCCAGGCAGGTCAGCTGCCAGACCGCTTCGTAGGTGAGTGTCCCGGAACGGGAAACCACGCCGATTTTTCCCGGTTTGTGGATGTAGCCGGGCATGATGCCGATTTTACACTGGCCGGGGGTTATGACGCCGGGGCAGTTGGGGCCGACCAGTCGGGTGTTTTTGCCGACCATGTACTGTTTGACCTTGACCATGTCGAGGACCGGAATCCCCTCGGTGATGCAGCAGACCAGCTCAATGCCGGCATCAATGGCCTCCATGATGGAGTCGGCGGCGAAGGGGGGAGGCACATAGATGACCGAAGCGGTTGCGCCGGTCTGTTTGATGGCATCGACCACCGTGTCGAATACCGGAAAACCGTCGATGGTGGTGCCCCCTTTGCCGGGGGTGACGCCACCAACCATCCGGGTGCCGTATTCACGGGCTCCCTGGGCGTGGAAGAGGCCGGTGGAACCGGTGATCCCCTGGGTGATAACCTTGGTATCTTTATTGATCATGATGCTCATTGCTGGGCTCCTTTCACGGCCTGGACAATTTTTTGTGCGGCGTCGGCCATGCCGTCGGCGGAAACGATATTTAAGCCGCTTTCGGCGAGGATTTCCTTGCCCCGGGCCACATTTGTTCCTTCCAGACGTACCACCAGCGGTACGGTGAGAGAGACCTGTTTTGCCGCCTCAACAACACCGGTTGCGATGATGTCGCACTTCATGATGCCGCCAAAGATGTTGACCAGAATCCCCTTGACGTTCTTGTCGGAGAGAATGATCTTGAACGCCTCGGTAACCCGTTCGATGGTGGCCCCGCCCCCCACGTCCAGGAAGTTTGCCGGGTCACCGCCGTAATGCTTGATAATGTCCATGGTGGCCATGGCCAGACCGGCCCCGTTCACCAGGCAGCCGATATTACCGGCGAGGGACACGTAGGAGAGATCGTGCTGGGATGCTTCGATCTCATTGGGATCCTCCTCATCGTAGTCCCGCATGTCGCCGATTTTGTGGTGACGGAAGATTGCGTTGTCATCGAAGCCGAATTTGGCATCCAGGGCAAGCAGGTTTTCTTCGGCGGTGATGACCAGCGGATTTATTTCCAGCATCGAACAGTCGCAGGAGATGAACGTCTCGTAGAGTCCTTGCAGAACGGCAACCGCCTTGTTGACCAGTTTGCCGTTCATGCCGAGGCTGAAGGCTATTTTGCGGCATTGGAACGGGGTGAGGCCCACCAGTGGATCGATGGCTTCCGTGAAGATCTTTTCCGGAGTGGTGGCGGCCACCTCTTCGATATCCATCCCCCCTTCGGTTGACGCCATCACGGTAACCCGAGAGGTGGAACGATCAACCAGCAGGCTGACGTAAAGTTCGGAGGCGATATTACAGCCGTTCTCCACCAGTACCCTGGTGACCAGTTTCCCCTCTGCCCCGGTCTGGTGTGTTCGTAGTGTCATGCCGAGCATTTCCCGGGCGATCATCCGCACTTCATCGGCACTGCGAGCAAGCTTGACCCCCCCTCCCTTGCCCCGGCCACCGGCATGGATCTGCGCCTTGACTACCCAGGGTCCTTCGCCGAGTCGCTTGGCCCATTCCCGTGCCCCGGCGCTGTTATAGCAGACGTGTCCGTCCGGGACCGGAACGCCAAACTTCCGTAAAATCGCTTTTGCCTGATACTCATGAATGTTCATTTCTTCTCCTTGATGCTGCAGATGTTTTTTTACAGATACCGCATGCAGATTACGTCATATCAGCGTATATTGGGATTATCTCATGACAACGGCCATGACCTTTACCTCCTCTTTCCCCGATGACCGGAGCCGGTGCCGGAGGTTTGCATCGAAATAGACGCTGTCACCCTCGTTGAGGGTGATGCAGGTACCATCCAGCAGTAATTCGGCCGCACCCTGCATGACAAAGAGGAACTCTTCACCGGCGTGGCTGTAGGTGTCAGTATTGGTGACCTGGTTATTGAGGGTCAGAAGAAAGGGGTCCATTTTGCCGTTCTTCTTACGAATGGAGAGTGACTCATAGAAATAGCCATGGTTGGTGCCGTCCTGGGAGATCACCCGGGGAATGATCGTCCGTTCGTCCCGTCTGATCACTTCATAGGGGCAATCTTCTTCCCCCTCGGCAAAAAAATGTCCCATTTTGACATCAAAAAAAGTGGCGATTTTGGAGAGGGTAGCGATGGGGGGAGAAACGTTGTTATTTTCTATCTGGGAAATGAGGGCGGTGGAAAACCCGGTTTCCACTGCCACCTCTTGGAGAGTCATCTTTTTTGCGCGGCGGAGCCCTTTAATCTTGGCCCCGATATTATATTCCGACATATGTACCCCTTTGGCAGAGAACAGGTGGCGAATAAAACAATTTATGATGCGGGGTAATTTTATGGTTGAATGATGTCATAAAATAATTTACTCTCAGTCAAATATTTCTACTTTTGTCAGAAAATAAACCATTGTTAGTGGAAGTGCAACAAGTTTTTATCAGAAATAAAAATATTTATTTTTAGTGAAAACTTTGTAGTAACTTTAATACGAGAGGGGAGCCGTTCTGTGGCTCCCCTCTCGTATTAGTGGAAGTATTTTTCGATTTACCTTGTCCAGTCAAAGAGAGCCAGACCGGGTACTTTCGCAAATTCTCGGGTGTTGTTGGTGACCAGAGGAACTCCCAACGACAGGGCATGGGCGGCAATCAACATATCCATTGACCCAATCGGCATTCCAGCCTTCTCCAGGTGAGCACGGATGCCACCATAGATGCACGCGGCATGTTCTTCAAACGGTATGATTTCCAACTGCGTGATGAATTGATCCAGTCTCGCTGTCATCAAATCGGAATTCCTTGGGGAGACGGACTGCCTGGCTTTGTCCGTTTTGAAATAACTTGGCGGTTTTCATGGTTACATCCAGATAGTATATATTCAAAATATATACTATCCCCGCCGATCTTGCACGGTAAAGCGTGGCAAGAGGCGGGGGGGGGGGCAAAGCTACTTTACCTGAACCGTAATATGTTTTGGTTTGCTTTCTTCCCGCTTTGGCAGGGTTATCGTCAACACACCCTTGTCACAACTGGCCTCCACCTGTTCCTGGTCAACGGTTGTTGGCAGGCTGAAGCTGCGCTGGAAGCTGCCGAAATATCTTTCAATACGGTGATAATTTTCCTTCTTCACCTCATCTTCATGTTTCCGTTCCCCTCGCAGGATAAGTGTGCCGTCCTCGATACGGACTTCAATGTCTTTTTGGTCCACGTCGGGCAGCTCAGCCTTGATGACAATGGAATCTACGGTTTCGTAGATATCCACCGGAGGCTGCCAGAGCCCCTCCTTGATATCCTCGTTCGGCAGGTCATGGTTCCAGGATAGATTCAACAGCCGATTCATCTGATCCTGCATGCTCTTTAATTCCCGTAATGGATTGTACTTTACCAGTGCCATCTGCGTATCCTCCTGTTTCGAAAACATTAATGGTGAATCAATGATTCATCCTGTTGATACCATAATCACGAATTACCGATTGTCAAGAAGGGCTTCCACAGCTTTGTCGAAGGAAGTCAAGGCTGCGCAATTTTCTTGGGGTGAGTGAGGCGATTGATTCATCCAGAAGGATGCCCGCCATCGAGAGTGTTTCTTCATCAAGAAATGTCTGGCCAAAGCGGCTGGTTGACAGGCAAAGAGCCAGACGTTTGAGGGCGAGCAGTGGTATTGTTCGCCCCGTGGCGGCACAAAAACGGCAGGCCAGTTCGCCCCGCTGCTGCAAGAGTGCTCCCCGTTCGTCAAAGTCCGAACCGCAGCGGCTGCATCCTTCAAGGTGCGGGCGGTAGCCGAGAATATTCAGCAGGTTGATTTCCAACATGCGGCGATCTGTTTCTCCTGCCTGGCCCGTATCGAGGTATTCGAAATAGGTCGCCATCAGCCGGAAGAGCCGGGGGATCGGGTGCCCCTCCGGAGTGAGGTTGTCCACCAGTTCACAGACATAGAGTGCCTGGGCAATGGCGCAGAGGGAACTGCGAATGCCGCTGTACAGTGTGATGACATCGGCACTCCGCAGTGATGAAAGCCCTTCCTTCTGATTCAGCACAAGATCAATCCGGGCAAAGGTCTCAAGGGCCGGTCCGAAGCGTTTGCGACTGTTCCGGGCACCGCGGGCAAACCCCTTCAGATGCCCCTGCTCAAGGGAGAACAGCGATACAATGCGGTCGCTCTCGCCATAGTCATGGCCGGAGAGGACGAATGCCTGGAGCTTTTCCATCTGCATAGAATGCCCGTTCATGCAAAACAGAGGCTGAACAGTATGAGAAACGTCAGTTGGCACGCGGCAACCATCCAGCCGTTTTTGAGCATGGACTTCATGTCGGAAGAGTCCGCGAAGCCCAGGGAGCTGACCATGTTTGCCCCCGGGAAGACAAAGTTGTTCACCCGGGTCGCCACCACCAGGGCCAATGCCCAGGCGACCATGGAGACACCGTGGCGGGCTAGGAGCGGGTTGAACATTTCATGGAGCAGCTTCATGGTAGCCACCGTGGCTCCGCTGATGCCGAAGGCCCCGAGAAATCCGCCGGTAACGACGATGGCCGGCTTCCCCCCCAGTTCCATGAGCGGTTTGATGAGCGTACTCAGGGCGGCAAAGCCTCCCGCCTTCTCCACAAAAAAGATGAAGGGATCCAGCAGGAGAAAAAGCAGAAACAGCCCCACATTGCCGGCCATTCCCTTGATGATCAGCGTGAGTATCTCTTCGAATTTTATCCCTCCGGTCAGACCGGTGATCACCGACAGTCCGAGCATGATTACGATGACAAAGGAGGTGGGGGCTTTGACGGAAATTCCGTAGAGCACGGCGGCCAGAAAGCAGCCGGCAAAAACCAGGGTTGCCCGGCGGCTTTGGAGAGTCGGCTTGAACTGCTCCGTCTGCTCCGGCAGTTTGTAGCCGTTGCTGTCCCGGGTGGTTCTCTGGATACGTTGCAGCATCAGCCACGTGACCGCCAGGGTAATCAGTGCCACCGGACCGGATACGGAGAGCAGCATCTGGCCGTACCCCAGATTGGTCAGGCCCAATAGTGTGATGACCGGGGGGGTGAACGGTCCAAGAATCAATGCTTCCTCTCCGACCGCCTGGAAAATGACGCTGACCGTACTCCGCGACAGCCCGACCGAGGCGGCCACCGGCAGGACAATGGGAGCGATGATGGCATTGCCGCCTGCCATGGTGCCGAGCAGGCCGACCATGACCAGGCAGGCCGCCATGATCCCCCCCATGGCTTTCTTCTCCGTGTCAACACCGATGCCGTAGATGATCTGATGTACGATGGTATGTGATACCCTGGTGGCACTCAGCACTTCACCCAATCCCCGCCCCAACATGATAATCAGGCCGACCAGCGCCAGAAATGACGACATACCGTTGGCCAGGGCAGCACCGAAGGAGGTCAGGGATTGGTGGCTCAACAGGGCACCCAGCACCACGCAGATGGCGGTTGCCGCAAGAATATCCACATTGCGGAATACCAGTATGATGTAGATCAAAAGGGGTGCCAGCCCCAGGAGGCCCCAGCCGACAGTGTGGGTTATTTCGAACATTTATGATGTCATCCTCATATGACCGCTCCCGGTTTTTTCAAAACGCGCCCCGGCAACTCTCCGGTTAATATGCCGTCCGCGAGTACCGGTCGCCCCCCCACCAGCAGATGCCTGACGCCGGTGGCCAGATGGTGCGGATCGGCATAGGTGGCGGTATCCCCAATGGTATCCGGATCAAAGAGCACCAAATCGGCGACATATCCGGGAGCGATGAACCCCCGATCCGTACATCCCAGCCGCCGGGCGGGGAGCAGGGTCATCTTGTGAATGGCACTGGCGAGGGGGAGGATTTTTTCCTCCCGGACATAATGCCCCAGCACCCGCGGGAAGGTGCCGTAGGAGCGAGGGTGGGTTCCTTCGGCACCGTTCAGTTCCGGATGGAGTCCATGGCCGTCGGAGCCGACGGCAACCAGGGGATCGGCTAAAATGGTCCTGACATCCTGTTCGGCCATTGAAAAGAATATGGCCCCCACGTTCCCTTCTTCTTCCCGGATTAACCGGATAACCGCCTCAGCCGGTGAGCAGTTCCATAGCAGAGCCAGGTGGGCTACGGTTTTACCTGACAGCTCTCTGTTCTGTTCCGAGTGGCAGCCGGTGATCATAATCCCGTCGGCTCCCTCCCGCCGTGCAATTTCGCTATTAATCTCCGATTGAAGTTCCGTGCGCAGTGCCGGATCGGCCAGGCGCTCCAGCAGGCACTCAACGCCTCCGGCGTGGGCCCAAGCCGGAATCACCGCCGTCAGGGTGGTCGCCGATGCGTCGTAGGGATACTGGTCGGCACCGATATCAATGCCGTCCCCACGGGCCGCTGCAAGTTTCTCCAGCAATTCTCTTCCCCGTCCGAAGTTGGCACTTCCCAGGGCCTTCAGGTGGGAAACCTGCACCCGTGCGCCACTGGCGGCGCCGATGGCGATTGCTTCTCCGATTGCCGTCATCAGTCCTTCGCTCTCGCTCCGGATATGGCTGGTGTAGAGGGCACCATGGCGGTGGATAACCCGCGCCAGTGCGATCAGTTCATCGGTCAGGGCATAGCTTCCGGGGGGATAGATCAGCCCGGTGGACATGCCCCACGCCCCCTGCTTCAGGGTTTCTGCCAGCAATAGCTCCATTTGTTCCCGCTCGGCTGCCGTCGGTGGCCGGTCTGCCATTCCCATGGCGGCCATCCGGAGCGGTGCATGTCCCACCAGGGGTGCCACGTTGACTGCCAGTCCGCACGCCGTAATCCGTTCGGCATAACCGGAAAAATCATGCCAGGTGATTCCCCCCGTGGGGAGGGAAAAATCGTGGATATTCAGGTAGCGGGCCAGCTCCTCTTCCCCCCCGTGGCGCACCGGGAAAAAACCGAGGCCGCAATTCCCGGTCACTTCGGTTGTAATCCCCTGGTACAGTTTGCTTTCCAGAAGGGGGTGACGGAAGAGGGTCATGTCCGAATGGCCATGGATATCGATAAAGCCGGGTGAAAGCACCAGCCCGTCACCTTCAATGACCTGCTCCGCCTGGACGCTCAGATTGGGGCCAACCACTCCGATCCGGTCACCTGATAGCGCCACATCGCTTTGCCAGGGTGGCCCCCCAGAGCCATCAACCAGGGTGGCACCACGAATAAGGTAGGAATACATCGGGGTCATACCTCCTGGCTATTTCCTGATAACCCGGCTGACTGCAGAAAAGTCCTCATCACCACAGCCTGCCGCAATTGCTGCCTTGTACAGTTCATTAATGGTTGCCGTTGCGAAGAGCGGTTGTCCCGTTTCTTCGGCAAGGCGCAGGGCCAAACGCAGGTCTTTCTGCATATGCTTGAGGGGAAAGGCGGCCGGAAATTCTCCGTTGGCGACAATGTGGGGCCCCTTCAGGCGAAACATCGGATTGGCTACAGCACCGGAATCGAGAACTTCCAAAAGCTGGCAGGGGTCAATGCCGCATTTCTCAGCCAGTGCCAACCCCTCGCACAGGGCGGTCAGGGCACCCCCCATGACCAGATTGTTGGCAAGTTTCAGAGCCGAAGCTTTGCCGGTTTGACCAAGGTAAAGTATTTTCTTCCCCAGTTTTTCCAGCAGGGGGAGTGACGTGTCGTACAACTGCCGGTCACCTGCCGCCATAATGGTAAGCGTGGCCTCCTCGGCCGGTTTCCGGCTGCCGGCAACCGGTGCTTCCAGAAACAGTGCCCCCTTTTCGTGGACACGTCGGTCCGATTCATGTGATGTATGGGCATCAACCGTGGACATATCAATGAAGCCTTTGCCCACAGACAGCCCCGCCAGTATACCGTCGGCACCATCCCGGACCGCCGTGACCGCTTCGGGCGTAGCCATCATGGCGATAATCAGGTCAACCGCTTCTGCAACTTCTCGGGGAGAACCGGCTACGGTTGCACCCAGTGCCTGTAATGGTTCATATTTTTCAGGTGACCGGTTCCATATGGTCACCGGGAACCCCGCCTTGAGCAGGTTTGCTGCCATGGCACTTCCCATGATGCCGAGTCCAATAAAGCCGATTTTCATGTGATACCTCCGTGACGCTGATGGCGTGAGTATGAGAAGATGTGCCGATAAATGCAGTATGAAATGCTTCTTTGATCTGATATATTCCAAATATGTCCTCAGAGCAACCATATAACCCGCTTCATGGGATAACACTGGAGATGATCCTGAACCACCTGGTCGACCGTTACGGGTGGGATGATCTGGGTAAGAGAATCCAGATCAGGTGTTTCACCAATAATCCTTCCCTGAAGTCATGCCTTAAATTTCTGAGAAGAACGCCCTGGGCACGGGATAAAGTGGAATCCCTCTATCTCCTCTCAAATTTTAATTGATTTTTACTTAGCAAAATATAATGAGAGTATGCTATGATCTATGGATGGATCTTCAGACTCTTATCATCGTATTGATTATTGCCAATTTTCTGCAATCAATCGCCCTTGTGGGGCTGTATCGGGTGGGTAAAGCGACTCAAGGTCCCGGCTGCTGGACATTGGGCAGCGTTTTGGTTACTCTTGGTTTTGTCCTGCACGGCCTTCGTAAATTCCCTTCACTGGAACAAGGTGCCATACTGGGCAACAATGTGTTTTTCTTTGCCGGGCTTGCGCTGCTCTATACGGGATTGTTGCGGTTTTTAGGCAGACAGCTGCAAATTCGCTGGCTTGCAGTGTCTGGCTTCCTGTTTACCTTGCTGATCGGTTATTTCACCTGCATCAGCACCGATCTGTCCGCCCGGCGGATTCTGCTTTCAATTGTCGTAACCATCTTTTCCTTTTTGATCGCCAGGGCACTGTTACGGTATTCACCACCTTCCATTGCCGGTTCTTCGCGTTTTCTCGCCGCCGTTTTCTCCCTGTACGGACTGTTCTTTCTGTTACGGTTGGTGGCAACCTGTGTGGATACTCCGGTCTCAAATATTTTTGCCTCGACAGTAACCCAATCGGTCACCTATCTCATTACTCTCATCGTCAGCACCCTCTGGACATTTGGGCTGATCCTGCTGGTCAACCAGCGGCTGAATTCGGAAATACGTGAAGTCAGTGAACGATTTGAGTCCATATTTGCCACCAGCCCCGATGCGGTTCTGATAACCCGCATGTCAGATGGCTGTTATGTGGATATTAACGAAGGGTTTACGTCCTTAACCGGGTATGCCAAAGGTGATGTTCTGGGGAAGTCTGCCATTGATCTGAATATCTGGTGCAATCAGTCGGATCGGGCAAAGGTCTTTTCAGCGATTGCCGAGTACGGCCATTGTGAAAATCTGGAAGCTGAATTTAAAGGTAAGGATAATCGTCAGATATTTGGAAGTCTTTCCGCAAAAATAGTCTATCTGAAAGGGACTCCTCATATTATCAGCGTTACCCGGGACATTGCCGAACGAAAACGGGCGGAAAAGATGCTCGAGGAGTCAAACAGAAAGCTGGAGGCCCTCAGTATAACCGATGGATTAACCGCAATCTCCAACCGAAGACACTTTGATGAGGTGCTTGCCAAGGAACATGCCCGCCATTCCCGCTCCGGTGCAGAGTTGTCACTCATATTTCTGGATATAGATTACTTTAAGGCATTTAACGATACGTACGGTCACGTGAGGGGAGATGAATGTCTGCGTCAGATCGGCCAGGTACTGGCAGACTCTCTTGATCGCCCTGCCGATCTGGCGGCACGCTATGGCGGTGAGGAATTTGCCTGTATTCTGCCGGAAACAGATCTGAGCGGTGCGGTGGCTCTGGCTGAAAAAATGCGGCGAAGCATTCAGGCCCTTGCCATCCCCCACAAGACATCCGTCGTGGCACCGGTGGTGACCGCCAGTCTGGGGGTTGTCACCGTTGAGTGCAGGGGGGAAGAGAGGGTAGAGGATATTCTTTCGAAGGCCGACGAGCTGTTGTATCAAGCCAAGTCTTCCGGCCGCAATCGGGTAGAGTTTATGACCGGCTCCGTGGCATTGCTGTCAATGGAGGAAATATCCGGTAGTTTTGTGCGGCTGCTCTGGAAGGATACGTTTCGTTGTGGACATCCGGTGATCGATTCGCAACATCAGACCCTGTTTCGCAGTGCCAATGAGTTGTTCGGAACGATTCTTTCCGGGCAGCCGTCATCACAGATTTCGGTGGTGATTGATCGGCTGCTTGCCGATGTGGCCCAGCATTTTCATGACGAACAGGAGCTGCTCGAAAAAAGCGGATTTTCTGGATTGGAACAGCATTGTGTGGAACATGACCGGCTTCTGGTCAAGGGGTGCGAGTTATCGAAGCGGTTCAAGGAGGAAACGCTTACCGTCGGTGATCTGTTTCAGTTTCTGGCCTGTGAAGTAATCATGCTGCACATACTGGGAGCCGACCGGGACTATTTTCCCTCTATCGAGAAGAAGGATATTACTGAGTGAATTGAAAATTGATTATAACCGGGCTACCGCGTATAGTGGAAGGGAAGTAATCAGAAGAAAAGGGAACGGTGAACCGATGAAAGTTACGGAAAAACAGCTGAAGGCCCGGGTGACCGAACTAAACCTCGGCATTTTGAAAGAGACGACTTTTGGTATCAAGGTGGATCGGGGCAACAAGGGATATGCCTGTAGTCTGGTCTATCGGGATCAGGCACCTCCCGAACTTCTGCTGGAAGAGGGGAGTGCCTCGGAAGCGAGTGCCTGTATCGAAGCTGTTGCGGCGACCCATCGGATCTTTCGTCAATCGATGATGGGGGGAGTTGAAAAACCGGAATTTCTGACCGATGAGCTGTTTGTGAAAAAGGGGGGCGAACGGTGTCCCCGGACCAAGTGCGGTTCACGTGATATTGTTGCCGGATGGGTTGAAAAGGATAGTGACGGGCTCGTTCAGACCCACCGCTGCGGCAAGTGCGGGCTGGAATATACCATCCGATACAAAATGGAAGGTTACGAGATTTCACTCCATGAACAGGGGAGCGAAAAACAGGTGGGAGTAACTGGGGATAAAAGGAATTAGCCAATGGGTATTGAAGTCTATGTGGGACATATTTCCGCAGATACCACGGAGGACGAAATACGGAAATTGTTTTCCGTCGCAGGTACGGTTACGTCCGTCCATCTGGTTAAAGATGCCGGAACGGGTAAATATCGGGGATGCGGGTATGTGAGAATGTCAACGGAGGAAGAAGCACGGGAGTCAATCGACCTTCTGAATGGCGCGCTGCTCGGTAACGGCCAGATTGCGGTGAAAAATGCTCCTCCAAAGCAGATGCAGTCAACAGGCAAGGGGGCCGTGAAATTCAAGGCCTCGTAGCGTGCTCAGGAGTCAGAACAATGCGTCATAAAATTACCGGTAAACAGCATAATTCCAAGCAGTGCTTCATCTGTGGATTGAAGAACAGTTCGGGACTGAAAGCTTCTTTTTTTGAAACAGAGGGTAATGAGCTAATTGCAAAGTTTACACCCCATGACGATCATCAGAGTTATCCCGGACGTCTGCATGGTGGCATCGCTTCTGCTATCCTTGATGAAACCATCGGCAGGGCGATTTCAATCGGGGTCGCCGACCCGATATGGGGCATAACGGTTGATCTGTCCGTACAATTTAAAAAACCGATTCCCCTCAACAGGGAGATAAAAGTAGTCGGCAGAATAACCAGCCAGAACAGCCGTTTTTTTGAGGGTACCGGTGAGATTCTCCTTGATACCGGCGACATTGCGGTTATCGCACAAGGGCGTTATATGAAAGCACCCCTCTCAAAAATAGCTGATTTTGACGCCGAAGAAAATGAGTGGCGGGTTGTGGAAGACGAAAACGATCCGGAGTTTATTGAACTTCCCCGGTAATATTTTTTCCTTAACAAGGAGTGGAGAGCTGATATGCAAATGAAACAGGTGAATATTTCATATGCGCCAATTGAAGACCGCCTGCTGTTGCGGATCAATACCACCGATGAAGCGGAGTTGAGATTATGGATTACCCGTAGCGTGGCAATCAAAATGATGCCGGATTTGGAGCATACGGAGAAACAACTGTTTGTTCCCGCCGTGCAGCATATTGCGAACCCTGCCGTTCGCGGCACCGTGGAGCAGTTTTATGCCGAAGAAGCGCGGAGTAAAAACGACTATCAAAGTCAGTTTGCCGGGAAAGCCTCCTCTTACCCGTTGGGTGAACAGCCTATCCTGGTCAGTGGGTTAGCCATCACGGTAAACCAGAATGAAGCAGCACTGTCATTCACACTTGTCAACAACACGGTTTTGACCATTAACTTCAACGCTCAGATCCTTACGGGTGTCAATAAGCTGCTCCGGAATGTGGTCGATACAACCAATTGGCACATTACCACCGAAATGAGCAAGCATCCCGTTATTCAGATGCCGGCGTCGGATACGTGGCACTGACATACCGAAGAACCGGTCCCAACCTCTTGCTATCTCTCTTTTATGACGCTGTCGCACCCGACGCGATAATGTCAGCAGCCTCCTGTGGTGTCAGTCTGTTGATGTGTGCCTGATCATACCCCAGTGTGCGGAGTTCATATTCGTCCTGCATGGTAATCATAAACTTGACGTGCGCGCTGTTGGAAGCGATCACAGGTTCGACAGATGGGGGGGGCGGAGGCGAGGGTGGTTGGGCCTCAAGTTTCTTGAAATCATAACTTTTGATCGCAGACCGTAACGTAGAGGCCAGCTTGTCTTCGTATGCAGCACGGTTGTAACCGGTGCCGTCAATAATGTCGGTTGTTGCCAGTGCGGCTGCCACCGATGAGATGCTTTCAGCCGATTTGATTATCATATCTTAGCCACCTCTGCGGGGAAACTGTTCGGGTCGTGCCGATGGGGATCCCCCTCCAGTTGCTTTACACGGGCCAGCGTTGCTTCAAGTTCTGTAACATGCTTGTCAAGTTGCCGCTGTAGCTTTTCCAGTTGAAGGTTTTTCTTGACGGATTCACGTTGGAGGTTAATAAGGTCGTCGTTTATGCTTCCGATGTGTTCCAAAGCTCGACTTTCAGTCAATAGGTGGCGCTCACAGAACAACAAAAAACCGGTATCAGTCTCAATAATGAAGCAATCGTTGATCGCGTCAATTCCCGTTTTCAAACTGCACGATATTTTGAGCTGCTCATCGCATCTTATGCCCGGTATATCCAGATCCAGATATTCGCTTAATAGATCGCCTACCGGTTTTTGTCGCGGATTTAACAACTTCATAAATCCAAGATTACAGTCGAGAATGTGCAGAGTTGTGTCGAGGAGAACAATACCAATGGTATGTGACTTTTCTAAATACGAATTGACGTTATTGTGGTACTTCTCCAGCAAGTGTTTAAGCATGGGCATCATTCCTCTCAATCCACCAATTGTCTGTTACTCGAAGTGCACTTTCAGCGTCGGCAGCATACCCATCGGCACCCATGGCTTTCCATAGATCCGGCATGCCATTGAATGCAAACCCTCCAACCATGATTTTAATGTCTTTGGTTTTCTGGTCTTCGTTGATCAGTTGTATCATCTGCCGCGCCCCATCAAGATTGAATACCGTCGCTACGGATAAGTTAATCACGAAAGGCTTATGAGACTTGACTGTTTCAAGCAATTTCTCCGGTGAAGTATTCGCTCCCAGGTAGGTAACATCCCATCCGTCCATTTCCATAAAATCAGCAAGCATCCTTGCGCCAAGTTCGTGAAACTCATTTGGACCGGCTGAAACGATTGCCTTGCCTTTTGTTGTTTCTAAAAGGGCAAAGCGCGGATAAAGTGCGGCCATGAGTCGCCCGACAATAGCTGTTGCAACGTGCTCATCGGCAACGGAGACCTGGTTTGACTCCCACAGTTGCCCAACACGGTACATCGCCGGGCTGATGACGTCGAGGTAGAAAAACTTCAGGTCATGGGCCGTTTGAATGGTGTTGTTAGCCAGTGTTATGCACTCCTGAGTACTGCCATGGAGAAGCAATGAAAGAAATACTCGCTGTATTTCATCAGCTTCCGGTTTGACGTTAAAAGAAAGATCACCTCTCAAGAGGGAAAGCTTGATAAAGTCCTCGTGATGCTGAACGAGCCAGCTGTACACACGCAACAGTTCTGACTTCCGATCGGAATTATGGAGGCATTCGTGTATGGCAATTTGCCAGGAAACAAGCTCAAGGGGAAAATAATCATAGCTAAAGCCTTTCGCATTGTACATCCGATACATGCGGGACACCGTATGGACGAGTAGTTCAAAGGCATTAACTGAAAATACCGTAGACATGAATAAAGCGTGATTCCGAAGTTTGTTACGCATTACTTCAAGCGGGTTTTGGCCAATAAGTTCCTTGATATGAGGATTTGATTCAAGTTGATCAACAACATGGTCCAGCAGACGGTCCATTGAACGGGTATATGTTTCGGCAATTTCTGCAGATACCGTGGGAAGTTTTTGGCAACTGGCAATCATTTTGTCGATCATAGGTTCTCCCTATTCAAATTCATGCAGGATGTATCCGCTTTTCCCGAGTTAGGAGCCAGTCTATAACTAAATCTCACGTGTTTACTCCTGCTGTGTGCCGTCACATGCAACAGATCGTCAAAAAGTCACCTGTTGCATAAGACGGCTTTCCGGTTACAGTGACATTCCCCTCTGATTATTTCTTTTGTATTCAAACTGTTGCATTCACATTCATCTCTGGCACGATGGTCGCATTTACATTACCACTACCCCAGGGACAAAACCAAGGAGATGTCATGAAAATTATGAATGAACAATCTGTCGTTGTTTCAGTTTTGGTCGCCTCATTAATAGGCATGGCGACCCTGTCATTTGCAGATGATAAACCTGCAAACTATGTGGCACTTAAGGGTGGGCTCTATTCACCAAGTATTTCCCATGACCTTGACACTTTCAACAACGGAAATCAAACATCTTTGGACAGTAAAACCGGATTTTCCGGAGAAATTGCGGTTGGGCGTTATTATTCTCCAATGGTTGCTTTGGAACTTGGAGTTGGGTATCTGCAAAGTAAGGGTTCACCGGCAGCAGCTCCTGGTGAGTTGACGTTGAAAGTAGTACCACTTGTGGCAACCGGAAAAGTTCTGCTCCCGATCGGCATTTTTGAACCGTACGGTTTGTTCGGGATCGGGGCATATATCACAGATATGCACACGAGTGACAATACCGGTACCCTGAACGGTTCCACACAAGTCACCTACGGGTTGCATGCAGGTGCGGGCGTAAACATCAACTATCAAAACAATATTTTTGTAGGCGTGGAGGCAAAGTACCTTTGGGCCGATCCTTCATTTGGTGGACAACATATCAGGCTTGACGGGTTTGTAACGACCGCTACTATCGGTCTCAGGATATAACACAATCACGCTTTTCTTGCAGCGGATTTGAGTAACATCTTTTTTTGGAGAAACAAATGAACATACCTCTGGTTGATCAGGATGCCTGTATATGTTGCGGACTTTGTGTGAATAATGTTCCCGAAGTGTTTCGTCTTGTCGATCACGGGAAGGCGGAAGTGTTTGATCCGGGAGGTGCCTACGAAAACACTATTCAGGAGGAGGCGATCAACATCTGTCCGGTATCATGCATTCAGTGGCAGGAATGAAATGGCCATTGCAGGTGACAAACGCTACTTTTGTGAAACGATATTGAAACGATTTGTTTGCAAACAGCTCCCACGGAATTATATTGTTTCAGACCATGCCTGTAAAGCAGATCAAAACCTGTATGCTATGCCAACTGTTGGCCCCCCAAAGTTAGAATTATCGCTACCGGATTTAATATATTGAAACTTCATACCGACTTCTGCCAATAGACCATGAGTGATGGAGTATGTAATCTTTGCATCAGCTCCTGCTCCCCAGGCAAAGGCATTGTACGGAGCTTCATTGAGCCGTTTGTAACCAGGTGGGTAGGTAACATCATTGTGAAATTTACCAGCGATCCCATATCCGTTAGTAGTCAGGATAACTTTCTGGAAGAGTGGAATCGTTCCCCGTATTCCCATCGTACCATTATTATAGATCTCACTCCGTCTTGCACTACTTTTTTTATCCGAATACGTCAGGCTAATGTTGTCATCAACAAAAATGCCCTTATATCCAACCGTTAAACTGGTGTTTCGGCTAATGGTATGGCTCAATATAACGTCAATATCTCGGCGGGTAGCTTGGGAGTCTGCATCGGCGTGATGAACTTTTACTAAAGTATTTGGACTGATTATATCGTAGTCACCGGAAGATAAAAGGTATTGAGCAACAACATTCCACTCCTGAGAGCCGACGTTCACAACGGGACCATA
Organism: uncultured Geobacteraceae bacterium; assembly: GCA_903901875.1. Classification (GTDB taxonomy): domain Bacteria; phylum Desulfobacterota; class Desulfuromonadia; order Geobacterales; family Pseudopelobacteraceae; genus JACRCG01. Next base: position 27,466 of record CAIUSO010000069.1, on the reverse strand, counting down.
CATAAGCCCATATGAAGCACCGGGGGAATCCGTACCCTCAATTCGAGAGATAGGGACGTATCTATTGTACCAGGAAGTGGTTCCTACCGTGAATGTAATATCAGAGGTATAACCGGATGTTGAAACAAATGTCGATACTATAAAAACGAGTGAAACTATAAATCTTAAATTCATGCAGCTTACCGTTATATGTATGAATATGATGTTAAATTAAAATGTTACCGTTTTGCTGTCCGGCCTGTGGGCCATTTTCGTTGTTGAATGAAGCTTGTATACCAGATAGCAGGCGAACTCACCACGCTTTAATTGGTAGGGATTGAAATAGAGAAAACAAAAGAGGCCCGAGTACTGCACTCTGCAGTCTCATCCGCCGATTTCGTCTTACACCTCCACTGACTTCCGTAGCGAGCATTCTCCCGTTCTACCGTAGAGGAGCATGCCGTGAGAGTTTCCAAGTCGTAGACCGGCTCACCTCACCTTTACTGCCTCGGAATTAAAAAATTACTGAAGTTCAGACATTAATACTTGTTTTTTTTTTTTGATACGATGTTATAAAAATGCAGGTGTATTCAGTGTGATTTCACGTGTGGAGACAGTCTATGAATAAATCGGATCTGGTGCTGCTTGTTGCCGGCCGGAAAGTGTGCAGTGTGGCCGCTGCCAAGGCCATAGTCGATGAAATATTCTCCTGTATGACCGATGCCTTGGTCGCCAGTGGCCGCATTGAAATCAGGGGATTTGGTAGTTTTGCCCTTAAGGTGTATGAGTCCTATGTCGGTAGGAATCCACGGAGCGGCGTCAGCACCATTGTCGCAGCGAAGAGAAGTCCGGTTTTCAAGGTCGGTGCGGAACTGAAGAACCGGATAATGGGTACTCATACATAATAAGCAGATCGGCAGCCTTATCAGTTGCCATCGGTATCACATAATAATGGAGTACGACATGGGAAAGATACTACTCGGAGTTTTTTCAGGTGTTTTTATAGGCACAGTTATGTATGAATTTATTAACCGGGCCAATCCTGACCTGATTGATAAAGTTGGCAAGTTCGCCAGCAGCAAGATTGGCGGCCTCTGTGGTGCCTGTGGTGAAACGGTAGTGGCTCCCGCGCCATAGGTACTGTTCTCACAGCAGCCAATCCGTTTTCTACAATGTCGGCCTGGTAACCAAGTTTACCAAGCAGGTTCAGTACCACCTTTTGATTGATGACATTATCCTCTGCATACAGGATGTGCACCTCATGGTGCTCACCCTTTGGCTTACATACGATTGTCGTCTGAGGTAACACTACCGTTTTCCATGGGACGGGTATTTCCACAGAGACATGGGCAGCTACAGCATCCTGGGGCAAAATAGTGCTGATGTCCTGTTTTTCAAACATGGCAGTAAACCAAAAAGTAGAACCTACGCCCACCACACTGGTTACTCCGATGTCCCCCCCATGAGATAGGCAATTTGCTTGCAGAGTGCCAAGCACCGTGTCTCCCACATCAAAATAAAGTAAGGTGCTGTGGGACATCTGGAGAAATCTGATACCGTACCCGTAGTGCCTGATTTCTTCGATGGTTCAGGCCTGGTCGCCGGAAATGAAAAGGCACTTTAACGGGTTAGGTCAAAGTGCCTGTATATAGGTAAAACGTTAAACGCCATTGTATTAAGAGGTTGAACTATGGTGTCACAGGGACGTCAGCGGGACCGACATAGTTTGATCACTGCGCAGTTTGAAAGGTAACGTGACGCAGCTAGAAATTGGCTTTCATCTGGGAAAATATCAGCGAGTCAATCGCCGAAATATGCTTTTCCACCAGTTCGCCATATGCCGCCGCATCGGCATTGGCATTATTCTTCTTAGTCGTTGATTTTGTGCCACTCAAAGCACCCAAAAAACCACCGATAGCATTTGCCGCTTTCTCGTCATTGCGTAATGCATCGGTAATGTCAGTAATAAATTTCCCCTCTGCATAGACAGCTTCTTTTAAGATGAAACGACTTGTACCATTTTTGCTACGAACAATATATTTTGTATCTTCCGGAATCAACGTTACCTGGAGTTGAGTATTTACGGAGGCAGATTTCCCCCAAAAACCACCCTTTGCCTCAATGAAGGCAAAGGTCACAGCGTAATTAACAATCAGGACGGCAGCATCTGTGTCCTCACCGATCTTCTCTTCCCATTTCTCAGGATCAAAATTGGTGAACTGGGCGGCAAACATGTTACCAAGCGGGAGTCGCTTGTCGTTCATTTCAAAGTAAACCGGCAAGTCCTTGGCACCGATAAAAACAGAATTGCTATCGATTTTACTGACTTCAAACGGAGCTTTTTTGGCATCTGCCAGCAGTTTCTGGAACGGCTTACCCTGCTTGTAGCTTTCGACTGGGACTACTTCGATACCTGCCTTGGTAAATTCGGCAACAACTTGATCATACATTTTATCGGCAATTGCCTGCATTTGTGTCTGGTCAACGTTTTTCAGGGTATAGCTAACCGAAATTGCGGAAGAATTTTTTGAAGCATTTGAAGCCACAGCTGCACCGGAATTCATGGTGTAAAACTGCACCATGAATTGAGGTATGGCAACTTTTTTAATTCCTTTCAGCTTGGACGCTTTTTTGATGGTTAGATACTGATCTACCAGTTTCGCTGGATCCCCGGAGAGATTAAATGTCTCCGCACAAACTACGTTACACATTGCTGTTATGACGGCTAAAAGCACGATACACTTGATCGTTAAACTTTTCATAACACCCTCCCCATGTAATTAGTAAGCTGCAATTAAGCGAGACTAACACCATTTCGATTGTTCTTCAAGATATTTTGAAGACAAGATTTCGCTTCCTTCTACAGACACACATTTTCTCATTCGGAGTTTTCGAGAGGTTAATATTCGCTGCAAAATTGATAACTTCGTTGTGATTGGCAGTTATTTGGGACGGGATTGTTCGCTTTGTAGTTTCTGGTTGGTAATGCCACTGCGGCAGGTCTGGTATTCGGTCCCTATACCGATGATTGCGAACGTCAAAATGATAGTAAAGCAGGATCTGATAAGTTCCTCGGAACACAGAAATAGCCTCCTCAGTATTATGGACGGATTGGCAAAAGTGAAAAGCTAGCGTTCTCCGGTCCATCCGGTCCCCCTCCGGTCCGGTTTGTTCGTACTTGTTCTTCTTGCGACTTCCCTGCCGCTACCGGCACAGGTGTTAGTCACCTTGCCCCTTGACTTCTCAGCCGTTTACTCCTTCCACCACATCAGCATTTCCCCCTTTTCCACTCACAGCAGCCACTCGACTCACCATTCCCCCGTCTTTACACTTGACAGAAACCCCTTGCCGGTGCTAAAGAAATAGCTCTTTCGGGATGTAGCGCAGCCTGGTAGCGCACCTGCTTCGGGAGCAGGGGGTCACAAGTTCAAATCTTGCCATCCCGACCAACAAATTCTAGCACTTACAGCTAATCCTGTAGGTGCTTTTTTTGTATCACAGCATCACAGCAACCTTTGAACCGCTTGCTACCCATCAAAGCGGCTATCCGCCTGATAAGCAGGAAAAGGCTACGCAGATCGTGCTGGAGCAGACCGAGGTTCTGTCTGAAGGATGGGCAGCCAACTGACCAAACCAATCGACCACCAATCACAAAGAAAACACTTGTATAGCAAAAATAAGACAAGTATACTTTACTTATTATGCTTTATTAAGGAGATTTGGCCGTGATTGCATCCAATGCCGAGCTTATAGCCGTACTTCGACAATATAATCCCTGGTGGTCGGGGGGGCGCTTTCAAGATATGCCTACCTGGCGACGAGCGGCGTTTCGGGAGGTCAGCGAGTGGCTGCGAGATCCACCGGCAGGACGCGCCCTGCTTTTGTCCGGTCCACGGCAGGTTGGTAAGACCACTCTACTGCTGCAGGCCATCGACGTGCTGCTGGATCAGGGCGTTTTGCCAAACAACATCCTGTACGCCACCTTCGACCATCCACTGCTCAAGTTGATCGGGTTGGACGGCCTGATCCGCCTGTGGCGCGAGTTCGAGCCTGCGCGAGAAGGGGTCGTGTATATCTTCCTAGATGAAATTCAGGCCACCAAAGACTGGCAGGTCTGGCTGAAGCATCAGGTGGACTTCGAAAAACGGCGACGTATCGCTGTAACAGGATCGGCAACACCGCTTGAAATGGAAGGGCAGGAGTCAGGGGTTGGCAGGTGGCACACCATCCGGCTGGCAACGCTTTCCTTCTATGAATACCTCCAGATACGCAATGACCCGATGCCGCAGCTCCCCCCGGTAACCTCTCTGGCAAGCCTGTTTGGGAAGTCACCAACCTGGTTTGCCCGGATCGGCGAGGATTCCCGGTCTTTGACCGGATTTTTCCACGAATATCTACTACGTGGCGGATTTCCGCAAAGTACCCTGGTCACCAGCATCACGATGGCGCAGAAACTCCTGCGAGAAGATATTGTCGATAAAGTACTCAAACGAGATATGACAGCGCTTTTCGGAGTAAGACGGGTGCTGGAACTGGAGCAGACATTCCTCTACCTGTGCCTGCATGATGGCGGACTGTTGGACATGCAGATACTGTGCAAAAATCTGGAGGTAAAGAAGCCAACGGTTACCAACTTCATTGCTCTGCTGGAGGCAACGCACCTGATCTACAGGTTGCTCCCGTTTGGATATGGTAAGGAGATCCTGCGGGCCAAGGCCAAGGTCTATCTGGCCGATGCGGCTATCGCTCCCAGCGTTCTGCTGAAAGGAAAAGGGTTGTTGGAGGATGCAGACGCGCTGGGCCAAGCGGTGGAGACTGCCTTCTTCAAGCACGTATTCACCAGGTATTATCAGCAGAGTATCGCATTTTCATACTGGCGTGGCGGCAAGAAAGACCAGGAGGTGGACATCATCGCTGACGTTGGCGGGCGGTTGGTGCCGTTCGAGGTCAAGTATAGAGGCAACAACGTTGGCAGCGGTGAACTGAAGGGATTAATAGAATTCTGTAAGGAGCGCAAGGTAAAGCGAGCCTACGTCATTACCAAGGATGCTGCCGACTTCGGAGTGCTGCCGCTGGGCGGTGGAGAGATCGAGGCACTCAAGATACCAGCTCCCCTGGCTTGCTACTGGCTCGGGCGTTCCGAGTTGGAGGCACCTGACCTTCAGGATATTGATGCCTGACATGGAAAGGTCAAATCTGGTCAGGAGCAACAGCGCAGATCCCGCTACCACCACTAAAGTGAAAGAGCAGATAAAGGTCAACCTGATTCAGGCGCGAAACGCAGCGTTATCCTATCTGGATGGCTTTGACTTTGATGAATTGGGAATTGTCATCAATGTAGCTGAAGAAGAATTGGATGAATCGGATACGGATATATGAGGTGATGCCGAATATTGGAGGGATAGTCTGGGTCATACGGGATGTGGTAGACATCCAGGACATCCTCCATCGCGGCTACGAACGCGGTGCTGCCATCGGGTGGAATTTTCCCGTATTCGCTGAGATGAGGCTTAATTTGGGGTTGCACCAGCCTTTGAGTACTGATGACCTACCTGTCACATATCTTTTCAAAACTTGGGTATCAAACCGTGGAATGTACGAGAGTTTATGTTAGGTTGCTCTATTCCCGGACGGCAACACCAGTGGGTATTAGCAGTTAAGGATACGATGTTGTCATGTGAGCACGCCGTCCGTATTCTCGATACCACTCTGCAAGAACTGAATGCAGATTATGCGGCATTCCGAAATCAAGGGCGTATCAACGCTCCGGATGTGTTGCTGGTGCCTGAGGACGGCATTTATCGCTGGTCACAGAGTGAACGGGGTAAATTAGGGGGGCAGAGTAAAATTCCGCATATTGATCCGACTCAGGATTTTTCGATGATCGCCAGCCTTCGACGCTGCCATACTACGAACACCGTTCCGATCTGAACGGTACAAAATGAGTATTAGTAGATTTGCACACACCCAAAGTGTTGCATAATCCTTACACAGTCTCCATCTGTCTGTAACATTACTATGATACAAAGAGTGCCATGTACATACCGTTACCAGGAGCGACGCCATTGTTTTGTATGTGATGCATCACGCGGAGGCCTTGGACAAAACAAACAACTGTCCGATGAATGGTGCTGCGCGACCCTTCAAAGTTGAGACAAATGACCACACTACCGCAACGATTATGGCCCAATTCTCAAACTATTCTTGAACGTTCCAAGAACGTATTTCTTCAACAATGGAAAGAGTTGCTCCGCATAAAACGGCAGGCCATGCAGAACGTGAGTCCCACAGTTGTGAGTGAACTGGGCAACGCCCTCCACCGGCACCGGTTCAGGGCCGCCCTCGAACTGTTTATCCGTTAATTTCTCAGGATTCAAAATCAGAGCACCGGAAAAACATTCGAAAACTGATACATGCACTGGACAAATTACATCTTATTGATCGAAATCCGCTCGCCTACACTTTTTTGATATGAGGTATCCTTTATGAAAAATCCGCGCATTGCCGCTATTGATATAGGCACCAACTCCATTCGCTGCATCATTGCGGAAGTTACCAAAGAGGGTAAATACAAAATCCTCGATGATGAGAAGGCAACCGTACGTCTCGGAGAACGTCTCGCTGCCACCGGAGTGATTTGCGTTGAAGCTGCGAATCGTGCGGTCACCGCCATACAGCGGTTCCACAAGCTGATAGCCGGCTTTAACGTGGAAACAGTTGAGGCTGTTGCCACCAGTGCCGTGAGAACGGCAGAAAATGGCCGCGAATTGGTTGAGGTTCTTTCACGTGAACTTGGCCATGAGATCAGAATAATCTCTGGCGAAGAAGAGGCCGAACTGGCTTCGGCATCTGCCCTGGCAAATTTCGATATGAATGGCAAACGGTATGCCATGGTTGATATCGGCGGTGGCAGTGTTGAAATTGTGCTGGCCTGTGGAAACCATGTGGAAGAATTTTATTCTCTTGACCTCGGTGCCGTCGTCATGACGGAGCGTTTTTTAACCGGTGACCCGGTCACCGAGCATGAATTGAGAAAGCTCCAGCGCCATATCCGGGACAGTCTCAAACGGATGTTCTCCGGTAAAAAGTTTACCGCTGATACGCTGATCGGCTCGGGCGGCACCGTTACCGCCCTTGGCTGTATGGCCATGCAGGTACGACAGGAGAACTTCGTGTCAATTCATGGTTCCGAAATGTTCCATGCGGAAATTGTCCATCTTCAGGCAATGCTGTTTAACAAGGATTTAAAAGGGCGGCGTACCATTCCGGGTCTCAATCAGGATCGGGCTGATATCATCGTGGCGGGCGTAGTTGTGATGGACGAACTGATGCGTTATTTTGACGCCAACCGGGTACTGGTAAACGAGCGTGGTATCCGGGAGGGGTTACTCATTCGAGCAATTAAAAAATTGGGATTAACCGCCGGTAGCGAACCACCAACCTGGAGAGATTCGGTTTTGGAATTTGCCGCTTCCTGCCATGTTGATGAGCAACACTCTACCCACGTGGCCGCTCTAGCCCTTACCATTTTTGATTCTCTTGCCCCTCCATTTAAAATGAAGGCTTCGGAGAAAAAACTGCTTGAAGCTGCAGCAATACTCCACGATTGTGGCTATTTTATCAGCTATGGCAGTCATCATAAGCATTCTTACCATCTGATACGCCATGCCGAGTTATTCAGCTTTTCACCACGGGAGCGGGAGCTGATTGCCCAGATAGCCCGCTATCACCGAAAATCACTCCCCAAGAAAAAACACGAAACCTATCAGTCGCTTAAAGAGAAGGACCAGGTTACCGTTGCACGTCTTGGAGGTATTTTACGGTTAGCCGATGGTCTGGATCGCAGAAGGAGTGCCATGGTGCAATCTGTCGCCTGTCATTATGAGGGTACGACACTGATAATCCGCCTGGACTCTTCGCAAGACATCTCGGTTGAAGTCTTTGGCGGAAATTCAAAGAAAGATCTCTTCGAGAAGGCGTTTGAAAGCACCATAATATTTGCGACCCCATGATTCTGACGAAATAGTGAAACCCACCATGCCGAGTTCATATCATCGCAGGTGATACGGGCGGTAGAGAAACAGTTACCACTCTTCCACGGAGAGCAGGATTGCGCTGCGGGACATTACAACGCTATTAATCGCAAAGGTGACCAGGAAACATTCGGGCTCCTCTCTCTCCATCGATTATATTTATATTGATTATAATAATTATAATGTCTATTATCTTTACTCTGATACACGTAGCGTATCAAAATACAAAGATAATAGGGAGCAAGACAATGGTATCCGAGAAAATAAAAACTGCTTCAAAGAAGAAAGTAAACAGTGAAGAGCAGGTAATCGCACCCGCAGCTTTGCCGAAAAAAAAGAAGTTGGCCACCGTGTTTGAAGATGCACCGGCAGCTGTGGTCAAGATTAAAAAAGACAAGGAAGAAAAGAAAACGAAAAAATCAGATGAGCCGAAAAAAGCCAAGACTTCCAAGGAAACCAAGGCCCCAAAAGAAGACAAGAGCCAAAAAGAAGACAAGAGCCAAAAAGAAGACAAGGTAACAAAGTTTCTCGTCAGTATGAAAAAGTCGGTCCGCAAAAGCATCAAGAAAGAGTCAGCCGAGCGTGGCATCAGCATGAATGATTTTATTGTGGTGGCCGTAGAGGAAATGTTGGCGAGGTCCTGAAGGAGAGAGGGAGAAGCTTCAGTGCAAAATAAAGAGAGTGTTCGCCTGATACTCCCCGGTGAAATAGGTCCCGAATGCCTGGGCGATGCTTGGAGCCTGGTTCCCCATCATCAAAATTCATCGTCCCTGGTTTTCTGGGATACCTTCGAATGGTGTTTGTGGTTTGGCAAGCACACTCTTTACCGTGCCGGTGAGACGTACTCCCTGTGCGACGGCGACCAAGGCTGGCCGGGTTCGGTTGTCTGTTCTGAAAAAGCCATGGGACAGCGGCGCTTTTGGGAAGATTTCCAGACGGAACCGATGCGGACCAACCTGGAGGGAATGCTCGGACTGCGGGCCCTTACGGTGGTGGCCGAAGGGCGATTCAGCCGTCGGTGTGACGAGCTGCGCAACGGAGATGGCAAAATCGTCTGCCGTCTTGACTGGACGGTCGTTTCTGCCGACCGGCAGGGAAGTGCCGTGCTCAAGCGGTACTGCCAGGTGCTCCCCCTCCGTGGTTATGAAGATGAGACAGCCCGTGTGGTGGAACAGCTTACCAGGTGCGGTGCCGAGTCCCACGGCGATGGCCCCCTCCAGGTGTTGCTCAGCCACGGGCAGAAGGAACCGGCCAGGTACACCCTGCGACCGTCCTTCGGCCTGGACCACAAAACTCCGGCACGCGGGGCCGTTGGAAGGATACTGGGACCCATTCTCGATCTTGCCATTCGGAACATGCCGGGGATTATCGACGATGTGGACACCGAATTTCTCCACGACTACCGGATTTGCCTTCGAAAAATGCGCTCCGTACTGAGCCTGGTCAAAGACGTGTATCCCCGGGAAGAGACCCGGCGAATGCGTGAAATCCTTGGCGACCTTGCCCGTCATACCAATCGGCTGCGTGATCTGGATGTGTATTTACTGGCGCGAAACGAATACCGCACCTTACTGCCTCCTCTCCTCCGCCCGACGCTTGATGGACTTTTTGATGACTTTACCGCAGAGAGAAAACGTGAACTGCGTCGCGTCGTCTCCACACTCCGTGGACCAGCCACCCGGAAGCTTCTGCATGAACTTTCCGAGCTGATTTCTCCGACACGGAATCACTCTTCATCCAAAAACGCCGAACTCCCCGTGGGACCACTGGTTTTCCAGAGCATATTTAAACGATATAAAAAAATCCGCCGGTTGTCCCGTGGCATACGCTCGGAAACCCCCGATGAAGCCATTCACCAGATACGGATTGAATGTAAAAAATTGCGGTATCTCCTTGAGTTTTTCACCGAACTGATTCCGGGTGAGGAGATGGCGGAAACACTCAAGCTGCTGCGTCGTCTGCAAAACCGTCTTGGTGAGTTCAACGATGCTTCCGTGCAGCAAAAGTCGCTTCTGGAGTATTGGCAACAGAAAAAATGCGACGGGGACTCCGGGATGGGACTTGGTGGGCTTGTCTCTATCCTCTATCAACGACAACAGCTGGTTCGTTGCCATATTGTTGAAGCACTGGAAGAATTTTGCGATAACTCGACGGCGGGAGCTTTTAAAAACACTTTTAGACTACCGGCATCTGCCAGTGCCGCCGATACCGGACAGGAACACATCCCATGAAGATTATTTCGTCATACAGCATTAAAGGGGGAGTGGGAAAGACCGCCCTTGCCGTCAATCTTGCATTTGCATTTCGAGATGCGGGATATCGTACTCTTCTGATAGATCTGGATCCCCAAGGGGCCGCGTCATTTTATTTTCGTATCGGTAGTGCGGAAAAATTCAAAATGAAGGATACGAAGTCGGTCATTGACGGACTCCGCCGGAATATTCGTGAGTCCGACTTCTCCGGTCTGGACATAATCCCTTCAAGCCTCGGCTATCGGCACTTTGATATTCAGCTTGACGCAATGGCCAAGAGTCGTAAACAGTTGCGGAAGGTGCTGGAGAAGTTCACCCCCGATTACGATGTTATCCTCATGGATTGCCCGCCAAATATCACCCTGCTCTCGGAAAACATCTTCCGGGCGTCGGATGCCATTTTGGTACCAATCATTCCAACGGTGCTTTCCCGTCGAACATTTGAGCAGTTACTCGGCTTTTTTCGGGATGAAGAACTGCCGTGTGACATTATCCGTCCATTTTTCTCCATGGTCCAAAAACGAAATAAAATGCACCGGGAGCTCATGGCAGAACTTCCCCCCCTGTACCCCGGCTTTTTAAAAACAACGATCCCCTTTTCTGCAGACGTCGAAAAAATGGGCATCCACAAAATGCCGCTTTTGGCATATTCCCGTGCCGGTGAGGCAGCTCGGGCCTATCGTGCGCTTTGTGACGAAATACTTTCATCCGGGTGTTCTGAGAATGATTGAAATAGAACGAAAATTTATCTTAAAAACCCTTCCCGATGAAACCCCCGTCGGAGTAACTATTTTGCAAGGCTACCTGGCCCACGATGAACAGCGGGAGGTGCGCATCCGCCAGTATGGGGCCGACTTTTTTCTGACCGTCAAGGAGGGGTCAGGAGTGAAACGGGAGGAAACTGAAATAGCCATCACCTCAGAGCAGTTTCACGCTCTCTGGCCATCCACACAGGGGAGACGCCTTGAAAAAGTGCGCTCAGTTATCCCCCATGGGCCATTCAAGGTGGAGATAGATCGCTATGTGGGAGATCTGGAGCCGTTGCTTATTGCAGAAGTCGAGTTTGATTCCATTGAAGAGTGTGAGGCGTTTGTTCCTCCGGACTATTTCCATCTCGATGTAACAGAGGATGAGGCGTATAAGAACATCTCCCTTGCGATCCATGGAATCCCGGATCGCTCCTCCCTGAAATATCAGATCGGTGCTCTTCCCTATCTGTTCCGCGATGGGCATCTGCATCTGGTAATCGTCACCAACTCTGCCCAGTCCCGCTGGATTATTCCGAAGGGGAGGCAGGAGTCGGACATGTCGCGACAGGATGTGGCCATCATGGAGGCCATGGAGGAAGCGGGAGTCATCGGGACGTGCCTGCCGGGTCTCCGTACCCCCTGCCATCTCAAAGGGGAGATGATGCTCTATATCTATCCGTTAAAAGTTACTACCGTACTGAAAAAATGGCCCGAAATGGAGTGGCGTAAACGGGTCGTCCTGCCGGTGGAAAAGGCTCTCAAGCTGATCAGCGACCCGGAATTGTCCCTTTGTATCAAGAAGATGCTGCCCCGATTGCCGGAGTAACAGAAACGTATCACAACATTTTTAGTAACGAAATGGCACTGTAACAGTAGTTTTGTGGATTGAAAAAGAAAGCGTATTTTTAGATGTTACCCACGCAGAAAGGACATTAAAGGAGAGAACTTACCGTAAGGAGATGGGTGAGCCTTCGGCTCTCCCATCTCCTCTCCGGGACGTCAGGCTATGGTATGGCGAATATCCTTTCCCTTCACCATAAATATCACCATTTCAGCGATGTTTGTGGCATGGTCGGCAATCCGCTCAAGGGATTTTGACACGTAGTTAAGCTTCAGTGCCCGCGAAATTGTTGCCGGATCTTCGATCATGTAGGTCAACAGTTCCCTCTGAATCTGATTATTCAGCTCATCAATAAAACTGTCGTCCTTGCACACCTTAACCGCCAGATCGGCGTCACCCTGCACGAAGGCATCCAGTGCTTCCTTGACCATAACTTCAGCCAGGTGGGCCATGCGGGGAATGTCGATATATGGCTTGAGGGGAGGCTCTTCATTGAGCTCTCTGGCCCGTTTTGCAATATTGGCGCACTGGTCACCAATCCGCTCAAGGTCCGTAACGATCTTCAAGGCAATGGTAATAAAGCGCAGATCCCGTGCGGCCGGCTGACGCAGTGCCAATAGTTCGAGACACCGTTCATCCACAGCCATTTCGGCACCGTTGACTTCATGGTCAAAGGCTATGGTGCGTTCTGCCAGGGGGGTATCCCGGTCAACCAATGATTTGATCGAGTTGGCGATCATCAATTCTACTTTTCCGGCCATGACCAGGATGCTCTGGCGCAATTCGTTCAGCTCTATATCAAATGCGGTACTGATGTGCTCATGATTCATATATGCTCCTGGATCTGAAAACTACTAAAATTTAATATATCTATTATCCGAATCAGTTCTGAAAATACAACATAATTTTAGCCGAATCGGCCCGTTATATAATCTTCCGTCTGTTTTTTCTCCGGGTTGGTGAATATCATCCGGGTGCCCCCCGCCTCAACCAGCTCCCCCATGTAGAAAAATGCGGTGACGTCGGATACCCGCGCCGCCTGCTGCATGTTATGGGTTACGATCACGATGGTATAGCTTTTTTTCAGCTCTTCGATCAACTCTTCAATTTTAAGGGTTGAGATCGGGTCAAGGGCCGAACAGGGCTCATCCATCAGGATAACCTCCGGATTGACGGCGATGGCCCGGGCGATGCAGATACGCTGGGCCTGTCCGCCCGACAAACCGAGGGCCGAGTCATTGAGCCGGTCCTTAACCTCGTTCCAGATGGCGGCACTTTTCAGACTCCGTTCCACCGCCTCGTCCAGGGTGGCTTTATCATTGACTCCGGAAATCCTCAACCCATAGACAATGTTTTCATAGATCGACTTCGGAAAAGGATTTGACTGCTGGAACACCATGCCGATCCGCCTGCGAAGGGAGATAACATCGGTGGCAGGATCGTTGATTTCCGAGCCGTTGAAGCGGATGCTGCCGTCGATGCGGGCACTTTCTACCAGATCATTCATCCGGTTGAAACAGCGGAGCAGGGTTGATTTACCGCACCCTGAAGGTCCAATAAAAGCGGTGACCTGATTACGTGCCATGTCAAGGTTGACGTTTTTGAGGGCGTGGGCCGCACCATAATGCAGATTCAGGTTGGATACTGAAAGGATGGGCTGGCCGTTCTCCTGATGTTGTGCTCGTTCCATAAGTATTCCTTACTTCGTATTAAAAGGTAGAGGTGGTGTATCTGCTGCGCATCCGATTACGCAGATAGATCGCGGTGCTGCTTGCGATGATGACAATTGCCAGCAGCAGCATGGTGGTAACATAGACCATCGGTTTGGCTGCTTCAACATTGGGTGACTGGAAACCGACGTCGTAGATATGAAATCCCAGATGCATGAACTTGCGATCCATGTGGAAAAAGGGGAAGTTGGTATCAAAGGGGAGTGTGGGGGCCAACTTGACAACGCCGACAATCATCAGTGGTGCCACTTCACCGGCTGCACGGGCCATGGAGAGAATCAGGCCGGTCATGATACCGGGGGTAGCCATGGGGAGCAGAATTTTCATCAGGGTCTGGAACTTGGTCGCCCCCAGAGCCAGTGAACCTTCACGGATACCCTTGGGGATTGACGCCAGTGATTCCTCCGTGGCAACGATGATGACCGGCACGGTCAAGAGGGCCAGGGTCAGGCTGGACCAGAGAATTCCCCCCGTGCCAAAGGTGGGGGTTGGCAGCCGTTCAGCAAAAAACAGGGAATCCAGACTACCGCCAATGCCGTACACGAAGAAGCCGAGACCGAACACCCCGTAGACGATGGAGGGGACACCGGCAAGGTTGTTGACCGCAATGCGTACCATGCGGGTTACCAGGCCGTCACGGGCATATTCCCGCAGATAGATGGCTGCCACCACTCCAAAGGGGAGGGAAAACAGACTCATGAGCAGCACCATCATCACCGTACCGAAAATAGCGGGAAACAATCCCCCTTCGGTGTTGGACTCACGGGGGTCATCCAGCAGTAGTTCCCGGACCCGTTCCAGGTAGGCAGCACATTTTGCCAGCGGGGACATACTGTTTGGTTGCTGCAACGCCACAATCTCAGCCAGGGAGATTTCTTTTGCCGTTCCTGAGACATCGGTGAACTGGGCGGTTATCCGGGTGATCTCAGCAAGAGTTGTTGTCGCCTGGTCGTTCAGGCGGGCGAAGTCGGCCAGTACCTTCTCACGTTCAGAGGTTAACCCGGCAATAGCCGTCGAATTTTTTTCTGCCCCTTTGAATTCCAGTTTCAAGAGTTTCAGACGATACCGCTCGGCTCTGTTGTTCAAGTCTGACATCTGCTGTTTAATAGTGGTAGTGGCTTTCATCCGTTCGGAAACCACCCGAAGTGCCTGTTGCAGCTGCCCGAAGGGGGTGGCGGCGGTGAGCGACACCCCTTCGGCGGTGACACCGGTCAGAAAGCCAAAAAAATTGCCATGTTCCCGGCGCTCCAGCAACAGGGCGTCGGTCGGCAGGGAGCGGGAGGTGATATCTTTCTCATCAATCCAGCGGAAATCCTGTCCCAGCAGATCCCGGTTGGCAACCTTAAGCTGAAGCCGTTTTTTACCGGTGAGCGGATTATTCTCCTCCTGGGTGACCTGCCCCAGGGCGGCGGTGCCGTCTGTCAGTACATATTTTACCAGTGAGCGGGGCCAGAAATAGCCGAGACCGTTGGTCATCACGACTCCGACCAGTGCCAGTGACATCACCAGTATGATTGCCAGTGCCGCGCCGGTTGCCAGCACATACGGTTCTCCGGTTTTCCAGAACAGTTTCATACTACCTCTCAATATCTTCCGTACTTTTTGCGGAACCGTTGGCGCAGTGCTTCGGCAACCGTATTAATAACAAAGGTAAAAATAAACAGCAGGACTGCCGAGAGAAACAGCACCCGGTACAGTGAACTGTTGAACGGTGCTTCCGGTATCTCCACGGCGATGTTGGCCGACAGTGAGCGGAGGCCGTTGAAGAGGCTCCAGCTCATGATCGGTGTGTTGCCGGTGGCCATCAGTACGATCATGGTTTCGCCGATGGCGCGGCCAAAGCCGATCATAATTGCCGAGAAAACGCCGGGAAGGGCCGAGGGGAGCACCACCCGCCAGGCGGTTTGCCAGCGACTGGCCCCCAGGGCCAATGAGGCCGCGGTCAGGTTGCGGGGTACGTTGGAGATGGCGTCTTCGGCGATGGTGAAAATAATCGGGATTACTGCAAAGCCAAGGGCGATGGCGATAATGATGCTGTTACGCTGGTCGTAACGTACTCCCAGCGTGCTGAAGAGCCACTGCTTGAAGTCCCCTGCGAAGAGCTGGAGTTCGGCAATGCCGGACAAAAGGAAGGCCAGATAGATACCGATCATCACCACCGGTATCATGGCGAAGAACTCCCGGCCACGGGTTATCCGCTGGAGCAGGGACGCATGTTTGATCCGTTTCCAGAAAAAGATGGTCACCAGCAGCATCAGCGGCACAATCACGAAGCTCAGGAAGATGGTGAGTACGCTTGAGTCAACCAGGGGTGCCAGCCAGAGTCCGGCCAGGAAACCGATGACAACCGACGGGATGGCCGCCATAATTTCGACGACCGGCTTGATGCGTCCCTTCAGCTTGGGAGCCATGAACTGGCTGGTGTACAGCGCACCGAGGAGGGCCAGCGGGATGGCAAAGATCATGGCACAGAACGTTGCCTTGAGGGTGCCGAACAAGAGTGGCGTCAGGCTGAGTTTCGGTTCGTAGTCATCACTGGCCGAAGAGGATTGCCATGCGTATTCCGGCTTGTCGTATCCTTCGTACCAGACCTTGCCGAACAGGGTACCAAAGGATATTTCCGGATGGGGAATGTCCAGTCTCCAGAGTGATACCTTGTTGTTGCTATCCAGGGTACAGAGGGTGTTCCCCTTGGGGGAGAGGGATGCCAGGGTAACGGGCACGCCACTTTTGAGGGAGAGCAGGTTCCGCTCGGAGGTCATGTGGTCGGCGTTGATTGCCGATGCCGCCAGTGAGAATATGGTTTTATCACGGGACGAGGGGAGCATGAGAGAAACAGGAGCCCCGGCAGAGTGGAGTTCATGGATGCGTGTCAGTTGCTTGTCTTCACTACTCCCCGGCATCTTGACCGGAAACCAGGTTGACAGCCCACCGGAGGCGTCGCCCACCGCCACGGAAATATCGCCCAGAATCAGTGACAGGGCGGTGATAGCCATGTGCCCGGTTGAAGTTTCCACGGAGTCAAGCAATCGTACCTGCCCCGGTTCTGAAATATCCCAGCGAAGCAGCATGCCGTTGGACGTTCCTGCGTAGAGGAAATGGCCCTTTGAATCGACGGTTACGGCGGTCAGTTGCCCCGGCAGCGGATCCGTAATATCCGAATGGTTACTGCCCCGTTTTTCATTGCCGAGGAAATCCTTTTCTATGGTCTGGGTGGTAATCCGCAGCTTGTTTTGCTCCAGGCGGTCAACCCGAACCGCGCCCTTTTCCCCAAGAGAACGCACAAAGGACTGTACGGCCCCTGGCGATGGCGGGAACAACAGCTTTTCATTAACGGAGAGTTCATGGGTAAAGGACACTGTTCCCCCGGCATCTTGTGCAGAGGTGAACGTTACCGTTGTCGGAGTGACCACTCCGTTGTTCCAGAGGAGGTTATAGGACGATTTCCCGACATTTTCAGCGAAGATGATCGAGGCACCGGCTGGAATGCCAGGTACCGGGATGACCGCTGCCACAGCACCAGTCTTAGCGTTTAAAAAACGGCAGGTACCTTTTTCATCAAAGACAAAGGCTCCCCGCTGTTCTTCATCGGCACCGACCGCCACCGGTCGGGCAGCACCGGCCGCCGCTGCTGTTGTCGCGGCGGCAACCGTGGCCGAAGCCGGGAAAAACAGCGGCAATGATACCTTTGATATCATCACCAGAATCCAGACCACCGAGACGATCACCAGAATACCGCCGACGCGGATGATGGCCTCGGCAATGCGGTCGTTACGGCGGGATTTGTCAGTGTAATTTTTCGGCATACATACTCGATTTATTCATGATGAGCCCCTCCCGGTGGGGAGGGGCCGTTGATGATGGGGATTATTACTTGAGTACTTTCAACTGATCTTCAACCATTTTGGCGGTCAGTGGGTCGTAACCATCTTTCACCACGATTTCCTGCCCTTCTTTAGACAGGGCGAATCTCAAAAACTCTTCCACCACTTTCGGTAGCGGCTGACCCGGTTTTTTTGCCACGTAGATGTAGAGCATACGGGCCAGAGGGTATTTGCCAGAGAGAACATTCTGGTAGTTGGCCGCCTCTACCGCTCCACCTTTTTTGTCGGAGAGCGGGAGGGGGCGCACACCAGAGGTGGCGTAGCCGATGCCGGAGTAGCCGATGCCGGAGATGTCGTGGGCAACACCTTCAACCACTGAAGCGGAACCGGGCTGTTCCTTGACGCTGTTTTTGTAATCGCCACCTTTCAGGGAGTGCTCTTTAAAGTATCCATAGGTGCCGGAAGCGGAGTTACGGCCATAGAGGCTGATCGGCATGGCGGCAAGTTTGCCGGTTACTCCCAGCTGCCCCCAGGTGGTGATTTCGGCCAGACCCCTTTTACGGGTTTTTGAGAAAATGGCATCTACTTCATCCAGGGAGAGGTTTTTAATTGGGTTATCCTTATTGACATAGACCGCCAGGGAGTCGAGGGCTACGCCGATCTTGGTCGGTTTATAGCCGTATTTTTTCTCGAAATCTTCCAATTCCTTGGCTTTCATTTCACGGGACATTGGTCCCAGCTGTGCGGTCCCGGCAATAAGGGCAGGGGGGGCGGTACTGGAACCCTTTCCTTCAATCTGGATATTAACGTTCGGATATTTTTTCTTGAATCCCTCTGCCCAATAGGTCATCAGGTTATTAAGTGTATCGGAACCGATACTTCCCAGATTGCCGGCAACACCGGGGGCCGGTTTGTATTTGACCAGTTTGGCATCGACCTTGGTTGGTGCTGCGTGGGCTGCAACTGCGGTGGTTGCAACGAGAGCTGCCACTAACAATGTTTTCTTGAACATGTACTGTTTCCTCCTGAATAATGGATGATTTATTTTTTTACCATAACAGATCAATGTGACAATTATGTTACAGAATGGAAAAGAGTTGGTTAAACTTTAGCCAACCAGGGATTTTTTCACGGTAAAGGAGAAATGTGAGCCTTTGCCCATTTCACTTTCCACCGAGATCGTGCCGCCATGGAGTTGTACGATATGCTTGACAATCGCCAGTCCAAGCCCCGTCCCCCCCTGTTCACGGGATCGTGCCCCATCAACACGGTAAAAACGTTCGAAAATCCGTGGCAAATCCTTGTAGGGGATACCAATGCCGGTATCAACCATTGAAATTCTGATTAAATCCCCGCTTTCTTCGGTGAACAGGCGCACAGATCCCCCCGGGGGGGTATATTTGATGGCATTCTCAAGGAGATTAAGCACAACCTGTTCCAGACGCCCCTGATCCGCCATCACCTTGAGTGGGGAAGAGCTTTTCGCCTCATTAATAATTTTAATTCTCTTGTTCGCCGCTTGCTCCTGTAACAGCATACACGCTTTGGCTATTGTTCCTGACACATCAATGGGGTTAAGTTCAATGACAACTTCCTTTGTTTCCAAGCTTGACAGTACCAGAATATCATTTATCAGATTCGTCAACCGTTCGGAGTGACTGGCAATGATTTCAACGAATTTTACTGCACGGACAGGATCGGAGGCCAGTGTCCCATCCAGCAGTGTCTCAGCATAGCCCTTGATTATGGTCACCGGAGTTCGCAGCTCATGGGATACATTGGCCACAAAATCACGCCGCATATTCTCAGCCTTTTTCAATTCGGTAATGTTGTGAAAAACAGCCACGATACCGTGTCTGGTCCCATCAACGTGGAGCGGCACCCAATGGGTCAAAAGTGTGGTTTCGGTCGACTGAATAAATATTTCTCTTACCAGTTCATTTGCATTCTGCTCATCCAGAGTATTGAATGTGTCTATAAGATCAGGATGCCGTGATATTTCAATCAGCTTCCTCCCTTCAATGTCACCGACAATTGAGAATATTTTACGAAAAGCCGGATTGGCCAGGGTAATTACTCCATCGGTTGTCGTGACCATGATCCCTTCGCCGATACTACTGAGGATAGTATCCAGGCGCTGTTTCTCCGCAGAAAGACTCTGCACCTGTGTCTCAATGCGTGCAGACATTTCATTAAGGACTTTTGCCAATATGCCAACTTCATCTTCCGATGTAATGGGGACTCTTACTTTATTGCCAAATTTGCCGATTCGGGCAGCGGCTTCCGCCATCTCACGGAGCGGCTTGCTCGTCATGCGGGAAAAAAGGTAACTGAATAGCAACGCAAGGAAAATGGTAACGGCACTGGTCCCCCCCACAACGCCATGGAGTCGGGTCCGGGCAGATTCAATATAATCAACCGGCATTGCAAGACGGATGATTCCGCTATAGGTTCCGCTTTGATAGGTCATCGCTGAATACATCATCTCCGTTTGGAGTGTGTCAGAGTAGCGCAGGGCGGTACCGCTGCCATTTTTTAAAGCATCCTGAATTTCAGGTCGTAACAGGTGATTCTCCAGGTTTTTCAGTCGCGTCTGTCCAATATCGGAGTCACCTACCACCTCACCCCGCTCAGTTAACAGGGTCACCCTTGATTTGATGGCCCCTCCGATTGTTACCGCAAGCTGTTGGGAGTCTTCATTTCGGATGCTGTTCATAGCCAGTAATCGGGCAAGCTTAGTCAAGCTGATCATGTTTGAACGGCTTTCATCCATCATTGCCGTCCGAAGAGAATGATTAAAGTAGAGGGAAAAACTTCCGGAAATGAGCACAATCAGGAGGAAATAGGAGAGAGTCAGTTTAGTCTTGAAATTCATCGATTATACCTCAATTTTATAGCCGAAGCCGCGCACTGTCTTGATCATGTCGCCCTGTGTCCCCAGTTTTCCGCGCAAACGGGTGATATGGGTGTCTACTGTCCTGGTATCGTTCATATTGTTATAGCACCAGACCCGCTGCATCAGCTGTTCCCGGCTGAGAACACACCCCTTGTTCTCCACCAGATGGAGCAGAAGTTTGAATTCCGTGCTGGTGAGATCAATTTCAGTCCCTTCGCTTGTTACAATATGCCGCTGGTTATCGATGGCGATGCTGCCGATTTTCAACAATTCAGGTTGCTTGGCGTGGTGGGACTGGCTTCCCTGCCGCTTCATCATGGACTTGACTCTCAGCGTTACTTCGCGCATCGAAAATGGCTTGACGATATAATCGTCTGCTCCAACCTCAAATCCGACGACACGATCGATTTCATCCCCTTTTGCCGTAATCATTATGACCGGAATAGTGGCTGTTCTGGCATCTTTACGGAGTGCCTTGCACACATCGGTCCCGAGAATACCCGGAAGCATCAGGTCGAGAAGAATGAGATCCGGCAGATCCCGAAATGCCAGCTCCAAGCCGGTCTCCCCGTTATGGACGCAATGGGCAACATATCCCTCTTTTTCAAGATTAAACGCCAGTAATTCTGCCAAATCTTTTTCATCTTCAATAATCAGAATATTGTTCATGTAATACCCCGCCATTAATAAACATCAATGCTAGATTTTGTTTGTTCCATTCCTTTTAGCATATGTTTGTTACAGCGGTGTTGCAGCTGTATAAAGATTATGTAGAAATATATCTATCTGACATCGACTACGTAAGAATTCACAAAGATTTTAGCTGATCGTCACATCACTGTAATAGTGGTAGTATATGATGGAGAAAAAAATGGAGGCGTTATGAAGATAAGAGCGAGTGAAGATTATTATTTCTGGTGCTGTGACTGGTGCGATACGGAAAATCGGGTATTCTGGACAAAACTTGAAGGGGGAGCGAATTGTGGTGCATGCCATCGCCCCATGAGCTTACCGGACAGCGAAGGAACTGCTGCTCTTACCAGCCCAATCTCTGCGGGGCTGTATTAGCCCCGCAGTGCCGGATAACAGAACTCCTGTCACTATTCAGGGGATTATTATAACAAATCAATAGTTACAATGGTGTTCCCTGTTGTTGAATGTTCTGTGACGGATTCCTTCTGTTATGTGATGTGAAGTTTCAAATGATGCTGCCACTCTTTTGCCGATGATATTTGTTGATAGGGGGCCGCCTGTTGACGTGACATGACCGGGTTGCGGAAGGAAATTCCAAAGTACCGGCACATGACGTCAAAAAGATAGGTGTTATCAACCAGTCGATCCATACCAAGCTCTTTTGCCCGATGGCCATAGGCCAGTAAAAGCTGATCTTCGGCAGTATGGTTACACGAAGTGAATCCGACATTTCCCCGTCGTATCACCGCCCCCGATTCACCTTTTGCATTCCTACCATAGCTGCTATGGGTCAGTATTTTTGCCAGTGTTGCATCGGGCTGACAGATGAAGTCACCAGGGTGGGCGGAATAATCAGGTAGCATTGCTTCTGCAATTGAACGTGATTCAGCAGCAGTGAGAGAAAAGCCGGTGTGTGTACGAACTATTTCGCCGATTACATGGGGATCTTTTCCCTTCATTTTATTAATCATCACCTCAAAAGACGCCGTTGTTGCTCCGTAAGACCGTAACGCAGCACTTGCATCATTGTAATCGGGGCCGGTGCCATTGATTCCCCATCCCGCATTACCGTGATCTGATGTTACTATGACGAGCGTATGGGGATTTATTGCCAGATAGGCATCGATGACCGAGAGCGTATCGTCAAGTTCCATGGTTTCCATTATTGCACTCCAGGCATCATTGGAGTGGTTGGCATGGTCGATTCTGCCGGCTTCTACCTGAAGAATGAAGCCCTTCGGGTTAAGGGAAAGCCGCTTCAATGCGGCTGAGGTCATTTCGGGAAGTGTTGGTTGCTGGATGGCGATGTTTTTGTCATTAAGCCGATCAACGGAATAGGCCAGATGGGAATTGGCAAAAATTCCCATAAGTGGTCGCCTGTCAATCTCGCTTTTTAAGAGTGCAGTGCGGTCCCTCGCAATTTCATACCCTTTATGAGCAAAACGTCCATAGAGGTCCTTGCTGTCAAGGCGCTTTGCCGGATCAAAATGGACATTGCCTCCCCCCAAAAGTACATCTGGTTTGAATGCAAGCAGATCAAGTGCAATATCATCCTCCAGATCCCGGTGTAGCTGATGGGAAACCCAGGCGGCCGGAGTGGCATGGGTAACCCGGGTGGTGGTGACCAGTCCACATCCATATCCCTCTTCCTTTGCCAACTCCATTATTGTCGTCAACGGTCTGCCATAGGGGAGGGCCGCCAGCATTCTGTTGTTGGTCTTGACACCGGTGGCCCAGGCTACAGATGCAGGTGCCGAGTCTGTCACAATACTGGAGAGACTGGCCGTTGCCATGTATCCCACCGACGAACGAGGATCCCGCAAACGGGCATACAGGGCGGAGTCGGGCCGTCCGAATACCGATGTGCGGAACTCGTGCATGGCTCGTGTAACCCCAAGCGGCATGCCATCACCAACGACAAAGATGATGCCATGACCCTTGCCCGGTTCGAACGGGGGAGAAGGGGAAGTGGCTGCCAAGCTCCTTCCTGGTATGAGAGCATACAAGGCTCCGGCACCCACCATTTTAATAAGATCTCTCCGACTGATTCCTGAGGGAAGGCTCTGTTCCATGGAATATCCCTTTTATGAACAAAAATAAATTTTCATTATTCCTCTATACATGATCAATGTTGCAATCCAGTGTCAGTAGTGTAAAAGGTTTGTGCCTCTCTTGATTGCGGTGCTCTGCGGCGACTTAGTAACCATATTGTAGCATAATTAGTACGTTCCGGACTCATATTATCTTCCGGTCCGGATTACCTCACTGTCCGATTTCGCCCGTGTCATTGTCTAAACGGATTCTCATAATTCTGCTGGTGGCCATTGTATCGGTGAGACATGCCCAGGCCTTTACTATTTCCATCTCTGGTTACACGCAGTTGTTTAATTCCTGAACATGGTGTGATAAAGTTGATCCATAGCCTCACTACCGACCACATGAGGAACCGTCATGCGTACCTGTGATCAATCGCCTCCCGGCCAGCTCTTACTGGCTATCAGACAATTTAATAACAGAGAATGGTACGACTGTCACGAGACCATTGAAGAGCTATGGCTGGGAGAAAGTGGTGAAGTACGTGACTTTTTGCAAGGTGTGCTACAGATAGCTGTAGCCTTGCATCACTGGCGTAACGGCAACCACGGCGGCGCCGTCAGCCTGCTCTCTTCCGGCGTGAAGTATTTGAAACGGGTATCAGATGCCTGTCTCTGGGTTGACGTTGCCGCGCTAATAGCCGATTCTGATCGTGTACGCTACGCACTGGAAGAGCTGGGTAAGGATCACATGGAGCAATTGGAATCTACAATAATTCCGATGCTAAAAACAATCTCGCCATGAAGACCGATCAACCTATAACCACACAGAGTGGAAGATACTTTCTGACGGACAGAATCCGGGAAGTGGTAAATTTCTGGACTACCGCCCAGTCGGAGGGTTTGAGGCAGCCTCCTGTCCAGAAGCCGGTTCCATCAGGCAAAAAGATTATTCCGCTACCCACTCAGGAATCATGGTCTATCCCGCCATGCGATCTTCAAACCGCTATTGCCAACCGTGAGAGTCATCGCCACTTTTCCAGCGATGTGCTCTCCTTGGGTGAACTGGCCTTTCTCCTTTGGTCTACACAAGGGGTGAGGAGAGTGCTCCATGAAGCGGCGGTCTTGCGTACCGTTCCCTCTGCAGGCTGTCGTCATCCATTTGAAACGTATCTTGCCGTTCTCAGGGTTGATGGACTGGAGAACGGTATATACCGGTATCTGCCACTTGAGCACTCGCTTGTTTTTGAAAAGGCGGTTGAGAAGCTAGCCGGTCACCTTACAGTTGCCACACGAGGTCAATCTTTTACTGGCCAATCAGCGGTTACCTTCTTATGGACGGTTATCCCTGAACGCTCGGAATGGCGGTATGCAGAAGCGTCATATAAAGTTATCGCTCTGGACGCCGGCCATGTCTGTCAAAATCTCTATCTTGCCTGCGAGGCTATTGGTGCCGGTACCTGTGCCATCGCAGCATACGAGCAGACACTGGTCGATGTACTGCTCGGAGTGGATGGTAACGATGAGTTTTGTGTATATATTGCCCCCGTGGGGAAGGTGCTTAAAAATAATGGCATTTAACTCTTCCACTGCGAGTTGTCTGATGCGAGTGTGATGTCTGATGGTGTTGGGATAAATAGAGCAGGCGAGACGGACCTGTTGTGCTGAGATATCGGCTACAAGCATAAAAATGCAATTACAAAATCATGCTCATGATGGATGGAACACAATGTAGGACACTACAGTACATTGGTGGAGAGGTATGCTATGACAACAGCTTTACTCATTATAGATATCCAGAATGACTACTTTCCTGGCGGTAAGATGGAGTTGGACGGCTGCCTCGAAGCGGCTGCAGCGGCGGCCCGTTTGCTGGCAGCTTTCAGAAAACAGGGGGGGGCACTCTATCATATACAGCACATGTCTGTTCAGCCAAACCCCACCTTTTTTCTTCCCGGATCAGTGGGAGCCGAGATACACCAGAGCGTTGCGCCCCTCACGGGGGAACCGGTTATTATCAAGCATTTTCCAAGTAGCTTTCAACAAACAGGCTTATTGGAGCGTCTCAAGAACGACAATGTGGATAGTCTGCTGATATGTGGCATGATGAGCCATATGTGTGTGGACACCACTGTGCGCACCGCCTTTGAACTCGGGTTCTCCTCTATTGTAGCCCATGATGCCTGCGCTACCAGGCAACTGGTTTTTAACGGGATCACTGTCCCGGCTGCCCAGGTGCATGCCTCATACATGGCTGCCCTTGGATCTGTTTTTGCGAAAGTTATTCAAGTAGACGAAATTTTGGATAACATGGCTACCCGCCTGTAGTTGGGTAGGAAACCCTTGTTTTCTGCCAAGAAAAGTTAGGGGCTCCCTTTGCTACTGAAAAAGGCAGCGGACAAGATATGAAAACTGAAAGATCCCGGAATATCAGAAAACTATCCGATGAGGATAAGCGTAATGTCCGCGAGACCATAGCCGACCGTCTGGCCGCAGGAGAAGTGAACCTTGGCGATGCCGTCAGACTGATGAGGCTTGCAGTGGGGATGACGCAGGCTCATTATGCAAAAATGGTTGGCGTAGATATTCGAGTATTGATTGCCGTCGAAAAAGGGCAGGGGAATCCGCGCCTTGATAGCCTGGAAAAAATAGCCAAGCCATACGGGCTGGCGGTGTCTCTGGTAAAACTTGCTCCTCAAAGTCAGAAGGATAGCTAACATGCTGTCCACAAAAGAAAAAGTAGGGACATCCCCATATTCTCTATTGGTTCCAGCTAAGCCGCAAGAAGGCAACTTGATAAATGTCTTTTCCTGATAGGGGATGAATGTATCCACAATTGTCACAGGCACAGAGGCGGAGGCTGTTTTCGCTGCCAGGGAGCAGGCAGCAGATGGCAAGTTTTATTTGACGGATGCCGCCGACACGGAACAGCTCCTGCGATTGATTCAGTCCATTCCTTCTCCCAAAACGGAACCTTCCTAGCTCTGGCTTGCTCGTGTCGGCTATGTACGGTTGGAGGAAATTGAAAATCCCGAACTGTCTCTGGAGCGGATGCAATCCCTGTATGAGAAAAACGGATAAGCAACGCCATAGGGATCTGAAGATTTTTTGCGGACCTGGGATTACAGGACGCTGGACGTTTATCCGTGTGGTCCAATGATTCGCGGTCCATTGGCCATCTTCTGCAGAATGTCATGGTTTTCGGCGCACAATTTCCGGAACGGCTCAGATATGCGCATGTCTTTTCCCGACGCTGCCCAAAACCTTTTGGCGTTTTCATACACGTCACCCAATTCAAAAGTTACTGGGGGGGGATACGTCCCAGCAGATAGCTCTTCGCCGTCTCTTGGTCTGTAGTACATCGGCAGCATGTCATAGACCGGAGAAAGTTTGAATTTGGTTCGTTCCTGGTTAGCCGGAATCAACGAGATATTGCCATGGTGCCGGTCCGTATTTGCAATCAACCTGCCGAACAAATCCAGCTTGGAGAGATTTGCTGCCTCATCTGGTGACAGTATTTTAGCGGAAAGCAGTTTCTTTGATGCTGCCGTCCAATTACTTCCCATTCCGATAAACTCAGCGTCTACAACAGTCAAAGAATTAACAGCGGTTCGTCCAAACATACCAACGCGGTCAAATCGCTCCACTTCCAGAAAGGTCCTGTTGCCAACGTGATGGATTGATGATGCTACTGCTGAGATCCCCATATCTGCAACTATTTTAAGCGCAATATCTTCGCATACCAGCAAATCTGACCACCGCTGTCCGGAAGGTGTGGACAGCAGTGGTGAAAATTTTACCAAAACCCTTCTGGGGAAACCTTCTCGCTCCGTCAACGCGGAAAATTTCGGCTGTTCACCACCTGCAGATGAGCCTGCGGGGTCACCTGCGATCGCTTTTTCTGCAAGTTCAGGGTAATCAGCAACAGAATAAAATGCCGGCTGAAGCCGTGAAACAGCCATATACCTCGAAAGTGATTCTTCACCAACGATCACATCTCCGACGGTATCCTCACCTCGTCTGGTTACAGCGACGAGAACGTCATCCTCTTTCCAACTGATAAGGCGTTCGGAAAGCCCAAGCTCTGATCCGAACCGCTGAGCAAAGGCGCGTCCAACAAAACCGTCCGGTTTCAGGTCATAGAGGAACCAAGGGATTGAAGAATAATAACGTGAAGGCCAAACTTCTCCTGCCCACCAATAGCCACCATACAATGACCATAGCGTACCGGCAAAATGTGCGTTGCCATTTTCATCTATGCGATACACAGGCAATTGATGGCCGATTCCAGGGAGGTCGCGGGGACGCGCATAGGTGCTTGCCCTCGCTTGACCAAAAGAGATGATTTTAGCCCCGACAAGTTTTGTCAATCGTGAAAGAGTCGCCGGGCTTATATCGCCGAGAAGCTGCCTCAGGTTTCTTGCCGGTAATGGCCT
>CAIUSO010000068.1 GCA_903901875.1 uncultured Geobacteraceae bacterium | reverse complement strand
GCGGAAAAAGATACAATTAAGTGTTGTCCGATGATAAAATGCACGGCGAAAAACGCGGCCTTATCCCCTCATCCGGCCTTCAGCCACCTTCTCCCGGGGGGAGAAGGTTTGCGTTTTTTCCTTCTCCCTCTGGGAGAAGGTGCCCGTCAGGGCGGATGAGGGCGAACCGTGGCCTCAAGCAAAAAACTATATCGGTGAAATTTGGGGGGGAGGAAGCCCGCCATGATTAAATGGGCGGGTTTGAAACCCGCCCCTACGACGGGTATCTACTTATTCCCGCACAAACGTATCTATTTCCGACTCATGAACCATTCCCATGATATGCGCATACTCCGATTCTATAAGAGCATAATGCCCCTGGGTCTCTTTAACAATTCTTTCAAAAACTCCCCTGACAGCCGGGTCTACCACGCCCTGTGCAAGTTGAGTGTACTGACCGATACAGGCTTTTTCCTCTGCCAGCGCAAGTTCGAGAGCTTTTTGCTCTGCCATGTCATCCTGAATTGCTTTTTCGAGATGACGATAGGCGGGGTTCTTGCTATCGGCTGGGGAGTTTATAAAAGTTGTCAGGTCACCGAATTCGGTACCTTTGTAATGGGCAAAAAAAGATTTGAGATGACCAATCTCTTCAGTGGCCAGTAAATCAAAAACTTTTTTAGCACGCTCATTTTTAGCAACCGATGCCGCTCTCCGATAAAAGTCCATACTGTCTTTTTCGGCCTTTATGGCCAGTGCCACAGCTTCTTGCAGCGAATATTCTCGTCCCATAGAACCCTCCTTAAAGTATTGTACCTACATATTATAACCCTCTCAGTTTACACGTCAATATTTTAATTATAATCATAACTGCGTAAAATTCCATAGCCATACTAAAAAAAACACAAATAAATCTTGACAATAAGCATGTCTGGATTTACATTCTCATTAGAAATACGGCTATTATTCTCATTAAGTGTAAGCGGCGATTAATAATATGAAAACTATTTACGTACTTTCAGATTCAACCGGTGAGACTGCAGAACGGGTAATTCGTGCGGCACTCTCTCAGTTTTACGAAGATGATGTCCGTGTTCATCGGCTTTCCAAGGTGAGTACCCAGTTTGATGTTCAGAATGCGCTCAACATTGCGGTTGCGTCTCCGGGACTGGTTGTTTATACGCTAGTTGATCCCCACCTGGCTGAAATTGTAGAGCGGGTTGCCGAGGAGTGCGGACTCATTACCGTTGATTTGCTGAGTCCACTCATTTACAGCCTTTCCCGTTATCTGGGTGCTCCTTCTCTCGAAAAACCGGGGTTGCTTCATCGCATCGATACTGACTATTACAAGAGGGTTGAAGCGGTCAACTTTACAGTCAAGCATGATGATGGCCAGGAAACACGGTATTTGCATAAAGCCGATCTGGTTCTGGTGGGGGTATCACGCTCATCCAAAACCCCACTTTCCATGTATCTTGCCCACAAGGGATTCAAGGTTGCGAACGTGCCACTGGTTTTTGGCATCGCTCCACCGGAAGAGCTGTTTGAAATTGACCAGACGAAAATTGTTGGTCTTTTAATTGACCCAAAGCGTTTAGTAGAGATACGAACATCCCGACTTATCAATATGCGCCAAAGTCCCCGTGGAACCTACAATGATTACCAGCTTGTGGAAGATGAAATATCAGCATGCCGGCAGTTATACCGCAAGCATCCAGAATGGTTTATCATCAATATTACCAGCAAATCAGTTGAGGAAGCTGCATCAGAAATCATGAGACGAATGGAGATGAGCGCTAGTATCGAATACTAGCTTTAATAAGTATTTCAAAGGAGAATGTATGATGAAAATTCTGATTGTTGAGGATGAAAAGAAAGTTGCAAGTTTTATCAAGAGGGGCCTTGAAGACGAAAATTACCTGGTGACGTTAAGTTTTGACGGAGCAGATGGTCTTAAGCGGGCCATCAGTGGTGATTTTGATCTGATTATTCTTGACTGTATGCTGCCGAAAAAAGATGGGATTACCGTGTTGCATGAGTTACGAGCAGCAGGTAATCAGATACCGGTTCTGATGCTGACAGCCCGCGCTGAAACGGCAGATGTGGTGAGCGGACTTGATGCGGGTGCTGATGACTACCTGGCAAAGCCGTTTGCTTTTGCTGAGCTGCAGGCCCGTGTACGTGCTCTGATCAGACGGAGTGAGCAGGATCGTGGTGCTGATATCAGGTACGCAGATCTCCGCCTTGATCCCGTAAATCATAAGGTATGGAGAGGACAGACCGAGATTGTTCTTACCGCGAAGGAATACAACCTCCTCGCCTATCTGGTTCGTAATGCCGGAACGGTGCTTTCACGGACCAATATTGCCGATAACTGTTGGGAGTATCCGTTTGAAACATTCACCAACATAATTGATGTATATATTAACTATCTGCGCAAGAAAGTTGATGGTAATTTTCCCACCAAACTCATTCATACTGTCCGGGGACAGGGATACGTACTTTCTGACGAGTAGTGGTTGCTTTTTTTACGATGAGTTCTTATAGTATGTTTTGTATAAACAGGGGCTGTCTCGTTTTCGGACGATTCCGCCCTTGTTATTTATACGACATTACTACTGAGGAGGATGTATGTTTTTAGTGCGTTTTTCGGTAATACGGCTGGTGGTGCTCAGTTTCATACTTGTATACAGCCAATCGTCCCTTTCAATGGCCCATGGTTTCGGTCCTGATTTTGTTGTCTTGGCAAAAAAACTTAATCCAACGGTTGTTAATATTCGTACCACAAAAAATATCAAGCCTCGTCAGCGGTTGCGCGTCCCACAACAACAGAACCCATTTGGCAACAATATGTTTGATGATTTTTTCAATAATTTTATTTTTGAATCGCCCCAGCAGCGTCCACGCCGTGAGCAGAATCTGGGCACCGGTTTTATTATTAGTGCTGACGGGTATATTCTGACAAATAATCATGTGGTAAACGGGGCGGATGAAGTACTGGTGAAGCTCTCAGATGGCCGTGAAGTTAAGGGTGAAATCAAGGGTGCTGACGAAAAAGTTGATCTTGCGCTGATAAAGATCGAGGAAAATGAAAAACTCCCTTTTGCTGAATTGGGAGATAGTGATGCACTTGAAGTTGGTGAGTGGGTGATGGCAATTGGCAATCCGTTTGGTCTCTCACATACGGTAACAGCCGGAATCATAAGTGCCAAGGGGCGTGTTATCGGCAGCGGTCCCTACGATGATTACATTCAGACCGACGCTTCAATAAATCCCGGTAATTCAGGTGGTCCTCTCTTTAACTCCCAGGGCAAAGTCATTGGTATAAATACGGCAATCATAGCTGGGGGTGGAGGTGGCATTGGTTTTGCCATTCCCGTCAGCATGGCAAAGAATATCGTCGCCCAGTTACGTGAAACAGGAAAAGTTACCCGTGGATACCTCGGTGTTCGCTTCCAGACACTCACACGTGATCTCGCAAAGTCCTTTGGTCTTGAATCTGACAAAGGGGCACTGATAGCTTCTGTCGACAAAGATACTCCGGCTGAAAAGGCCGGACTCAAGGCGGGGGATATCATCCTTGAGTTTGATGGAAAGTTGATCAATGAAGGGGGGGAACTCCCTCGATATGTTGCCACCACACCCATAGACAAGACAGTAGAAATTGTAGTGTACCGGGATGGCGAGAAACAGAAGATCAAAATAACCGTCGGAAGACTTGGAGACAAGGGGGGGGAGGGCGATGGTGAATTGTCAAAAGTCGTTGATAAAATAGGCATCACAGTTGAAGAAATCCGTAAAGAATTGGTTGACAAGTATGGACTCAAGGATTTTAAGGGACTGGTTATTCTGGATGTTAAATCAGGATCTGCTGCTGAAGAAGTGGGTATTACCCCCGGATCGGTGATTATAGAGCTGAATGGAAAGCGACCAGAAAACATGAAAGTTTACAATGACCTCGTTTCGCGGATAAAAAAAGGGGATGTGGTTCGCCTGCTGCTTCGTCGTCCTGACGGTAGTGCCCACTACGTTGCATTGAAGTCAGAGTAGTATTGTTTAATAGGTAATTCGAGAGTGAAATGTGCTGAGGCGGGGTTATTCCCGCCTCATTTTTTGGAGAGTACCTCATGCCATCTGGTTATATGCAGCCATTGCGTTTCGTTATTCAAGCTGTTTTCTTTGTGTCCATGGCTTGGCTTTCCGTTGATTTTTATCAGTTCGTGGTAACGGTTCTTTCTGGCGGGACCGGGGTGAGGCCCAATGGAATTGAAGGCTTTCTGCCCATATCCGGTTTATTGGGTGCTACTTCATGGGCTAAAAATGGAGTTCTTAATTCTATTCACCCGGCGGCAGTAGTGATATTTCTCACCATAGTCACTCTTTCACTGCTCTTGAGACGGGCTTTTTGTTCGTGGATTTGTCCCGTTGCCACCGTATCAGAACTATTCTGGAAAATGGGTTTTCGGGCAACAAGACGAAAGCTGCATGTTGCCCGAACGGCAGATAAGCTGCTTCGGTTCCCAAAGTACCTGCTGCTGTTATTCTTTCTCATCTCCATTGGTGGTACAATGTCGCCGCCCGCTCTGAGCGATTTTATCCAATCGGACTATCACCGGATTGCCGATATCCGCTTGATGAACTTTTTTCTCCACATATCTCCAATTACTTCAGCAATACTGTTTATAATTGTGATATTATCACTTGTTTTACGCAATCCGTTTTGTCGATATCTCTGCCCCTATGGTGCATTATTGGGAATTGTTTCACTGGCATCGCCGCTGAGGGTTACCAGGCACCCGGAACGCTGTATTTCCTGTGGAGGATGCAACCAGGCATGTCCTTCACATATCGATGTCATGCATAAAAAAACGGTGAATGATCCCGAGTGCATCGGCTGCTGGCGCTGTGTGAGTCATTGCCGGTATAACAACTCACTTTCCATGGGGGCTCCAGGCTCTTTAGCTATTCCTGGGGTGCTATTTGCCTTTCTCGTGGTACTCATTTTCTGGGGGGGGACGGAGATTGGTAAGTTACGTGGACATTGGTACAGTTCGTTGACTGTATCCGAGTATGTCCGTCTGTTGAATAAGTAAACGAAAGGACCATATATTATGGGCGTCTATGCCAACACAGTAAGTATTACTCAATTTTCGGTCACCGGAGAATTACCCCCGGACGAACTGTTTGAATGGTTTGCAAAAAAACTGACTGACCGTGGTTTTCAGTCAATTGAATTTTCCACGGAGGAACAATCTGAAGGGTGGGTACTCCTAGACAAGTCCGATGAGGCGGATTTTCAGGTACCTTCAGACTGTTGGCGGGACAACTGCGTTGTGTTCACTTTGCGGAAAGATCAGCGCAAAATCCCGGCTGCGGTTCTCAAATCCCATACGGCGCGGGAAGAGGGTGCCTATCTGGTCCAGAACCCCAATCTGCGGCGGGCTCCCAAGCAGAAACGGGAAGAGATAAAGGAGCTGGTTCAGATACGGCTGCTGGATAAATGCCTTCCCGTACCCTCAACCGTTGATGTGGTGTGGGATCTGAAAAGTGGCGTTATTACGCTGTTC
Organism: uncultured Geobacteraceae bacterium; assembly: GCA_903901875.1. Taxonomy (GTDB): domain Bacteria; phylum Desulfobacterota; class Desulfuromonadia; order Geobacterales; family Pseudopelobacteraceae; genus JACRCG01. The sequence goes on along the minus strand of CAIUSO010000068.1, from coordinate 20,877 downwards.
AGCCTTGGGAGTAAAGTAATTGAGCGTTTTGAAGAAATATTCCGAAAAACCTTTGAGGGAATGGGAGCGATCATAATTCACCCTCTGGCACGGGCTCGAAAACTGCTTTCCGGACAGATGCTCGATGCACTTGAGGGGGCAAACCAGGCAGGATCCGATGCGGTTATCGCCCTGATTCGCGACAATCAGTGGTTGGGATGGGATTTCATGCTCTGGTTGCTGCAACGGGGGGTAAACGGTGAAGGGGAATTCACCGTCTGTTGTCCGGGGCACCTGACTCAAGGGGAAAAATTCACGGCATGGATTGATGATCGCATCCAGTTTCAGGGGGGAGGGGCCGAAGGGGGGATCCAGAAGGTTTCCGTTTCCGGATCCCAGGATAGTTATCTTGAAGCTATTTCGGCCCTCAAGGGGGGGAAGCGGATCACCAGTGCAACTATCTGCATGGAAAAGGACGAGAACCCTTGGAAACTGACGCTGAAAGGGGAAACATTCGGTTTTGCATCCTTTAAGTGTCCCCAGGTACGGGTTGAAAAGGATGCTACTGTTGATCAGATGAGTGAACGGGAAGCGGTCTTTTATGAACGGATGTATCTGATGGATCAGGGAATCCAACTTTTCGACAGCCTTTTTAGCGCATTTCTTGCGGAGCGCCTTACCGATAAATGGAATGACCGGTTGCAATTAGTTCAAGCATGGCTTGACGGGGAGTAGTTATATGAAGTTTATAGATGAAGTTACCCTTTTTGCCACTTCGGGCCATGGCGGTGCGGGTTGTGTTGCCTTCCGCCATGAAAAATTTATTGAATTTGGTGGGCCCAGCGGTGGAGACGGCGGAAAGGGGGGAGACGTGGTCTTCCTGGCAAGCTCAGGCCTTTCCACACTGCTTGAACTGCGGCATCGCCCCCACCAGAAAGCGGAGCATGGTCACAACGGCATGGGAAAGAATCGTCACGGAGCCGGTGGTGATGATCTGGTGATCAAAGTCCCGGTCGGCACGGTGATTAAGGATGCCGATACCGATGATACTCTGGCCGATTTGACGGAGAATGGCCAGAAAGTTATTCTCCTCAAGGGGGGACGGGGAGGGCAGGGAAATGCACGGTTTGCGTCCGCCACCAACAAGGCTCCCAAGTTTGCCCAGCCGGGTGAAGAACATGAAGAGCGGAAGTTGCGACTTGAGCTGAAACTCATGGCCGATGTGGGGCTCCTCGGGCTCCCTAACGCCGGAAAATCCTCACTTATCAGTAAGGTTTCGGCTGCTCGCCCCAAAATTGCCGACTACCCATTTACCACCATGGTCCCCTCCCTGGGAGTTGTGCCGTACAAGAATTACCGGTCGTTTGTTATGGCAGATATACCGGGAATTATCGAGGGGGCACACGAAGGTGCCGGACTGGGGCATCGTTTTCTGAAACATCTGGAACGCTCCGGAATATTGCTCCATCTGGTTGATATTTCCTGGATGCCAGAACGTGATCCCCGTGCCGAGTATGAGTCAATTAACCATGAACTGGCTCTTTTCAGCCCGGAACTCTCAGCCAAGGGACAAATAGTTGTCATCACCAAGATAGACCTTCCAAACACCAGAGACGAACTGGATTCGGTGCGACAGTGGTTTGAAGAGCGGAACGTGCCGGTATTCCCGATTTCATCGGCCACCGGTGAGGGAATTGAAGTGCTTCTTGACGAAATTGCCCGGCGACTGTGGGGTCCGGCGGAAGAGGTGTGGTAATGAGGAAACAGCTGCTGCAAACGGTCAAACGCGTGGTGATAAAAATCGGCAGCAGGGTGCTTACCGACGGCAGCGGGGCCCTGGATATGGGGACCATCGGCAGGATTTGTGAGGAGGTCGCCACTCTGCGGGAAAATGGCCTGCAGGTCGTTATTGTCTCTTCCGGGGCCATTGCAGCGGGAAAAAGTGAGTTGGGTCTTACGGACAAGCCGCGCACCATTCCCCATAAGCAGGCCGCGGCGGCCGTGGGGCAGACCCGCCTGATGCGGGCCTATGAAACTGCTTTTGCGCCCCACGGTTTGAAAACTGCCCAGATTCTTCTGACCGGTGAAGATTTGGGGAGTCGTCAGCGATTTCTCAATGCCCGGGCCACGCTGGATACACTGCTTGGATTTGGTATCATTCCCATAATCAATGAGAATGATACGGTGGTGGTTGATGAAATTAAATTTGGCGACAACGATAATCTCTCTGCTTTGGTCACCAACGTGACTGAATCCCATTTACTGCTGATACTGACCGATATTGAGGGGTTTTACACCGCCGATCCGAACAGTTGTCCCGATGCACGGCTGGTTCCTCTGGTGATGGGTATCACCCGCGATATTGAAAAAGCTGCGGGGGGAAGCGGCTCCACGGTCGGCACCGGTGGCATGGCAACCAAAGTGGCGGCTGCCAAGAAGGCGGGAAGAAATGGGGTCGCAACGATCATGGTTTCCGGGAAACGGCCCGGCGTCATCACCGCCGCACTGGCGGGAGAAGAGGTGGGGACATTGTTTGTACCACCAGCCACGGAACTCAACCGACGGAAACACTGGATTGCCTGTACCTTAAAACCGGCGGGGCGGATTGTTGTTGACGCCGGTGCGTTCAGCGCGCTGCTGACCCAGGGAAAGAGCCTGCTGCCATCGGGAATTACGTCTGTTGAAGGGCGTTTTGAGCGGGGGGCCTGTGTGAGAGTGTGTGGTCCCGACGGCCTCGAATTTGCCCGTGGCTTATCGGATTACTCCAGTGGTGAAACAACAAAACTGATAGGCCGTAAAAGTGCTGAGATAGAAGGTGTCCTTGGCTACTATTACGGTGATGTGATTGTCCATCGTGATAATCTTGTGCTGCTCTGATATGCACCGTGGTCTGAAAAGAATCCAGACCACGGTGAAGCGGTGTTACGGAGTCTGTGTCACCACCAGCAGGGAGGATGTGTTGAAGGTGTCTTTGCGAAGCAGTTCACCATTTTCGACCTCGATAGTTCCCCGTAATTCCTGTCCGGCTATGGTGGCGGCGTTTATCGTCACTTCAAGATTCAGATCCACCAGTTTTCCCATCTCCAGTCGATCAATCTGGTAACTGTACCTGTTATCCAGCTCTTTTTTGAGCGTCGTGGTGGCTACTCCCTGGATTTCTATTTCAGGGGGCAACTGTATGCGAACAGTCAAGTCCTTTGCCGACAGGGAGCCCGCATTCAGTACTGCCAGGCGAAAGCGTACCGATTCGCCGGAAACAACCTTGGCTTTAGAAAACTTGGCTACGGCACGTACCAGCGGTCCTGATGTTGTTATAAGTGCCGATTTTTGAAAGATAATATCGGAAAACTTAGACGACACCGCCTTGAGGGAGAACATTGACCGGGCACCGTCTACGGCGGCAGGCATTGAAAAAGTGATAGTTCCCTTGAGCAGTTCGCCGGCAGCAAGTTGTATTTTCTCCAGTGGCCCATCTCCCCCTTCTGCCCGATCAAACCGTGCAATGGACCCTTCCGGGGCTGCTATGGAGAGCAGAAACTCTTCGCTCTGTTTTCCCCTGTTACTTATTTCCACCGGAATGACACTTTTGCCGTTGACCGGAACGGGATCAATTTTGGCAGGCAATGCAATTGAGAGTTGTATACTTGCCTTTGCCAGTTTCTCAGCCAGAAGTCGTTCCCGCTCCCGCCGTTCAGCTTCAAATTTGATACGGGCCTGTCGCTCCTGTTCGGCTTTGATTTTTGCCGCACGCTCCATTTCGGCCTTGAGGGCTATGGCCCGTTCCCGCGCCACATTATCCGCTCTCACCTTAAGAGCAGATGCTTGTAATGCTCGATCAGGAGTCAGTTTCTCACCATTTTGCAGACGTTTTGCGACGCCGTTAAGTTCATCCTCAATGGAACTCCCCAGGCTGCTTTCAGGGAATTCGCTGGTGAAGCGAATAACTGATTTTGCCGCCCGCTCGTTGTCTCCCGACTTGAGACTAGCCCGAGCGGTAAGCAAAAGTACCACATCACGAAGTGGTGAGTCGGGGAAAACCTGCTGAAGCTGCTCACATTTTTCCAAAGCCAACAGATAGTCCTTTTGCTGGAAGGCGTTAAAAGCGTCAACAAAAAGGGCTGAATCATCGATCTCGCCGGAAAATGCCGCCGTGGTGGTGATCAAGAGGAACAGCAGGGCAAGCAACGGTCTGTATAGAGTTCGTAATGTCCTGTTCATGGCGTTAGTCGACAAAACTTTTGAGTTTTTTACTTCTGCTCGGATGACGCAGCTTTCGCAGAGCCTTGGCCTCGATCTGGCGAATACGCTCACGGGTCACCTCGAAATCCTGGCCAACCTCTTCCAGTGTATGGTCGCTCTTTTCACCGATGCCGAAGCGCATCCTGAGTACTTTCTCCTCACGGGGGGTCAAAGTGGCAAGAACCTTGGCGGTGCTTTCCGAAAGATTATTCTTGATGACCGCTTCAATCGGAGAAATAACCCCCTTGTCTTCGATAAAATCGCCCAGATGTGAATCTTCTTCTTCCCCGATGGGGGTTTCAAGGGAAATGGGCTCTTTAGCTATTTTCAGGACTTTGCGTACCTTGTCCAGGGGTAATTGCATCCGGTCGGCAATCTCTTCGGGGGAGGGTTCCCGGCCGTTCTCCTGAACCAGTTGGCGACTGGTGCGGATCAGTTTGTTGATAGTTTCGATCATATGGACCGGAATCCGGATGGTCCGGGCCTGGTCGGCAATGGCGCGGGTAATGGCTTGACGAATCCACCAGGTAGCATAGGTTGAAAACTTGTAACCCCGCTGGTATTCAAACTTGTCAACCGCCTTCATGAGCCCGATATTTCCCTCCTGAATCAGATCGAGAAATTGCAGGCCCCGGTTGGTGTATTTTTTCGCGATGGATACCACGAGGCGCAGGTTTGCCTCAATCAACTCACTTTTTGCAATGCGGGCTTTACACTCCCCCTCTTCAATGGCCTTGAGAGCTGCCGCAAGGTCGCGGGCTTTAAAACCCGATTCCTGCTCAACCTTCTGGATTTTTCGGGCGGCGGTACGGAGGCGTTTTTCAACCTTGGCCGTTTCTTCTTCATCCAGTTTCAGTTTCGACAGCTCTACAGTGCATTTCTCTTCTTCATTCTGCAGCTTGTCGAGGAGCAGTTTCAACTTGTCCAGGGAAATTATTTTTTCCAGATCCGCCAGTTCCGTCTGTAGCTTGTCAACCTTTCCTGACAGCTCTTTAAGCCGTTCGGCGATCTTGTTCGTGTGGCGGTCTTTCAGGCGCAGGGATTTCAGCAACTCCGCCTGTCGTTCCTTTTCTTCACGAATTTTCTTTTCGATCTCTTTTTTCTTTGCCGACGACTTTGCTGTCAGCAGCGATTCGGTGATGCTGAGGATCAACTCATCCTGGGCACCGATGGCATCAATGACCTCCAGAATCCGTGTTTTCTGCACATCCTCTTCATCTTCCTCAAGCTCTTCTTCCTCAACCTCTTTACTGACTTCAGACGGATTTATCTGGAATTTCCTGAGCCGGTCGCCGAGGGAGAGGACTTCCTTGACCGTAATGGGGGTATTGAGAATAACGCCCGCCACATCCCGCTCGCCATCCTCGATGCGCTTGGCAATTTCCACTTCACCTTCCCTGGTCAAAAGAGAAACAGAACCCATTTCACGCAGATACATACGTACCGGGTCGCTGGTTCTGCCGATGGAGCCGGGTTCAAATTCAACTTCCTCCGATTCACCTTCCGCCTCTTCGTCTTCGTCAAGATCACTTTTCATCTTGGGAATCTTTATTTTTTGAGACGAGTCGACTATTTCGATGTCCAGATCGCCAAACATACCCATGACGTCATCTATCTGATCGGTAGCAATATCCGGCGGGAGAATGTCATTAACCTCGTCGAACGTCAGGAATCCCTTCTCTTTACCGATATCTATCAGTTGCTTTACGTCATCAATGTTTTTCTTTGCCATCAGAGTTCACCTCAAGGAAGAAACTATTGTTATAAATTTGATTTCCGGGAACGGAGGCCATCGGCCTGTTTCAGTAGTTCCATGTATTCTTCACTGCCGGCCTCAAGCAGTGCCAGTCGGGATGCTAAATCTTTGATCGAAGAAAGCTGTTTCTTTTCTGAACTGCGGCGACACTGGTTAAACACCGTGCGCCAGTCAATATCGGCCAGATGACTGTCGGATACCATAATCCGGGAGAAAAGGGACTTTAGTTCTGCCCCCTCCAGAGTCTCGGTCAGATGGCCCAGACTTTTAATCTCTCCGTCATTTTTCAACTCGTCAACGATCCGCTGCGCAAGGGCAAGATGGCACCCGGAGAAATACGTTTCTAGCCCGCCTGTCGCCATTTCGACCCGGGCTTCCGGGTAGCCGAACAGCAGTGACAGCAGGGTGTCTTGAACCGTGGTAACGGTAGGAGCCGTACCTTCGCTTTCTCCCGTAGTATCCCGCGCTGTGATGTTTTTTCCCCCCATTCGTTTACGGAACGCATGGACCGGAATGCCAAGGAGACGGCAGATCTCCCTTTCATAGAGATCGCGCTCAACCGAATCGGCAATTTTGCGGAAACGGGGCACGATTTCATCCATAACCCTGACTTTGTTATCCACGCTGTCGGGAGGGGTTTCCACAAGCAGTGAGCGGACAAAAAATTCGAATATGGGACGCGCCGTATCCTGCAATGCCGTAAAAGCTTCGGGGGCATTCTGCGCCAGAAAGCTGTCGGGGTCATCTCCCGGTGGCATGGTAATTACATAGGCCGGAATGCGCTGCTCAAGAAAAAGCTCCATGGATCGTATGGTCGCTTTCTTTCCGGCCGAGTCGCCGTCAAACAGGGTGTAAACCCGTTCCCCATGTCGCTTTATCAACCCGGCATGGGCCGGTGTCAGGGCTGTTCCACAGGTGGCAACCACGTTTCTGAATCCGGCACGGTACAGGGCCAGGTGGTCAAAATAACCCTCAACAATAATGACCGCGTTGCTGGTCCGTATGGACGGCAGCGCCATATCCATGCCGAAAAGCACCGAACTCTTATGATAAAGCGGTGATTCGGGCGAGTTGATGTATTTCGGCAGAGAGGCATCCAGCACCCGCCCGGCAAAGCCGATTACCTGACTGCGATGGTCGCGGATCGGAAAGATCAGGCGGTTGCGAAATAGATCATACCACCCGGAGTCCGATTTACGAATGACACCGAGTTTAAGGGCACATTCCAGGTCAACACCGTTATTTTTTAAGTGCCGTACCAGACCGTCACGCCGGTCGGGAGCAAATCCAAGCCGGTACGCATCCGAAATATCCGCAGCAACCATACGGCCTGCCAGGTACTGCCGAGCACCATCACCTTCCTGACCGGTCAGCAGAAGGGATCGATAATAGGAGGCGGTGAGCTCATTAATACGTAAAAACTGGGTATGCTCATCCTGAGATTTTTTTTCCGCAGGGGTAAGCTGCCGCTCCTCAATCTCAATGCCGGCCTTCCGTGCCAGCAATTTCACCGCTTCGGGAAAACTGATCCCCTCAACCTTCATTACAAAGGAAAAGGCATTCCCCCCCGCGCCACAGCCGAAACAGTGGAAAATTTCCCTGGCCGGATTGACATTGAATGACGGTGTCTTTTCTCCATGGAACGGACAGAGACCCACAAAATTACTGCCGGCACGCCGCAACGGAAGATATTCTGAAACGACCTCAACAATGGAGAGTCGCTCAGCTACTTCGCGTACTTTCTCTTCTGGTATCATTTGTTCGAACCATTGCTACTGCGTAATTCAGAAAGAAAATGATCACCGGTTTCGGCAAGAAAACGTGCCGATTCGGTGCCCCGGATTTTCTCACGGAACTTCTCCGGCATATATGCCGATGATGTAATGCTGAACACCATGCAGAGCAGCAGAACTCCTTCAGTAACACCGATGATAAGTCCGCCCACTCTGTTCAGGCTTCCGAGCATAACAAGCCGGAGGGCAGCGGTCGCGATGCTGCCGATTATCTGGGCCGAAATTCCGGTTACCAGCAAAATGATGATAAACGCCATAAACGAGCAGAGATGAACCGGCATATGGAGCAGGTTCCTGATCGGAGCGGCAAGAAGGGGGTGGAAACGGTATGCCAGCCAGCCACCCGCCAAAAGGGCTGTCAGGGAAGCGGCCTCATTGACCAGTCCCCGCATCACCCCTTTTACGGCAAAAAAACCAAGTACGGCCAAGATCAAAAGGTCAATAAAGTTCATTAACCGCTACTGACCCATGTACAAAGAAGGGGCAATCTCAATGAAAGCCCCTTGACGTTGACAGACCGATTCAGCATTCCAGGGCCACGTCACGCAAGTAGCCTGCGGACAGCTTCGCTGACCGCCTTGCCGTCGGCTTTGCCGGCAATCAATGGTGAGACAATCTTCATGATTCGTCCCATATCCTTGGCACCCTGTGCTGCATTGTCCTGTATAATCTGTGAAATAAGTGAATCAATCTCTTCTGGAGTGAGTTGGGACGGCATAAATTCAAGTAGTACGGCCAGTTCCCGTTCTTCTTTTTCGGCCAGCTCATTCCGGTTTCCCTCACGGTACATCCGAATGGATTCCCGGCGTTGCTTTGCCATGGTTGCGATGACGTCGATGACTGCCCGGTCATCAAGTTCACTGCGAGATTCTATCTCGCGGTTCTTGATGGCCGAACGCACCATGCGGACAGCCGAAAGGCGCAGGTCATCCCGCGCCTTCATGGCTTCCTTCATTGCATTGTTCAACTGTTCTTTCAGTGTCATACGGTTTTCCGGATGCTGATGGAATTAGTCAATCATTTTACGCTGTTTCTTCAGTGCGCGCTTGCGTGCAGCGATTGCTTTTTTCTTCCGTTTGATACTGGGTTTTTCAAAATGCTCACGTTTACGGACTTCGGAGAGGATCCCCGCTTTTTCGCACTGTTTTTTGAACTTTTTCAGTGCCATTTCAAACGGCTCGCTGTCCTTGATTTTTACTCCCGGCATGTAAATCACCACCTTCTGTATATGATCTGTATGTAAACTTATTCATAGGGAAAAATCGAGAGTTGCGTACAATAGCACATTCTGCAAGATTGTCAACAGACTTAATGTGCCGGGGCGTTCCGCGCCGCTTTTTCTGCGATACCGGAAATTCCGAATCGCCGTCTCAGCTCGTTGTAGACCGCTTCCGGCGGGATGTTCTGGTGGCCGAGAAGCACCAGCAGGTGAAAAATAAGGTCGGCAGTTTCATAGACTATTTCCTGCTCAACGCCCCCCTTGGCGGCTATAATGACTTCAGTCGCCTCTTCGCCGACCTTCTTCAGGATCTTGTCGATGCCACCTTTGAGGAGAGAAGATGTATAGGAATTTTCGCCGGGGTTATTTTTACGGTCACAGATGACCTGATAGATGGCGTGCAAAATATCGTTATCTGTCGTCATAGCCTGACTTCAACTCCCCTGTCCCGTAAATATTCCTTCGCCTGTTCTATGGTGTATTCCCGATAATGGAAAATGGAGGCGGCAAGGCAGGCACTTGCGCCGGCCGTAGTAAAGCCTTCGTAGAGATGCTCCAAGTTGCCCACACCGCCGGAGGCGATAACCGGAATTGAAACGGCATCGACCACGGCCCGGGTCAGTGCCAGATCGTAGCCATCTTTGGTGCCGTCACAATCCATGCTGGTGAGAAGTATTTCTCCGGAACCGTAGGACTCCATGCGGGCTGCCCATTCAACTACATCGAGTCCGGTCGGTCGGCGACCGCCGTGGGTATACACCTCCCAGCGCTGCTCTCCCGGTACCCGGCGGGCGTCTATGGCCACTACCGTACACTGGGAGCCGAACCGTTCGGCCGCTTCACGGACAAAATCGGGCCGATCCACTGCGGCGGTGTTGATGGATGTTTTGTCGGCACCGGCATTCAGGAGCCGGCGGATGTCGTCGACCGTGCGAATACCGCCACCAACGGTGAGCGGCATAAAGACACGCTCGGCGGTCCGCTGTACCACATCGATGATAATGTCCCGATCGTCACTGGATGCGGTAATATCGAGAAACGTCAGCTCATCGGCACCCTGACGGTCATACATTTCGGCTATTTCAACCGGGTCTCCGGCATCGCGCAGTTCCAGGAACTGAACCCCTTTGACAACCCGTCCCCCTTTGACGTCGAGGCAGGGAATAATTCGTTTGGTCAGCATCTCAGCACGTTCCCCTGGTGAGCGCTATGGCCTCCTGCAAACGGATGGCACCGGTATAGACCGCTTTGCCGGTAATTACACCGGTAATGCCGGAGGATTCAATGGCCATGAGATTGCTGATATCTTTCAAACTCGAAACACCGCCGGAGGCGATGATCGGGATGGAAACCGCTTTGGCAAGGGCCTTGGTTGCCTCAAGATTTGGCCCCTGCAGCATACCGTCCCGGGAGATATCAGTGTAAATGACCGCCGCCACACCGAAATCCTCGAAGGTACGGGCCAGGGCAATGGCCGTGATATCGGTCAGTTCGGCCCATCCCTGCACCGCAACGATGCCGTCCTTGGCGTCGATGCCAACCACGATCCGCCCCGGAAACTTCTGGCAGGCTTCGCGTACCAGTTCCGGATTGCGCTGGGCCGCAGTGCCAATGATGACTCGGGACAGTCCCAGGGACAGATACGCCTCAATGGTTGCCATATCGCGGATCCCCCCACCCAATTGGGCAGGGATGGTGATGGCTTTCAGGATGGACTCAATGGCATTTTTGTTGCGGGGTTGGCCGGCAAAGGCCCCGTCGAGATCGACAATATGGAGAAGCTCGGCCCCCTGGTCTTGCCAGTCACGGGCCTGGGCACCGGGGTCGCTGCTGAAGATGGTGTCTTTATCCATGAGCCCCTGTTCCAGGCGAACACAGTTACCTTCTTTCAAATCAATGGCTGGGATGACAATCATGAGAACTCCGCAAAATTTTTCAGTATGCGCAGGCCAACGGCCTGGGACTTTTCTGGATGAAACTGGGTGGCGACAATGTTGTCCCTGCTGATGGAGGAACAGAATTCAATGCCGTAGTTGGTGGTGGTTGCCACCACACGGTCATCGTCCGGTTTGACATAGTAGGAGTGGACAAAATAGACGTTGCTCCCCTCCGCCACCCCGTCAAAGAGGGGAATGGAGGCCCGCAGGGATAATTGATTCCACCCCATCTGGGGAACCTTGAGTTTTTCACCGGCCACGGTCATCTGGTCGGGAAAACGGACCACATGGCCCGGAATAATATCCATGCCACGATAGAGGCCGAACTCGGTGCTGTCGGAAAAGAGCAGCTGCATGCCGACACAGATGCCGAGAAAAGGACGCCCTTCGGTAATAACCTTGATGATCGGCTCGACAAAGCCCCCCTGTTCAAGGTTGTGCATACAGTCACGGAAGGCCCCTACGCCGGGGAGCACGATTCGTTCGGCCTCCAGCACCACTTGGGGATCGGCCGTAACCACCGCTTCGTGACCGATCTTTTCAAAACCTTTTTGGACGGAACGGAGGTTCCCCATTCCATAATCAATTATCGCTATCATTTGATACCGTTCTTATTCAGATGGGGGCCGTAACGCTTATCAACCCCTTTGATATGGTTGATAAGCCAGTCCTGGAGAAAGTTAATGACATCCTGGGCAATGAGTTGTTCACCGGCATCAAACTTCCGGATCAGATCGGATACCTGATCAAGCAGTTTCTTGTGGAGTGCCTTATGCTGGGTTTCTTCGGGATACTGGGTTTGTGAAAAGCTCCGTTCCTCTTCAGCAAAATGACTGATGGTATATTCGGCAAGCCCCTTCAGCACTCTTCCAATAGCGTCCTTACTTTTTTTCTGCTGCATGGCGTCGGCAAGATCATTGACCATGTTGAAAAGTACCCTATGGGCGTTATCGTACCGTTCCACATGGACGGCAAAGGAGGGGTCCCATTCCAGTGCCTTGGAAAGTTTGAAATGTCCCACCAGCTCGTGGAGCCCCTCCACCTGTTTGGAAAGGGTGGAGGTCGCCTTGGTAGTGATATGGGCACTTTCAACATTTTCGTTCACAACCTGGGCAATCATATGAATGCTATTGGTTATTTCCTGGGTGGTGGCGGTCTGCTCTTCGGCTGCGGTGGCAACCTGGTTGATCTGCATGGTAAGATCGTTAATCTGATTCAGGATGTCTTCCAGTGCCTCACCGGAACGTCCGGTTTCCGCCGTGCCCCGTTTTACCTCATTTACCCCTTCACCCATGGAGTTTACGGCACTCTGGGTCTCGTTCTGAATGGTGGTGATCATGGAGGCGATTTCTTTGGTCGCCTTGGTGGTCCGTTCCGCAAGGGCACGAACCTCATCGGCCACCACGGCGAAACCACGCCCCTGTTCACCGGCGCGGGCCGCTTCGATGGCGGCGTTCAAGGCCAGCAGATTAGTCTGGTCGGCGATGTCCTGGATGGTGTTGACAATGGCACCGATCTGCTCGGAACGCTGCCCCAGTCCTTCAACGGTGTGGGATGATACATTGACCCGCTGGGCGATATTTTCCATCAGGTGGGAGCTGCTCTGGACCAGCTCCGAACCGACATGGGTCTGCTCCGCAGCCTTTTTGGTGCTCTCGGCCGCCTGGAGACAGTTGCGGGCGATATCGCTGGAGGTGGCAGACATCTCTTCACTGGCGGTGGCGATGGTGCCGGCCTGCATGGCCACGCTTTCCGCAGTGACCGCCATGGCATCGGTTGTTGAACGGACCAGAACGACGGAGTCCCGCACGGTGTCAGCCACTGAGAAGAACTGGCGCATCGCCTTGTTCATATCAACCATCATGGTGTTAAAGGCGGTTGCCAGCCGGGCAAAATCACTGCTGCCAACCACATCGGCCCGCACGGAGAGGTCTCCGGCAGCAGCCTTTTCAAGAACCTGCACAATGCCGGCCATCGGCTTGAAGGCCCGTATGGATAGAAAGGCCACAATGGCTGACATGATAATCAGCAGTACCACCGACGTGGCAATGGATACAAGTAACTCAAACTTGGGGTTGCAGAGGGCCAGGGCGGTGGTCGTGAGGATGATGCTCACTGCATTGGCCAAAAGTATCCGGATGGTAAAAGACATGGTGATCTCCTAGGAAATACGGGAAAAATCGGCAATTTTACTGAATAAACGGGCGATTGTTGTTAAAAGAGCCAGACGATTATTTTTTACACCGGTATCCTCAGCCATGACCATGACACTGTCGAAGAACCGATCCACTGCGCCTCGCAATGTTGCAATTTCCATGAGGGCGTCGAGCCAGGCTCCCACTGAAATATGCCGTTCTGCGGCGACTTTTGCCCGCTGAATACTCTCGTACAGAGCCGATTCGGAGCTGTCCTGAAACAGTGTCGGATCGACAGGGGCATCCATTCCCCCCTTGATGATATTGCCCACCCGTTTGAACGCCACCGACAGCGGCTCAAAATCAGGGTGATTTTTGAATTCGGCCAGGGCGGCAATGCGTGCCCTGACGTCGACCAGATCATCAAAGCCGGCGGCGATTGCCGCATCCACCGTGTCAGGGGGGAACGTTCCGCTGAGCAGATTGACGAAACGGGCCCGGAAAAATTCGAGAACATCGGCGGCAACCTGATCCTGGGGCCGATTCAGTTTTGATGAAAGCAGCTGGAGGGCGCGGTTGATCTGGCCGGGAAGGGATAGACGATATCCCTTGTCAAGAATAATAGTAATGATGCCGATGGTGGCACGCCGGAGGGCATAGGGGTCAGCTGCGCCGGTCGGAATAAGACCCACGCCGAAGCATCCGCAGATGGTATCAAGCTTGTCAGCGATGGAAACAAAAGCACCAACATCCGATACGGGAAGTTCTCCCCCCGCCTGGGTGGGGAGGTAATGTTCGGCAATGGCACCAGCTACCTCGGCAGGTTCCCCTTCAAGCAGGGCATATTCCCGCCCCATGATCCCTTGAACCTCGGGAAATTCTCCCACCATCGCGGACACCAGATCTGCCTTGCAGAGCCGGGCAGCGCGGCTGGTCCAGGTTTTGACCTCCGGTTTGAGCCGGTCGGCAAGCTCTTCTGCCAGAGTGGTGAACCGCTCCATCTTTTCAAAGGAAGTGCCCAGCTTTTGCTGATAGACGACCTTCTTTAATGCCTCAACACGGTCGTCGAGACGGACTTTCTGGTCCTCCTCAAAGAAAAACCGGGCGTCGGATAGCCGGGCACGGAGCACCCGTTCATTTCCCTTGACCACCACCGAGGGGTCCTCGCTGAGGGTGTTATTGACCGTGATAAAGCCGGGGAGAAGCGCACCGGAACTATCGACTATCGAGAAATAGCGCTGGTGGCTCCGCATGGAGGTAATGAGAACCTCTTTAGGAACTTTCAGAAATTCGGCAGAGAAAGTTCCACGGACGGCACTGGGATACTCCACCAGATAGGCCACCTGTTCCAGCAGTTCTTCATCCTCAAGGAGGATGCCACCCGCCTCGGTCGCAACCCGGCCGGTTTCGCGGCGGATAATTTCCTTCCGTTTTTCCGGGTCCGGTATGACGAAATGCCGTTCACACTCCGCAAGATAATGGGTGAAATTGTCTACGGTAAAGGGGGTATTGGCCATGAAACGGTGCCCCCGGGAGACGTTGCCGCTGGTGACGGTGCCGAAGCTGAACGGCACAATCGAGCCGTCAAAGAGGGCGATAATCCAATGAACGGGGCGAGCAAAACGGACATCCTGATTTCCCCAGCGCATGGACTTTTTGAAAGAAATGCCGGACACCAGCGAGGGGAGAATGTCGGTTAATAACTCACTGGTGGGACGCCCCTGCACCTGCTTGCTGACGAACAGGTAGTCACCCTTGTCGGTGGCAATGGTTTTCAGCTCGGAAACAGCAACCCCCTGACCACGGGCAAACCCTTCCGCAGCCTTGGTCGGTTTTCCGGCCCCATCGTATGCAGCCTTGAGGGAAGGACCGGTGGCGGTGAGCTCGGCATCGGGCTGGATTGTGGGAATTCCGGTGACCACCAGTGCCAGGCGACGTGGTGTGGCCACGGTTTGAACGGTGTCGAAGGTGAGGCGGGCTGCAGTGAGCTCACGGGTGATGATCGCTGCCATCTCGGCCGTGGCCTTTGGTATAAATCCGGCAGGGATCTCTTCACAGCCGATTTCCAGAAACAGTTCTCGGGTACTCATCGGACGGCACCTCCTTTCAACAGTGGGAAACCGAGACGTTCACGCATCCGCAGATACCCCTCGGCGCATGAACGGGCAACTCCCCGGACCCGGCCGATGTAGGAAGCGCGTTCAGTGACCGAGATGGCACCCCGGGCATCCAGCAGGTTAAAGGTATGGGAACATTTCATAACGTAATCATAGGCGGGGAGAACCAGCTCTTTTTCAACCAGTCGCAGGCACTCCTTTTCGTACATGGTGAAGAGCTGCAGCAGCATATCAACATCGGCTTCTTCAAAGTTGTGCCGTGAAAACTCCACTTCACTCTCGTGATGGATGTCGCCGTATTTTATCCCTTTGACCCACTCCAGGTCATAGACATTGTCAACCCCCTGCAGGTACATGGCAATACGCTCACAGCCATAGGTGATTTCCGACGGAATCGGCTTGAGGTCAATGCCCCCCGCCTGCTGGAAATAGGTGAACTGGGTGATTTCCATGCCGTCAAGCCAGACCTCCCACCCCAACCCCCAGGCACCAAGGGTGGGCGATTCCCAGTCGTCTTCGACGAAGCGGATATCGTGTTTTGCCGGATCGAGGCCAAAGGAGCGGAGTGAATCAAGGTAGAGGTCAAGAATATTGATGGGTGACGGCTTCATGATCACCTGAAACTGGTAATAATGCTGCAGCCGGTTGGGATTTTCTCCGTATCGTCCGTCGGTGGGGCGCCGTGACGGCTCCACGTAGGCCACATTCCACGGTTCCGGCCCCAGGACCCGCAAAAACGTTGCCGGATTGAAGGTGCCGGCTCCTTTTTCCGTATCATAGGGTTGCTGGATGATGCACCCCTGCGTGGCCCAATAGCCTTGCAACGAGAGAATGAGATCCTGAAATGTCACGAACGTACCTCCTGAGGGGGGAGTAATAAATAAGTAAAATTATATCTTGTAGCAGGAATCGGCCGATTGGTCAAGGGCGTGAAAATGGTCACAAGCCTCCCACGATACAGACTATTCCTGGGTAATTGAGGCAAGTGAGTCGGTAATGCATGTCGCCTGGGAAAGCCGGTCGGCCGGGTAGCTGTTGGTGACGGCGCATACTACCAGTCCGGCACCGAGAGCTGCCGATATTCCTGCCGGGGTATCTTCAATGGCAATGGCTTCGGAAGCGGAGAAGTGCCCCGGATAGAGAGCCAGAAGGCGCGATAGTGCCAGCCGATAACATTCGGGGTCGGGCTTGCTCGCTGCCACATCGTCTGCGGTGACGATGATGTCGAAACAGTCGCCAATGCCGAGCATGGCCAGGATAGGGTCGATGTCGGATCTCAGTGCTCCACTGCAGATAGCCAGCGGAAATGCGTGGCCGTGAAGATGCCGGATCAATTCGACCACTCCCGGATAGGGGGTGACGCCATCACCGATCACTTCGCAGAAGAGGGTTGCCTTCCGTTCGATCAGCGAAAGCAGCATGTCCGGTGTCAACATTTTTCCCTGTGTTGCAAAGGCATGTGCGAAGGCATCCCGGTCATCAAAGCCGATATAGGTTTCAATATATTCCTGCCAGCTGAACCGGAGTCCCTCCGGTTCCAGTATCCGTTGAAATGTCGCATAATGGAGGGGCTCCGTATCAACAATAACCCCGTCAAAGTCAAAAATGACCGCTTTTGCATGAATACCGTCGGGAAAATTAATCATGGGCGGGCTCACCTCCATCAATGTACACAAAATTATTCATCACAGCACTTCATTAATACCATTTCTCATCATTGGAAAACAATTAAAAATCCCCTCTGTCAGAGGTATTTCGAGCTCAATTTTTCTCCTTCGCGCAATATATTGTTGACGATTTGTGATTATGCTCTATTATTTGGTTGGCAGTCTGCTGTTGTTGGAACATTATGCTGGATATCTTACCAATTGAGGAGGCAGTGATGGCGTTACGAGTTGCGATCAACGGATTTGGCAGAATCGGAAGAATGGTGTTGAGGGCGGCCAGCAAGGATGAAAATATCGACTTTGTGGCTATTAATGATCTGACCGATGCCACTACCCTGGCACACCTTTTCAAGTATGACTCCGTACATGGAATTTTTCCCGGTACGGTGGAAGCGAAAGACAATCAACTGATTATCAATGGCAAGGCCATCAAAATCTTTGCCGTAAAAAACCCTGCGGAACTCCCCTGGAAGGAGAATAATATCGATGTGGTTCTCGAATCCACCGGTATCTTTACCTCCAAGGAAAAAGCCTTGATGCACATTCAGGCCGGTGCCGGGAAAGTAGTTATCTCCGCCCCCGCCACCAACGAGGACATCACCATCGTCATGGGGGTCAATGATCACCTGTATGATCCCCAGCAACATGTTATCATCTCCAACGCGTCCTGCACTACCAACTGTCTCGCGCCGGTGGCAAAAGTTCTCCACGAAGCCTTCGGTATTGAGAAGGGGTTGGTGACAACGGTCCATTCCTACACCAACGACCAGAATATCCTTGATCTTCCCCATAAGGATCTGCGTCGTGCCCGTGCCGCCGCCATGTCGATGATTCCGACCACCACCGGAGCAGCAAAGGCGGTTTCTCTGGTTCTTCCCGAACTGAAAGGCAAGCTTGACGGCATGGCCATCCGGGTACCAACTCCCAATGTGTCGGTGGTTGACCTGGTAGTTACCCTGAAAAACAGTGCTGATGTGGCAGCCGTGAATGCAGCCCTGAAAGCTGCATCCGAGGGCCCTCTCAAGGGAATACTTGGCTTTGAGGAAGCTCCACTGGTGTCAATCGACTTTAACGGCAATCCACTCTCTTCGATTGTTGACGCTTCCTGCACCAAGGTGATCGGGGACAACATGGTCAAGGTTCTTTCCTGGTACGACAACGAATGTGGCTTCTCGAACCGGGTGGTCGATCTCTTCCATCTGATAGCAGCAAAAAAATGACAGTAAACTGATAAAAAAGGTGGGGGGATTTATCCCCCCACCTTTTTTTTGCCGAGTATATTTATTTTTACGGGAGGTGGAGTATGTCCATTCGCTATATTGATGAAATCAAAGATCTTAAAGGAAAAAAAGTATTTATCCGGGTCGATTTTAACGTGCCCCAGGACGAGAACGGTGCCATCACCGAAGACACCCGTATCTCCGGGGCGGTGCCAACCATCACATACGCTCTTGAACAGGGAGCCATTGTGGTGCTCGCTTCCCATCTGGGTCGTCCCAAAGGGGAAAAGAAGGCTAAATACAGCATGGCTCCTGCCGCAGCCCGCCTGTCCGAACTCATCGGAAAGCCGGTTGTTCAGGCACCGGACTGTTTCGGCCCTGAAGTTGATCAGTTGATAAATGCCCTGAAGCCGGGCGAGGCACTCATGCTGGAGAACGTCCGTTTTTATCCGGGCGAAGAAAAAAACGATGGCGATTTTGCGGCCAAGCTTGCCAACGGCTGCGAAATATTCGTCAATGATGCCTTTGCAGTGTCCCATCGTGCCCATGCGTCGGTTGAGGCTATTACCCGCCATATTCCGGTCATTGCTGCCGGTTTTCTCATGCGTAATGAAATGACTTTCTTCGACAAGGCGATGCACAATCCGGTACGTCCCCTGGTTGCCATTCTCGGGGGGGCCAAGGTGTCCGGCAAGCTGGAAGTGCTGGAAACCCTCATCAACAAGGTTGACAAGGTAGTAATTGGCGGCGGTATGGCCTTCACCTTTCTGAAAGCCATGGGGTACGATGTCGGCAAGTCTCTGGTTGAGGATGAGTTGATCGACACGGCACAGAAAATCATGGATACCGCCCGTGCCAAGGGGGTCAAGTTCTACCTTCCGGTGGATTGCGTCGCCGCCGATACCTTTGCTGCTGATGCCAACACTCTCATTACGACGGCCCAGGAAATACCATCGGGGTGGATGGGCCTTGATGTGGGCCCGGCATCAGCCACGCTGTTTGCCGAATCGCTCCGGGATGCCGAAACGGTCATCTGGAACGGGCCCATGGGGGTTTTTGAGATGGATGCTTTTTGCCGGGGAACCTATGCCGTAGCCGAGGCTGTTGCCAACTGTTCCGGGACGACCATCATCGGGGGGGGCGATACGGATTCAGCGGTTCGGAAGGCTGGAGTGGAAAACCGGGTCAGTTACATCTCCACCGGTGGTGGAGCTTTCCTTGAACTGCTTGAGGGAAAAGTACTGCCTGGTGTCAAGGCCCTGGAAATAACTGCGTAAATAAAAGGAGAATCTGATGCGAAAACCGCTTATTGCTGGAAACTGGAAGCTCTTTAAAACCATTTCAGAGTCAGTTGCGCTGGTGACAGAGTTGGCACCGCTGGTGGTCAATGCCACTGGGGTTGAAATCGTTGTTGCACCGGTATTCACCTCGTTAAGCCGCGTTGCTGATGCCATTGCTACCACAGGGATCAAACTGGCAGCGCAGGATTGTTACTGGGAAGAGGAGGGGGCTTTTACCGGAGAGGTTGCTCCCCGGCTTTTAAAAGATGCCGGCTGCAGCCATGTCATCATCGGCCATTCCGAGCGTCGTCAGTATTTTGGTGAAACCGATGCTACCGTTAACAAAAAAACGGGGGCGGCCCTTGCCGCCGGTCTGGTGGCCATTGTGTGCGTTGGTGAAACATTGGCAGAGCGTGAGGGGGACCGGACTTTTGACGTCATTGAGAGTCAACTGCTCGGTGGTCTGGCAGGGTTTACGGAGAGTGACTTTGACCGGATAGTTGTTGCCTATGAACCGGTGTGGGCCATCGGAACCGGCAAAACGGCCTCCGATGCCCAGGCACAGGATGTGCACTTTTTTATCAGAGGGCTTGTGGCCCGGCAGTTTGGTCAGGCGGTGGCCGATGGCCTGCGTATTCTCTATGGCGGCAGTGTCAAGCCGGATAACGTCAAGGGTCTCATGGCCCAGCTGGATATCGATGGTGCCCTGGTAGGGGGAGCCAGTCTGAAGGCGGAATCTTTTGCCGCTATTGCAACATTTAACGCGTAGAGGTTCTTCTCTGATTTTGAACTTTACAGATTGTTTATAAGTATGTTACTAATGACCTCTTAAATATTGTCGAGGGGTCCAGGCATGACTATTTTTCTTACCATAGTACACGTAATTGTTAGTCTCTTTTTGATCGGTGTCGTGTTATTGCAGTCGGGAAAAGGTGCTGAAATGGGAGCTTCCTTTGGTAGCAGTGGGAGCCAGTCTGTTTTTGGGGCCGGTGGAGGCACCTCGTTTCTCAGTAAACTGACGACCAGCGCGGCGATTATTTTCATGCTGACGTCGTTGACCTTGGCTTATGTGTCCGGCCAGCCATCATCGTCGTCCATGATGTCAGGCAAAGGTAAAGCTGCACCTGCTGCTCAGGTACCTACTCCTGCGGTCGCTCCGGCACAGCCGGTTAAGCAAAAAGATGGTACGGTACCTGTTGTGCCGGCACCTGCTCCACCCGTTGCACCGGCACCGCAAAAATAAATTGATTTTATTGAAATGATATGATACAAAACAAAGATCAAATGCCGAAGTGGTGGAACTGGTAGACACACCATCTTGAGGGGGTGGCGGGCAACCGCCCATGCGAGTTCGAGTCTCGCCTTCGGCACCATAAATCAACAAAAAAAGCTAAGTGATTTCAGTCACTTAGCTTTTTAATTTTTGAGGTAAAAATGACACTAGTACACTTTTAGTACACTTTCGATTCTGTAAAATTAGATGGTTACGCGCGTTTTTGTGGTGCCGAGTGTTATCTTCGAACCCGCAGTGCTTG
>CAIUSO010000067.1 GCA_903901875.1 uncultured Geobacteraceae bacterium | reverse complement strand
TGAAAGGAGGCATGATACAGGTTGTAGTCCGCGCCGTGCCAAAGATTACCCGAGGTGGGTGAATGCTCTTGAAAATGGGGTGGGTGAATGCTCCTGAAAAATCAGGGGCTCAGGTGGGTGAATGGTTATGAAAAATGACAGCCATCGGGCGTGAGGACGAGAGCCGGTTCGTTAAGACGAGGAATTTCACCGCCGACAACGCCGTGAGTGGCAAAGTGCATATATCGATACGGTACGTGAGCCTCTTGGAAAAAGATCTTTTTAGTGGCCTCTTGACCGAGTATTGCCTTTCCTCCTTCTCGCACACTTTGAATGATCGAAATAACTTCATCTCTTGTTTCCGGAAGAGGCAGGAAGCCAACTGAATCTCTTTTGCCGCGTGTAGCATATTCGTTTGTGCCGCCAATCGCACTTATTTGCAAATTTTGATCAAAACGTGCATCACCGAGAGCAAGGATTCCTTTTACGGGAGTTGATGTCCGGCCTATATCAGCAATGGCAAGTGACGGGATGTACGTTACTGCCGTAGCCCGCCCTAAATAAACCATTTTCGTATTCAGCCACAATTCGATGGGGAGAAAGCTCAGTGAGCCATCCATTTCGACAACAAGCCTTTGTTTGCTGAATATTCTGGGTTCAAGGTCACCAAGTGTCAGTGTGGTGATTAGCCGTGCCGTTGGCGCATCAAAATTTTGTTGTTCTGCAAGGTTGTTTCTGAATGACCGGATGGTCTTGTCAAAATCCTTCGGCTTGTCGGTGATACGAATTTTTTTGCCATCGCGATCGGCAAAGAAGATCAGCAATTTTTCACCCATATCGGTGATTGATAAAAAGCCCTGATTATCTTTTACTATGTGAGCAAGACTGTTCTTTATTGAATGCTCCTTAACGTTTTTAATTTTGCCCCCTGCATCCAAGGAGTCTCTGAGATGTCGAGCCTTAAGGTTGCCCAAGGCTTCGAGGGCACCGATGAAGTTTGCTTCTGTGGGGTCATCGGTATAAAGAGATGCCTTTGCAAGCAGGGCGTCAAAATAGGCTCCCTGTACCTGACTTCTGAAGTAGGGCAGACGCTCCTCCAAAGTCAAATTGTTGCGGTGCGCTTCCGACCATGCGATGTATTGGTCGAGCTGCAGTAGTGCTTCCCGCCAACGGCGATTCTTTAAGAGCAGTTTTCCCGTTATCCGTAGTAAATCTGCTGAGCGTTGTTCTGAACGCAATCCAAGATGCCCCTGTGCTTTAAGTTCATCTGAATACGTGGTTAGTACGGGCAGAGCTTCCTTGGCTCTTGCAATCATTTCATGTGCTGAAACCGGCTCGTCCAACATCAGATAGATTTCTGCGGCGGCCAGGGCGGAATCAAATTTTGTCTCCAATCCGAAAAAAACATCGAATTGTTTAGAATGTTTACCACTATTGAAGTACGAACCTAAAATATAGGAGTTAATTCGCGCCGATTTCGCTGCCATATCATCCAATTGAATCGCATATTTGTTTGGTTCGGCTTTTTCAGAAGCTTCCAACATAAGATGCAGGGACTTTTTTGCGAGATTTTTGTCACCCGCACGCAGTGCTCCAACTGCAAACCAGCGCCAATATTCCTGGTCACGACGATAGTACTCCCTCTCATTCATTGTACTCGACAATCTGTCGAGACTTTCGAACGGTGTTTCAATGCCGATAAATTTAAGGACATTATCCGTTTTTAAGGTTTTGGCGTATATGTCAGCAAAAGAAGCTAACTTCGCAGGATCAACGGAAATACCAAGCCTGATTTTAACCAAAAGCAGAGCGGCATTGTCTGCCAACTGAAATGGGTCGATATTTTTGTTGTCTGCCGAAAATACGCCAAACACCCGGTCTACACGACCCTGTGCCTCTGCAAGTGAATTTTGAGCTGCCTCGATTTGCCCGATATGTGCCAGTGCTTCGGCAAGATCAAGGCGGTATCTCAGTGCCGTCTTATAACTATATGATTTGTCCGCCTCCTCTATTGCAATGCGTAGCGTATCGATTGCCGGTGATATTTTTTTTGCTTCAGTCAGATACCCTATGTACGCGTCGAAAAGCTTTGATGGTGCCTGATCAAAGTATGGTCCAAATTTAGCATAATAGTGAGATGCTCTCCAGGTAGACAGGCCACTCTCAAAAAGCAATTTTGCAGTTTTGTCTTTCCGGTCGTTTTTTTTGCCGTCTACCAGTTTTCTGATATCTTCAGTAGAAATCAGTATTTTTTGAATAGTTGGACTACCTTCTTTCATATCGGACTCAGTGAGTCGGGGAAAGCAACCGGCAGCAAAAAAGCAGAGAGTGAGTACAAAAACAATCCGCGTCACAAATTTAAATGGAATAGTATGCCGATTCATTATTTTTTCCTCAGTTGTGTAATGCTATTACTGAGTGAAATATTCAATATCCAGGTGCCATTTACCTTCTCTTTTAACGGGCTTATAGAGATTGACATAAAGTTGGTTTCGGAAATATCGAATGTTAAGCCATGCGTTACATAGGGACTCTCCCACATATAATTGAAGCTCAAACGACCACCTTCGTAATGTTTGATATTTTCCTCCATAATCTTCCTCTGTTTGTCCCTGTATTCCGGACTATATAGGTGCTGTAGCTCACTTCTATTCATATTTTCGAGGTAATCGGCAAATAATTTTTTCTGGGTAGCCAAATCACTAATTTTCCAGCCCTGTTGGGTTGCGATAACCGCCCTTAGTTTATTCGAAAGTTCGGTTATTTTGTCGGTCATTTCTTGCATTGAGCGAGACTTATAAGACACCGATATAAAATTGCTTTTAGTGTCATACGCTTCACTCATCGGTTTTGGAACTATTTGCGTATGCATAGACGAGCTCTTTTGATCTGCACCAGCGGGTAATTCTCTCAGGAAATATAGCCGCACATTTGATGCTTTTTTCCGATCTTCAACGGTTTGATCGATTATTGCGGCTTTTTGATAGGCACTTATGCCGGATAACTTATTATCATACAACTTTCGAATGTCCGCTTCACTCTTCTTTAATTGCGTTGGATCCTCCTTTATCTCTTCTCCTCTTATGCTCTCCTGACCATTTTCCAATGCTCCAATATACGACAAGAAAATTTTCAGTTCGGGGTCATCGGTTGGATATGCGGTGATTGATGAAATGTTTGGCGGTTCCGTATTGATACCTTGCTGTTTTCTGGTTTCCTCATGAACAGTTTTGGCACTAAGTATTTTGAACACTCCCAGTGTCATTTTAGTACACCCGGTGATTTGCGTTGCGAGAACGGTGAAGCAGACTAAGGTGAGCAATCTTAATGCAGAGGTATACGTTAAGCCAATTTTCATACATTACTCCTGATATGCGCGGTTGATTGCCTCTATATACCAGAGAGAGAGATAGGATGCGCTCCAGTTTCTATTCACAAAAGGGTATCTTTGGGGTGGCTCAGTAATGAGGGAAGTCGGGCTGATAGCAAAGGGAAAGGTGCCCTTCAGGGCGGATGAGGGGGGAACGGTGCCACCCACTAAAACCAAACAGGCCAACACTGGATGCAACCGAAAATCACACGTCTTTTTCTTTCATAATCGAGTCAAACAGTGCCAGAAGGTTAACCGGACTGAACGGCTTGGTTATCCAGTATGTCCAGGCCATTTCCGTCCCTCGGGATTTTAATTCCTCTTTTGTCTCGGTGGTCAGAAAGATAATCGGCGTATTCTGATACCCCTCGCTATTACGTAACAACAGAGCCAGATCGAGCCCGTTTATTTCCGGCATATTGACATCGGTAATAATCAAATTATATTTTGTAGAAAGAGCCAGCTCCATTCCCTGTTTGCCGTCTCCCGCCGTCGTAACATCGTGACCGGCACCGGACAGCACGTTTTTCAACATACTGCAAATCATCTTGGAATCATCAATGGCCAAAATATTCATTTCACCCTACTCCACAAAATAATCTTACGTTCTTGGGAACTTCACCATACATCCCGGTACATAGCCACAGAAAATTTTATCGTTTAAGCCACCTGTCCAGAGTCTCGCTCAAGACATCTTTCTTGAGCGGCTTAGAGAGATAGTCATCCATGCCAGCATTCAGACAGCATTCACGATCATTGTCAAGTACATTGGCCGTAACCGCAATAATAGGCACCCGATGATTACAGACCGGTGAATTGGGGTCACGAATGACTCCGGTTGCCTCAAGCCCATCCATCACCGGCATCAGGCAGTCCATCAGCACAAGATCGTAATTAATAGTCTCAAGGACTCTGACAGCGGCGAGACCATTTTCCACAACATCGGCACTATAGCCGATCTTATTCAGGAGATTCAAAGCAATTTTTTGATTAATGACATTATCTTCAACGAGGAGAATACGGGCAGCCGATGTTACCGGGACAGGGGCCTTACCAACCTTTTCAAGCGGTATTGCCTGGTGAGAAACAGAAACAGCTTCAACGATGGCAGCTATTTTTTCCGGGACATCTGATCCGATATTATCAGACTGACGTTCAAACATGGCGGTAAACCAGAATGTGGAGCCACCCCCCTCCACGCTGTTCACCCCGATATCACCCCCCATGAGATAGGCAATATGTCGACAGATGGCAAGCCCCATCCCTACACCTTCATACTTTCGGGTCATTGACCCATCACCCTGGGTAAATGGCTCAAAAACTCTCTTGATAACGGAATCTGCAATGCCAATTCCGGTATCTTTCACCTCAAAGTGAAGAACGACCAGCCCCATTTGATCAATCTGAACCCGTACATTAACTTCAATGTGACCAATTTTGGTAAATTTGATAGCATTACTCAGCAGGTTGGATAAAATCTGGCATAACAACTTGGGATCACCAATGAGACGAAGCGGTACATCGGCACCAATGTCATATTTCAGGCCAAGCCCTTTATCCTGGGCGGTAACAGACTGCATCTGAATGGTATCGGAGATCAGGGTACGCAGGTTAAAATCTACCACTTTTTGATTAAGTTTGAATTTTTCAATATCGGAGTAATCAAAAATATCTTCAATGATATTCATCATATGATCACTGCATTTGCGGGATATTTCCACATACTCCCGCTGCTCTTCCGTCAACTCGGTTTCAAGAAGAATCTGGATCATGCCAATGACACCATTCATCGGCGTGCGCATTTCATGGCTGATGGTGGCAAGGAACTCACTTTTGACCCGACTCCCCTCTTCGGCCTGTTCCTTGGCCCGAAGTAGTTCTGAAGCCATGCGGTGGCGCTCGGTGACATCCTCCTTGATGGCAACAAAATGGGTAATAACACCCCGGTCATCACGAATGGGCGATATGATGGCCTGCTCATAAAACAGTGTACCGTTTTTATGCTTGTTGACAAACTCCCCTTCCCAGGTTTGTCCGGCCTTGACAGTGGACCAGAGTTCCTCGTATGTTTCGGGAGGAGTCAGACCGGACTTCAGTAAACGGGGAGAATTGCCTATGGCATCCTCGGCACTATAGCCACTTGATGCGGTAAAATGGGGATTAACAAATTCAATAATTCCGTTACAATCGGTAATGACAACCGTTACCGTACATTGATCAATTGCACGTGAGAGTTTACGCAACTTTATTTCGTACTGATGAAGTGTCGTGATATCCCTGTCAACTCCACGGTAGCCGATCAGATCACCTCTGTTATCCAAAATCGGCACCCCGTTGGTGGAGAGCAAAACCGGGCGGCCATCTTTACTGATGTTCCAGTTTTCAAGATTATTACATACTGATTTAGTCCGACAAATTTCGTCAAACAGCAGAGATACCCGTTTGGCCTCTTCCGGTACCATTATATCAAAGGGGGTTTTCCCCAGCAACTCCTCGGGAGTATATCCGAGGTGAGTCGTCACATGGTCGGAACAGAAGGTGTAGCGCCCCTGGGCATCTACCTCCCAGGCCCAATCAGACATATTTTCAAGTATTCCATCAAGGATATTGTTGGTCTTACGGATCTCTTCGTGGGCCCGTTTCAGCTCCTCCTCACCCCTGCGCCGCTCTGTAATATCGCGCAAACTGCTGAAGAGGATCTGCTTTCCCTGCATGGTAATGGCACTTAATGAAATATCCGTCCAGAAGCGGCTGCCGTCTGCTCTTTCGTGAACCCATTCAAAGGAAGTGCTCCCCAGAAGAACCGCCTCGGCGCAGTATTCAGCCATGGTTTCCCGGGATGATTTACCATCAGGCTGGAATTCCGGTAAAAACACATCGGACCGTTGCCCGCAAATCTGGTAACGACCAACCTGAAACATCCGCTCGGCGGTGCGGTTACAGTCGATAAAGACACCGTCACAAATCAGCAGGTTGCCATCGGCAGAATTATCAAACAGTTGCTGGAAGCGCTGTTCACTCTCCTGAAATTGGCTCTCCACCCGAAACCGGTGGGCATACTCAACGAGTATATCTGTCAGGTGGGGGAAATTAACCGGCTTGGTAACATATTTGTTGATGCCAATATTGATGGCACGCATAAGATAGCTGGAATTTTCGAGGGCGGTCAGGGCGATGATCGGTACGGTTTTATCCAGCTTCCTGATCTCTTCGGCCATTACCAAACCATCCATAACCGGCATGAGAATATCAGTAATTATGATATCAGGTCGCCGGGCGTGATAGGCTACCAGACCTTCCGAACCATCACGGGCCGTCAGCAGGGTGCTGCAAAGTTCAGAGAGGAAGTGAACGGCTGTGTTAAACAGCTCTTCATTATCTTCAACATAGAGGACAACAAGGGTTCGCAGATAATCTCTATCACGCAACACACGTTTCACAGGTCAAACTCCCGTCCCATTATGGAGTGCTTCATGGGGAAAACTCCAGCCACTTGGAGAGTATCCCCGCGATGACATCCTTCTTGACCGGTTTTGACATATAGTCATCCATTCCGGCATTCAGGCAGTTGTCCCGGTCTTCCGCCATGGCATTGGCGGTCATGGCGATAATCGGAATACGACGATTTAACACCTTTGAATCCGGGTCACGAATGGCAGCTGTTGCCTCAAAACCATCCATTTCCGGCATCTGACAGTCCATCAGCACCAGATCATACCGCTCTGTTTCCAAAGCACGTACCGCTTCCCGGCCATCAGCAACCACATCAACGGTATACCCCAGATTGTGCAGAGTCTTCTGGGCTACTTTCTGGTTAATGACATTATCTTCGGCAAGAAGAATCCGTATTGAGGGATTCCCGGAAATGGTCCGAGAGGAAGTTAAAGGTACCGTCTCCGCCCCTAAGGCACCTTTTCCCAGGGCAATGGCAAGCACATCGTACAATTTGGAGCGACGCACCGGCTTGGTAAGATACCCGGCACAGGCAATTTCATCCAGCAAAATCTTATTTCTGCTTTGGCCAAAATCAGTAATGAGCACCATACGAGTTGAAGCCAGAGCAGGGTCGTTTTTGAGACGACGCCCCACCTCAAAACCGTCCGGACCGGGCATCTTCTGATCAACCAGGGCCACCTGAAAGGGAAGACCCGAGGTAACTCCCTCCCGCACCAGCGCCAACCCCTGTTCACCATCGGCAGCAGCTGCAGTGTGGCATCCCCACTTTTCAAGGCGTGCAACCAACTGGGAGCGACAGGTATTGTTGTCATCAACGACCAGAATCCGGCAACCGGTCAGCTCAGTGCGACTTTCCAGCGGACAGGTCGTACGGGTACCCTTGGCAAAGCGTACCGTAAAATGGAAGGTAGAGCCAACGCCGTATTCACTGGTAACTCCGATAGTTCCCCCCATTATTTCTGCCAGTTGCTTACAAATGGCGAGGCCCAGACCGGTCCCACCAAATTTTCGGGTGGTGGAACCCTCCGCCTGGGTAAAGGGGGCAAAAACCGCCTCCAGACGGTCCGCCGGAATACCGATACCCGAATCACTTACTTCAAACAGGACCATAACAGAATCAGGCTGTTCGTCTGTACATGTCGCTTTGAGGACAATTTCACCACTGGGAGTAAACTTGATGGCATTACCGGCAAGGTTGGTAATAATCTGTCTGACTCTTCCCGCATCCCCGCGCAATCCTGCCGGAATTGCCGGATCTATGGAGCAGACCAGTTCAAGCCCCTTTTCCGCCGAACGCATTGAGAGCAGTTCGGCAGTATCCTCCATCATGGTACACAGATCAAAGTCCAGTATTTCAAGATCAAGTTTTCCCGCTTCTATTTTGGAAAAATCAAGAATGTCATTGATTAATTCCAGCAGGTTCTCCCCACTCTTGCGAATCGCCTCGGTAAAATCCTGTTGTTCGGGAGTCAACTCCGTTTCCGACAACAGGCTGGTCATGCCGATGACGCCGTTCATCGGTGTACGTATTTCATGACTCATGGATGAGAGGAAGGTACTCTTGGCCCTGGTGGCCGATTCGGCACGTTCCTTTGCATCATTCAGTTCGTCAATGAGCTGTTTCTTGTCAGTAATATCCTCACAGGAGGTCAAATAGTGGATAACCTCCCCCTTGTCATTCCTCAGGGGAGAGGTGGAAGAAAGTTCCCAGAACAGGCTCCCATCCTTGCGTCTGCTGACCAGTTCTCCATGCCAGGTTTTACCGGAGGTGACCATGGCCCACAAATTGCGGTAAGTTTCCGGGTCTGTATCTTCGGACTGCAGAAAATTGGGAGTTTTCCCGATTACCTCATCAGCAGAATAGCCGGTTTGCTCGGTGAACCTCGGATTAATAAACTCAATTTCCCCCTGAAGATTGGTGATGAAAATTGAGACCGGACTCTGCTCTACCGCTCGTGACAGCTTGAGCAGCTCATATTCATACTCTTTGAGCTTGGTAATATTGGTACTGACCCCCCGATAACCGGTCAGATTCCCCCCTTCATCAAAGATCGGCACCCCGTTGGTGGAGAGGAGCACCGACTGCCCCCCCTTGCTGGTGTTCCAGCTCTCCAGATTGATAATGCGCGATTTTTTCCCCATTATCTCAGTAAACTGTTTAATGACCATATCGGCTTGATCAGCAACCAGATAATCGAAGGGGGAAGTACCAATAACTTCGGACGGTGTATAACCGAGATGTTTTTCTATCTGGGGAGAACAGTAGGTATACCGTCCCTGTGCATCCACTTTCCAGAGCCAGTCAGACATACTTTCAACAATAGCTTCCAACGTATCATGGGATGCCTGGGTATCCCGATGGGCAATATTCAGCTCTTCCTCCGCCTGACGCCGGCGGGATATGTCGGAAAAAGTCACCACTGAGCCGATAATCTTCCCCTGTTCGATAATGGGAAAGGTGGAATATTCCACGAAAAAAAAGCTGCCATCGCTGCGCCAGAACACTTCACTATCAATACTGCACCGACTGCCGGTACGGTTGGCCCGGTCTAAGGGGCAATCTTCCCCCAGGTAAGGAGTGCCGTCAAGCCGACTATGGTGAATGAGACTGTGGGAGTTTTTGCCGACAATATCTTCGTTTCGATAGCCGAGCATATTCATACCGGCCTTATTAACGTATGTAAAGCATCCCGCCTCATCAATTCCGTAAATACCCTGATCCGTACTCTTGAGAATAATTTCCAGACGGGCTTCCGCCCTGCTGGCCTTCTCAATGGAATCACTTAACTGATATTCAAGATTTTTCTGGTCGGTAACGTCGTTGACGAAACCATGCCAGAGAACACTGCCATCGGTCATGCGTTCCGGACGGGCAAAGCTGTACCGCCACCGTGTCCCTTGATGGGGCAGTTTTACCCGATACTCGTATTCCCACGGCTCCAGGGTCCGGGCCGATCCGGCTATGGAGAGCATCACCCCTTCGGCATCATCGGGATGTAAAGAGGAAAGGAAAGGCGTGGCATCGTGTAAAACATCATCAGGAGTCACCTCGAACAGTTCACTGATCGCGTCACTGGTATAGGGAAAGCAGGAGTGCCCGTCGGGGTAGAGACGGTACTGATAAATCATACCGGGCACCTGTTTGGAGAGGGCCCGCAACAGATTATGACTCTCCTGAAGCTTGTGATTCAGTAATTCCAATTCCCGGTTTTTCTTCAGCTGTTCCCGCTGCATGGTGGACAACTGGTTACTCAACTGAGTCATTTCATTATAAATCGAATTATCGCGCTCCACATTCCGGGAAGCCTCCTGCGCGTCCTTCATCAGGATACGCATCCGGTTGCTCTGTTCATTATTGAGACGCAACATCTCTTCCATGACATGGTTGGCACAATCCCGAGAACTGGCACCAATGACTACCAGACCGTCTTCCATCTGAAAACCGGCGCAATGGAGCGTGGTCACCGACGATTCCTCAAGGCAGGCAACCAGCTCCCAATCAAAAGCCGAACCCTTTGCGCAAACTTCATTGAGAAAGAGTTGGACCTTTACCCTGCTCTCCACATCAAAAAACAGATCCAAAGCGGAACCGGCACTCAATGGCAATGCGGGTGCATACTCGTTTTGGGAAACGGATTTGATGACGCCCGATACGCTACAGAAAACTACAAACCCTTTTCCATTCAATTCATTATACATATGGTAGATTCACTCTATCCTTATTTTTATAAATTGAGAGCTTCGCGGGCCACCTGAACGGCCCGGTCCGCATTGACAGCCCACAGATCGGCACCAACAGTGCGCCACAAATCGGGAACAGCATTGAACGGCACCCCACCAACCATTATGTGGGGTGCTTTGACAGGAAATGCTTCCTTAATGGCAGCGACCAATTCCGTAACCTTTGGAACATGGTATGACATGGTGGCCGAAAGGGCAACGATATCCGGATTTCTCTCATGAATGGCACTGATGAGTTGATCATTGGAGATTGCCGCTCCCAGATACCAGGTATCCCAGCCATCCATCTCAAAGAAATCGGTAACCATGCGCACTCCGATCTCATGAAGTTCAGGCCCCACACAGGCCGACACCAGTTTTGTCCCGGTACGATGGGACGAGATTATTTCCGGATATAACTCAAGCATCAATGACTGGGTGGCGGCGGTACAGAAATGTTCTTCTGCCACACTGACCTTGTTGAGAAGCCACAGTCTGCCCACTTCGTACTGGACCGGCTGAAATATGGTGATATAGAGATCACGGATCGATAAACCGTTCCGCAGTGCTTCCCGAATCACCTGATATGCATTGATGCGTTTACCCTCAAGAAGGTGGGCAAGATAGTTTTTTGCAACATCAAGAAGAGATATTTCTTCATGGTAACAAGCAAGCGTCGTCATGTTAACCTCCCGTATGCATATGAGAAGATTTGTAAAATAAACTGTCCAGAATGGCGAGCACCCGGCAGAGCTCTTTCGGGCTTAAAACGGCTGTTTCGGCAAGCCAATCCATAAGTAAAGCCCGGCACTCCGGCATTCCGGACAAAAGATCAATCTGGCTGGCAACCAACAGAGCGGGGAGATCGGAAAATTCGATAATTGTCGAATAGGAGATGGAGACATCCAACTCACGACACACTTCGTCAAAACGATCCTGGGAGATGGTACGGCAACGTTCAATACGCATATTTTCGACAACATGCTGTAAAGCGACCGTTTGAACAGGAGGTTTCAATCTCGATATGTTTTCAATCAGGAGCTGAACCTGGCGTTCAAGCAACAGAAAGGGCATGCCACGACTTGAAAGCATCCTGCCAAGCCACTGTACCTGTGATGAAATTATCTCAGCAGAGTAATCAACCAATGCAGCAAGCCAGGCAACATCACTGGCGGTGAAACGGCGTCCCCGCTCACCATATCTTTTTTCATAATAGGAAAATTCTTCCCGGCACTGTTCCCCTGCCCGCAGAGCTGCAGCCAGAATATCTCTGTTTTGTGAAACCGGATGCTCTCCAGCCTCGGGATTAAGTGATGAGGCGGTATATCCCAGATCGCCCTGACCGAATGGCAAGAGGGCTCCATAAAACCGTTCCAGTGCGTCATACATTTCAATGGCACCCTGTTCGACAACTGAAAAAGCACCCGGTTCAGCACTGTTCATAACAGCAGAGAACTCTTCCCCGTGGGATGCTGTTGCCCCGTCATACCCCCGATAAAAAGCGGCTCCCACCCCGTCAGTAAGATTGAAACAACGGACGATATCAGGCAGATGGACCTGATTGCCACGGGTAGTCCCCTCCAGAATATACAGATAGCCGAGCAGTTTATCGGGAGCGGCCACCACTTCCCTCCGGATCTTACGGGACAATTCCAGTGCCACTTTGATGGCTGGAACGATATCCGGTACCATGTGGGGGGCAAAAAATGACATATCTTGGCACAATAGATCAAAACGTGATTTAAGAACAGGGCTGAATGCTTTGAGTAGCGGCGAACGGGATTCGGCAAGCACAGATTCAAGGGTTGCAAGAACTGACGCGAACCCCCGAAGCTGACACACGTAACTTTCCAGAGTCAAGGTGCCATTGATCATGGCAAGAACGAAGGGAAGACGTTCAAAAACCTCATGGCGGTGCCAGGTAGCAGAGCGGAGATGTTCAACAAGTGGCGGCGTCAAAGGAGTCTTCATGGATCGTTCCTTTACAACGGAAGATTGGACCCCACAGGGGGTTTGCTGTTTGATTTTAAGCTAAATATATCTTTTAAACCTATATTATTTTTCGCTTAATTGTCAAGATCTAATCAGTCTAAGTACAGGGTCACGTCAAAGTCATTTTCAACTACACGCTATTCCAGATGAAATAAAAATCACTGGTCTTTTCCTTTTTCTGCATGTAATATCAATTCATGCCATCTTATCCAGGATCAGTATCGATATCCTCTCCTGTTCTATT
>CAIUSO010000066.1 GCA_903901875.1 uncultured Geobacteraceae bacterium | reverse complement strand
CA
This sequence comes from uncultured Geobacteraceae bacterium, assembly GCA_903901875.1. GTDB lineage: Bacteria > Desulfobacterota > Desulfuromonadia > Geobacterales > Pseudopelobacteraceae > JACRCG01. The sequence continues at coordinate 5,074 of CAIUSO010000066.1, read as the reverse complement.
GCGTTGTCCGTATATGGTCTCCCCCCTATTTGCAAGGTTTTTTCACTTAATGACAGGGACAGGATTGCTTCCGTATATTCGGCCTCTTTGTGAGGGATATTCCCTCGGGCCTTGATGAGTTACGCGCGTATTGTCCTTATCGGTTAGACGGTTTTTTCAACCACCGGACATTTCAGGTTTTCAATACGCTGGTCTGACCTGTTTTGTCATCGTTCGTGAAAGAGCCTTCGCAATTTATGGCAGGAGAATCCCGGGTTTTGACCTCGTTTTCAACTAAATACGTTTTTGAGATTGCTCTTTTATAAACTGGATACAATCAGAGCCGCTTGGTAGTGCGAGTTGTGTCTTAGAACGGCCCAACCAATACGGGCCATCTTGTTTGCCACCGCCACTGCTGCTTTATTCTTGCCGCGTTCGGCCACTATTCGATTGATCCATTGGCTCAATTGATCCTTTTTTTTACTGGCGTGAATGACCACTGCTCTTGCACCATGGATTAGTAGGCCACGGAGGTAACCGTCTCCCCGTTTGCTGATACCGAGAAGGACGTTCTTGCCGCCAGTACTGTGCTGCCCTGGAACTAATCCGATAGACGCAGCCACATCACGCCCACGGGAGTAACCTTCGCCATTGCCAACAGTACTGTAAAAAGCACTGGCAATTATGGGGCCATATCCTGGGATCTCTTGCAACCGTTGGCAGGCATCATCTTGCCGACTCTGAATCTCTAGCTCATGAGTGAAAAAGTCTATATGGCCATCCAGCTCCACAAGCTGTTCATAGCGTCGAGCCAACAGGTGCCTAAAGATCTGACTTAAGCCATTCTCTGCATCTTCCAGCAGGCCGTGAATGCTTTTGCGTAAGATTGATGTACCTTTGCCAAGCACGACACCGTACTCCGCCAACAGACCTCGCACTGAATTGCAGAGAGCCGTTCGATCTCTGAGGCACTGCGATCTCATTCGATGAGTGGCTTGAATATCCTGTTGTTCCGTAGTTTTGAGTGCAACACCACGTATATGAGGACGAGTCAGGGCTTCCGCGATTGCACGGGCGTCATTGAAATCATTTTTATTGCCAAGCAGGTAAGGCTTGACATGTTGTGCTGGTATAAGCTTGATCTCATGGCCAAGCGCTTTCAGTTCTCTTCCCCAATAATGGGAACTGGCACAGGCTTCCATGCCCACCTTGCATGGTGGCAGCTGAGTGAAGAAATTTCGAAGTTGATTACGTCGCAACATGCGTTTTTTTACTTCCTTGGAGTGTTCATCAAAACACACAACGTGAAAAACATTTTTTGCCAGGTCAAGGCCAACAGTGATAATCTTCATAGTGGTCTCCTCTCGCTTCTGGTTGATGGGATTCGCAATCACCATCATGGCACGTTGATGCCGATATTCCTAGCGGGGGGAGACCATCTCATCGGTTAGTTTTTTGCATGAGGCAACTGTTCGCCCTCATCCGCCCTGACGGGCACCTTCTCCCAGAGGGAGAAGGAAAAAAAACGCAACCCTTCTCCCCCCGGGAGAAGGTGGCCGAAGGCCGGATGAGGGGATAAGGCAGCGTTTTTCGCCATGCAATTTTCTAACCGGACAATACTGATCTCCGCCGGTTAATCCCCTCCTTTCGGCCCTGTGGGTACGTACCGATTGAAAATAACTCTCAAATAATGTATGCATAACAGGAAGAGTTGTTTATACAACAAGACCGCTGCACAAAAGAAGATCAGAATAACGATTCATCAGCTTAAGAGGTGTTTGCCATTTTCAGGGCACGTGTAAATGGTACGCGAAGAGGTGATACATCCATGCCCGCGACACTCAAGCAGAAAAACGAACATCTGAATACAATTCAGAATAAGATGCACTCATTACTCTGATTGGGTTTGTAACTTTGGGGCGGGAGCTTGCTACTCACTTGGGGCTTCGTGTTGATCTGGTTGAACGGAGTACACTAAAGCCGACCATTGGAAAGCGGATTCTGGCAGAGGTTGTACCGGGTGATCAAAACGAAAAAATAAATTGACCAAGGAAAATTTAAGGAATAATAAGGAGTTACCCCCTATGAGAAATGATGGACGAAGTACCACCGCATTACGACCGGTTACCATAACCCGTAATTTTACCAAACATGCCGAGGGATCGGTTTTGATTGAATGTGGCGGCACCATGGTGATCTGCACCGCTTCGGTGGAGGAATCGGTTCCTCCATTCATGCGGGGTAAGGGGACCGGATGGGTGACTGCCGAATATGCCATGCTGCCCCGGGCCACCCACACCCGCTCCCCCCGTGAAGCGGCCAAGGGGAAGCAGACCGGCCGAACCCTGGAGATTCAGCGGCTGATCGGTCGCTCACTCAGGGCTATTACCGATCTGACCAAGCTGGGAGAACGCTCCATTCATATCGATTGTGACGTCATTCAGGCTGACGGCGGTACCCGCACCGCCTCAATCACCGGTGCCTATATTGCGCTGGTTGACGCATTGACAACACTTAAAACACGGGGACTTCTGGCCGAACTGCCGCTGAAGGAGGCCGTTGCCGCCGTCAGTGTGGGTATCGTGGGGGGGGAAGCACTGCTGGATTTGAATTACCTGGAGGATTCGTCGGCCGAAGTAGACATGAACTTTGTCATGACCTCCAGTGGCCGTTTTGTCGAAGTGCAGGGAACCGCCGAAGCCGAGCCGTTCACCAGTGAGCAGATGGACACCATGCGCGACCTGGCGGCAGCAGGGATTCGGCAGCTTTTTGCCGCCCAGCAGGAGGCGTTGGCGCGATGAAACGGTTGGTGGTGGCGACCCGCAACAAGGGTAAAATCAAGGAGATTACCGCACTCTTATCCGGTCTGGTGGAGAGTTTGAGCAGTGCGGCAGAGCTGGTCGGGTTTCCGGAAACCGTTGAAGATGGTAACACCTTCGAGGAAAATGCTCTGAAAAAAGCCCGTGAAGCATGTCTGTTTTCCGGCGTGCCAGCCCTGGCCGACGATTCGGGGCTGGTTGTGGAGGCCTTGGGGGGGGGGCCGGGTGTCCATTCGGCCCGCTACGCCGGTGCCGACGGTGATGACGCCGCCAATAACGCCCATCTGCTGGCAGCATGCCGGGATATACCGGAACAGTCCCGACAGGCAGCTTTTGTCAGTGTGCTGGCTTTTGTTACCCCCCAGGGAGATGAACAGCTTTTTACCGGCCGAGTAACCGGACACATCATTTCCGAAGGGAGAGGGGAGGGGGGATTCGGCTACGATCCGCTTTTCCTGGTGGACGGTTTTGACCGGACCATGGCCGAACTGACGCTGGAGGAAAAAAACAGCGTCAGCCATCGGGCCCGGGCCTTTGTGCAGTTCAAGGAGTATCTTATGGCATGTAACAAGGGGCTTTCATGAGCGGAAATAGAAGAATACCTGGGAAAGGCAGGCCAGCGTCTGACCGTCCCCAGGTAAAACCGTCGGCCGATTCTGCGCCCCGGTCGGTGAAGCCTGCCGTTGTGGCCAAACCGTTTGTGCCGCTGGCCCGAAAGGGAGAGCAGGAAGTGCGGGTTACATCCCTTGATGAGGACGGGTACGGCACGGTCCGTACCGAAGAGGGGATGACCCTGCGCATTGCCGGAGCCTTGCCGGGGGATGTTGCCGTGGCAGCCATTGACCATGTGGCCGGAGGGACCGCCTTCTGTCACGTCAAGAAAATGCTCCAGCCATCTCCGCTGCGGAGTACCAATCCCCCCTGTAAAGAGAGTGCCGACTGCTTTGGTTGTCCGCTCATTCCGATGAAATATTCGGAACAGAAAAACTGGAAACGGGGGATGATCCTGGCCGAGATGGCCAAGTATCCGCTTTTGGCCGGTGTGGTGGTGCATCCGCTCCTTTCCCCCGACAATCTGATCCATTACCGCACCACGGCAAAGCTGACGGTGGCCGGCAAGTTCTCCGAGCCGTTCATCGGCATTTACCGCCGCGCCAGTCATGATGTGTATGACCTTGAACAGTGCCCGATTCATCATCCGCTCATAGATAAGGTGGTGGCGGCTGCCCGGAAGGGGATCAGCAAGGGGAAGGTCCAGGTGTATAATCCCCAGAGCAAGATGGGGCTGCTCCGGTATCTGGTGGTGCGGGTCTCCGTCCATGAAAAAAAGGCCATGGTGGTGTTTGTTACCTCCAAACGCTCCTTTAACGAGATTCATCATCTGGCCCGTTTTGTACAGGAACAGGTGCCGGAGGTCGATGTTGTCGTTCAGAACGTCAATGCCACCGAGGGGAACGTCATCATGGGGCAGAAAGATTATTTTCTGACTAAAAAACTCCATCTTACGGAGCGAATCGGTGAGATATCATTCCGGCTCTCCCCCCGGTCATTTTTTCAGGTCAATAACAGCGGTGCCAATCTGATCTATTCCAAGGTGCGGGAGTGGGCAGGCCTGACCGGCAGGGAAACGGTGCTGGACCTCTACTGTGGTATCGGCGGCATCTCCCTGTTTCTCGCCGGAAATGCGGCAGAGGTGATTGGTGTTGAGGTTGTGGAAGAGGCCGTGGCTGACGCCGCCATGAATGCCCGGATAAACGGTATCAGGAATTGCCGCTTTGAAGCGGGTGATGTGGCCGATCTCCTTGAAGAGATGGCAGAAGAACGGCAGCAGGTGGACGTTGCCGTACTGAATCCCCCCCGCAAGGGATGTGAGCGGAACGTGCTTGAACGGGTCGCCGCACTGGCCCCCCGGGCCATTCTCTACGTCTCCTGTTCTCCCCAGAGCCTGGCGCGTGATCTGGATATACTGGCCGGTCTGGGCTACGGGTGCCGGGAGATACAGCCGGTGGATATGTTCCCCCAGACGGTCCATGTGGAAAACGTCGCCCGACTGGAAAAAAACAGCTGATTGGCGTCTGAGCCATTTCGTGAGAAAATTGATATAAAATCATCTTGACATCCGAGCCATAACTTGTTATTACTCTCCAGCTTTTTGATGTAGGCGCGTAGCTCAGCGGGAGAGCGCTACCCTGACACGGTAGAGGTCGGCGGTTCGACACCGCCCGCGCCTACCATTATTAAGCAGAGTGAGGCGAGCAGGATGCAGGCATCGATGT